>NZ_CP121274.1:1917111-2556148 GCF_029639405.1 Microbacterium proteolyticum
TGATCCCGAGGATGCCGCCGCCCACCACGATGCGCGCGGCGCCGACGGCCAGGGGAGAGGCGTCGACGCCGGCGAGCGCCTGAGCCGTGCCGGTCGTGGCGAAGCAGAGTGCGGCGGCGAGGACCGCGAGGGCGGGAAGCATGGAAGGATTGTTACACAATCCGTCACGCGACGTACTCCGTCCGTGCCGCCCTCACGCCCGGGACCGGCAGCCCGATGCCCGCACGGTCCGGTGCCGCGGGCGGCGGAAGCGCCCCGCAACGGCGGGTAACGTGGGTGCATGGCGACGACGGCGGGGCGAGGCATCCTGGCCCTGGGGACCGTCGCCGTACTCCTCATCATCGGTGTCGTGCTGGCGCTGCTGGTCGATCCGTTCACCCGGATGCCGATCGAGGTCGACGGTGCGACCGAGTGGGTCGCCCGCGTGCTGTTGATCCTCGCGGTGGCGTGGGTCGTGATCGGCATGCTCGCGGCTCGGACGCGACTGGTCGGACGGCCCGGAGCCGCCGCCGCCCGCGCGACGTGGATCGCGTCGACCCGTCCCTGGCGTGCCCGCGAGTCGACGCTGGGCGTCCTTCCGCTCGACCGTTGGTTCATGATCCTCATCCCGGGCGTCCTGCTCGTGGCGACGCGCATCACCCAGGCGCGCGGCGACGGGGTCGGCAGTGTCGTGCTCGCCGTCGCGGGGTGGCTCGTGTTCGCCCTCGCCGTCCGGCTGCTGCTGGGAACGCGCTCGCCGTGGCCGGTCATCGCCGCGGTCGGCGGCGCCCTCGTGCTGCGCTGCATCGTGACCCTGGCCGCGCTCTCGTTCTCGGGACCGGAGGGCGTGTGGCCCGTGCTCTGGAGCATCGGCGCCGTCCGGGTGCTCTACCTCGCGATCGTGCTCGGCCTCGTCGGCTGGGTGTTCGTCGTCGCCGGATGGTCGCTCGAGCCGCAGCTGGGTCGGCGCCGCGCGGCGGGAGTCGCCCTCGCGGGGGTCGGGGCCGTGTTCGCGTTGCCCACGGCGACCGCCGCGGTGATCGGTGCGACCGAGGCTCTCCGCGGGTGGAACAGTCAGATCGGGGTGCTGCCGTGGCACCTCGCTCGGATGACGGGTCTGTACGACACGCGATTCCCCACCGAGGCCCTCATCGTCGCCGCGGTCCTCGCGGCGCTCATGACCATCGCCGGTATCGTCCTCGCTCTGCCCCTTCGGGCGGAGGAGCGGCGGCGGCGCGTCTCGTCGTCCTGAGGGTCAGCCCGCGAGCGTCCGGTCGAACGGGCCGCCGCGACGGATGTCGCGGACCTCTTTGCCGAGCGGCATCAGCGACACCGGCACGAGCTTGAAGTTCGCGATCCCGAGCGGGATGCCGATGATCGTGATGCACAGCAGAAGTCCGGTGACGATGTGCTCGAGGGCGAGCCACCACCCGGCGAGGATGACCCACACGACGTTCCCGAGGAAGGATCCGACGCCCGCGGTGGGCTTGGCGACGATCTCGCGTCCGAACGGCCAGAGGGCGTAGAGGCCGATACGGAACGACGCGATGCCCCACGGGATCGTGAGGATCAGGATGCAGAGCACGATGCCCGCCGCGAGGTAGCCGAGGAACAGCCAGAACCCCGAGAGGACGAGCCACAGGATGTTGAGGATCAGGCGCATGCCCTCATTCTCTCGTGCCCGTCGGAGGATCTCCGGATGCCGATGATCGGTGTCGGACCGACTGTTCACCTCCTGCACACCGTCTAGGACGTTCCGGTCCACCCGCGCGTGGTGCAGTGACAGGACCCGATCCCCCGAGGAGTGTCATGTCGACCCTGCGTCGTGCCCTCGCGGCCGCGGCGGCGAGCGCCGTCTGCGCCGCCACCGTCGTCGCTCTGCCCCTGCCGTCTCTCGCCGCCGAGCCCGGTGGCATCCACATCAACGAAGTCGAGTCCAGCGGCGGTACCCCCGGCGACTGGGTGGAGTTCATCAACACGTCATCGTCGCCGATCTCGCTCGCCGGCTACACCTTCAAGGACTCCGACGACACGCACGCGTTCGTCTTCGGCGCCGACGCGTCGGTTCCGGCCGGGGGCGTCTACGTCATCGACGAGAAGGGCGGTGTCGGCAACTTCGACTTCGGCCTCGGCGCCAACGACTCCGCTCGACTGTTCGACGCGAGCGGCGCGCTCGTCGACTCGCGCTCGTGGACGGCGCACGCGGCGACCACCTACGGCTACAACCCGGGTGGCTCGCCCGACTGGACCGAGACGGCCGAGCCCACCAAGGGCGCCGCGAACACCTTCGGAACGTCGACGCCCGCCCCGAGCCCGTCGCCGACGCCGACCCCGACGTCCGGCCCCGCGCCGACCTCGGACGTCGTCGTCAACGAGATCGTCTACGACGCGGTCTCGGGTGTGGCGTCCGACAGCATCGAGCTGTACAACTCCAGCTCCTCCCCGGTCGACATCGGCGGATGGAAGGTCAGCGACGACAAGCGCAGCGAGTTCGGCACGATCGCCGCGGGTACGGTGCTGGCGTCGAAGGCCTTCCTCGTCCTGGTCAACGGGACCGACTTCCCCTTCGGCCTCGGCAAGGGCGACGAGGTCGTGCTCTACGACGCGACCGGTACCGTCGTCGACTCGTACGCCTACACCAACACCGCCGCCCTGGCGACCTGGGCCCGCTGCCCCGACGGAACCGGTGCCTGGGCGCCGGCCACCGAGGTGACGCTGGGATCGGCGAACGTCTGCGCCGCACCGACCGTTCCCGCGAGCGTCCGGCTCAACGAGGTCGACTCGCAGCCGGCGGACTGGGTCGAGCTGTACAACCCCGGCTCCACCGCGTTCGACCTCACGGGGTACGAACTGCGCGACAACTCCGACGACCACCGGTGGACCTTCCTCCCCGGGACCGCGCTCTCCGCGGGCGGATTCCTCGTCGTCGACGAGGCCACCGAGGGCCTCGTCGGGGGAGTGCGCACCGCCTTCCGCGACCCGATCGGGATCGGCAGCGCCGACCGTATCCGGCTCTTCGACCCGACCGGCGCCCTCGTCGACGACACGCTGCCCTGGCAGGGCCACGCCGCGATCGACGGCGACGCCGCCGCGGCGACTCTCGCTCGCTGCCCCAACGGCGTGGGCGCGTTCGTGCTCGCGCGTCCGACTCCGGGCGCGGCGAACGAGTGCGTCCTCCCCGACGTCGTGATCAACGAGGTCGAGTCCAACGGCGACGCGACGGACTGGGTCGAGATCGTCAACAACGAGTCCGCTCCCGTCGACATCTCGGGCTGGACCCTCGTCGACAACGACCCCGTCGGACACGCGGCCGACACGACCCCCGTGCCCGCCGGCACCGTGCTCGCCCCGGGGGGACGCTTCGTCTTCGACGGTGGCATCCACTTCTCGTTCGGCCTCGGCGGTGCCGACACGGCGACGATCCGGAACGCGTCGGGCCTCACCGTCGTCGAGTACTCGTGGACCGCTCACGCACAGGGTGTCTACGCGCGCTGCCCCGACGGCGTGGGCGAACTGCGCGACGTCGCCCTGTCGACCAAGGGATTCCCGAACGCCTGCGGCAGCCCCGTGCGCATCAACGAGGTCGAGTCCGACGGCGGATCGTCCGACGACTGGATCGAGCTGGTGAACCCGACCGGCTCGGCGGTGGATGCCGCGGGCCTCGTGCTGAAGGACGACGACGACACGCACATCTACACGCTCCCCGCGGGCTCCACGCTGGCCGCCCACGGCTACCTCGTGGTGGAGCGGGCCGACCTCGGTTTCGGGCTCGGCGGGGCTGACACCGTGCGCCTGTTCGAGGGCGACACGCTCATCGACTCCACGTCCTGGACGGCGCACGCCGCGACCACGTGGGGCCGCTGCCCCGACACCACGGGCGTCTTCGCGGTGACGTTCGCCGTGACCAAGGGCGCCGCCAACGTCTGCGAGGCCCCGGCGGTCGAGTGGCCCGGTGCGCCCGAGACGCGCGTGGTCGACACGGCCCCCACCTTCCTCTCGGACAGCTCGGGCCTGGACAGCCAGGTGACGGCGGACGGCACGTTCCTCTGGGCGGTCGACAACGGCACCGGGACCTTCTGGAAGCTCGCCGTCGCGGCGGACGGCTCGGCCACCCCCGTCGCGGGATGGGAGAACGGCAAGCGTGCTCGCTTCCCGAAGGATGCCGGCAACGCCGGCGCAGCGGGGCCGGATGCCGAGGGCATCACGGTCGCCGATGACGGCTTCGTGTACCTCGCGACCGAGCGCGACAACAGCGCGAAGGGCGTGAACCGCAACACCGTGCTGAAGGTCGACCCGAACGCGCCCGGACCCGACGTCGTCGCCGGCCAGGAGTGGGACCTCACGGCATCCCTCCCGGCGGTGGCGGCCAACGTCGGGCTCGAGGCCGTCGAGTGGATCTCGGATGCCGACCTGGAGACCACGCTCGTCGACCGGAACACCGGCGCGCTCTACGACCCCGCGCGTTACCCCGGACACGGCGACGGGCTGTTCTTCACGGCGATGGAGGACAACGGCCACGTGTACGCCTTCGCGTTGAACGCCGACGGCACGCACGTGCTCGTCGCCGAGATCGTGCCCGGTCTCCCGGCCGTCATGGCCCTGGACTGGGACACGGCTCTCGGGGTGCTGTGGGCGATGTGCGACGACGGATGCCACGGCGACGGGGTCCAGGTGACGCTCAACGGCACGGACACGCCGGGTCTCGTGCGCGTCTCGCGCCCCGCGGGCCTGCCCGACACCAACAACGAGGGCTTCGCGACGCTGCCGGTGGCTCTCGGTGAAGCATCCACGCGGTCGGCGTGGTGGTTCACCGACGGGGTCGCCCAGGGGGCGCTCCGCGTGGGCTCGCTGCCCGCCCTCGCGGGTCCCGTGGACCCGACGCCCGAGCCCACTCCGACCCCCGAGCCGACTCCGGACTCCACCCCGACGCCGGAGACGACCGCGACCGCGCAGCCGTCGGAGACGTCGTCGGCCGCTCCCTCGGCGTCGTCGTCGCCCGCTGCCTCGACCGGGCAGAAGGCGGACGCGCTGGCGTCGACCGGCGCGGTCACGGCCGTCTGGGCGGCCGTGGCGGGTGGCATCCTGCTGGCGGCCGGGATCGGCCTGATGGCCGTGCGTCGTCGGCGCGCCGGCGTCTGACCCTCAGGTGCGGTGCCGTCCTCGTGGCGGCACCGCACCGGGGCGGGGTGTCGGAGCCCCCGCCTAGACTTGTCATCGACATGACCGACGCCTCCACCCCCCTCATCGTCGGCGGCTCCGCCCCGGCGGACGCCCGCCCCGACGCCGACCTGCTCGAAGGGTTGAACGGGCCGCAACGCGAGGCCGTCACCTACCGCGGGCAGGCGCTGCTCATCGTGGCGGGAGCCGGGTCGGGCAAGACCAGCGTGCTGACGCGCCGCATCGCGTCGCTGCTGCGGACGCGCGAGGCGTACCCGAGTCAGATCCTCGCGATCACCTTCACGAACAAGGCCGCGGGCGAGATGCGCGAGCGCGTGCACAGCCTCATCGGTCAGCGGGCCGACGGCATGTGGATCTCGACCTTCCACTCGGCCTGCGTGCGCATCCTGCGGCGCGAGGCGCAGCAGTTCGGCTTCACGAAGGCGTTCACGATCTACGACTCGGGAGATTCCCGCGCGCTCATCAAACGCCTCGTCAAAGAGCACGAGGGCGATGCGTTCGGTCTCACGCCCGCCGGCACGCAGAGCCGCATCTCGAAGCTGAAGAACGAGTTGGCGGATGCCGAGTCCTACGCGCGGTCCGCCAACATGAGCGACCCGGCAGAGCGCGTGTTCGTCGAGATCTTCGGCTCGTACCAGCGCGAGCTGCAGCGGGCCAACGCCTTCGACTTCGACGATCTCATCGCCCAGACCGTCTATCTCTTCCGCGCGTTCCCGCAGGTGGCCGACGTCTATCGCAAGCGGTTCCGGCACATCCTGGTCGACGAGTACCAGGACACCAATCACGCCCAGTACGCGCTCATCCACGAGCTGACCCGCCCGCCCGGGAGCGACGCCGAACCGATGTCGGCCGGCGGCGGGATGATGATCTTCGACGCCGAGCCGGAGGCGGAGAGCGGTGCGTCGCTCACCGTGGTCGGCGACTCCGACCAGTCGATCTACGCCTTCCGCGGCGCCGACATCCGCAACATCAGCGAGTTCGAGCGCGACTACCCCGGAGCCAAGGTCGTGCTGCTCGAGCAGAACTACCGCTCCACGCAGAACATCCTCTCGGCGGCCAACGCGGTCATCTCGAACAACTTCGACCGTAAAGACAAGAAGCTGTGGACCGATGTCGGAGCCGGCGACCCGATCATCGGGTTCACCGGGTACTCGCAGCACGACGAGGCGCAGTTCGTGGCCGACGAGATCGAGTCGCTGCACCGCAAGGGCGTCGACTACTCCCAGATGGCGGTGTTCTACCGCACCAACTCGCAGTCCCGTGCGCTGGAAGAGATCTTCATCCGCTCCGCGGTGCCCTACAAGATCATGGGCGGCACGAAGTTCTACGAGCGCGCCGAGATCAAGGACGCCCTGGCCTACCTCGTGGCGGTCGCCAACCCGGCCGACTCGATGGCTCTGCGGCGCATCCTCAACCGCCCGCGCCGCGGCATCGGCGACGTCACCGAAACGGCGATCGCCCGCTACGCGGCCGAGCACGACATCACGTTCCGCGACGCCCTCGCCAACTCGGCCCAGCTCGGTGTCGGTCCGAAGCTGCAGAAGGCGATCGATCAGCTCGACGCGGTGCTGAGCGAGGCCACGGCCGTGATGCTCCCGGCATCCGGTGAGCTCGCGCCCTCCACCTCCGTGACCGAGGGGCTCACGCTGCTGCTCAACAAGAGCGGATACTTCGACGCGCTGCGCGCCAGCAAAGACCCGCAAGACGAAGCCCGCCTCGAGAACCTCGACGAGCTCGTCGCCGTGACCCGCGAGTTCGCGCGCAACAACCCCGAGGGCACGATCATCGACTTCCTCACCGAGGTGACGCTCGTGGCGGATGCCGATGACCTCGACGACGCATCCGGCTCGGTCTCGCTCATGACCCTGCACACCGCGAAGGGCCTCGAGTACGACGCGGTCTTCCTCACGGGCGTCGAGGAAGACCTGCTCCCGCACCGCATCTCGGCGAACGAGCCGGGCGGACCGCAGGAGGAGCGACGCCTGTTCTACGTGGGCATCACCCGCGCCCGCAAGCGCCTGCACGTCTCGCTCGCAATGACCCGCGCGCAGTTCGGCGAGGTCACGGTCGCGATGCCCAGCCGGTTCCTGCAGGAGATCCCCGCCGATCTCATCGACTGGCGCCAGTCGCCCGGCGACGTCAACGGCCGCGGGGGCATGCAGTCGCGCGCGCTGAATGCGCGCGGGCGGCGACCGGGCCAGACCGGCGGCGGTAACCGTTACGGCGACGACCTCGTGCCCCTGCCGAAGCGGGCGCCCGCAGACCCGAGCAAGTTCCCGAACCGCATCCCCGCGAAGGTCCGCGACAACGGCGACATGGAACTGGCCGCCGGCGATCGCATCCGTCACGACGACTTCGGAGAAGGACGCGTGGATGCCATCACCGGCGAGGGCGCGAAGAGGGTCGCGCACGTGCGCTTCGACACGGTCGGCGCGAAGAAGCTCCTCGTCAAGATCGCGCCGATCTCCAAGCTCTGACGCGTCCGGCGACACGCCGGTCGATGCCCGCCCACGGATAGGCTCGAGCAATGGCACTTTTCTCGCGCCGCAAGAAGTCCGATTCCGATGACGTGTCGGCCGACCGCCCCGACGACGTGATCGAACCGGGCGAGCAGCCCGTCGACCCCGCTGATGCTCCTGCGTCGGAGGCCCCCGCGGCTCCGGTCCCGCAGGTGAACATCTCGACGTCGTCGTTCCGCGGCGTCGGCGCTCCGGTCGATGCTGCGCCCGTCACCGATTCGACGCCGCCGGTCGCCGCGCGGCCCTCGGCGCGCCAGCCGGGCCCGATGGAGGCGCCCGAGGGGCTCGAGTCGATCCCCGGCCT
The DNA here is from genome assembly GCF_029639405.1 of Microbacterium proteolyticum. NCBI lineage: Bacteria > Bacillati > Actinomycetota > Actinomycetes > Micrococcales > Microbacteriaceae > Microbacterium > Microbacterium proteolyticum. The sequence continues at coordinate 1,925,092 of NZ_CP121274.1, forward strand.
GCGCGACAACGCGCTGCTGGCGATCGCCCTCGCCGAGATCGCCGGACAGTCAGAACCCGCGCAGCTCCTCAACGTCGCGCGTCAACTCCTGCAGGGGCACGTCTTCCTGCGCGTCAAGGGTGACGCCCGCGCACTCCTCGCCGAGGGCAAAGACCTTCCGCTCGCCGTCGCGACGCGCGGCGACGAGCAGCTCGTGCTCGCCTACAGCAGCGGTCGGGCCCTGACCCAGAGCGTCGAGGCCGACGGCGACCGCGACACCTCGGCCATGGGGCAGCCGGTCATGGCGCTCATGCGACACGTCATCGGCGGCCCGTACGCCGGTGTCGTCCTCGATCACAGCTCGGGCGACGCCCGCGCCGTCCTGCCCACGGCGCTCCTGGAACGCATGGTGTCCGAGGCCGACCCCGATCTGCGGATCAAGACGGCGCTCAGCGAGAAGCGCACCGAGTCGACGGCATCCACGATCGTCGACGCGGTCCTCGCGGGGGCGCCGCTGTGGATCGCCGTCGCGCAGTCCGAAGAGGGCGGCCCGGTGGGTGTGGCCGAGTCGCGCACGGCGACCGGCGAGCGGTTCCTCGAGGTGTTCTCGCACCCGCTCGAACTGCTCGCGCTCGGCCGCGGAGATCAGGCCGTGCCGCTGCAGACCGAGCAGCTGGCGAAGGCGCTCGTGGGCGATGACGGTCTCACCGGGCTGCTGGTCGACCCCGCCGGCCCGTGGATCCGGCTGAACCGCGACGACCTCGCCGGGGTGCTGGCACTCGCGGAGTAGATCTCACACCCCGTAGAGCTCACCGACCGGGACGGTCACCGGCAGCACATTGCCGACCGGCGCGAGCGGGCACGCCCACGCGGGGTCGTAGGCGCACGACGGGTTATAGGCGAAGTTGAAGTCGATCACGAGGGTGTCGGGCGCGGCGCCCGTGCCGAGATCGGCGCCCTTGATCGTGTCGAGCAGGTAGCGGCCCCCGCCGTAGGTGCCGCCCGGGCGTCCGGCCGATGCGTCGCGCACCGGGACGAACAGCCCGCCGCCGTACGAGGTCAGGCGCCACACGTCGAGCGACCCCGTGTCCGGCAGCTCCACGCGGCCGATGCGCTCGAATCCGACGTCGCCGTCGGTGCCGGTCGTCGCGACGAAGGACGCCCCGTCGGCCTCGAGCAGAGTGGCCTCGAACCGCCAGGCGGCGTCGTACGGCGCCAGCGGCAGCCCCTCGAAACCGTCCCGCTGTTCGGGGAGCAGGGGAGTGGCCGGGTGCTCGGCGAACAGGGCGTCGCGCTCGATCCGCCACAGCTCGTGCGCGTCTTCGGGGTCGTCCGCCTCCCGCACGGCGGCGTAGAGCGCGAAGACGCGGCGCCGCCAGTCGGCGACGTCGAGGGCGGTGCGGGCGGCGCGGGAGGTCATGCCATCGAGCCTATGGCGCTACCCGGCACCCCGGGCGGAGGCGAGGAGGCGCGCGACGTCGAGGCTGCGCTGCGCCGCTGAGGGAGCGCCCAGGATGACCACGGTGACCCGCGGCCCGTCCGGGTCGTTCGGCTCGAGGGGCGCCGTGATGACCGCCGTGAAGCCCGCGGCGTCGGTGTGCCCCGTCTTCAGACCGTCGATGCCCATCGCGTTCAGCATGTCGTTCGTGGCCGCGAAGGATCGCCGCGCTCCGCCGTCCGGTGCGGGAAGGGCCTTCGTCCGATCCTGCGCGGCGAGTGCGCGTACGACGGGGGAACCCTCCGCGATCCGAGCAAGATCGAGCAGGTCGGCGGCGGAGGCGCGGTTCTCGGGCGACAGGCCCGTGGCGTCCGCGAGCGTGACGGAATCCAGCCCCCGCGCCGACAGCCACGATCGTGCGGCGCTGAGGAAGCGGGTGTCGTCACCGAAGACGTGGCGGGTCAGGCTCAGCGCGTGGTTGTTCGAAGAGGCGACCAGCACGAGCTCGAGGAGGTCGTGCTCGGTGAGCACCTCGCCCCCCGTCACGGGAAGGGCCTGACCGCCCGAGGCGCGCTCCTGCTCGTAGGCGGCGACATCCGCGGCATCCATCGTGAAGGTCGGCCCTGGATCCTCGGCATCCAGCGGGGCGCTCTCCAGCACGACCAGGGCCACGATCAGCTTCGTGAGGCTCGCGATGGGGCGGGCCGTTTCGGCGCCGGGGGAGAGGGCGGTCTGGTCTCCCGCCCCCACCGCCGCCGCTCCCGTCTCCGGCCAGACGATCCGAGGTTCCCCGTTCTCGGACGGCCGCAGAGCGAGCAGCGCCCACGTCCCGCACACCAGCACGAGGGTCGCTCCGAGGGTCAGTGCGGCGATGCCTAGTGAGCGACGCCCCGTCGCGATGCGCCCCCGAGCCCGATCCACGTCGTCATCGTAGGCGGATCGATCGGTGACCTCCGCGCGGGATGGGGCATTGTCCCCATCGTGCGGGGCGATGACCTTCGACACAATCGGGTTCAGCGGGTGGGCCGTCTGTCTGCCACGCACTTCGCGAGCTTTGATTCGCGACGCATCTCTGGGGGGACGATGTTCAACGTCAAACAGCGCTCGACCGCGCGAAGCGCACGCGTAGCGGTCGTGGGCGCGCTCGTGGGAATGCTCGCGCTCGGGGGCGCTCCGGCCGTTGCCGCGACGGACGTCCCGTCGCCCGTGGCGACGTCGGTGGGCAGCGGGTCGATCTCGGGAACGGTCACCGATCCCGCGGCGGCGGCGCTCGCCGGCGCCCAGGTGTCGGTCACGGATGCCGACGGAGGCACGACGGTCGTCGCGACGACCGGTTCGCAGGGCGGGTATACGGTGCCCGATCTCCCCGCCGGCACCTACTACGTTTCCGTCGCCGCGCAGGGATCCGACCCCGTGTTCTGGCCGGATGCCACGACCCTGGGCGACGCGCAGACCGTCGAGGTCGCCGAGGCGGCCGCCGTGACGGGAATCGACATCGTGGCCGGCGCGCCGGTGACGGCACCGACGGCGAGCCCCTCCCCGGCAGACGACGCTCCGGAGGTCGCACCGTCCGCTGGGGCGGCCACTCTGAGGGCAGGAGCGGCGGAGGCCACCTACACAGTGACGGTGCATGTCACCGATGAACGCGGCGTCGCGCAGCAGGGCGCGTACGTGGAACTGGCGGGCGACTCGCACTACTACTGGGGCCAGACCGACGCGTCCGGAAACGCGTCCCTCACCAGTGTGGTGGCAGGTCCGTACGGATTCCGCGTCTATCCGTCCAGTGGTGACCTCGCCGGTGTCTCCTCGTCGCTGGAGGTGACGGGAAACACCACCTCGGAGGTCGTGCTGCAGAAGCCCGGGAGCGTGAGCGGACACGTCACGTCGGCCGGCGGCGGTGACATCGATTTCCGCCTTCTGCGCACCGACGATCTCCAGTACGCCGGATCGTGGCGAAAGGCCAGCGGCGCGTTCACGATCGACCGTGTCGCTCCGGGCACGTACTTCCTGGATGCCGCCCCTGTCGGCGACTCCGAGGCGCCCACTCTCTATCCGGGCGTCTTCGATCCGCGTGACGCCAAGGTCATCACCGTCGAGTCGGGGAAGGCCGTCACCGGGATCGACTTCGCACTTTCTGCGGGCCACAGCATCACGGGAGTGGTTACGGGTGCCCCGGGGTCCTGGGCACAGGTCAATCTCCTCTCCGCTCCAATCGAGTGGAACGGGCGGTCGGTCACGTTGTGGTGGCGACAGGGCTACGCGACGATCGACAAGGACGGGCGCTATACCGCGACCGGACTCGCGGACGGGGACTACACGGTCTCGTCCACCTCATACGGCAGGAACGACGCCGATCCGAGCTGGATGGATGTGTACTACGACGGTTACTACGATGACTCCCCGACCTACTCGGGTGCGACACCCGTCCCCGTCCGGGGCGCCGACGTCCGCGGCATCGACATCGCGCTACGCGGTCACGGCACGGCGTCCGGCGACGTGGGGGCGGAAGGTGGCACGGCCCCGCTGAAGAACACGCTGATCACGGCGTACCGGTGGAACGGCGCCACCTGGGACCAGACGCTCGCGGTCTCGGGGTGGGGCCGTTACAGCCTGGGGTTCCGGATGAGTGACGCCAGCTACGGCCTGCCGGAAGGCACCTACACCGTCGGCTTCTCCGACCCGGATGCCGCCTTCGGCGACGACGGTGTCGACTATCCCTACTGCCCGCAGTACTGGGATGCGAAGACCAGCCTCGGACAGGCAGACCGTTTCGAGGTCGCCGCGGGAAGGAACACGCCCGGGATCGATGCCACGCTGCGGCTGAAGTCCGAGGGGTGCGCGGTGGACGCCATCAGCCCCGGGGCGCCGACCATCGAGGGGACTCCCCGTGTCGGCATCCCGGTCACCGCGAACCCCGGCACATGGGGTCCGCAGCCGATCCAGCTCGCCTACCAGTGGCGCGCGAACGGTGTCGACATCGACGGCGCCACCGACACCATCTTCACGCCGACCGCGGCTCAGGCAGGGACGAAGCTCACCGTCGCGGTGACCGGCTCGCGCCCCGGATACGACACCGTCACGGTGGTGAGCCCCGAGTCGGCCGTCGTCGCCACGGCTCTCATCACCCCCGGGGCGCCGTCGATATCGGGCACTCCGACCGCCGGGTCGGAGCTCACCGCCGATCCGGGCGCGTGGACGCCGTCGGACGTGGCCCTCGCCTACCAGTGGACCGCGGACGGCGCGATCGTGCCGGGCGCGACGGGCTCCACCTTCGTCCCCGGCGACGATGAAGTGGGGAAGCTCGTCGCGGTGAAGGTCACCGGCAGCAAGCCGGGGTACACGACGGCCTCCGCCACGAGTCCCGCGGTCGGCCCGATCGTTGCGGTCCCACTTCTGGATCTCCAGGTCGGAACTCCTCGCATCGACGGTGAACCCCGTGTCGGAACGGAACTGACGGCATCCCCCGGCACGTGGGGCCCGCAGCCGGTCAGCCTGACCTACAGCTGGTCGGTGGGCGACACCGTCGTCGCGGGTGCGGACGGCCCGCGGTTCACGCCCGGCCCCGATGCCGTCGGGAAGACCGTCACCGTCACCGTGCGCGGTTCCAAGAGCGGCTACAACCCCGCGACCGCGACCGCGACGGCGGGACCTGTCGAGCCGGGCGTGATCGCCGGGGGATCCGCGACCGTGGTCGGCGACCCGAAGGTCGGCGCGACGCTCACCGCGCAGAGCGGCGGCTGGACGCCCGCCGGCGTCACCCTCGGCTACCAGTGGCTCAGCGACGGCAAGCTCATCGAGGGGGCGACCGGGCAGACCTTCCAGCCCGACGCGGCCCTCCTCGGTGCAACGATCCAGGTCGAGGTGACCGCTTCGCTCCCCGGGTACACGGATGCCACTGCGGTGTCCGACCCGGTCGGTCCGATCGCTCCGGGTGTGGTGCAGCCGGGCACGCCGGTGCTGTCGGGACCGGCGCTGAGCGGCGTGCCGATCACGGTGGACCCGGGTGCCTGGGGACCGGAACCGGTCGAGTTCGCTTACCAGTGGTCGGTGGACGGCCAGCCGATCGAGGGTGCGACGGATTCGACCTACACGCCCACGACGGACCAGGTGGGCAGTCAGCTGACGGTGACGATCGTCGGCAGCAAGCCCGGCTACACCTCCGTCAGCGCGGAGGCGAACGCCGGGACGATCTCGGCATCCATCTCTCTCGACTCCTCGTCGGCTCTGCCCGGTGGCGCGATCGTCGTGACGGGAACCGGCTACGAGCCCGGCGAAACGGTGCGCGTGGAGCTTCACTCGGTCGTCAGTCAGCTCGGCACGGCCGTGGCGGATGCCGAGGGGAACTTCCGGTTGCCCACCACGGTGCCGCTGAGCACGGTTCCCGGTGACCATGCCGTGTTCGGGATCGGGGAGAAGAGCGGCCGGGTGGCCCAGGCGCCGATCACCGTCGGATCCCCGTCCTCCACCGGTGGGGGCGGCGCGTCGGTGAGCACCCCGGCCCCGCGGGCGCTCGCGGTCACGGGTACCACGGTGCCGACCGCGCTGGCGGTCGTCGGCATCCTGTTCGTCGTCGGGGGTGGTCTGCTCCTGCGCCGTCCGGCTCGACGCCGCACGTGACGTCCACGAGGGCGGGGCGAAAAGCCCCGCCCCGTCCCGCGCCGCGGCCGGCCCCTCTTCTGAGTGGGTCGGACGCGGCGCGCGGCCGTCTGGCCGCGGCGGCGCTGATCCTGCTCTGGACCGCGCCGATCCTCGTGCTTCCCGGCGTCTACCACCGCTGGGGCTGGCCGACGCTCCTCGCCGCCGTCGTCGCCGGGGGGTGCGCGGTCTGGGTCCGACCGGCCGGGAGACTGCCGGGCTGGTGGTCGGTGGCGGCCGCCGTCGTCGCGGCCACACTGGCGGTGCGGGCGCTGTTCGGCGATGCGCCTCTGGCGCAGCTGCTGGGGCGCGCGCCGCGATACGAGGGGTTCGTCGAGGCGGCGGTCCTCGTCGCGGCGGTGTGGGCGGGAGCCCGTCTCCTCGGGCCACGTGCGCCGGTGGCCTCTCACCTCGTGACCGTGCGCACCCTGGCGACCGCTTCCTGCCTGCTGGCCGGAGTCGCCGTCCTGGAGACGATCGGCTGGCGTCCGATCGAGACCGACCTCGAGCGGCCGGGTTCCGTCGCCGGGAATGCCACCGACCAGGGCATCCTCGGGCTGATCTTCGCCGCGTGGCTTCTTCACAACGCCCTCGGGGTGTGGTTGCGGACGCGTCGAACGTCGTGGTGGGCGGTCGTGGGCGGCGCCGCCGGCGTCGTCGCGGTGGTGACCTCCGCCTCCCGCGCTGCACTCCTGGGTCTCGCGGTGGTGGTGATCGTGATCGCCGTGCGAAGCGTGTGGAGCGCGCCCCGCCGGGCCGTGGCGCTCGGGTGGGTGACGGTCGGCGTCGCCGCGGTGGCTGGGCTCGTCGTCGCGCTTCCCTTCACACGGGAACGCGTGTTCGGGGTCGACGGCTTCGCTCGCAAGACCGTCGGAGACCGGCTCGTGATCTGGCGAGACGCCCTCGAACTGGTGCAGGCGCATCCGTGGACGGGGGTGGGCATGAACGGCTACATGGATGCCATCCCCGCCCACTTCGACGACACCTGGTATTCGACGGTCACGCCGGATCATGTGCTGGACTCCCCGCACAACCTCCTGCTGCAGTCCGGAGTGGTCGCGGGGGTACCGGGGATGGCGCTCGTGCTGCTCGTCGGCATCGCCGTCTCCATCGCGGGGGTGCGCGCCCTGCGCGCAGCCGAGGGGCCTCGCCGGGACGCGGTGCTGGGGGCGCTGACCGTCCTCGCCGGCGCGGGGATCGCGCTGTTGATGAGCCCCACGTCGCCCAAGACCCTTCTCCCGCTTGCGGTCGTCGCGGGCGTCGTCCTCGCGCGCGAGCCGTGGTCGCGCTCATTGCGGGGCCTCCGAGTGCTCGGGACGGCCGCCGTGGCGACGTGGCTCGTCGCCCTGACGCTGTGGACCGCGGCCGACGGGTTCCTCCTCACCGGGGTCTCCTCGGCGATGAGGGGCGATACCGTTGCGGCCGACGCGGCCTTCGGCGCTGCCGCGGCACTTCGATCGTGGGATGCCGACATCCCTCTGACGGCCGCGCAGATCACCGGCGGGGCGCTGCAGCAGGGGATGGCGGGTGCCGGCGACAGCGCGAGCCGGTGGAGCGCGGAGGCGGCCGCACGGCTGCCGCGTTCGGCCGCTGCTCGCGAGGCTGCGGGCATGGTCGCACTGCAGCGGGGCGAACTGCTCGTCGCTCGAGAACACCTGCACGAGGCGCGGGTGCTGTCGCCCGCGAACCCGCGGATCTGGCACGAGTCCGGACTGGCGGAACTGGCGGCCGGCGATGCCTCGGCGGCGCGGGATGCGTTCGAGCGGGTGCTGGAGCTGCAGCCGGATCGCACGGAGTCGCGCGCGGCCCTGGCCGAGGCGTGCCGTCAGCTCGGCACGGCCGACTGCGGCTGATCCGGCCCCGGATCACCAGCGTGAGTCGCCAGGATGTGTCGCTTCCGCGCCGTTCGAAGCGACACATCCTGGCGACTCACGCGATCGGCAACGGGGCAGACACGACGCGCGCGGGCCGTTAGCGTCGGGGCATGGCATCCCCGCGCATCACGCTCACCGTGCCCGGCCCCGACGGCGACCGCGAGATCGGGGTGTCCAACCCCGACCGCGTGCTGTGGCCGGAGGAGGGGATCACCAAGCGCGAGCTTGCGGAGTACTTCATCGCCGTCGCCGAGCCGTTCCTGGCCGCGAACGGCGACCGTCCGGTGTCGCTGGAGCGGTTCCCGGACGGCGTCGGCGGCGAGAGCTTCTTCTCGAAGAATCCGCCGAAGGGGGCCCCGTCGTTCGTCGAGGCCGTGACCGTGACGTACAACAGCGGACGGCGGCATCCGCAACTCGTCCTCACCGAGATCGGGACGGCGGTGTGGGCCGCGCAGATGAACACGATCGTGTTCCACCCGTGGGCGTCGCTCGCGAGCGACCCCGACCACCCCGTGGAGCTCCGCATCGATCTCGACCCCCAACCCGGCACAGGGTTCGCCGAAGCGGTCGTCGCCGCGCACGAGCTGCGGACCGTGCTGCGCGAGGCCGGACTCGAGGCGTGGGCGAAGACGAGCGGCAACCGCGGCCTGCACGTGTTCTGCCCCATCGAGCCGACGCACGAGTTCCTCGACGTGCGGCACGCCGTCATCGCCGCGGCTCGCGAGTTGGAGCGACGGATGCCGGATGCCGTCACCACGAACTGGTGGAAGGAGGAGCGCGGCGAGCGGATCTTCGTCGACTTCAACCAGGCCAACCGCGACCGGACGATGGCGGGGGCCTATTCGCCGCGAGCGCTCCCCACCGCGACGGTGTCGACGCCGGTGACCTGGGACGAACTGGATGCCGTCGACCCCGGGGCCTTCACGGTCCGCTCGGTGCCGGAGCGGCTGGCATCCATCGGCGATCCGTGGAAGGACTTCGGCACCGCGCCCGGCCGCATCGACACGTTGCTCGAATGGTGGCAGCGCGATCTCGACGCCGGGCTCGGCGAGCTGCCGTTCCCGCCGGAGTTCCCGAAGATGCCGGGGGAGCCGCCGCGCGTGCAGCCCTCGCGGGCGAAAGCTCCCGCGGAGTAGGGCGCAGCGCTGCCGGGTCGGAGCGCCGCGGTGCGGCGTGGGCGGCGGGGCGTGCCGAGAACAGGGGATGTCGCGGCCACAGGCTGATCGTGGCGGAATCGGGCCTGTTCTGGGTGCGGCGCCTGTTCTGGATGCGCCCGGCAGGCGCGGTGGCTCCGGGAACCGCTGGCCGTCAGTCCAGGACGTCGCCCAGGTCGTAGGCGCCGACGGTCTCGAGCTGCTCGAATGTGCACGATGTCGCGTCGCGGTCGGGACGCCAGCGCTCGAACTGGACGGTGTGGCGGAAGCGCATGCCCTCGAGCTGGTCGTAGCGCACCTCGAGCACGCGCTCCGGGCGCAGCCGGACGAATGACACGTCCTTGGATGCCGAGAACCGCGAGCGGTCGGTCTCGCCCACGACCGCTTCTCCCTCGGCATCCCGCTCGACGAGGGGCGCGAGTTCGTCGATGAGTTCGAGGCGGCGCTTGTCGGTCCACGCGGAGACGCCGCCCACCCCGTGCAGTCGGCCCGTCTCGTCATGAAGGCCGACGAGCAGCGACCCGACGCCCTGACCCGACTTGTGGATGCGGTATCCGAGCGCGACGACGTCGGCCGTGCGGGCGTGCTTGATCTTGAACATCGTGCGCTTGTTCGGCGCGTACGGCTGCGCGAGCGGCTTCGCGACGACCCCGTCGAGTCCGGCGCCCTCGAACTCGGCGAGCCAGCGGCGCGCGAGGTCGGGATCGTCGGTGGTGCGGGTGACGTGCACCGGGTGCGGCACCGACCCGAGGAGGTCGACGAGCTGCGCCCGGCGTTCGGCGAACGGCGCGTCCTGCAGGTCGCGGTCGCCGCGGGCGAGCAGGTCGAACGCGATGAACATGGCCGGGGTCTCCTCGGACAGGAGCTTCACGCGTGAGGCGGCGGGATGGATCCGCTGCGACAGCGCCTCCCAGTCGAGGCGCTGTGCGCCGGACTCGCCGCGGGCCACGACGACCTCGCCGTCGAGGAGGCACGGCTCGGGCAGCAGTCGAGCGAACGCCTCGACGAGTTCGGGGAAGTAGCGGGTGAGGGGCTTCGCGCCGCGGCTGCCGATCTCGACGTCGGTGCCGTCCCACGACACGAGCGCGCGGAATCCGTCCCATTTCGGCTCGTACGACAGCCCGCCCGCGACCTTGCCCGGTTCAGGCACGGCGGGCACGGCCTTCGCGAGCATCGGCGCGGGGATGTCGTACGGCATGGGTCAGCCTTCGCTCTCGTTCCCGGCGAGGGGCACCGGGTTCCGGCGCTTCTTGCGTCGGGCCCACTCGGCCGGCTGATCGGGACCGTTCCAGACGGTGATGATGCCCCACGCCACGGCGGTGAGCGGGACGGCGAGCAGAGTGCCGAGGATGCCGCCGATCGCCGTTCCGCCGGCGAGGACGACCAGGACGACGAACGAGTGCAGCTTCATGGAGCGGCCCATCAGGACGGGCTGCAGGAAGTTGCCCTCGAGCTGGTTCACGAGAACGACGATGCCGACGACGATCAGGGCGACGACCCACCCGTTGGTCACGAGGGCGACGAGGGCTGCGAGGATGCCGGCGGTCACCGCCCCGACGATGGGGATGAAGGCGAGGAGGAAGACGAGCACCGCGAGCGGCAGGGCGAGCGGCACCTGAAGGATCAGGAGGCCGATGCCGATGCCCACGGCGTCCACCGCGGCGACCGACGCCGTTCCACGGATGTACGACCCGAGCACCGTGACCGTCTTGTCGCCGATGCGGCGGGCGCGGTCGTAGTCGCTGCCGTGGAACGGGCGCAGGACGAATTCCCACATGCGCGGGCCGTCCTTGAGGAAGAAGAACAGGATGACGACCATGAGCACGAACCCGGTCACGAACGAGGCGACCGCGCTGACGCCCGCGAGCGCACCGTTGCCGAACTGCGCGCTCGTCACGAAGTCGCCGATGGCGCTGACGGCCTGGTTGACCTGGTCCTGCGAGATCGCGAACGGGAGCGTGTGATACCAGTCCTGCGCCTGCTGGAAGCCGGCGACGGCCTGCGAGCTGAGCGTGTCCCACTGGTCGATGACGGCGCTGACGACGAGCCAGCCGAGGACACCCAGGACGACGACCACCGCGAGCAGAGTGAGGAGGGTGGCGAGCACCGCCGGGACGCCCTTGCGGCGCATCCACATGGTCACGGGACCGAACGCCGACGCGAAGATCAGCGCGAGGATCAGCGGGATGATCACGAGCGTGAGCTGCTGGATGCCCCAGATGAGACCGGCGACCAGGATCGCCACGACGATGATCTGCACGGCGCGGATGGCGAGGCGACCGAAACCGTCGGCCCAGAGGCTGCGAGGTGGCGCCTGCACCGTCTGAGCGACGGTGGTCGCGACGTCACGAGCGGCGGGGTGGCGAGAGAACAGGCCCATGCTCAGAAGGTAGCGAACGCCCCCGACATGGCCACGCCGCTTGCGCGCGACCCCGGCGCGGATTAGGCGCCGGGGTCGTGGCATCCGGGGTCAGGCGAAAGCGCTCATCCCGGTGATGTCGCGGCCGAGGAGGAGTGCCTGCACGCTCTCGGTGCCCTCGTACGTGTGGATCGCCTCGATGTCGGCCATGTGCTGCATGACGCCGTTCTCGAGCAGGATGCCGTTGCCGCCGAGCAGGTCGCGTGCGATCGCCGCCACCCGACGCGCGGCGCGGGTGTTGTGGTACTTCGCGAGCGACGCCTGCGTGGGGCGGAGTCCGCCGGAGGTCTCGAGGTCGGCGAGGCGGCGGCAGAACAGCTGCATCGCGGTGAGCTCGTCGAGCATCTGCGCGAGGCGTTCCTGCACCATCTGGAACTTCGCGAGGGGCTTGCCGAACTGCATGCGCTCGGTGGCATATGTCCGCGCGGCCTCGTAGCAGGCGGTCGCGTGGCCCAGCGCCGACCATGCGACGCCCGAGCGCGTGGCGTACAGCACCGCCGACGCGTCTTTGAAGGTGTGGGTGCCCGGCAGCACGGCATCCGCGGGGAGACGGACGTCGTCGAGCGCGATGTGGGCCTGATGGATGCCGCGCAGCGACACCTTGCCCGTGATAACGGTGCCCGTGTAGCCCGGGGTGTCCTGCTCGACGAGGAAGCAGCGGACCTTGCCGTGGTCGTCGTCGCCCTCGGCATCCATGCGCGCCCACACGAACGTGATGCCGCCGGACGCGCCGTTGCCGATCCACTTCTTTTTGCCCGACAGCGACCAGCCGTCGTCGGTGCGGGTCGCGGTGGTCTCGAGCGAGACCGAGTCGGAGCCGTGATCGGGCTCGGTCAGCGCGAACGCGCCGAGCACCGTGCCGTCGGCGAGCGGCTTCAGCCAGCGCGCCTGCTGCTCGGGGGAGCCGAACATCGCCAGCGTCCGCAGCGCGAGTCCGCCCTGCACCGCGAGGGCCGTGGCGAGCGAGCCATCACCTCGTGAGACCTCCATGTTCACCAGGCCGGCGGCGAGGGGAGAGGATGCCGGGAGGTCGGGGTGCTCGATGCCGTCGGTGAACAGCTCCAGCTCACCCATGCGTCGGAGCAGCTCGATCGGGTAGGTCGCGGCATCCCACTCGGCCTGCATACGGGTGCCGACCTCGTCGATGAACGTCTTCGCGCGGTCCCACGCGTCGCGGTCGGCGTCGGGGATGTCGGCGAACACCGCGTAGTAGTCGGTGTCGCGGCGACCGAGGAGGTCGTACGAGGCGATGCGCTCGCCGGGGAGCGTGCGGGGCTGGGCGTCGGTGCTCATGTACTCAGTATCGCGCATGGTGGTACTGGGTGTCATGTGGGGTTCTACAAGTCGAGTGTCCAAGACACGCCGTATGGCGTTGGTGCGCAACGGCGTGTCTTGGACACTCGACCGAAGGCAGAACGCCCTAGTGCGGGAGGCTCGCGCGCAGGCGGCGTGTGACCTCGGCGGCGGGCATGCGGCGAGGGAACGCCGCGACGATGAGGTCGTCGCCCGCGGCGACGTCGCCGTCGGGGTGGACACCGTACCGGCGGAGCACGTCGTCCAGGGCGCGGCGGAGAGTGGATGCCGGCACCCGCGCGCCGCGCATGAGCCGGCGCAGCACGTGGTTGTGCACGGCGGTGACCAGGGCGGCGAAGCCGACGGCATCCAGGGGGTCGAGTCCGGGAAGTGCTTCGCGGAGGTACTCGTCGAAGAGTCGCTCGTAGCGGAACACCGTCACGATCTCGCGATCGCGCAGCACCGGGACCTCGCGCACGATCGCGTAGCGGCGGCGGGCGAGCTCGGGGTCGGCGGCGAAGTGGCGGAACACGCGCATCGACGCGTCGCACACGGCAGCCCACGGGTCAGGATGCGGCTGCGAGAGGAAAGTACGGGTCTCGGTGAGAAGCACCTCGTGGTCGGCGAACACGACGTCTTCCTTGCCGCCGAACTGCCGGAAGAAGGTCGACCGCGACACTCCCGCGGCCTGCGCGATCTGCTCGACCGAGGTCTGGTCGTAGCCGCGCTCGGCGAAGAGCGCGATCGCGGCGGCGACCACGGCGGTGCGGCCGGGAGGGGCGGGGACGTCGGTCATGACGGGAAGCCTACGGCGGTGGCGGGGTGCGGGGTGGACTGAGCGTGCCGGGCTGCGGAAGGTACTCGCGACGTCCGATCGGAACGGTGCCTCAGTCCGGCCGCAGCCGCATAGGTACGGAGCCCGGAATACCTGGCCGGTTGTGTCCGACTGTTGTCGGCCGCGGATGAGCGAAACTCCTGAGGATCCGACGTTCGGATGCGGGGGCGGCGCCACCGGACGGGTTTCGATCAGAAGCTCAGGAGTTCGGCCCGGGTCGTCCTGGTGAACGGCGTTCTCGACAGGTCGAGTAGCTGTGAGGTGAAGCAGCCGTGATGGTGCCGGATGACGGTCAGGATGGCGAGCCCCATCGCCGTGAACGCGCCGATCGTGATGCGGGTGCCGCCGAAACGGTCGGCGAGCTTGTCGCCGTAGGGGCGGGCGAGCGATCCGGCGAGGGCGCCGAGGAATGCGAGGTCACCGTGGCCGTGCCGACGGTGAAGCCCGTGAAGTCGGGGAACGTTTCGGCCAGCAGCTTCGGGAAGACACCCGCGAAGCCGATGACGAGCCGAAGGTGCCGATGTGGAGGACGGCGAGGATCCACAGGTGTGGCTCTTTCAGAGCGGCGAGGGATGCCGCGATGTCGGCCCTCGCGGCCCAGAAGTTGTCCATGCGGAAGTACGCGCCCGCCATGGCGACGAGGATCAGCGGCACCCAGATGAGGCCTGCGAGCGGCAAGTTCAGGGTCGCGGCGGCGCCGACCGTGATGGCGATCGGGACGAGGAACTGCGCGACCGAGGCGCCGAGGTTGCCGCCGGCGGCGTTGAGTCCGAGGGCGTAACCCTTTTGCGCGGCGGGGTAGAAGAGCGTGATGTTCGCCATCGAGCTCGCGACCTAGGCGCCGCCGAAGTCGGAGAGATTGGCGATCAGGAGGAGTCCGCCGAAGGTCCAGTTACAGCCGCCGAAGCGCGGAACCATGAACGTGTAGGGGATCCGCAGCGTCGCCCCGACGAGGCTCGGCATGGAGATGAGCCAGAAGATCTCGCCCGCCGACAGCTGAAAGCCGGCCGCGGGCAGCGACACGACCACGACCGACCGACCACAGCTGCCAAACGACGAACCCGTGGAACTCGGCGAAGACCGACCACCGCAGGTTGCGGGCGGCGATGGCCTTGCCCTCTTCGGCCCACTGTTGGGCGTTCTCGGGGTTCCAGTTGTCGATCCAGCGGCCGGGGCGGTGGCGGAGTTCTGCGGACGCTGCTCCGGTTCAGACCGCGGGAGTTGCGGCGTTGGTCGTTGAGGCCGGGCGGCGTGGCGGTTTCGGGGCGCGGTTCTGCGCCGGTCACGGGGGGTCCTCCGGCCGGCAGTGAGGGAGGTACAGCGCCCCGCAACGACGAGGTGTGCCGTCAGCATGGGAAGGAGGCGTTAAGCGGGACCGCGTGAGGTGCGGCGGCGGCGTAACGGTGTGTTCAACGGGGGCGGGAGCGGGGGAGGGGGGAGTTTACGTGGGCGCTACATGATAACGTGCAGGTCGCCGAGAAGCACGGCGGCGGCAAAGTTTCACGTCGGAATACAAGCGGCGAAGCGTGTGCAAATTCTCGCTGCGCTGTACCGTGCTGCCGTTCGGGCGCCTTCCCAAGTCAAAGCAGTCATAGCAGCCGCTGTCGAGGCGGCAGCAGATTGAGGCGCTTGAATTCTTAGCTAACGTCGGGTCGGCTCGCGCATAACAATTAGCTACCATGCGGATGAAGCGAAATCCCGCAAACCCTTGAATCGAGGACAAGATTCAGAGATGAGAAGGAGGCGTCCGAAGTGTCCGACAGGCCGTCCGGACCTGTTCGATCTATCTCGCTTCACGCAGGTTTTTGATCCTGTGAAGGAAATCCTTATCCACATCCGGCACCACGGCGTGATATCCATCGCCCGTGGAAAGTTGTTGCAGTTTATTTTCTAGAAGCCCAGTGTCAGACCCGTATCCGGCATTGAGTGCAGCCAACTCCTCGCCAGCGAAGCCACCGAAGACAAGTGGGTCGTCTGAGTTGACGCTCACTCTCACGCCCATATTGAGAAATCGCCAGACGGGATGATCCTCGTACTCTCGAACTCCCGCGATGGCGAGGTTTGATGTCGGGCAGCACTCGATCAATGTCTCGTGCAGGCGAATCTGAGAGAACACCCATTCCTCCAACGTATCGGTGGAACTTTCGAGAAACTCGATTAGACGCTTCTCGAGGTCGGCAGGAACGCCGTTGATCGCGGCGGTGGGTGTGCGGCCCGACATGTCCTTGTCGACAATTTCGCCGAACAGGAACTGTTGAACTGCCAACTTTGCGCTGAGGTTTCCAGCAATATTCAGGCTCCGCCAAAGTGCCACGGAAGATTCGCGCTCATGCAGAGGGAGTCCACTCCTCAAGGCGTTCACGGCGAACTCGAGGGGCGCCTTTGTATGTATCCACTCAAAGGCCAGCACCCAAGCGGCCGGCTCGATGACCAGGCCGGCGGAAGAAGTCAGTTGACGAATCAAGTCATGTTCTCCCTGATCGCCGACGTTCAGGGACGAATGAACAACAGAGAGGAAACAAAGATCCTGGAGGTAGTCGTCGAAACGGTAGGAGGCGGGGCTCCCCACTGTATGAAGCTGCTGCTTCACGATCATTCGACGCATCCGCGCATCGAGGGAGGAGGCGTGCCCGATACGATCCGGGGCGCGGCTCCCAAGGAAAAGCTGACCCACCGTGCGTAGGCCAGTTGAGCTCCGTTCGAAAGACTCTCCAGCGTGCGCTGTGAAGGCCAAATCCATCCGGCCGCTGATCAGATAATTTATTCCCGAGACGTAGGGCCATGTAGCATGGCCGATTTCGATTCCGCTGACGTCGATGGAGCCCACGGCTCTGTCGAAGAGGGTCCCATCGCCGAAGTCGGCGCGTGCGATCTGGAGAGCAAGAATGACGCTGGAAACGTAATGCACCTGCTCCCACGGAAGACCCCACCTGCGAGTGTCGGATTCGACAGTCAGCGCGGGATACGGCGGGTAGATTTCACGCCATTCCTCTCGCGGTCGCTGAAAAGATATCGGCGCGCAGAATCTTTTAGGTATGCGCAATTGCGACGCGGGGGTTATTCGAGAAACGACACGCTCGTAAGTTTCCCACCTTCGCATTATCCCCTCGGAGACGTCGCGGCTGATGGAGTGAATGTCGAGACCGGGATCTACCTCTCTCCTTAATTCGAATCCGGTCATCTCGTAGGGGGGTGGATAACCCTGTCGGGCGTGTTCGAGAGACGCGCTCTGTGCCTCGATCTCCAATTCGTTTGAACCGCGTGCTTCTGCGGAGCCGAGGATGGTCTTTCGCAACACTGATGCTGCACCGCAGTGCCATTGAAATCGGTTGAAGCCCTCTCCGGTCCACGACGGAATTTCAGCGAAGAGTGCAACGACCGCTCGCACGAGATTGATGGCGAAAGGGTACGGCCACGATGGTATTGTGGCGTCTGGTTCGGCGTCTGCTTCGATACGGCAGTCAAGAATCGACATTCTGTCGATGAGTTCGCCGACCATCTCGCGAGCACGCTGCCCGCTGCTCTGCCACTTCTCTAGCGCGCGATCGAGTGTTAGATCGGCGATCTGGTCCGCATCTGCTTCCCATATCTGCTCCTCGAAGATTCGCAGAGATGATTCGTCGACCGCCTTTCCGTTCGCCATGGTATTTATTAGCGGCCAGTACTTCCCAGTTATCACCATATGCCACGCCTCAGACATCCCCGAATTTCCGGAAACTAGCGTCGGTAAATTCCAGGAGCCTTGCTCAATCAGGCATTCGAGAAGCCAAATTGCCCATCGAATGGCGCTTGAGAGAACCACTTCTCGGGGGGCACGCTGCATGCTGTTTCCCCGGTTCCAAGAGATTTTCTTCCTGCGCATTGCGAGCGCTGCCAGAAGCGACCGCCTGTCATAGGCAAGTCCCCCGTGAAGATGATTGTCTGATATCTGAACAAAACGAGGGGCGAATTGATCATAGGTCGGCCGCCTTCCAAACAGCTCCACAGCCAGGCTACGTAAACCACCCAGCTCAAGTCCCGACGGTATGGGGCGGTAATCCTGGGAGATCAGACCCAGAAGAGGTTCGGGAGTTGCGATGATAAACGCATCAATGGCGAGATCGATCCCGTCGCCATTGACAGCGCCGACTTTGCGAGCTCGATCTCGCCAGTAGCCGAGCGGTGCGTCACTGAATCGCATCCACTCGCCCTCGGGTACCCCCAAATCGTGCCCGAGGTATCGCGGATGGAACGCCCGGTATAGCAGGTACGCGCCAGCTCTGGCGGGACCGTCCGTCACGTTTGACAACTGTCAGGAAGCGGCTGAGTCAAGGTCGTGCCCAGTCTCGTAGCCGCGCTGATACGTAGGCAACTAGTAGATCCGCGTCACCCTCCTCAAGAAAATCCCGATTCTGGGCGAGTGGGGAGCTCGCCTGTTCGGCCTGTGCCACGCTGTGCGCGATCGCCGCGCCGCCCACGCGCGGCGCACTCACAGTTCGCCTCCATGCCGGAATAATGAGCTCGGCCCAACCGTGAGGCATCTTGAAGTTGAGTGCGGAGGCAATACGTTCGTATCCGCCTATCCAGGCTTGCTTCTCGACGGATTGTGTCGTGCCAATTTCCTCGCAGTGGGTCTTCAATCTTGTGCTCAGGCTTCGGTTGATGTAAATGTGATCGGGCGCCTCTGCGGCGCTCTCGCCGCCGGAAACGGACAAGATTCGACGAGCGAACCCATCGATGTCCTCGAGTGCAAATATCGATTCGTGCCAATGCGCGGGTAGCCAGTACTGAAACCACGCCAAGTAATGTCTTTCTCGCAGTGTCACGCGAATTCCCGATTCACGGCGCAGGCGGATCCCGTGCGCATGGTCAGACGCCGCCGCGAACGCTTCTGTGTACCCTGTCGCTAGGTCTTCTATATCTACGTCGGAATCGTCGACAAATATGGCAACAGAGGCGTGGATCGAGAGGGCAAGTATCTCGCGTAGTGCTAGATGCTCGCGCCGGGCTCGATCAATGATCTGAGTCCAACTGGATATCACCCTGACTGTAGAGATTAGGCAGAAGCTTTGCGGGAAACTAACAAATGCGTCGTCTGTTGCAAGGTTTTGGATCCTGATGCTTTGCAGGAATCGAATGGAGTCGAATGTAACCCCGTATGTCAGGCGGCTGTTATCGGTTACCCGAATCTGCGGATCGCTAGTGACGACGCCTTGGATTGCAAGTAGCAGGCTCAGCGCGCCTTGCGTGTCGAGGTAGTCCTTGACGGTCGAGGAGCTTACTCTCCATCTTGGCACCAGTTCTGCAAACGGTCGAAAGTCGTAAACGACATGATTGGCGGAGTCGATCGGGTCTTCGCGATCGGTGTCGAGGTCGAACCAGTCGCCTGCTCGCACCGCGCCGTACACCCCACGGTAATCGATGGAAGCAAGCACCCTCTCGTCTCGGCCAGGTTCTTCGAATACTTCGAACTTGCCAACCGGTGGGGTTTCGATCCCGAATGGCGGGTCTACGACGTTTTGAAGCGATTCGAGAACACGAGCCAATGCGTCTAGTTCTCGCTGTCCGGTCCGCTCAACTGTCGACAGGTGTATGGCTGACCATAGTTGTGCGAGTTTGCGCAGATTCGTCGGGAGCAGGTGAGCCACCTGGCCGGTGTCGAGAATGGTCGATTGCGGCCCCGTTGGATCAAGAAGCATGTTCGATACCACCAGACTTCTGTCCGCATTGCGTGGCTCCGCGGCGGCGAGCAGGTCAACAAAGTCCCGGTGGTCCCCGCGTGGTCTATAATGTACGCTCTCGCGCCAGGAGGGTTGGGGCATCCGATAAGTTGCCCACTGAGGAAAAGTCTTCCGTAATTGTTGGGCTACCGCGTCGTGTACTTCGCGTTCCACTCCCGCATCGAAGTCGGCCTTGAATCCAGCGCCCGGATAGTACTCATTTCGAGTTTCGCGGATCAAATGACGTGCGATTTCACCGTCTTTCAGTGCAACAATGGGGATGGCATTGCGGCATGCTCCGAGTAGGCGAATCTGTCGAACCAAACGCAGCTGGGCGGATGCCTTAATCATGTCGGCGTCGTCGATAGGAATGATGATCGCAGTCGCGTCGCCATCAAGTGAGACAAGAGTTGTGAATAGTCGCTGTACGTCCTGCCACATCTGGTCGGTGCCGCCAGCAAGATCCTGCATCTCTCTCGCTATCTCGCTGATTGATGAGGCGGCTCGCATGAGATGCTCGTGAGGTATAGCATTCATCGCCGAATGCCTCTTCGCCGTCTGTAATAGTCGAAGGATCTCGAGTCGCTGAACGTCGTCCACGTGTCCGTCTAGCTTGTGGCAATGTTGATTCAGTGCCGCGAGGACTATATTCAGAAGTGTGTCAGTTTCGCCGAAGAGCTCGGGGGATAGCGGCGGTAGAACAATGTACTTCCTATTCTCTCGCAACTGTTCGAGAACGCTCACAAGCAGGGTAGACTTGCCTGTGCCGCGGTCTCCAAGGATGGATACTACGTGCGTTTCAGATCGGATCCTGTCGATTGCGAGCGAAAAGTCCTCCGTTGCGCGTTTATGCTCAACGTCACTAGGGAATCGCGACGCCACATAGGCAACTGTGTCGAGAACCTGAGAAGCGAGCGCCTCGTGAGATTTGAATTGTGTCAAAGGCCCGATCCCTCCTGTTGTTCCTTTGATCCCGAAGTTTGGTCCTCAGGTGCCGAAGATATTCTCTCCGAGGCGAAATCTGTCGATGGCGTGAGCTGCTCGCTCGAGTATTCGGTCGCTGGATCGGCTGACGAGGCGTTTTGTGGCAGTGTTGATCGAACGCCCTCATAGTCGGCACGGATCTGTCTGAGCTCGGACTCGAGTTGCCCTAGAAGGTCGGATATCACGTCTCTGGAGTTCGGAAGATGGATCTGCAGGAATTCTGCGGCGAGGCGGTCGGCGATCTCGGCCCTTGGGTAGTTCATTATGGAGTCGAATTCGTCGAGCAACTCTCCTGGCAGGTTGCCTGCCAGAGCGCGTCCCACCTTCTCCTGAAAAGCGTTGTAGGCGGCTCGGAGGATCGCGTGCTTACGAGGTGCATCTAGGCTGGAGTAGCCGAGCGTATCCAGCCACTCAGTATTAAAGTTCGGCGTCCGACTCAGGTCCTGCGACACCATCCACCCCCCGGTTTGTGCGATCGAGGCAACACCGTACCGTATCCCGGTCCAGTATGAGCGCACGCGTTGAAGCGGCGCAGGTGTCAGCATCGCAGCGTGATCGACGGACTCCGACTTTTCGTCGGCTTCCGTCGGCGCAGCCGTCTTACGGCTCGTGGGCGACAGCTACTGTCGGGGTTCTGATCTTGCGACGGAAGCCGAAACAGTCCTTCATCCATCTCGGTCGAGCATGCCCCGCCGTGAAGCCACCCCGCCGGCCTGGCGCCTGGTGCGGATTCCAGCTTCGGTCCGTCGCTCCGAGGACGCCGGGCTTGCTTGCTCTTGGCGTCGCTGTTCGCGC
This sequence comes from Microbacterium proteolyticum, assembly GCF_029639405.1. Taxonomy (NCBI): domain Bacteria; kingdom Bacillati; phylum Actinomycetota; class Actinomycetes; order Micrococcales; family Microbacteriaceae; genus Microbacterium; species Microbacterium proteolyticum. The sequence goes on from NZ_CP121274.1 coordinate 1,946,197, forward strand.
TAGGATCCCGATTTGGCTCGGTCGGTGAGACGGGTTGAGGTCGTGATGCGACATCGTCGGTTTGCCCGCACGTTCTCTAGAAGCTGCATGCGTTGCTGCGATAGGTCTCTCAGTACGCCATTCGGTCGGCACCGGTCTTCACTGCGGGCCAAATTCCCGTTGCCGTAGGAGCGTTCACCGACAAGCTGCACTCGTTCTGGGGCGAGGGGGCATCAGGGCGTTGGCTTCATTGGTGTCGAACGACCGCCTCGCGAATGGCATCCGCGTACTGGCGAATCTCGTCAAGTTCGTCGATCGGGTGCCGCGTCTCGCTCTTCTGCTCGTCGAGCAGCCGGAGGTACCTCTGGCGGCCGTTGAAGTGCAGGCGCGCGAACGGCTTGCGGTCGTTGTCGTCGAGGAGCACGGCGAAGTAGCTCTTCGCGTCGCGGTGGGTGATTCGCTGCGGCTTGGTTTCGCCGCAGGCGATGGCCTTCACGATCTGGTAGCCCCCAAGTTCTTCGAGCGTCGTCTCGATCTTGGTGTCGCGATTCAGATCCTCCTGCGCGACCGGCTCGCTCGAGACGGCGGCGGGCTCCGCGGTCGGGAGGGCGATCCCCGCCCCGGCGCCCAAGGCGGTCTTCAGTCGGTCGTTCACGCTCTCCGTGAGGAACTGGCGGGATGCCTTGCCGACGACTGCCGTGAACTGCTCGCGGACTCGCGCTGCGTGCGAGCCCTCGTACACACGCTGGGTGAAGAACTTGATCCACTCGTCGCTCGACCCGCGGAACTGGCCGGCGATCTCGCGCTTGAACGCACCCACGTACTTCAGCTCTTCGGCGGCGCTGATGATCGACTCGAGATCGAAGCTGTCCCTACTCGGCTTCTGGACCTCGGGGATCAGCGTGTCGTCAACGTCGAGCAGATCCAGAACGAGGAGCGGCTTGGCATCCATCTTGACCGGTGCGTCGAGGTCGGTGAAGAACTGCCAGATAACGCCGTTGGTGGGTGCAGCGATCCGGGCGTTCGTTGTCGAGAAATAGCGGAAGAGCTGGGACGCGTGCTCGGTCTTGGGGGCGCCTGTGGAGGCCTTGCACGCGATGAGGATCTGGGCCTCGCCGTCGCGCATAATGGCGTAGTTGACCTTCTCGCCCTTCTTGATGCCGACGTCCGCGGTGAACTCCGGGACGACCTCGAGCGGGTCGAACCCGTGGTATCCCAGGATCGTCGAGATGAACGGCATGGACGAAGGCGTTCTTCGTCGCTTCCTCCGTGCCGATCGCCGAGGCTTGATCGCCTACCTTTGTCGCGAGCGCGGCGATGCGGTCGTGAAACTCCATTGGTCCCCCCCACAGTGACGAATATGTGGTGACCATAGCGGAATCACAGCAAGATCGCGTGGGACGCGCTCCGCTGGTAGTTCAGGCCGATTGCGCGTTCGGTTTCGGCGTGCGCTTTCCGAATTCCGCGATCAGCCGGTGAGGCGGACCCGCCCTTACACGACCCGCCGGAACCGCGGCCCCGAATACCCGTCCCGCTCGACGTTCCCCAGGAACATCGCCACCGGCCGCACCCAGTGCGAGTAGTCGTCGTAGAGCTTCCGGTACGACACGAAGACCTCCTCGGTCTCCGAGTGCCGCGCGATTCCGAACACCTCGTACCGCTGGCCCTTGAAGTGCTCGTAGATGCCGGGTTCGATCTCCATCGCGCCTTCTCCCTCGCTCACTGCCGAACCTGTCGAGTCTGACAGGTGGGTGCCGGTACTTGCCCGCACCCACGCCCCTCACGCCGCGAGGCGGATGAGCCCCAGCGCGATCAGCGTGACGCCCGTCGTCCACAGGGCGATGGCGGCCGCCTGCCAGGCGATCACGCGCAGGGGCGGCACTCCCGTGGACGTGAGCGCCGCGGCGGTGAACTGCGTCGGCAGCAGCAGGGGACCCAGCAGGCTCACGCCGGGGGTGCCGTACCGGTGGTAGGCCTTTTCGAACTTCTCGCGTCGCGCTGTCTGCGTCTTGGCGGGCGCGCCGCGACGCGTCGTGACGGCCGCGCGGACGCGCGATGTCACGAGCACCACGATCGCCACGCACAGCAGGTTGCCGATGGCGGCCGCGAGGACGGCGACGAGGGGGTGGATGCCGCCGATGATGCCGATCGCGGCGGCACCCTCGCCCTCGATGAACGGCACCGCTCCGGCGGCGGCGACGATGAGCGGTTGCACGAGCGTGGGCACGTCGGCGACGAGGCCCTGGAAGCCGAGGACGAGATCCGTGAGGGGGTTCGACATGAGGTCTCCTGGGGGGATGAGTCCGCGGGATTTCCGCGGTGATTCCATTCCACGGGCCGGGGCCCGGCGGCGGCAGTGCCGCGGTGTCACTGCCGCTCGGGAGGATGCGGGCCGACTCCCGTGACGAATGTCACGGACGTGACGGTCAGCTCGCCAGGTCGTCCAGCCACGACGCCCGGAACCGGGACGCCCGCTCGATGCTCGCGGCGACGACGATGAGCGTGACGGCCAGGTTCACCGCGGGCGGGAGATGCAGCGGCCACGTGAAGGTGCCGATGCTCTCGGCGATCGGCGGGATGTGCGAGACGGTGTCGATCAGCTGCGGAACCGCGAGGCACGCGCCCGCGACGACGATCGCCGTCGACAGGATGCCGATGAGCCGACTCGCCCCGCGGTGATCCCGATCGAACGCCGCCCGGCGTCCCTCCGCGGAGCGGGGGTGGGGGACGAGCTGGCGCTCGTCGCCGGCATCCGAGACGAAATGGCACCGGCGGAGGCCGTACCCTCCCACCGCCACCTCGATGTGCCCGCCGGGCACGGAGAACCGGGCGGGCAGACGCGATACGGCGGCGAGCGCCCCGTCGCGATACAGGCGTGCGCGCACGTCGCCGTCGTCGCGGTCGCCGAGCTGATGCACGTCGACCGTGTACTCGATCGTCCGGCCGGTGGCATCCGGAATTCGCAGGGAGAGCTGCGACCGGCTCAACACCTGCCACCAGCGGAACGGGGCGAGGGGCCGACCGTCGCCGGCGCGCGCCCGTCGCTCGGCGAGCCGCGCCCGCAGGGAACGGGGGCGACGGGCCGTCACAGCAGCACCTCGCTCAGCGGGAAGACCAGGTAGCGCAGGGAGTAGGCCTCCCACACGGCCCCGATCACCAGCAGGACGAACGCGGGGATCGACAGGATGCCGAGACTCTTGAGGCCCCGCAGGTATCCGGCGCGGCGGGTCGGCGCCCCGACCTGCGCGGGGCGGAGCCAGGCGCGTCCGAGGAGGAACGCGCCGAGCGCCACCAGTGCGTACGCCTGGAGCTCGATGAGCACGGTGAGGGAGTGGGGGATCATCGCCACCCACGTGAGCGGGGTCGACGGCACGAGCGTGATGCCGGTCTCGACCAGCCAGTACGCGAAGAACGCGAGCCCGGCGAACGGCACGATCAGCGACGGGACGACGATCGTCAGAAGGCTAAGCCGCAGCACGTTCACGGCCAGGATCACGAGGGCGAACAGCGGAGCCGACGCGGCGACCGCGCCGACGAGGTCGCCCGTCCCGTCGGTGGCGAGCGTGGCGGCGCGCGCGGCGGGGAGCGCGGGGAAGAGCAGACCGATCACGAAACCGATGGCGAACAGCCCGTAGGTGGAGCCGGTGATGATCGCGTAGGTACGACGGTTCTCGCGGATCAGTGCGAATGGGCGGCGCCAGCGCGGCGCTCGGGTGGTGGGGGAGGACATGCTTCCATCGCATCCGCCTCTGCCGGTCGGCGACAGTGTCGCGGCGTCACGACCCCGCATGACATCGGTCAGGGGTGGCGGCGCCCGAGGGGCCGGGGCGCCACCCATGACGGATGTCACGCACGTACAGTGGCCCGGGTGATCACCCCGACCGCCGCCTACGCCCGTGACGTGAGCGTCACGTGGTGGTACACCGCGTCGTCGATCCTCTTCCTCCACGCGTTCGCGGCCGTCACCTGGACGATCGGGGTGTTCGCCGAGGGAGCCCCGACGGCCCTCGTACTGAATCTGCTCGGCGTCGCCGGGTCGCTGGCATCCGCGGTGCTCCTGCTCGTGCGCTACCGCCGCGAGCCGCTCGACGACGCCGATGTCACCGCTCGACGGCCGATGTGGCCGCTCGTCGTGTCGGGGATCGTGGCAGCCGCGGCGATGGGGATGTCGACCGGGTCGCTCCTGCTCGGCGTGGGGTTCGCCGCGCAGACCCTGTGCCTGGTGCGGTGGCGCGCGGGCGTGCGGGTGCGCCTGGCCGTGCTGTCGATCGTGGTGATCGTGGCGGTGTGGCTGATCGAGGTCACGCGCCTGCAGCCCGAGGGCTACGCCCAGGTCTTCGCACTGCCGTTCTTCGTGGCGCTCCTGCCCCCGCTGACGGCGACCTCGCTGTGGTGGTGGGACATCGTCTGCGAACTCGATCGTGCGCGCCGTGCCGAAGGTCGCCTCGCCGCGGCCCAGGAGCGGCTGCGGCTCGCGGGCGACCTCCACGACCTGCAGGGCCACCATCTGCAGGTGATCGCGCTGCAGCTCGAACTGGGCGAGAAGATGATGGCGCGCGATCCCGAAGCCGCCGGAGACCAGGTGCGCGCCGCCCGCGCCAGCGTCGACGACGCCCGTCGCGGGACCCGCGATCTCGCGGCCCGCTTCCGGGGCGTGCCCCTCCCGGACGAACTCGCCAACGCCGCCGACCTTCTGCGTGCCGCCGGCCTCACCGTCGACCTGAACGTCGACGCGACCGCGGACCGTGCGCCGGCGGACGTGCTCGGACCGGTGGTGCGCGAGTCGACGACCAATGTGCTCAAACACGGCGGCGGGGTGTCGGCATCCCTCTCGCTCGTCCGACAGGAGGGGGCATGGGTGCTGGTCGTCGAGAACGACTCCCGGGTCGCCACGACCCCGGTGAGCGACGGCGCCGGCCTCTCCGGAATCGCCGAGCGGGTCGGAGCGCTGGGCGGCGACATGGATGCCACCCGCCTCGACGATCGTTTCCGCCTCACCGTCCGCGTGCCCCAGGAGGTCGCCGCGTGATCCGCGTACTCATCGCCGACGACGAAGACATGATCCGCACGGCGCTCGCCGCGCTCCTGCGCCTGGAGGACGACCTCGAGGTCGTGGCCGAATGCCGCGACGGCGAGACGGCGCTCGCCGAGGCCGAACGGCTGCGGCCCGACGTCTGCCTCCTCGACCTCGAGATGCCCGGCCTGGACGGCATCGACACCGCGGCACGGATCCTGCGGCGCGTGCCGTCGCGTTGCGTCATCGTCACCCGCCACGCGCGGCCCGGCGTGCTGCGGCGCGCGCTCCGCGCGGGAGTGAACGGCTTCCTCCCGAAATCCCGACCCGCGGATGACGTGGCCGCGGTGATCCGCGAGGTCGCCTCCGGCCGCCGCTACGTCGACCCCGAGATCGCAGCCGACGCGCTGAGCGACGAGCGGAGTCCGCTCACCGACCGGGAGCTCGACGTCCTCCGCGCGGGCGCCCGCGGTGAGACGGTCGCCGAGATCGCGGCATCCCTCCACCTCTCGGGAGGGACCGTGCGCAACCACGTCTCGTCGGTGCTCGGAAGCTGGGGCTGGCGAGCCGTCAGCAGGCGACGATCCACGCGCGCGAGCGCGGCTGGATCTAGCGGTCCGTCGCGCCTGCTCCGCGCGAGGTGACTCCGCCTCTGCCAGGCTGGCGGAGGGAGCAGAGGAGCACCATGGCGGCCAAGATCGACTTCAAGAAGTCCCTCGACGGTTATCAGGCCAGGGCCGGGCAGTTCAGGGTCGTCGAGATCCCCGAGACGCGATACCTGATGATCGACGGGCACGGCGACCCCAACACCTCGCCGGCCTACACCGGGGCCCTGCAGGCGCTGTACCCCGTCGCATACAAGCTGAAGTTCGCGAGCAGACGCGACCTCGACCGCGACTACGTGGTGCCCCCGTTGGAGGGCCTGTGGTGGGCGGATGACATGGATGCCTTCACCGTGGCCAGAGACAAGTCGCGGTGGAACTGGACGATGATGCTCCTCGTTCCCGAGTGGATCGACGACGCGATGGTCGAGGCGGCCGTCGACATCGTGAGAGCCGCCGGGTCGGCGGGGCGGGTCGCGGACGTCCGGATCGAGACCCTCGCCGAGGGGCGGTGCGTGCAGACACTGCACCTCGGTTCCTTCGACGACGAAGCGGCCGTGCTGGACGAGATGCACCACGAATTCATCCCCGGTCAGGGATTCGGCTTGAGCGGGAAGCACCACGAGATCTACCTGAGCGACGTCCGCCGTGTCACTCCCGACAAGCTCCGCACCATCCTCCGCCAACCCGTGATCGAGGCCGCGACTGCGCGGCATCCGGACTAGTCCGATCCGCGAGCCACGGCTCGCCTCTGGCCGCTCGCTACGGTGGTGACGTGGACCAGCAGGCTCAGACCCTGACCGAGACGACACCGCCGATCGGTCGATTCGTCGACGTGGACGGCCGTCGGCTGTGGGTGGACACCCGGGAGGGACCGGGCCCGTGCGCGGTCTTCCTCCCCGGCTCGGGCGAGATGGGTCTCGACCTGTGGCAGAGCTACGAGAGCGTGACCCGCTCTCGGGCCGGTGTCATCTACGACCGGGCGGGCACAGGCTGGAGCTCTCCCGTCGCGCTCCCGCGGACGGCGGCCGCCGTCGCGGAGGAGCTCGATTCCCTGCTGCGTGCGCTGGGCGTGACGGGGGCCGTCGTCCTGGTGGGGCATTCCCTCGGCGGCGCGTACGCGCAACGGTTCGCCCAGCTGTTCCCCGACCGCGTCGCGGGCATGGTCCTGCTCGACCCCGTCCACGGCGCGTGGAACGAGGCGATGCCCGAGCATCTCCGCATCGAAGCCAACGCCTCGACGGCCGTCGTCGTCACCGATGAGCATCGCGCTGCCGGTCGCCGATGGCGGGAGTCGGTCACCACCGACCTGCCGCTCGAGGTCCGCGAGCTCGTGCGCGCTCGCCACGCCGCCGACGGCCTGCGGACCGGGCCGCGAGAAGGGGCGAACTTCATCGAGATCCTCGACGAGCTCGGGTCCGGACCCTTCGCCGCCCCGACGATCGTCCTCCGGGCGGGCGCGGTCGATCCGCTCCAGGCGCAGTTCAGCAGCGACGACGACCTCCGTGAACAGGGTGCGGCCCTGCGCCGGATGTACGACGCGGCTCTGCCCGCGGGGTCGCTCTGCCGCGAACTGCCGACGGCGACGCACTCCGACATCGCCCTGCTGTTCGCGGACGACGTCGCCGCCGCCGTGAACGACCTCGAAGCGATACTGCGCACGCGGTGACGCGGGCAGGACGGCGTCGGACGCGGCGCCGGTTCGCGGCATCCGGATGCCGTCGATCCCGAGGGCGCATCTGACGCCCCTCACTCACCGCCCGAGCGCGGAGGACCGGCCACGCCGAGGTCGTCGTCCAGCCGCCCCTCGGTGACACGGTCGCCCGGAACCGGCGTGCGGAACGGAGGAGCCGCGGCCGACGGCGGGAGCCTCACGGCATCCCCGTCGTCGCCGTCCTCGAGAATCACGTCCTCGTCGTGATCGATATCGATCTCGCGTCCGTCCCGATCGGGCGCTCCCCGGTGCACGGGCAGGAACGGGTCGCTCATCGCCACGGTCGTGTCCTCCGCGTCGCGCTCGGCTCAGCCGATCTCGGCGATCGCGTCGGTGATGACCCGGGCGACCTCGGCGGGGTGCGACTGCATCACGAGGTGCGGCGCGTCGATCTCGACGACCGAACGCAGGCCGGCCCGCGTGTACCCGAAGCGCTCGACGTCGGGGTTGATGGTGTGGTCCGCGCTGGACACGATGCCCCAGGCCGGCTTGGTCTTCCACGCGGCCACCGGTGCCGGTTCGCCGAAGGCCAGAGCGGCGAGCGGGCGCTGCGACACCGCGAGCACCTCCGCCGTTTCGAGGGGCACGCCGTGGGCGAAGACGTCGGGGAACGCGGCGATCTCCACCGACACGTCGGTGCCGTCCTCCCCGCCGTCGACGGGGAACGGCGTGTAGACGAGGTGCTGGGCGAGGTCGGAGTCGGGGAAGCCGCCCTGCAGCTCGCCGAGGCTCTCGCCCTCTACCAGCGCGTAGCCCGAGACGTAGACGAGGCCCACGACGTTGTCCGCGACGCCGGCCACGGTGATGACGGCACCTCCGTACGAGTGCCCGGCGAGCAGGACGGGCCCGTCGATGTGCTCGACGACCGAGCGGATGTAGGCCGCGTCCCCGAGCAGGCTCCGGTTCGGAACGGCGGGGACTCGGACGGTGTACCCCCGGTCGAGCAGCGTGCGCGTGACGGGCGCCCAGCTCGCAGCGTCGGCGAAGGCGCCGTGGACGAGGACGATGGTGGGGGATTGAGACATGGGGAGTGCTCCTCTCACAGACGGCGGAGGTGCCGCGCAGCGTCAGGCTAAGAACGCCGGCGGCACCGGGCCAGGAACGGATGTCGAGACCCGTTGCGACCTCCGTCGAGGAGCGGAGCGCCTCATAGCGTTCCCACAGCCGCCGCCAGTCCTGCGTTTGTGTCGCGCCGTCACACTCGGCGGCATGACCGATCACTCCTTCGTTCCGGCGACGCCGCCGACGAGCTCGTCCCCCGCGCCCGCACGGCGCCGCCCCACGTTCACGCGACGGCTGGTCGCCGGCATCAGCGCGGGCGCACTCGCCCTCGGCCTGCTCGTCGGGGGCGGGGCCGGTTTCGCGATCGGCAACGCCTCGGCGGCCAACGCGAGCACCTCGAACACCGGGCCCGGCTTCGGCAACGGCACGCGGCCCGAGATGGGCACGCCCCCCGATGGCGGCACGCCTCCCGACGGCGGATACGGAACCCCGCCGCAGGGGGGCTCGGGAAGCTCCGACGGGTCGACGGGGGGAACGACCGACGGGTCGAGCAGCGGCACGGGGTCGGCGAGCTGACCACCAGTGCGGGTGCCGCGCGATCAACACGATCGCCCCGGCGTCCCTAGGATCGTGGCCATGACCACCGACACCCTCGATCCGACCGAGACCGCGCACCTCCGCCGGACGATCCAGGTGTCGATCGACGCTCGCGCCCACGGCAACCACCCCTTCGGTGCGATCCTCGTCACCGGCGACGGACGCATCCTCGAGGCCGAGAACACCGTCGTCACCGACCGCGACATCACCGGCCACGCCGAAACGAACCTCGTTCGCCTGGCCTGGAGAGAACTGGATGCCACCGAGCTGGCGGCATCCACCCTGTACACGTCGTGCGAACCCTGTGCGATGTGCGCGGGGGCGATGTTCTGGGCGGGCATCGGGCGCATGGTCTACGCCCTGTCGGGGCGGGGGCTCATCGCGCTCGCCGAGTCTGGCGAGGACGGACGGGAGCTGGACCTCCCGTCCCGCGAGGTGTTCGCCGGCGGGAGTCAGCCGACCGTCGTCTCGGGTCCGCATCTCGAGGACGAGGCCGCCGAGCCCCACCGCGGGTTCTGGCGATGATCGTGCGGGTGTCGGAGGCGCACGTCCGGGACGGCCTCGCCGATGAGTTCCTCGCGCTGCTGCGCGAGCTGGTCGCATCGTTCCCCGAGCAGTACGACGGATTGCTCCGCCACGACGTGCTCGTCGACCTCGTCGATCCGAGCCGCGTTCAGTACGTCAGCGAGTGGGCGGATGAGGCGGCGTTGGTCGCCTACGCGGGGAGCGAGTGGCGCACGCAGCCGGTCACATTCCCGGACGAGGAGCGGTTCCTGCGGCAGCCGCTCGCGCTGCGGCACTTCATCTCGTCGATGCCGGTGATCGCACAGGACCTGAGGATCCGCCGGTGACGGGGGCGCACGTCGGCGGGTACACGACTCGCGCCCTCCGATCTCGCCGTAACCGAGACCGGCAGTCGGCGGACTGGGTGTCGGCCCGCCTGTGGAGGGCAGTTTTCGCGTGGTCCCCGGTCATTGCCCTGGTCGGCTGCGCGGCCGGAGGGTGGCTGCTCATCCGGCTGGTCCTCATCTCCACGGGGAAGCCCGAGTACACCTTCGAACCGGACATCGTCGTCGCCGGTGTGGGCCTCCTCGGGTGGGCGGGCGCCACCCTCATCCTCCTCAGCCCTCCGTCGTCCGTGCTTGCGCGGTACTACGGGCAGAAGAGCCTCACCGGAGTGGTGTGGCCGCTCGGGCGGCGGTTCCGCGTCTGGAACGTCATGGCCGTTCCCTTCGGCGGACTCCTTCTCGGATTGCTTGCGGTGATGCCCATCCAGGTCTGGACGGAGGGGACGGCCGATCTCGGGAACCGTCTGATCATCACGGCGCTGTTCGCTTTCGGCTTCGCCGTCGCCGCTCTCTTCCTCGTTCGCCTCGGTGTCTGCGGGGTGGAGCTGACGCCGACCATGTTGATTGCCCGGGGGTATTTCTTCACGCGTCGCTATCCCCGTGGAGCCATCGAGAACGTCAGGAGTTTTCAGATCCGAGGCCTGGCCGAGTGGGGGATGGCCGCTCTCATGAACAGGACCACTGAGTTCTACACGGTGAGTGTCGCTCTCTCGAGCGGGCGAGAAAAGACCCTGTACGCGTCGAATTCGTCATCGCCGGATGTCGAGCACGGCGCCGCGGTTATTCGGGAGTGGCTGGCGGAGGAGATTCCCGACACCCGCCGTCCGGACGCCACTCGTCCGCCCCGCTGAGCCTGGCGACCTGGACGGTGCGATCCGCTGAGCTGCCGGTGTCCGAGCGGTAGGGCCTGGCGCGGAAACGACTGGGCCCCGACGAGCTCACGCGCTCTCCGCCCACCCCTGCGCCCGCGCGAAGCTGTCGCGGGCCGCGGTGCGCAGCTCGGCGCTCCGGGCACCGACCGCGGCCCCCACGGCATCCCGTCGTTCGATCAGGTCGACGAGACCGTCGGCCAGCGCGGACGCGTCGAACGGCTCGTTGATGTCGACCGTCCACTCGGTGAGTCCCAGGGTCTTCGCGAGCTCGCGCACCTTGACGTCGTACGCGAGCACGAACGAGGGCACGCCGAGGAGGGAGGCCATCACGATGGCGTGCAGCCGCTCGCTCACCAGCACGTCGCTGTCGCGGATGAGGCGGGCGGCATCCACGTGGGTCCGGGGTTCGTGACGCACGAAGGGGACGGATGCCAGGCGTCCGGCGAGGGCGTCGAGCACCTCGACGTCGTCGTGGTCCTTGAAGCCGATCTGCATCGGAAGCGAGTGCACTTCGAGTGGATGCCGGGCGTGGACGCTCTCGAGCGCGGCGGCGAGCCGGTCGAGGAACGGCTCCCACGCCTCCGGGTTCTCGATGTCGAAGTTCAGGTTGAGTGCGACCCGGAGCGCGCCGTCGGACCGGGGAGCGGGGGTGTCGTCGGCGGGCCGGAGCAGGAACTCCTCGTCGGTGGAGAACACGGCATCCGGGACGAGGGTCGCGTCGATCCCGATCTCGCGGCAGGTGTCGAACGACTTCTGATCCCGCACGGTGATGAGGTCGACCTGCGAGAGGATCCGCCGCGCGAGCCACAACCCCATCCGGGTGCGCAGCGGACCGACGCCGATGTTGAGCATGGCCACGGGCTTGCGTGCGATGCGCCGGGCGAAGGTCACCACCCCGAGGATCATCGCGAGCGTCGAGTAGGGGTTGCGTCCCGTCGACGCGTACAGCTCCTTGATGATCGAGCCTCCGCCGAAGACGAGGAGATCCGCACCGCGCAGCGCGCGCAGCAGCTGCAGCCGGTCCGCTCCCGTGTCGATCACGCGGACGTCGAATCGCGGGCGCAGCTGCGAGCGGGTGAAGTCCGGGTCGTAGCTGTTGACGAGGTACCGGTGCTGCGGTCCGAGCTGCGTGAGGAACGTCTCGAGCAGCAATTCGTCGCCGATGTTGTACTGCCCGTGGGTCCCGAGGAACACGATGCGGCGGGCGGGTGCGGTCATGATCGAGGCTCCTGGGGTGGGGGGTCGGTCGGATCGTCGTCGAGGTCGTCGGTGTCGCGATCCTCGTCCTCATCGTCGTCGGGATGCAAGCGGGCGCGCCACCGCACGAGCACGAGGCTGCCCGCGATGAGCAGGACCGTCAGCCCCACCCCGACCCAGCTCGACCCGACGACACCGCCGCTGGGCGGTTCGAGGTCGGTGACGTCGGCGGCGGCGAGGTTCAGCAGCTGATCCTGGGTGAGGTTGGCGTGCTCGGGGTTGGCCGCGGGGTCGACGTAGCCGTCCTTGCCGCCGGCGCTCACGGTGCGCTCCGAGCATTCGAGGGCGTTCGGGTCGGTGATCTTCTCGACGTTCGCGGGAAGGGAGAGCGACTGGTACGTCTCCTCGGGCACGAGCATGAGGCCCTCGAAGAGCATCGGGTTCGTGTCGGTCTTGTCGATCGCGAACGTGTGCTTGCCGGCCGGGGCGTCCACCACGCCGAGGTCCTGGAAGCTGAACCCCGAATTGACCGGCACGAGCTGGTCGGGGATCTGCTGTTCGAGATCGGCGACGGACATCGCGGAGGTATCGGCGGCCACGCGGCCGGGCTTGTAGACGTCGTCGACGGGGAAGAGCTTGACGTTCTCCGGTGGAGACCGCAGCTCGAACGACTGGTCGTACGACAGCGACGACGACGTGATGTGCAGCGTGTTCGCGGTGTTCGCCGTGCGCATCAGCACGCGGTACTTGCCGGGTTCCTTCACCGTCACCGGCACGCTGATCTCGGTCGCGCGGGGGAGCCCGATGAACGAGCCCCGGAGCGTCCCGAAGACACCGGGCGTGATCATGCCGGTGCGGTTCCACTTGGTGTTCGAGAACAGCAGGAACGACCGGAACATCGGCGACAGGTAGTAATTGGATGCCACGACGTCGGGGTTGAACGCGAACATCCGCGTGTCGGGGCCGGCGATGGCGTCGGGATGGTCGAGCAGCCAGAGGTCGAGCGCGGAGGTGGCGTCGTCGTCGGTGAGCAGGTGGATCGGCGCGTCGGCGGGGAGCGCGGTCGGGTCGTAGTACGGGGTGTATTCGAACGTGTAGCAGCGGCTGAGGTTCCGTCGGTTGAAGACGAGGTTCAAGTAGGTCTGCCAGCTGGAGTCGACCAGGATCGTCTCGCGGTTCGCCCGCGGTTGATCGGTGATCTCGTAGAGCGCGTAGCTGTCGTTCTCGAACCGGAGCTCGACGTCTCCCTTCAACCGCTGGAGCCCGGGCTCCACGTAGCTCTCGACGTTCGGGAGGTATTCGGCGCCGACGCCGTTGTTCGAGTGGATCTTGCGGTTGACGACGACGTATTTGATCTGGATGTCTCGGGCGACGTTGATCCACCAGTCCTGCTGGTAGTAGAGCCCCCGCAGGATGAGGAAGAAGTCGAACTTGTTCTTCACGTCCCCGGTGAGGCCGTAGTAGTAGCTCGGTTTGTCGAGGTAGTAGATGAAGAACTTGTCGATGAACTTGTGGTCGACGCCGTTGGCATCCTGAACGAGCTTCGCGGTCTCGGTGGGCGGGAGGACGACCGTCTTGCCCTCGGGGAGCGTGTTCAACTCCTGCTTGAGCTCCTGCAGGTCGTGCAACGGGAAGGGCGCGAGGAACCCGGCCATGTTGCCGGAGCCGAACACCGAACGGTAGGGATCGTTCGACCAGAAGGGCGTGAAGAACACCGCGCCGATGCACGCCGTCGCCAGGAGCGAGACGAGGAGTTCGCTCCTGGCGCGCACCCGCGCGGGGTTCTTCGGCTTCGCCTGCTTCGGAACCGGGGTCGCCTTCGCCCGGGGCGCCCGCCGCCGACGCGGAGCGAGCCACCGACCGCTCACGACATCGATGAACAGCGCCAGCGTGAGCGACATCACCAGCGGCGCGAGCATGAACAGGATGAGCTGGAACCGATGCGGGAAACGCAGGATCTGCACGACCGTTCCGGCGGCCGTCACCACGAGGTTGCCGATCGCGGAATGACTGTCGTTGGCGGTGATCGCGAGGGCCGCGAGGGTGCGGTGGAAGGTGGGGAACCACAGCGGCTCGCCGTAGCCGATCGTCGCCCACATCGCGAACACGATCGTGACGATGAGCACGCCGAGGAGCTGTCGGTGATGGCGTGTGCGGAACAGTCTCCGGCGCACCCAGGGGACCGCGAGCGGCACGAACAGCAGCAGCGTGTAGACCGCGTCGGGGTAGCGCGGCACCTTCGCGAGGTAGTCGCCGAACAGGATCTTGTCGGTGATCCCCGCGAGGTCCCACGACAATTCGTGGAGCCAGGAGACCGAGGCATCCTGGATGAAGTAGAAGTCGCCCGGCACCGTGTCCGAGAGGTTCGAGACACCCGCGAGCGCGACGTACTTCACGAACAGCGCGTAGGGGATCAGGGTGATCACGGCGTAGATGACGAGGGCCCAGAAGATGCGCCCGGTCGTCGTGAGCGACCAGCGGCCGGACCACGCCCGCAGGCGTCTCCACCGTCCCCCCTGGAGGACCAGGGTGCGAACGCGGCCGGGCAGTCGATGCAGACGGCGCGGGCCGCCCGTGCGGATCCACTTCCCGACCTCGCCCACGAGGAGCGTGACGACCGTCAGCGCGAAGAAGAGCGTGAACAGCACCAGGTAGTGGATCGCGGGGTTGAACAGCGTCGCGACGGCGGCGATCACCATCCAGCGCTTCCACTTGCGGCCGGCGAAGAGCAGCGCGTACAGCATCCACAACGACGAGATCGTCATGAGGACGAGCCCGAGGACGAGCGTGTAGAAGTGGGTGATCTTGGCGTAGACCATGATCAGGTAGATCAGCGAGACGGGGAAGAACGTCGCGAGGTAGATCGCCTGCGACGACAGCGACGTGAACACCTTGTCCATGAACTTCGCGACCGTCAGATAGGCCGACCAGAACAACGCCGGGATGACGATGAGGATCGCGAACGGCAGGACGGCGTAGTAGCGCAGCCAGGTCGTGAGGAACGCGTAGCGGACGCGGAACTCGTAGCCGTTGACCAGCTCGTTGAACTGACCCGCGGCCTGGTCGAGCAGCTGACTGTGCCAGTTGAAGAAGGGCACGAGCTCGTCGCCGGCGATCACCGCATCGCCGCGGAGGACCGACGGGATCGCGAACAGCACGTCGCGGAAGATGATCAGCGACCCGACGAGGTACACCGCCCCGACGACCAGCGCGATCGTCCGGGTCGAGAGGCTGCGTGCGCGCTGGGGTCGAGGATCCTCGGGCGCGTGCGCGGGAGCGTCGGCGGGGGGAGCCGCCGGGGGCGGAGTATCCGCAACGGGGTCGGCGGACGCGTCGCGCTCAGCCCGACGAAAGAGCACGGAGCTCCCTCTCGGCGTCGTCGACGACGATCGCCGCGGCGTCGCGGACGGCGGCGACCCGACGCGGGTCGAGAGCCTGTTCGTCGGAGCCGCGCTCGATGCGCGCGCACGCCTCGGCGAGGAGCGCCGCCCCCAGCGCGAGGCTCGCCCCGCGCAGGCGGTGGGCGAGCGCGCGCGCGTCGTCGGCCGATCCGTGGTGGACGGCCTCCTCGATGGCCGAGACGTCGTCGGCGCTGCGGAGCACGAACGTGCGCAGGACATCGGCCTTCACCTCGGGGCCCAGGTCGTTCAGCAGCGTGAAACGGTGGGGGCTCGCGGCGGCGGGCGCGAGGTCCTCCGGCGGCGCGTGCAGCTCGGCGGTCTCGAAGGCGCGGCGCAGGTCCTTCATCGTGAACGGCTTCGTGACGTAGCCGTCCATCCCCGCGCGCAGGCAGTCATCGCGGTCCTGCTCCGTCGCCCCCGCCGTGAGGGCGATGATGTACGGCTGCGCGACGGTGTCGCCCGCCGCGCGGATCCGACGCGTCGCCTCGAGCCCGTCCGTCACGGGCATGTGGACGTCCATGAGCACGATGTCGTACGTGTCGCGGCCGACCGCGGCGACAGCCTCCTCGCCGTTGGAGACCACCGTCGCCCGGTGCCCGAGGCGCCCGAGGATCTGCGATGACAGCAGCTGCAGCGTGGGGTTGTCCTCGGCGACCAGGACGTTCAGCGGCTCCTGGCCCGACGGATCGACGGATGCCGCGGGCTCGGTCGGCGCGGGCACGGCGGCCGCGGGCGAGGCCGTCCGCGCGACCGTCGGGGTCGTCACGGGCGCCGCGGAGGGGTGACGGCCCACCCGCACCACGGCGCGCGGGGACTGGGCCGGCGGGTCGGTGGCCTCGAGTGCGATCTCGAACGAGAACGTGCTGCCCCGGCCGACGTCGCTGCTCACCTGGATACGGCCGCCCATCATGCGCACGAGCGCATCGCAGATCGACAGGCCCAGGCCCGTGCCGCCGTGCGTGCGCGTCGTGGAATCGTCGGCCTGGGTGAAGGGCTCGAAGATGCGCTGCAGGGCGTCGGCGGGGATGCCGATCCCGGTGTCCGTGACCTCGAAGCGCACGGCATCCGGCTCGGCGCCTCGGCGTACGGTCACCCGCACCTCGCCCTGGGCGGTGAACTTCACGGCGTTGCCGAGCAGGTTCACCAGCACTTGCCGCAGGCGCGTGGAGTCCCCCAACACGTGGGTGGGGACGTCGGGCGCGTAGTCCGCCACGACGATCAGCCCCTTGCTCTCCGCGGCGAAGGACAGCACCGTCACGGTCGAGGTCACCAGGCGTCGCAGATCGAACGGTGCGCGCACCAGGTCGATCGCGCCGGCTTCGATCTTCGAGAAGTCCAGGATGTCGGTCACGACATCCAGCAGCAGCGAACCGCTGGCGGATGCCCGGTCGGCGTAGTCGCGCTGCACGGGGTCGAGGTCGGTGCCGGCGAGGAGCTCGTTCATCCCGAGGATGGCGTTCAGGGGCGTGCGCATCTCGTGGCTCATGGTCGCGAGGAACGTGCTCTTCGCCGAGGTCGCCGCCAGTGCGGCATCCCGAGCCCGCTCGAGACTGGCGCTCAACTCGCGCTCGCGCTGACGCAGTCGCTCCGCCTCGATGACCGAGACCAGCAGCCGCGCGATCCCGGTGGCCAGTGTCGCGAAGGCGAGGAACTCGATCGCGCCGCCGCCGGTATCGAGTTCGTTGAACACCAGGATGACGAGGGCCCCGGTCGAGAAGATCGCGGGGACGTACACGACCACGCGCAATCCGTTGCTCGCGGCCGTGCGACTGGTCGGAGCGCACCACGCGACCAGGGCGAGCAGGAGGGCTGCCGCGGGCCACAGGGCGTCCACGGGGGAGGGGGTCCGCGTCTGGCCGAGCGCGAGGGCCGGTCCCACGGCGAGGCTCCCCAGGAACAGCAGGAGCGCCGCGCCCAGGTTCAGCCACCACGCCGCCGACGGGCGTCGGTTCAGTCCCGAGAGCAGCGCGACGAGCACGCTGACGTAGAGGAGGGACGGGATCAGGTACGCCAGGCTCAGCAGCGTGGCCTGCTCGCCCACGCCGACCAGGGAGGTGAGGAAGAACACCACGCACAACAGGCCCAGGGTGCTGATGAGCGCGTCCAGCAGCATCGAGAGCGACAGGCGGGCGAACCGGTCCCGGACGAGCAGTCCGAGGCATCCGATCAGACCGAGGAAGAACGGGAGGTTGACCACCGGAGCGAGCCAGCGAAGGGTGTCCGCGCTGATCGGTGCCAGCGACTGCACGGCGTCTCCGACGACGAGGACTCCGAGCGCCGCTGCCATGACCGACCAGGCGGCGCGTTCCCGCGGAACCCGGACCACACGGACGACCACCAGCGCACAGGCCGCCGCCTCGACGGCCAGGCGCGCACCGACGAACCACACGAGCGCGGGCCCCTGCTCGGGCAGGATCCACAGCGACACGCCGTAGGCGACGACCACGGCGAGGGCGACGCCGAACACCGCCCAGAGCCCCGCACCCTGGCCTCGCTCGACACCCAGGGGGTTCTGTCGCGTCATACCGCACTCCGACTGCGCGCCGACTCCCGAGCGGTCGCGATGGCTCAACGGTGCAGGAGCGCTCTCAAGAAGTCAACCGAAACGCCGCGCGGGGTGAATAGCGGGGTGACAACGCAGGTTCCGTTGCAGGTACTGTCGACCTCACACGTGGAGGGCAGCCATGGTGGACCAGCAGTCGGAAGTGTCGCAGATCTCTTCGGCGCGCCTGCGCATCGGCGTTGTCACGGCGTTCCCCCCGGGCCGCAACAGCCTGAACGAATACGGCTATCACCTCGTCCGGCACCTGAGCCGGCTCGAAGAGGTCAGCGATGTCGTCGTCTATGCGGACGAGACGGATGCCGGGGCCCCGACGCCGATCGACGGGGTGACGTTCGTCCCGAGCTGGACGTTCAACGACCCGCGCACGGTGGTCCGGGTCGCGCGGGCCGTCGCCCGCACCCGCCCCGACGCGGTGATCCTGAACCTGCAGTTCGCGACCTTCGGTGACCGGCGGATCCCCGGCGCGCTCGGCCTCCTGCTCCCGGCCGTGCTGCGCGCGCGGCGGGTGCCCACCCTGGTGGTCCTGCACAACCTCGCCGACAACGTCGACATGCGCGACGCCGGCTTCGCCCGCTCCGCGCTCACCGCGCGGCTCATGACGCTCGCCGGGCGCCTGCTCACGCGGGCGCTGCTGCGCGCCGACATCGTCGCGCTGACGATCCCCCGCTACGTCGAGTTCCTCCGCGACAGCTACGGAGCCGCGAACGCCCTGCTCGCGCCCCACGGCAGCTTCGAGGAGATCGCCAAGCCGTCGTTCGGCATCCCTCCCGGTCGCCGGACGATCATGGCTTTCGGCAAGTGGGGCACGTACAAGACGGTCGACCTCCTCGTGGACGCCTATCGCCTGCTGCTCGATCGCGGCTACGACGATCTGCAGCTCGTCCTGGCCGGCACCGACAGCCCCAACTCGCCCGGATACATGGCCGATGCCGCCGCCCGCTACGCCGACGTGCCGAACATCGAGATGCCGGGGTACATCGCAGAAGAGGACGTCGCGCCGCTCTTCGGCTCCGCCACGGTGGTCGCCTTCCCGTACACCTCCACGACCGGCAGTTCCGGCGTGCTCCACCAGGCCGGCGAGTACGGACGTGCCGCCGTCCTCCCGCGCATCGGCGACCTCGTCGACGTGATCGAGGAAGAGGGGTTCGAGGGCGTCTACTTCGAGCCCGGCGACGTCGAGAGTCTCGCCGACGCGCTCGCCGCGGTCCTCGACGACCCCGAGCGGCGGGAGATGCTCGGGCGCCGCAACTACGCCGCCGCCAGCGGGGTGCCGATGTCGGAGGTCGTGCAGTGGCACATCGCGCACATCGACCGCCTGCGCGCCCGGAGGCGGGTGTGACCGAGGAGCGTCGCGCGGACACCGCGCCGGCGGGGGCACGCCGGCTCGTCGCGGGCGGGTCGATGCTCGCGGGCGCGATGCTCGTGGCCAACGCGGGCAACTACGCGCTCAATCTGTTCCTCGGCCGGGTGCTGACCCCGGCGGAGTTCTCGGACGCGAACCTCATGGTGACGCTGCTGTTCACCCTGACCTCCGTCGCGCTGTGCCTGCAGATGGTCGCCGCCCGGTTCGTCGCCCGCGCGGACGCGTCCGGTTACCCCGGTGACTCCGATGCCCTCGTGCGCCGGCTGCGCCGCCTCGCCCTGTGGTCCGGCGTCCTCGCCGCCGTCGCGCTCGCCGCCGGCTCCCCGTTGTGGTCGGACCTGTTCCGAACGGCCTCGCCGTGGCCGTTCGTGGTCCTGGCGGCGGGCGTGCCGTTCTGGCTCGTGCAGGCCGTCGGCCGCGGCACGCTGCAGGCGCGGCTGGCGTTCCCCGCCCTCGCGCTGTCGTTCGTGATCGAGATGATCACGCGCGTCGGACTCGGGGTCGTGCTGGTCTGGGCCGGCTTCGGCGTCATCGGGGCGACGGTCGCGCTGAGCGTGTCGTTCGTCGTGACCTGCGTGGTCGTGAGCATGGTCGCCCGCGCGAGCGGTGGCGCGGTCAGCGGGACCATCGACCCGCGCGAGGTGCGGGCCTACGCCGGGATGGTCTCGATCCTGCTGATCGGCCAGATCATCGCCAACAACAGCGACATCCTCATCTCCAAAGCGGTATTCCCGCCGGCCGACGCCGGCGTCTACGCCGCCGTGGCCCTCGTCGGCCGCGCCGTCTTCTTCCTCGCGTGGTCGGTCGCCACGGTGGTCTTCCCCGTCGCCGTCCGCCGCCACGCCGCGGGGCAGGATGCCTCGAACGTGCTTCGCAACGGCATGGTCATCGTCACGGCCATCGGCCTCGTCTGCGCCGTCGGCGGCTTCTTCTGGGGCGGACCGGTGCTCGGCGTGGTCCTGGGGCCCGCCTACGCGGGCCTGTCGGTGCCGATCGCGGCGTACGCCCTCACCACGACCCTGTTCGCCCTCGGAAACCTCGTCGCCAGCTACCACCTGTCCCGGTCGCGGACCCGTCAGTCGTGGATCCTCGTCGGCGCGGCGGTGCTGCAGGTGATCCTGCTGCTGGTGTGGCACCGCGATATGGCATCCCTCATCGCCGCCCAGGGCGTGGCGATGACCGTGCTGCTGGTGGCGCTCGCGGTGAACGCGCTGGTGTCGTCGTCGGCGACGCGACGGGCGGCGACGGCAGGAGGCACCCCATGAGCGAACCGATGTCGGCGTACCGCGCGTACAAGGCGTGGGTCACCGAGCCCCTGACCGAGGAGCCGGCGGTCACCGTCGTCATCCCCGCGTACAACGAGGAGTGGCGCATCCTCCCGACGATCGGCGCGATCGCCACGCACATGAGCGCGCGCGGCGAGCCGTGGGAGCTGATCGTCTCGGACGACGGATCGACGGATGCCACGGCCTCCCTCGTCCGCGATCTGCGCTTCGCCAACCTGCGGCTGCTGACCACGACGCGCAACGCCGGGAAGGGCGACGCCGTCCGTCGGGGCATGCTCGCCGCCCGCGGGCGTCTCGTGCTGTTCGCCGACGCCGACCAGTCCACCCCCATCGAGCAGTTCGACCGGCTGGCCGCACGCGTCGCCGAGGGTTTCGACGTCGTCGTCGGTTCGCGGGCCATTGCCGGGGCGGCGGTGAGCAACAAGAGCCTGGGACGCCGCATCCTCAGCGGGGGGCTGCACGTCCTGGTCTCGCGCGTGTTCGGCATCCAGGTCGCCGACACGCAGTGCGGGTTCAAGCTGTTCACCGCGCCCGCCGCGCAGAAGCTCTTCTCGACGCAGGTCGTCGACGGGTTCTCATTCGATCTCGAGGTCCTCTACCTCGCGCACAAGCTCGGCTACCGTGTGGCGGAGGAGCCGGTGGACTGGTACGACGCCCCCGGTTCGACCGTGGATGCCATGAAGGTGACGCTGCAGTTTCTGCGCGACCTCGTCCGCATCCGATTCCTGGATCTGCGCGGTGCGTACCGCGAAGAGCGGCGCCGCCCGACACCGCTCACCCCCACGGAAGTCGACGGAAGGACCCCGCGATGATCGTCAGGACCGAGATCGAACCCTCACGCCGCACGGTGTACCTGGCCGGGCGTTTCGACGCCCACGAGGCGCCCGGGTTCCGCACCGCCGTGCACCCGCTGGTCACCGCCGAGCACCCCGTCATCCTGATGGACCTGTCGCAGGTGGCCTTCCTCGACTCCACGGCGCTCGCCGAGCTCGTGCGTCTGCAGAAGCAGGCCCGGGCGTTCGGGGGAGAGGTCGTGCTCGTGGACCCCGCCGACGCCGTCCGCGTGATCCTGGAGATCACGGACCTCGCCGAGCTGTTCACGATCCGGTCGGCGGCGGACGGCCCATCGTGAGAACCGACGAGACGGACCCCCGCACCGCGGGGAACGCGCCTGCCGCGATCGGATCGCTGGACAACGCGCTCGACCTGCTCGCCTCGGCGGCGACGCGCAGCCCGTCGGCCGAGGACCACGACCGCGCGGCGCTCGCCGAGCGCGTCGTCCGCGACGCCGTGGCCGAGCTCCAGGCCACGCAGCTGGCGCTCACGGAGGCGCTCATCGCGAGCCAGGACCGGCAACTGGCCGTCGAGGCGCTCGCGCGCATCAACGTGCGGGGTGCGGCGGGCGACGACACGCTCTCGCTGCTGCTGGACCGCGCCCTGTCGATCACGGACTCGCGGCAGGTGCTGTTCTTCGAGGGGCGCGAGGTCGCCCTGGTCCGCGGCGACCACGGCGATCTCGGCGCGCACGTGAGTCTGGTCCGCGCGGCGCTCGAGGATGCGCCCGACGACGCCGTCCGCGCCGTGGCATCCGACACCGCCGTGATCGGCGTCCTCGACCCGGACGGTGCGACGGAGCAGCACATCGCCTTCTTCCGGTCGGCTGACCGCCCGTTCTCCACCATCGACGTGCCTCTCATCGAGGCGATCGTCTCGGCGATCGGCATCATGCTCGCGTTCCGGGAACTGCACCGCCACGAGTTCGAACGCGCCGCCGTGGAGCGCGAGCACCAGTTGGCCTCCGTCCTCGCCCAATCCGTGATCTCGACCGAACCGCCGCCGTCCGCCGACGTGGACCTCTACGCGCGCACGGTGCCCGCGGCTCTCACCGGCGGCGACCTGTACGTGTTCGGTCGCTCCACCGGGGCGATCTGGTTCGCCGTCGGTGACGTCGCCGGCAAGGGTCTGCCGGCCGCGATGCTCATGACGCGCGCCGTCGCCGCCTGCCGGATCGCGTTCCTCACCCGCCCGGACGACTCCGTGGTCGACGTGTTCCAGCGCATCGAGGACGAGCTGTTCGACCATCTCGACGACGTCGGCGTGTTCATCACCCTGACGGTGGGCGTGATCCGCGAGGACACCGGCGAGGTCTCGCTCGTGAACGCCGGGCACTCCCCGGTGGTGTTCAGCGGCACGGAGGTCGAGGCCGTCAAGGCATCCGTCCCCCCGGTCGGGGTGATCCGCGGTCGCGTCCCCCGGGTATGGACCACCGTGCTGGGCGTCGACGACACGCTCGTCATCGGCTCCGACGGTCTGGCCGAGCAGACGGACCCCGACGGCGAGCAGTTCGGCTACGACCGCTTCACGGAACTGTGCCGTTCGGCCCGTGGGCTCAGTTCGACCGACTTCGGTCGGATCGTGTTCGGCGCCGTCGACGGTTTCGCGCGCGGTGCCGCACCGTCCGACGACGCCACCCTGATGGTCATCCGCCGCGGAAGGACACTCGCGTGACCGGCACCGTGCGCTCCACCCTCGAGCTCGAACCGACGGCGCTGGCCACCCGCGAGATCGGCGGCTGGCTCACGGCATCCCTCGCGCACCTCGATCCGGCGACCGCGGCCGTGCTCCTGCCGCGCGCCGAGCTCGCCGTCCACGAGGCCTGCATGAACGTCATCGACCACGGGGAGCTCCCCGAGGGCACGACGATCGGTCTCGCGCTGGAAGTCGGCCCGGCCGCGCTCGTCGTTCGCCTGACCGACCACGGCGCGCCGTTCGATCCGTCGACCGCGGCGGTCCTGCCGGCCGAGCCGCTCCGCGAACGCGGGTACGGCCTCACGATCATCCGCTCCCTCGTCACCGAGGTGTCCTACCGGCGGGTCGGAGCGGTCAACGAACTGGAACTACGTATGGAGATCGAGGGCGACGATGCACAGCACTGAGGCGGCGGGCGAGAGCGCTCTGAGGATCGACGTGGTCTACGTCGACGAGGTGTACGCGTTGCTCGCGCTGTCCGGACGCCTGGATGCCGTGGAGGCGCCGAGAGCGCGGCAGATCTTCGACTCGGCCCAGGTGGCCGCCGCGGCGCGGCTGACCATCGACCTCACCGACGTCACGTTCGTCGACAGCGCCGGTCTCGCCGTGCTCGCGCGCGCCCGCCGCGACCGCGGTCTGACCGGCGGATCGGTGACGCTGATCCGCCCCCGATCGGACGACGCGATGCGGGTCTTCCGGTTGACCCAGTTCGACCAGATCTTCGTGATGCGCGACTCCGCCGACGAGGTGGACGACCGGTGAGCGACGCCCTCATCGTCGACGACGATCCCGTCACCCGCCTCGTGCTCACGCACATGCTCCGAGCCCTGGGATGGTCGACGGATGCCGCGGCCGACGTGCCCGAGGCGGCTGCGCGGCTGCGCGAGCGCACGTACGACCTCGTCATCTCGGACTTCCAGCTCCCCTCGGGCACGGGCACCGAGCTGCTCGACGTGCTCGGGGGAGCGGCATCCACCCGGTTCGTCCTGCTCACCGGCATCATCGAGTACTCGGGCATCCCGGTCGAGGCGTCGCAGCGGCTGTCGGCACGGCTGACCAAGCCGGTCAGCTCCGAAGCGCTGCGGGAGGTCCTCGGGCGCATCTTCGCCGAAGGCCCCGGGTGACCTCGGCCTCCGCGCGGGTCGGCTGGATGGTCGTCGCCGCGCTCGTGGCCGCCGTCGGCGCCCGCGTCCGTCCCGTGCGGTGGATCCCGCTCGCGATCGGGGTGCGGGGGGTGGAACGGCGCCTCCTGATCGCCGCGTATCCGGTCGCGCTCGTCGCGGCCCTGGCTCGACGTCGGGCTCTCTCGGTCGTCGCCGGCGCCCTCGTGGCCCTCCACGTGTTCGTCTCGGTACGCGGCCGGGGCGGTCGGAGTCCGCACCCGATCGCGGACGGTTCCCTGCGTCTCCGACTGGTGACGGCCAACCTGCTCTGCAGCAACCCCGACATCCCGCGGCTCGCCGACGAGATCGCGGACGAGGATGCCGACGTCGTCCTGGTCCAGGAGGTCACCCCCGAGGTGCTCGCCGTGCTGCGGCGGTCGCGCCTGTGGTCCGCCTATCCGCACCGGCGGGTCGCACCGCGACCGGAGTTCCACGGGGCGGCGACGTTCTCGCGCCTCCCGGTGGTCTTCGACGCGGTGCTCGACGTGGCGGGATCCCCGATGCTCCGCACCGACCTCGCCACACCCCACGGCCCGGTGCGCGTGGTCAACGTGCACACCGTGGCGCCCCTCACCCTCGGGCAGGTGCGCCGATGGGAACGGCAGATGGCGTGGCTCGGCGCGTTCGCCGACGCCGACGCGAGCCCGGTCATCGTCGCCGGCGATTTCAACGCGACAGGCGATCACGCCCCCTTCCGGCGCCTGATGCGCGGGCGTCTGCGCGACGCCTTCGACGCGGTCGGTCGCGGGTCCGGCGCGACCTGGCCGATCGGTCACCGTTTCCTGCCCCCGCTGCTCCGCCTCGACCACGTCCTCACGGGCGGCGACATCGAGGTCGATTCCCTGCGCGCCGTGCCCGGCGCCGGCAGCGACCACGCGCGGCTCGTCGCGGAGCTCGGCATCCCCGAACCCCTCCGTCCGGACGTATCCGCGTCCGGCTCATTCAGCCCGGTCTAGTAGGGTTGTCGCTTGGCAAGATCTCTTGATATCGAGAGATCTTCCGCCTCCTCCCACCACCGATCGCCCAGCGAAGGATCATCCGTGGATCTCTACGAGTACCAGGCACGAGACCTGTTCGAAAAGTACGAGGTGCCGGTGCTCGCCGGCATCATCGCCGACACCCCTGAGGAGGCGAAGGCGGCCGCGGAGAAGCTCGGCGGCGTCGTCGTCGTCAAGGCTCAGGTCAAGACCGGAGGCCGCGGCAAGGCCGGCGGCGTCAAGGTCGCCAAGACCCCCGACGAGGCCTTCGAGGCCGCGCAGGCCATCCTCGGCCTCGACATCAAGGGCCACGTCGTCAAGCGCGTCATGGTCGCCGCGGGCGCCCGCATCGCCAAGGAGTTCTACTTCTCGGTGCTGCTGGACCGTGCCAACCGCTCCTACCTGTCGCTGTCCAGCGTCGAGGGCGGCATGGAGATCGAAGAGCTCGCGGTCGAGCGTCCCGAGGCGCTCGCGCGCGTCGAGGTCGACCCGCTCGAGGGCATCTCGCCCGAGAAGGCGCTCGAGATCGCCAAGGCCGCGAAGTTCGACGACGAGCTGGCCCCCAAGGTCGCCGACGTCTTCGTCAAGCTCTTCAACGTCTACAAGGGCGAGGACGCCACCCTCGTCGAGGTCAACCCCCTCATCCAGTCCGAGGACGGCGACATCATCGCCCTCGACGGCAAGGTCTCGCTCGACGAGAACGCCGGCTTCCGTCACCCCGAGCACGAAGAGCTCGAAGACAAGGATGCCGCCGACCCCCTCGAGGCCAAGGCCAAGCAGCACGACCTCAACTACGTCAAGCTGGACGGTCAGGTCGGCATCATCGGCAACGGCGCGGGCCTGGTCATGTCGACCCTCGACGTCGTCGCGTACGCCGGTGAGAACCACGGCGGCGTCAAGCCCGCCAACTTCCTCGACATCGGCGGCGGCGCCTCGGCGACGGTCATGGCCGCCGGCCTCGACGTCATCCTCGGCGACGAGCAGGTCAAGAGCGTGTTCGTCAACGTCTTCGGCGGCATCACCTCGTGCGTGGCCGTCGCGGAGGGCATCGTGAAGGCGCTCGAGATCCTCGGCGACGCCGCCACCAAGCCTCTCGTGGTCCGTCTCGACGGCAACCAGGTCGAAGAGGGTCGCGAGATCCTCGCCGCCGCCAACCACCCGCTCGTCACCCTCGCCGCCGGTATGGACGAGGGCGCCGACAAGGCCGCCGAACTGGCCAACGCGTAAGGGATAGGGACAGGAACATGTCGATCTACCTCAACAAGGACTCCAAGGTCATCGTCCAGGGCATCACCGGCGGCGAGGGCACCAAGCACACCGCCCTCATGCTGAAGGCGGGTACGCAGGTCGTCGGTGGCGTCAACGCCCGCAAGGCCGGCACGACCGTCACCCACAAGGACGCCGCCGGCAACGACGTCGAGCTCCCCGTCTTCGCCTCGGTCGAAGAGGCCATCCGCGAGACCGGCGCCGACGTGTCGATCGCGTTCGTGCCCCCGGCGTTCACGAAGGACGCGATGGTCGAGGCCATCGACGCCGAGATCCCATTGCTCGTCGTGATCACCGAGGGCGTGCCCGTCGGCGACACCGCCGAGGCGTGGGCGTACGCGAAGTCGAAGGGCGAGAAGACCCGCATCATCGGCCCGAACTGCCCCGGCATCATCACCCCCGGTGAGGCGCTCGTCGGCATCACGCCCGCGAACATCACCGGCAAGGGCCCGATCGGCCTCGTGTCGAAGTCGGGCACCCTGACCTACCAGATGATGTTCGAGCTGCGCGACCTCGGCTTCTCGACCGCCATCGGCATCGGCGGCGACCCGATCATCGGAACCACGCACATCGACGCGCTCGCCGCGTTCGAGGCCGACCCCGAGACCAAGGCGATCGTCATGATCGGCGAGATCGGCGGCGACGCCGAAGAGCGCGCGGCCGCTTTCATCGCGGCCAACGTCACCAAGCCGGTCGTCGGCTACGTCGCGGGCTTCACCGCCCCCGAGGGCAAGACCATGGGCCACGCCGGCGCCATCGTCTCCGGCTCCGCCGGCACCGCCCAGGCGAAGAAGGAGGCCCTCGAGGCCGCCGGCGTGAAGGTCGGCAAGACGCCGTCCGAGACCGCCGCCCTGATGCGCGAGATCATCGAAGCGCTCTGACGCTTCGCTCGAAAGGGCCCGGATGCCATGGCATCCGGGCCCTTTCGCGTTCCCCGATGGTGCTCGGTCGAGTGTCCAAGACACGCGGACGGCCCCGCGCCGCGTCCGCGTGTCTGGGACACTGAGACGGGAGGGAGAGGGAGTTACATGCCGTCGGCCTTCATAGCGGCCACGATCAGCACGTGCCGGTCGGCGTTCTGCTCCGACCATTCGTTGTCGTAGTTCAGGCCGTAGGGCCAGAAGTGCCCTCCGCCGCAGGAGATGGTCGCGCTGTCGCCGTCCCAGCTCTTGATCAGCGCGTTGACGTTCGGGCCGGTCCAGGTGCCCGTGCTGCAGTTGCTCGACCACCCACCGCTCTGATTCACGCCGAGGGTGTGGGCGATCTCGTGCAGCGCGGTGCGCTCGGACATGTACGACCGGTTCTCCCCGAAGCGCAGATCGCCGTTGCCGTTGCCTTCGGCGGTGGGGACGCCCGGAGCGTAGTAGACGTTCAGCTCTTTGGTCAGGTCGGAGAGGTTGTTGTAGCGCGTGACGGCGGCGTTGACGGCGGCGGTGATCTTGTCGTAAGCGTCCTGCTGGTCGGCGGTCGGATTCGCCTCGGTGTGCAGCGTGTAGGTGATCTCGCCGTCGGCGGCGAGGGCGGGGGCGGTGCTACCGCCTACCAGAGCTGCGCCCGCGAGAACGGCGGCGATCAGGGCGCGTCGACGACGGGGGAGGACGTTCGTCATCTGCATGGTTCTTCTCCTTCGAAGCGGCGGACGCGGTCGTCGCGTCCGTGTGACGAACGTAGGTCAAAACAGTCATGTCCACGTCAACATGAGAGAAGTCTCACTCTCTTCTCATCGACGATGCGGCTCGCATGGCCTCGTCGCCCGCGGGCTGTTGGCCGCCGCCGAAGGCACACGATCGGGTCGAGCGCATACGATCGAGACGTTCCGAACATGTGCGTTCGTCCGGATCGTGTGCGCTCGCGTTGTGCGGGCCCCGTGACGAGAGCGGCGGCGGAGCGGCGGGCGGTGCCGGCGTCGAGTGTCCAAGACACGCCGTGTCGGGCCGGGGGCATGCGGCGTGTCCTGGACGCTCGAGCCCGGAACACCGCCGCACCCGCATACGGGAAGGGGCCCGGATGCCGTGGCATCCAGGCCCCTGTCGAGCGCGGGGCTCAGCCGAGCAGGGCCTCGACCGGGCCGCGGACGAAGAAGACGACGAAGCCGGCGGCGACGATCCACAGCAGCGGACTGATGCGGCGGGCACGGCCCGACAGCGCCTGGATCACGACCCAGCTGACGAAGCCCGCGCCGATGCCGTTGGCGATCGAGTAGGTCAGCGGCATCACCGTCACCGTGAGGAACACCGGGATCAGCACCGAGAGGTCGCTGAGGTCGACGTGGCGGATCTGCCCCATCATGAGCGCGCCCACGATCACCAGGGCGGCGGCGGCGATCTCGGTCGGGACGATGCTCGTCAGCGGCGTGAAGAACATCGCGAGCAGGAACAGGGCCCCGGTCACGACGTTCGCGAGTCCGGTCCGCGCGCCTTCACCGATACCCGATCCCGACTCGATGAACACCGTGTTCGACGACGACGACGTCGCGCCACCGGCGACCGCGCCGATGCCTTCGATGATGAGGGCCGAGCGCAGGCGCGGGAAGGTGCCGTCGGGGGCCGCGAGACCCGCCTCGCGGGACAGGCCGGTCATCGTGCCCATCGCGTCGAAGAAGTTCGTGAACACCAGCGTGAACACCAGCATGAGCGCCGCAAGCACGCCGATACGGCCGAAGGCGCCGCCCAGGTCGACCTGGCCGACGAGCGACAGGTCGGGGAGACCGACCCACTGCGTCGGAACAGTGGGGACGCTGAGGCCCCAGCCGCCGGGGTTCTCCGCCGAGCGGGGGCCGAGCTTGGCGATGGCCTCCACGATCACCGCGATGACCGTGCCGCTGAGCAGGCCGATGAGCAGCGCCGCCTTGACCTTGCGCACCATGAGCACGGCGGTGATGAGGAGCGTGAGCACGAACAGGGCGGTCGGGATCGTGGCGATCGACCCCTGCACACCGAGTCCGACGGGCGGCGACGACAGCCCCGTCGCGGTCACGAGGCCGCTGTCGACGAAACCGATGAAGGCGATGAACAGACCGATGCCGACGGTGATCGCCGTCTTCAGCGCGAGCGGCACGGCTTCGAAGATCATGCGGCGCAGACCCGTGACCGCCAGCAGCACGATGATGAGCCCGTTGATGACCACGAGCCCCATCGCTTCGGGCCAGGTGACGCCGCCGACGATTCCGACGGCGAGGAACGAGTTGATCCCGAGGCCGGCGGCGAAGGCGAACGGCAGGCGGGTGACGAGACCGAACAGCATCGTCATGACGCCGGCGGTCAGCGCGGTGACCGCGGCGACCTGGGGGAAGCCGAGCGCGTTGCCGGCGACGTCGGGGGTTCCCGACAGGATGATCGGGTTCAGGATGACGATGTAGGCCATCGTCACGAACGTGACGACGCCACCGCGCACCTCGGCGCCGACCGAGGAACCCCGGGCGGTGATCTCGAAGAACCGGTCGACCGCGTTCTTCGGGGCGGGAGCGGCGGTGGTCTCGGGAGCGGGCGTGCTCATGGGGGCTCCAGAAATGGGGGAGAGTCGGTGCCGGGGAGGGGGAGCGGGCCTATCGTGGGGGACATGCCACTCTCAGGAGAGTATCTGCCCAGCACCAGCGAATGGGCCCGTTCGCAGGCCGAGACCTTCGAGGCCAGCGGGGGTCAGGAGGCCGCGGAACTGCGGGGCGTTCCCATCATCGTCCTCACGACCGTCGGAGCAAAAACGGGGGGCCTGCGCAAGACCGCGCTCATGCGGGTCGAGCACGACGGACGCTACCTCGTTGTGGCATCCAAGGGCGGTGCTCCCGAGCACCCGGCGTGGTTCCACAACCTCGTGAAAAACCCGCGGGTGGAACTGCAGGACGGCGACGTCAAGCGCGAATACCAGGCACACCAGGCCGAGGGCGCCGAGCGCGACGAGTGGTGGGCGCGCGCCGTGGCGGTGTGGCCCGACTACGACGAGTACCAGAAGAAGACCGAGCGCCGCATCGAGATCTTCGTGCTGGAGCCGGTCTCCGGCGCGTGAGTCGCCACGATTTGTCGCTTCGGACCGCGCAGAGGCGACAAATCCTGGCGACTCGCGCACGGGACGGCGCACCCCGCCGCGCCTGAGGACGCGGCCAGGGAAGCGCGGGTAGGGTCGGTCTGCTCATGCATCGTCTCCTCGTCGCTCTCCTCGCCGCCCTCGACGCGCTCCTGGCCGCCGCGGTCGGCATCGCCGTCGTGCTCGCACCTCTCGCGCTGATGTGGGTCGTCGCCCTCGGCGACGCCGACTGGTCGGCTCTGTGGCCGACGGCGGCGGCGGTGTGGCACCTGGGGCACCTGGTCCCGATCACG
The DNA here is from genome assembly GCF_029639405.1 of Microbacterium proteolyticum. NCBI lineage: Bacteria > Bacillati > Actinomycetota > Actinomycetes > Micrococcales > Microbacteriaceae > Microbacterium > Microbacterium proteolyticum. The sequence continues at coordinate 1,976,883 of NZ_CP121274.1, forward strand.
GTGACCCTGCCCGATGCCTACCTCGCGGCCACCGGCGTCGACCCTTCCCTCGCGACCTTCGTCCTCTCGCTCGCGCCGCTAGCCTTCGCCGCGTTCACCGGCCTGTTCGCCGCGCGCTCCGGCATCCGGGCCGCCGAATCGGGGGCCGCGCTGACCGGGTGGCTCTCCGGATCGCTCGTCTTCGCCGCCGTCGCCGCCCTGGTCGCGCTCACGTCGGCGGCTCCCCTGGTGTCGTTCGAGACGTGGCAGGCGATCCTCTTCCCGTCGCTGATCTTCGCGGTCCCGTCGCTGGTCGGCGCCGTCGTGGGCTCCTGGCGGGTCGGTGACGAGGGGCCGGTCGATCGCCTCCGTGCAGGGATCGAGCGGATGCCGCGAGACTGGGCGCCCGTTCCCGGGCTCGTCCTGCGCGGCGTGGCCCTGACGACCCTGGGTCTCGTCGCCGTGGGCGGTGTCGTCGTGGTCGCCGGTCTCCTCGCGCGCGGCACGCAGATCATCACGCTGTTCCAAGCCAGCAACGTCGACGGGATCGGGGCCACGGTCCTTGCCCTCGGCCAGCTCGTCTACCTGCCGACGCTGGTGCTGTGGGCCGTGGCGTTCGCCGCCGGCCCCGGGTTCTCGCTGGGCACCGACACCGCCGTCACCCCCGCCGCCACGCAGGTCGGTGCGGTTCCCGGCATCCCGATACTCGGGATCGTCCCCGAGTCGACGACGTCGTGGCTCCTGCTCCTGGCGCTCCTGCCGATCGCGGTCGGAGCGTTGACGGGGTGGATCCTGCGCTCGTCGATGCCCGAGCGCTCGGATCACGAACCGGTCGCCCCGCGGCTGGTCGTCGCGGTGGCGGTGGCCGCGCTCACCGGGGGAGTCGGCGCGCTGATCGCGGTCTTCTCCAGTGGCGCGATCGGACCGGGGCGCCTGGCCGAGACCGGACCGCAGCCGGGTCCCCTCGCGCTCGCCCTCGGGCTCGAGATGCTCGTCGGCCTCGCGATCCTGCTCCTCGCCCCGCGGGCGTCGCTCCCGCACCGCGCGCACCCGGATGCCGCGACACCCGATCGCGAACCCGAGACCGCGCGGGCGTTCCGCGACCGTCCGTCCGAGGCCGTGCTCACGGCCGCGGTACCGGCGCCGTGGGCACCGGAGCCCGTTCCCGGCGACACCGACGAGCGCCCGGCAGCCCTCGACACCGATGACGACGTCCAGGCCCGCATCCGCGAGGCGTGGTCGCGCATGGAGCCGCTGCCCGCCGAGTGGCGCGACGGGCCCGGAACCGACGCGACCGATGGCCGGGACGCGCGCCCCGTAGACTGACCTCCGTGCTCACGGTCGCCGTTCTCATCTCCGGCACCGGCTCCAACCTCCGCGCCCTGCTCGAGGCGGCTGCCGCCCCCGACTTCCCCGCGCGGGTGATCGCGGTCGGTGCCGATCGCGAAGCCGACGGCTTCGCCCACGCCGAGCACTTCGGCATCCCGACCTTCCTCGTCCCGTTCGACGGGTTCTCCTCGCGCGAGGAATGGGGCGCCGAACTCGGTGCGCAGCTGCGGGTCTGGCAGCCCGACCTCGTCGTGCTGAGCGGACTCATGCGCCTGCTGCCCGCCGACCTCGTCGCCGAGTGGGAACCGCGCATCATCAACACCCACCCCGCGTACCTGCCGGAGTTCCCCGGAGCTCACGGGGTGCGCGACGCCCTCCGCGCCGGCGCCGACCAGACCGGCGCGAGCGTCATCGTCGTCGACTCGGGAGTCGACACCGGCCCGATCCTCGCTCAGGAGCGCATCCCCGTGCTGCCCGACGACACCGAGGACACCCTGCACGAGCGCATCAAGCCCGTCGAACGCCGTCTGCTGATCGACGTCGTCCGGCGGATCGCCGAGGGAGACCTCGACCTGGATGCCACGGCATCCCGCCACCCCTGAACCCCCGCGGGCGGTCGCCCGCGTTCCGCATCCCACGAGACACAGGAGCCGCAGCCATGGCCGGACCCCGCCACGACCCCGCCGACTACCGTCCCCGTGACGTCGTCCCGATCCGCCGCGCACTGGTGTCGGTGAGCGACAAGACCGGCCTGCTCGAGCTCGGTGAGGCGCTGGCGTCCGCGGGCGTCGAGATCGTGTCGACCGGGGGCTCGGCGACGCTGCTCCGCGACGCCGGGTTCGAGGTGACCGACGTCTCCGCCGTCACCGGCTTCCCCGAGTCGCTCGACGGACGCGTGAAGACGCTGCACCCGAACGTCCACGCCGGGCTCCTCGCCGACCTGCGCCTGGCCGGCCACGAGGCGCAGCTCGACGACCTCGGCATCCTCCCGTTCGAGCTCGTCGTCGTGAACCTGTACCCGTTCGTGGAGACCGTGGCATCCGGCGCCGAGGGCGATGACGTCGTGGAGCAGATCGACATCGGCGGCCCTGCCATGGTGCGCGCCTCGGCGAAGAACCACGCCAACGTCGCGATCGTCGTTTCGCCCGAGTCGTACCCCGCGATCATCGACGCGCTGCGCACGCAGGGCGGCACGAACCTCGTGCAGCGCCGCGAGCTGGCCGCCCGCGCGTTCTCGCACACCGCCGCCTACGACACCGCGGTGTCGACGTGGTTCGCGGAGGGGACGCTCGGCGACGACATCGACCTCCCGGCGCACCTCACGATCCAGGCCGAGCGCCTGTCGACCCTGCGGTACGGCGAGAACTCGCACCAGCGCGCCGCGATCTACACGCGCGTGGGCGGCCACGGCATCGCCCAGGCGACGCAGCTGCAGGGCAAGGAGATGTCGTACAACAACTACGTCGACGCCGACGCCGCGCTGCGCGCCGCGTTCGACATGGTGAAGCCGGCTGTCGCGATCATCAAGCACGCGAACCCCTGCGGTATCGCGGTCGCCGCTCCCAACGCGCTCGACCCGATCGCCTCGGCGCACCTGCGCGCGCACGAATGCGACCCCGTCTCGGCGTTCGGCGGCGTCATCGCCGCCAACAGGACGGTCACGCTGAAGATGGCGGAGAACCTGCGCGACATCTTCACCGAGGTCATCATCGCGCCCGACTTCGAGCCGGAGGCCCTCGAGGTCTTCAAGCTGAAGAAGAACCTGCGCGTGCTGCAGCTGCCCGCCGACTGGCGCCAGGAGCCGATGGACGTGCGTCTCGTCTCGGGCGGCCTGCTGCTGCAGGATGCCGACCGCTTCCCCGCCGACATCGAGTCGGTCGCGAAGGACTGGGAGCTCGTCTCGGGCGAGCGCCCGTCGGACGAGGAGATGACCAACCTCATCTTCGCCTGGAAGGCGTGCCGCGCCGTGAAGTCCAACGCGATCGTGCTCGCGAAGGGTTCGGCGACCGTGGGCATCGGCATGGGCCAGGTCAACCGCGTCGACTCGTGCCGCCTCGCGGTCGAGCGCGCGGGCGACCGTGCGGCCGGGTCGATCGCGGCATCCGACGCGTTCTTCCCCTTCGCCGACGGCCCGCAGGTGCTGATCGACGCCGGGATCTCGGCGATCATTCAGCCCGGCGGTTCGGTGCGGGATGCCGAGGTCGTCGACGCCGCGCGCGCCGCCGGCGTCACGATGTTCTTCACGGGCGAGCGTCACTTCTTCCACTGACGCGCGCTGTTCTCGCCGCCCCCGCGACTCCGGTTGCGGGGGCGGCTGTGTTTGCGGCGGCGGGGTTTGCGCGGCGGTGTTTGCGCGGCGGGGTGGTGTGGCGATGTCGCGATAAACGCGATTCGCGCGCATAAACGCGCTGACGTCGCGTTTATGGTCGTGGATCGCATTTATCGCGGTTGGTGGACGCCGCGCGGCGCCGCGCACGGCGGAATCAGGCGACCGCGCGCGGTACGCGTCGGTGGGACGCGTCTCGGATGGGATGCCGTGGGGCAACGAGCCGCCCGGGTGCGGCCGATTGTGCGATAAACGCGATTCGCGCGCAGAAACGCGCTGGCGTCGCGTTTATCGTCGCGGATCCCGTTTATCGCGCGGTGTGGGCAGCAGCAACCGCGGCGCAGCGCGGACGGCAGCAACCGCGGCAGAGCGTGCACACACCAGCGCTCACCGCGACCGCCGTGTCGACGGCGGGCGCGGCGTCAGGCGCTCAGCGCGATAAGTTTCGCGATCGTGTTGGCGTTGCGCGCCGTGCCCGTGACGCCCAGGCGTTTCTCGAACCAGCCGGCCTGCAGCTTCGACCCGCCGATGCCCTCGGGGTAGCGCACGAACACCTCGCGGCCGTCGAGCACGGCCTCTTCCGGGATGCCGTCGGGCACCTTCAGCGCGAGGCCTGGTGCCGCGTCGAGGAACACCGTCTGCACCCACCGTCCCTCGGAGGCGTCGGCGAACGGGTTCCGCCCCCGCGAATCGGCGAGTTCGGCGTGCGAGCGCACGATCACCGCCAGGTCATGCCCGAACGCCGCGCGCACGGCATCCCGGATCGTTCCGGCGATCTCGTCGGGGGAGCGGCCGCCGTCGTCGAGCACGACGTTCCCGGCTACCTGCAACGTGACGACCTCACCGAGACCCGCGGATGCCAGCACCTCGCGCAGCAGCGGCATCTTCATCGCCGTTGGCCCGCCGACACCGCGGATCAGCGCGATCGTTCTCGGCATCCTGATTCCCTTCTCTTCGCGTGAGTCGCCGGGAATCGTCGCCTCGGCGGGCGGTGAAGCGACACATTGTGGCGACTCACGCGAACCCGCGGATCACGCCGAGTCGCGGCCCAGCGTCTCGAGCAGGCGCAGCCAGACCTCGCTGACCGTGGGGTACGACGGGACCGCGTGCCACAGCCGTTTCACCGGTACCTCGCCGACGATCGCGACCGTCGCGGAGTGCAGCAGCTCGGCGATGTCGGGGCCGACGAACGTCGCGCCGACCAGCACGCCGCGGTCGAGGTCGACGATCGCGCGGGCCTTGCCGGCGTACGCGTCGGACTGCTCGCTGGACCCGGCGACGTGCGCGAGGTCGTAATCGAGTACCTTCACGTTCAGGCCGCGCTTCTCGGCGGCGGCGGCGGTGAGACCGACGGACGCGACCTCGGGGTCGGTGAACGTGACCTGCGGGACGGCGTCGTGGTCGGCGGTCGCGACGTGGGCCCCCCACGGGCTGTCGTCGACCTCGCCGCCCTGCGCGCGAACGGCGATGACGTCGCCCGCCGCGCGCGCCTGGTACTTGCCCTGGTGGGTGAGGAGCGCGCGGTGGTTCACGTCGCCGACGGCGTACAGCCAGTCGTAGCCGCGCACGAGGAGCGTGTCGTCGACGTCGAGCCACGAGCCCTCCTCGAGGCCGACGGCGTCGAGCCCCAGGTCGGTCGTGCGCGGCACGCGGCCGGTCGCTACGAGCACCTCGTCGGCGGTCACGGCGGTGCCGTCGGACAGCTCGAGCACGCGGCGTCCGTCGTCGTCGCGGCGGGCGGCCGTGGCATCCACGCCCGTCTTCACCGTGACGCCGCGGGCACGGAGGGAATCGGCGACCAGCTCGCCGGCGAACGGCTCGGTGCCGCCCAAGAGGCCCGAGCGCGCGATGATCGTGACCTCGGCGCCGAGGCTCGCGAACGCCGTCGCCAGCTCGGCGCCGACGACGCCGCCGCCGAGGATCGCGAGCGACCCGGGGATGCTCTGCACCGCCGTCGCCTCGCGGCTCGTCCACGGCTCGATGTCGGCAAGGCCCGGGATGCCGGGGAGCAGCGCCGCGGAACCCGTGCACACCGCGACCGCGTGGCGGGCGACGAGGTCGGTCGTCGTCCCGTCGTCGGCGGTGACGCGCACCGTCTTCTCGCCGGTGAGGCGGCCGTGGCCGCGCACGAGCTCGATACCCGCGCCCTCGAGCCACGACACCTGCCCGGCGTCGTTCCAGTTGCTGGTCATGGAGTCGCGGCGGCGGAGGACCGCGGCGATGTCGAGGTCGCCGGTCACGGCCTGCTTCGCGCCGTCGACGTCGCGCGCGGCGCGCAGAGCGGCGCCGCTGCGCAGCAGCGCCTTCGACGGCATGCACGCCCAGTACGAGCACTCGCCGCCGACCAGCTCGGATTCGACGATCACGGCGGTGAGACCGGCCTGCACGGCGCGGTCGGCGACGTTCTCGCCCACGGGGCCGGCGCCGATGACGATCAGGTCGAATTCGCGTTCGCTCATACACCCACGGTATCGGCGCCCACCGACACGGGGGAGGGGTTGCGGTGTACCCCCGCGGGGCGGTGCGGGTTTGGGGCGCGATTGTCGGTTTGGGGCCGCGAATTTCACGCCCCAAACGAAGAAATGCGCCCCAAACCCGGGGGGCGCGCCCGCGGACCGCACCCGTCGAGGGTTGACTCACATCCCTGAACCGGTTTAGGCTCGACGGCACTGAACCGGTTTAGACCGATGGATGCCACGACGAGGTGCAGCATGACGAATGAGACGCGACCCACGATCGCCGATGTCGCGCGCCGCGCGGGTGTCAGCAAGGGCCTGGTGTCGTTCGCGTTGAACGGCCGCGCCGGCGTCGCCCCCGACACCCGCGACCGCATCCTGTCGGTCGCGGCCGAGATGGGCTGGAGCCCGAGCCTCCGGGCGCGGTCGCTCAGCGTCGGCCGGGCCTTCGCGTGCGGTCTCGTGATCGGCCGCAGCCCGGACGTCATCGCCGCCGACCCCTTCTTCCCGTCGTTCATCGCGGGCGTCGAGGACGAGTTCTCCGTTTCGGGCCAGGTGCTCGTGCTCGCGGCCGCCACCCCGGGCCGCCACGAAGAGGAGACCTACCGCGGACTCGCGGCCGACCGCCGCGTCGATGGCGTGATCCTCTCCGACCTCCGCGCCGACGATCCGCGCATCGACCTCGTCGCGAGCCTCGGCATCGCCGCCGTGACCCTCGGCGTCCCCGACGTCGACAGCCCCTTCACCTCCGTCTCGGTCGACGACGGCGCCGGCATCCGCCTCGCCGTCGACCACCTCGCCGACCTCGGGCACACCGACATCGCGCATGTCGCGGGTCCGTCCGCGATGCTGCACGGACGCCACCGCGCGGCCGCGTTCGAGGCGGCGGCGCGGGCGCGCGGCATCCGGGCCCGTGTCGTCGAGACCGACTTCAGCGCCGCCGACGGGGCGCGGGCCACCACGGCCCTGCTCGACGCCGAGGTTCCGCCCACGGCGATCGTGTACTCCAACGACAACATGGCTGTCGCGGGGCTCGGCACGGCGCAGCGCCGCGGCCTGTCGGTGCCCCGCGACCTCTCGATCACCGGGTTCGACGACACCGAACTCGGCCGGCACCTGTTCCCCGCCCTCACGAGCGTCTCCACCGACGCGCGCGGCTGGGGGGCGGCCGCTGCTCGCGCTCTGCTGCAGGCGATCGCGGGAGGAGAGCCCGAGGCACTCGCGCTCGCCGACCCCGGCCTGCAGGTGCGCGACTCCACCGCGCCGCCGACTCGAAGCTGACACCCGCGGGCCCCCGCCCGCCCCACAAGGAGGAAGACATGCGACGACGCATTCTCGCCACAGCAGTAGCCGCCACCGGCATCCTCGCCCTCTCCGCGTGCAGCGGAGGCGGCGGTGGAGCATCCGGAATGGATGCCAAGGGCCCCATCACCATCTGGTACTCGAACAACGCCGCCGAGATCGCGTGGGGCCAGCAGATGGTCGAGGCCTGGAACGCCGACCACCCCGACGAGCAGATCACGGCGCAGGAGATTCCCGCCGGGTCCTCCAGCGAGGAGGTCATCGGCGCGGCGATCACCGCCGGCAACGCCCCGTGCCTGGTGTTCAATACCTCGCCCGCGGCCGTGCCCGGCTTCCAGCGCCAGGGGGGCCTCGTGAACCTGTCGGACTTCCCCGACGGCGAGCAGTACATCACCGAGCGCAGCGGCGACCTCGCCGACCAGTACCGCTCCGACGACGGCGGCTTCTACCAGCTGCCGTGGAAGAGCAACCCGGTGATGATCTTCTACAACAAGGACCTCTTCGCCAAGGCCGGCCTCGACCCGGAGAAGCCGCAGCTGTCGACGTACGACGAGTTCCTCGCGACCTCGCAGAAGCTGAAGGCGGCCGGCGTCTCGGACTACGCCATCAACCCGGCGCCCACGAGCGAATTCTTCCAGTCGTGGTTCGACTTCTACCCGCTCTACGCCGCGCAGACCGGCGGGAAGCAGCTCGTCGAGGACGGCAAGGCGACCTTCAACGACGCCGACGGTGAGGCCGTCGCGAACTTCTGGCGCACGATCTACGCCGACGAGCTCGCCGGCAACGAGCAGTACCAGGGCGACGCGTTCGCCGACGGCAAAGCCGCGATGGCCATCGTCGGACCCTGGGCCGTGTCGGTCTACAAGGACAAGGTCAACTGGGGCGCCGTGCCCGTCCCCACCGAGAAGGGCACCGCGGCCGACCAGACCTGGACCTTCAGCGACGCGAAGAACGTCGGCCTTTTCACCGCGTGCCAGAACAAGGGCACCGCGTGGGAGGTGCTGAAGTTCGCCACCAGCCAGGAGCAGGACGGCAAATGGCTCGAGGAGACCGGCCAGATGCCTCTCCGCACCGACCTGACCACGACCTACGCCGACTACTTCAGCGCCAACCCGGCCTACCAGCAGTTCGGCGACCAGGCCGCCCGCACCGTCGAGGTGCCCAACGTCGTCAGCTCGGTCGAGATCTGGCAGGCGTTCCGCGACGAGTACTCCAAGGCGGTCATCTTCGGCGAAGAGGACGTGAACACCTTCCTCTCCAACGCCCAGACCCAGATCGACCAGCTCGCGGCGGGGAAGTGACATGACCGTCGATCTCACCCGCACGTCCGGGCGGACCGGGGGCGACCCCGGCCGGTCCGGTCGTGCGGGGGGAGCAGGGGATGCCGGGAAGAAGCGGCGCCGCCTCCTCGGGGCGCAGCCGCTCGGCATCCTGTTCTCCGCTCCGTACCTGATCTTCATCGGGGTCGTCTTCGCCTACCCGATCGTGTTCGCGGTGTGGATGTCGTTCCACGACTACTTCTTCACCGCCCCGGGCGCGAACGTCGACCGGCCGTTCGTCGGCCTCGACAACTACGTCGCGGCGCTGAGCGACCCGGCCGTCTGGCGGTCGTTCGGCAACGTCGGGATCTTCCTGCTGATCAACGTCCCGCTGACGGTCGTGCTCTCGATCGTGCTGGCCACGGCGCTGGACCGGGTGGTGCGCGCCCGCGCGTTCTTCCGCGTCGCGTTCTACGTGCCCTACGTCACGGCATCCGTCGCGGTGGTCGCGGTGTGGCTGTTCCTGTTCTCGAACTCGGGGCTGATCAACAACGCCCTCGGCCCGCTGGCGCCGAACCCGTCATGGCTGGTCAACTCGGCGCTCGCGATGCCGACCATCGCGCTGTTCGTGACGTGGAAGGGGCTCGGGTTCTACATCCTGCTGTACCTCGCGGCGCTCCAGAACGTGCAGCGCGAGCTGTACGAATCGGTCGCGGTCGACGGCGGCGGACGCCTCCGGCAGTTCTTCTCGGTGACCGTGCCGGGCGTGCGTCCGGCGACGTTCCTCGTGGTGCTGCTCGCCACGATCACCGGCGCGAACCTCTTCACCGAGCCGTACCTGCTCACCAACGGCGGCGGCCCCAACGGCGCGTCGACGTCGCCCGTGCTGCTGATCTATCAGAAGGGCATCGAGCAGCAGAACCCCGACGTGGCCGCGGCCATCGGGGTGGTGCTGATCATCTTCGTGCTGATCATCGCGGCGCTCCAGCGCCGGTTCGTGGGGAGGGAGGAATCATGAAGACCAGAGTCGTGACCTACGGCGTGCTGACGCTCGGCGCCCTGGCGTTCCTGTTCCCCTTCTACTACATGGTCGTCGGCTCGCTGCAGACGAACCCGGACTCGACGATCGCGGGCGCGTTCCCGCACCCGTCGAACCTGACGCTGGAGAACTACGCGGCGATCGACGGGCGCATCAACCTGCTGAAGGGCCTCGTCAACTCGGGCATCTTCACCGGGGGAGTGATCCTCGGCACCATCGTGTTCGGCGTGCTCGCCGGGTACGCGCTGGCGGTGCTGAAGTGGCGCGGCCGGTCGGCGACCTTCGCGCTCGTGCTCCTGGTGCAGGTGATCCCGTTCCAGCTGCTGATGATCCCGCTGTACGTGATGATCGCCCGCGACTACGGGCTGAGCGACAGCTACCTCGGCATGATCCTGCCGTTCTTCATCAACTCCACGGCGGTCGTGATCTTCCGGCAGTACTTCCTGCAGCTCCCCAAGGAGCTGTTCGACGCCGCCCGCATCGACGGGGCGAACGAGTTCCGATTGCTGTGGAGCGTCGCGCTGCCGCTCGTGCGCCCCGCGCTGCTGACGGCGGTGCTGCTGACCTTCATCGGTCCGTGGAACGAGTTCCTGTGGCCCTTCCTCATCACGAAGGATGCCGCGATGCAGCCGCTCGCCGTGTCGCTGGCGAACTTCATCTCCACGATCGCCGCCTCCACCACCAACCCCTTCGGCGCGATGATGGCCGGCGCCGTCGTGCTCGCCGCTCCCGCGGTGGCGCTGTTCCTGATCTTCCAGCGCTACTTCACCTCCAACGACCTCGGATCCGGAGTGAAAGGATGACAATGACCCCCGATTCCCCCGTCCCCTACCGCCTCACACGTGTGGGTGTGGTGATGACCCCCGAGCCCGGAAACGTAGACGAAGCCGAGGGGGTGCTCAACCCGGCCTCGGGCCGCGGCCCCGACGGCGAGCTGTACCTGCTGCCGCGCCTGGTCGCCGAGGGCAACGTCTCGCGCGTGGGCATCGCCCGCGTGGTCGTCGAGGACGGGGTGCCCGTCGCCGTCGAACGCGAGGGCGTGGTGCTCCAGCCCGATCGCGGGTGGGAGCGCGGCGCCGACAACGCCGGGACCGAAGACCCGCGCACGACCTGGGTGGAGGCTCTGGGGCTGCACGTCATGACGTACGTCGCCTACGGACCCCTGGGCCCCCGCACCGCCGTCGCCGTCTCCGAGGACCTGCGCGACTGGCGGCGTCTCGGACCCGTGCTGTTCCGCTACCAGGACGACCTCGACATGGACCTGAACCTGTTCCACAACAAGGACACCGTGTTCTTCCCGGAGACGGTCACGGCCCCCGACGGCAGCGAGGCGTTCGCGGTGCTGCACCGACCCATGTGGGACCTCGGCGAGACCAAGCCCGGACAGGGCGTGCGGGTGCCGGCCGGCGTCTCGGACGAGCGGCAGTCCATCTGGATCAGCTACGTGCCCGTGGCATCCGTCCGGGAGGACCTCGCGAACCTCGCGCTGTGGGAGCAGCACCGGTTCGTCGCGGGCCCCGCGTACCCGTTCGAGGCCGTGAAGATCGGCGGGGGACCGCCGCCGCTGCGGATCCCCGAGGGCTGGCTCGTGCTTCACCACGGTGTGACCGGCGTGATCGACAGCGCGTTCTCGCAGCAGCAGAAGGTGAACTACGCCGCGGGCGCCCTGATCCTGGATGCCGATGACCCGAGCCGCGTGATCGCGCGGACGCCGGAGCCGCTGCTGGCCCCCGAGACCGATGACGAGCGCAGCGGCATCGTGCCGAACGTCGTCTTCCCGACCGCGATCGAGGAGATCGACGGCCGCCACTTCGTGTTCTACGGCATGGCCGACTCGAAGATCGGTGTCGCCCTGCTCGAGCGCACCGACTGACGCTTCGGGCCGCGTCCAGAGGCGCGGCCCTCCGCGGCGGCGGCGGGGACACAACGAAGGAGATTTGCCTGGGCAGCCGACATCCACCGCGGCCTTCCGCGGACGGTCCCGTCGGGTCCCGCAGATTTCCTTCGTTGTGTCCCGCCGGGCCGCGAACCACCCCCATCGAAAGGATCCCCCCATGAACGCACGATGGAGTGCGCGCGGCCTGGCCCTCGCGGGCGCGGTCGCCCTGGCGGTGCCGCTGAGCGCGGCGCCGGCGTCGGCGCTGGCGCCCGCCACCGCCGAGGCCGCCCCGGCAGCCGCCGCGGCCGCACCGCTGACGAACCTCGACCACCTCGACTTCCTCCTCGGTTCGCCCACGCCCGCGGGCGTCGAAGGTCACACCACCTATCGTCTCGCCGAGGAGCCGACGCTCCTCGCGCCCTGGACCTACGCCGACGCCCGCGACGGCGGGACCTTCGAGCGCATCGGCGGCGGTGCCCTCGACCCCGCGACGGGCGACTGGAGTCAAGGCGCCTACAACGCCGACGACACCACCCGCGCCGCCGTCGTCTACCTGCGCCATTGGCAGCAGACCGGCGATGCCGACAGTCGCCACAAGGCGTACGAACTGCTCCGCACGGTCGCGTACCACCAGACCACCGACGGTCCTGACGCCGGGAACGTCGTGCTGTGGATGCAGCCGGACGGCGAGCTGAATCCCTCCGCCGAGCCGGTGGAGCTGCCCGACCCGTCCGACTCCGGCCCGAGCTACTGGCTCGCCCGCACGGTGTGGGCGCTCGGCGAGGGCTACGCGGCCTTCGCCGACGACGACCCCGACTTCGCCGCGTTCCTGAAGGACCGCCTCGCCCTGTCGCGCGGAGCGATCGAGCGCGACGTCCTGTCGAAGTACGGCCAATACGTCGAGGCCGACGGCAAGAGGGTCCCCGCGTGGCTCATCGTGGACGGCGCGGATGCCTCGGCCGAGGCGGTCCTCGGACTCGCCGCCGCCGTGCGGGCCGGGGACGACTCCTCGACCACCGCGGCGCGTCAGCTCGCCGAGGGCGTGGCCGCCATGGCATCCGGGACCTCCCGCGAGTGGCCGTACGGCGCGGTGCTCCCGTGGGCGCAGTCGCCGGCGATGTGGCACGCGTGGGGGTCGCAGATGCCCGCGGCGCTCGCCGTCGCGGCCGACGTCCTCGACGACCCGGCGCTGGCGGATCCCGCGATCGCCGACGCCACGGGCTTCACGACGACGCTGCTCACCGCGGGCGGTCCGGACAACGGCTGGTACCCGAGCCCGACCGACCGCGTGCAGATCGCGTACGGCGCCGACTCCCGTGTGCAGTCGCTCGTCGCCCTCGCCGACACGACCGGATCGAGCGCGTTCGCCGACCTCGCCGGCATCCAGGCCGCGTGGTTCTTCGGCGGCAACCACGCCGGCGCGCGGATGTACGACCCCGCGACGGGCGTGACCTTCGACGGGCTGCAGCCCGACGGCACGGTGAACCGCAACAGCGGGGCCGAGTCGACCATGCACGGCCTCCTGACCGCTCTCGCGCTCGACGCGCACCCGGCGATCGCCGCGCGGGCGACCGCGCTCACCTCCGTCACCGATCGCGTCGGCCTGACGTTCGTGCAGGCGGAGGATGCCACGTCCACCGACGGCACGGTCTCGACGCCGGCGTCGTGGACGGGGGAGTCGAGCTGGTCGGGTGACGCCCTCACCCTGAAGTCGCGGCAGAGCGCGACGTGGGACATCGGCGCGGCCGACTCGCGGCGGTGGGTCGAGCCGGTCGTGTTCTCGCAGCCGGGGGAGCAGTCGCTGTCGCGCTGGCGCGGCAACGGCGTCCTGAAGGTCACCGGTCCCGCCCAGGGCATCTCGCCGACGCCCGGCGCGCTGCTGCCGCACGCGCTGACCACCGCGGTTCCGGAGCGCCGGACCGAGCTCACCGTCACCGCGCAGCGCGGCGATCTCGTGCTCGACGGGCTCATCGTGCGGCCGTGGGTGTCGCGCCTCGTCCTCGAAGGCGGCGGCAGTCGCAGCGAGCTCGTGCACTCCAGCGCCCCGTCCGTGCAACGGACCACGGTCTCGGGCGGCGGGACGGTCCGGGTCTACGACTCCCGCGGCGCGCTCGTGCGCACGGCGGCGTTCGACCGCGAGATCACGGTGCTCCTGCCCTCCGGCGGGTTCGCGGTCGCCGAGCGCTGAGGCCGCGGCATCCTTCCTCTTCGTGCGTTTGGGGCGTGATTCTCCGTTCGGGGCGTGATAATCGCGCCCCGAACGGAAGGATGCGCCCCAAACCGGCTGCTCACCTCGGGATGCCGCACCGCGGGATGCCTCACCCCGAGGCGTGGATCGCCTCCACCACCGCCCGCACGTGCCGGCGGGAGACGGCGGAGGGGCCCACCGTCAGCGAGACGGTCCACGGGGGGAGGTCGTCGGCGACGGGACGCACGCGGCATCCCGCCTTCGGGACGACGTCGGGGATCACGGCGACACCGAGCCCGGCGGCGACGTACTTGGGGACGGCGGCGAGCTCGCCGACCTCGGCCACCACGTGTCGCGTCACCCCGCGGCGCTCGAGTTCGCCGTCGAGTTGCACGCGATTGCCGAAGCCGGGCAGCACGTCGATCCAGTCGTCGTCCGCGAGCTCGGCCAGCGAGATGGGGCCGTCCCCCCGGGCGAGCGGATGCGTCTCGGGCAGGACGGCGACGTAGGGGTAGGAGGCGAGCGGTCTCGACACGGCACCGGATGCCGGGGGCAGGGCCGTCAGCGCGAGGTCGAGACGGTCTCGGTCGAGGTCGACGAACAACCCGCGCGACCCCGTGGCCGAGACCGTCACGCGTACATCGACGAGCGGGTGCGAACGGCGGAGGCGCCCGAGGATCTCGGGGAGGTCGATGACCCGCAATCCCGCGAAGGTGCCGATGCGCACGAGTCCGCGAACCCCGGTTCCGGACTCGGATGCCGCCCCGCGCAGCGCGTCGACGTCGGCGAGCAGCGTGCGCGCGAGGGGGAGGAGCGCCTCACCCGCCGGCGTCAGTCGCACCGACTTCGTGGAGCGCTCGAGCAGGCGGACGCCCAGGTCGCGTTCGAGGCTCGCGAGGCCCGCGGACACCGTGGACTGCGCCGCGAACAGGCGGGCGGCGGCGGCCGTGACGTTGCGCTCGACCGCGACGGTCACGAAGTACTCGAGGAGGCGGGTCTCCATGCGGTGATCATAGACGGACTCGATCATCATGATCGAGAACGTTCGTTTCCCTCGATGCTCGCGACGGAGCATCCTGAAGCCATGACTTCCTCCATCGTCCTTCCGGTGGCCGCTCGGGCGACCGCCGCGCGTCTCTCGCACCGGACCGGGTTCTGGGTCACGGCCGCCACGTTCCTCGCGCTCATGGCCTTCAACACGGTGCCGACGCCGCTCTACGCGCTGTATCAAGCCCGCGACGGTTTGCCCACGTTCCTCATCACGGTGATGTTCGCCGCGTACTCGATCGGCGTCATGGTGTCGCTGTACCTCGCCGGGCACCTGAGCGACCGGCTCGGTCGCCGCCCGCTCATCCTCGCGGCCACGGTGCTTCAGATCGCCGCGGCCCTGGTGTTCGTGCTGCGCGCCGACGCCGCGAGCGTCATCGCCGCGCGCCTCGTCGCCGGGCTCGGCATCGGCCTGTTGACGGCGTCGGCCACCGCGCACCTCGCCGACCTGCGGCGCGTGTCGCACCCGGCATCCCCGGGATTCGCCGCCACGGTCGCGGGCGTCGCGAACATGGGCGGCTTGGCCCTCGGCCCGCTGATCGGCGGCCTCTTCGCGGAGTTCACCCCCGCGCCGCTCGTGCTGCCGTACGTCGTGTTCCTGGTCGGTTTCCTCGCGCTGGGCCTCGCGTACGCGTTCGTGCCCGAGACCGTCGAGATCGACCGGTCCTTCCGCTACCGTCCGCAGCGGGTCCGCATCCCCGCGGACGGACGCCGCGCCTACTGGGCGGCGGGCACCGCAGCGTTCGCCGCCTTCGCCGTGACGGGTCTCTTCGGTTCGGTCGCCCCGACGTTCCTCGCGGGACGGCTCGGCGTCACGGATCACCTCGTCGCCGGGGCCGTGTCGTTCTCGGTCTTCGGTGCCGCAGCCGTGTCGCAGGTCGTGTTCGCGGGCCGCTCGACCCGCACGCAGCTGCGGCTGGGGCTCGTCGCCATGATCGCGGGGCTGCTGAGCCTCGGCGCCGCCGATCTGCTGACCTCCGGCATCCTGTTCGTGCTCGGCGGCATCGTCGCGGGCGCCGGTGTCGGCCTCCTCTTCCGCGGAGCCCTCGCCACGGCGGGTTCGCTCGCCGACCCGCGCACCCGCGGCGAGATCACCTCGGGTGTCTTCCTCCTTGCCTTCGCCGGGATGACCGTGCCGCCGCTGGCCGTCGGCATCGCGCTCCTCGCCCTCCCGCTGGTGCCGGTGTTCCTCGGCTTCGTCGTGCTGGTGCTGGTCCTGTCGATCTGGGGCGGCCTGGTGATCCTGCGCGAGACCGCGGCGACCGCCTGACGCCGGGGCGGGTCGCCCGGCCCCCGCCCGTTTGCCTCAGTGTCCAAGACACGCCGATGCACCTCGGTGCCGTCCGCGTGTCTTGGACACTGAACGAAGGGGAGAGCAAGGGATCACGTCCGAGCGCGACGTCGCCCCCACCCTCGTGTCCGATTTCCGCCGGTACATGTCGGTGGTCGGTGGCAGGGTGGATGCCATGACCTCCACCGCCGCCGACATTCGGGGCTTCGACGAGCGCTACCGCGTGATCCAGTCGCGCGACCGGCGCTTCGACGGGCAGTTCGTCACGGCCGTGAGCTCCACCGGCATCTACTGTCGTCCGAGCTGCCCCGCGCGCACGCCGAAGGAGGCGAACGTGACGTTCTACGCCACGTCGGCCGCGGCGCACGAGGCGGGGTACCGCGCGTGCAAGCGCTGCCTGCCCGAGGCCGCACCGGGATCCCCGGCCTGGGACGTCCGGGGCGACGTCGCCGCCCGCGCGATGCGCCTCATCGCCGACGGCGTCGTCGATCGCGAGGGCGTGCCCGGCCTCGCGCGGCGTCTCGGGTACTCCTCCCGCCACCTCGGCCGCCTGCTCACCGCCGAGCTCGGCGCGGGGCCCCTCGCCCTGGCGCGGGCGCAGCGCGCCCACACCGCCCGGGCCCTGCTCGTGGGCACCGACCTGTCGGCATCCGATGTCGCGTTCTCGGCGGGCTTCTCGAGCGTGCGGCAGTTCACCGAGACGATCGGAGAGGTCTTCGGCATGTCGCCGACCGCTCTCCGCGCCCGACGCTCCCGTGCCGCGGGCACCGTCCCGGTCGGTGAGATCGACCTGGCCCTTCCCGTCCGCGGCCCGATCGACACCGTCGGCCTGTTCGGCTGGATGCGGGCGCACGCGATCCCCGGCGTCGAGATCGGCGGCGACGCCTCATTCGCACGCGTGATCCGGATGCCAGGGGGACCGGCGTGGTTCGAGGTGCGACGCGACGCCGACTCCCGCCTGCGCCTGCGCGCGCGGCTGACCGCCCTCGCCGACCTCGGCACCCTGATCGCGCGCGTCCGGCGCCTGTTCGACCTCGACGCCGATCCGCTCGCGATCGACGAGGCGCTCGCCCGGCATCCCGAGCTCGCGCCCGCGGTCGCCGCGGTTCCGGGCGTGCGCGTGCCGGGGGCCATGGATGCCGCCGAGATGCTGCTGCGCGCGATGATCGGCCAGCAGATCAGCGTGGCGTCCGCGCGGACGATGCAGGGGCGCCTGTCGGCCGAGCTCGGCGAGCGGACCGAGATCGGGGGAGCCGCGATGACGCTCTTCCCCGACCCCGCGGTCATCGCCGAGCAGGGTTTCGACGTGCTCCGCGGGCCGACCGCGCGCCGCCGCGCGATCGTCGAGGCCGCCGTGGCGCTCGCCGACGGCTCGCTGACGCTCGGGCCGGGTGACGACGGCGCCGAGCAGCGCGCGCGGCTCCTCTCGATGCGGGGGATCGGGCCCTGGACCGCCGACTACGTCCGCATGCGGGTGATCGGCGACCCCGACGTCCTGCTTCCCGGTGACGTCGCCGCGCGCGCCGGTGCGGCGGCGCTGGGGCTGCCCTCCGACCCCGCGGGATTCACGCGATGGTCGGAGCGCGCGGCGCCGTGGCGCAGCTACGCAATGGCCCATTACTGGTACGCCGCCCCCGTGACCCGGGCGTGGCGCACGCCGACCCCTTCGACCGAAAGCGAGCCCGCCCCGTGACCACCGCGACCCTCCAGTTCGTCGACACCCCCGACGGTCCCTTCGCGATCCTCGCCGACGCCGCCGACCGCGTGCTCGTCTCCGGCTGGACCGACGAGGTGGATGCCGTGCTCGACCGGCTCCGCCCGACCCACCGCCCCGCCGAGGTCGTGCCGGGCGAGACGCGCGCCGCCGCGGCCGTCGCGGCCTACTACGACGGCGATCTTGCGGCGATCGACGGCGTCGAGGTCGTGCAGTTCGGAACGCCGCTGCAGCAGCGAGGGTGGTCCGCCCTCCGGGCCATCCGGCCGGGAGCGCCGCTCACGTACACGGGGTTCGCCACCGCCCTGGGCTCGCCCACGGCCGTCCGGGCGGCGGCATCCATCTGCGCCCGGAACGCGCCCGCGCTTTTCGTGCCCTGCCATCGCGTGCTGCGCGGCGACGGCACGATGGGCGGTTTCGCGTGGGGCGTGGACGTCAAGCGACGCCTGCTCGAGCGCGAAGCCGCGGGCTGACGCGCCGCACAACCTCAGCGATTCGCTCAACCTCAGCGGCAGGGAGCCGGATGCCGCTGACGTCGAGCGGATCGCTGAGGTTGTGCCGCAGCCGGGCACCCCGGCGTGCCCGCGGCCCGTGCCGCGACAGCCCGCCGCAGAATCCACGCTTGCCCTCGGCGAACTCTCAGGCATATCCTGAAAAGCTGCCGCGCCCCCCGGCGGCTGCGCACCGATCGAGGAGGATGCCATGGACCAGATCGACGCCACCGTCGTACGTGCCGCCTCCTTTCCCGGCATCCGCGTCATCCGCCTCCCGCGTCGCCCGTAGCGCTTCGGCCGCTCCCGCGTCGCACGTCCCGGTGGGTCTCCACCGGCGCCCCTGGCATCCCTTCTCCCGCGCTCCACTCCCGCGCGTCGCTTCGACCCCATGAGGATCATGACCACCGCAGAAAACCGCCCTCACCTGTCGACGCTCCGTTCCCTCGCGCGGGTCCTGCCCATCGCGCGCCCCGTCCTCCCGCGCCTCGCCCTCGGCGCCGTCAGCGCGCTCGGTGCGAGCGTGCTCGCCCTGGCGATCCCGCTCGTCCTCGAGCAGCTGGTCGCCGGCCCCATCAGCTCGGGCGACCCCGGGCAGCTGGCGTGGGGTGCCGTGCTCATCCTCGGGCTGGGTCTGGCCGAAGCCGGCATGGTGTGGCTGCGCCGGTGGTTCGTGCTCGCCCCCGCGACGAAGGTCGAGTACGACCTGAGGCAGTCGTTCTACTCGCGCCTGCAGCGTCTGCCGGTGGCGTTCCACGACCGCTGGCAGTCGGGGCAGCTGCTCTCGCGCATGATGCAGGACATCAGCATGCTGCGCCGCTGGCTCGCGTTCGGCCTCATCCTGCTGATCGTCAACGTGCTGACGATCCTCATCGGCGCGGTGCTGCTGTTCCGGTGGCACTGGCTGCTGGGGACGCTCTTCCTCGTCGCCTCCGCGCCGCTGTGGTACGCCGGCTACCGCTTCGAGAAGCGCTACGGCGCCCTCGCGCGACAGAGTCAGGACCAGGCGGGCGACCTCGCCACCTCGGTGGAGGAGAGCGTTCACGGCATCCGTGTGCTGAAGGCCTTCGGCCGCGGGAAGCACGCTCTGCAGAAGTTCACGCGTCAGGCCGAGTCGCTGCGCGAGACCGAGCTCGGCAAGGCCCGGGCGATCGGCTGGATCTGGTTCTGGCTGGTGCTGCTGCCCGACATCGCTTTCGCGGTGTGCCTGGGCGCGGGCATCGTCCTCACGCAGCTGGGGCAGTTGCAGGTGGCGGAGCTCGTGGCGTTCTTCGCGATGGCTACCGTGCTGCGCTGGCCGATGGAGTCGATCGGCTTCCTGTTCTCGTTCCTGCTCGACGCGCGCACCGCGACCGATCGCATCTTCGAGGTGTTCGACGAGCAGAACACGATCGTCGATCCCGAAGAACCGCGTACGATCGCCGAGCCGCGCGGCGAGCTCGTCCTCGAGGGCGTGCATTTCCGGTATCAGGATGCCGCCGACACCGAGCCGGACCTCCTCGACGGCGTCGACCTGAGCCTGCGGCCCGGTGAGACGATGGCGCTGGTCGGTCTGACCGGTTCCGGGAAGACGACGCTCACCACGCTCCCGGGCCGTCTGTACGACGTCACCGGTGGCCGGGTGCTGCTCGACGGGATCGATGTGCGGGAGCTGCGGCTGTCGGAGCTGCGACGGCACGTGGGCATGGCGTTCGAGGACGCCACGCTCTTCTCGCAGACCGTGCGCGCGAACGTGCTGCTCGGCCGGGAAGACCTCGAGCCGGGCTCGCCCGAGGCCGAGGCCGTGCTCACCGAAGCGCTCGAGGTCGCGCAGGCGCACTTCGTCCACGACCTGCCCGACGGGCTCGACACCGTCATCGGCGAGGAGGGGTTGAGCCTGTCCGGCGGCCAGCGTCAGCGTCTCGCGCTCGCCCGCGCGGTCGCCGCGCGGCCCGCCGTGCTCGTGCTCGACGACCCGCTGTCGGCGCTCGACGTCGACACCGAAGCTCTCGTGGAGGATGCGCTCCGCGAGGTGCTGAGCGAGACCACCGCCCTCGTCGTCGCGCACCGTCCCTCGACCGTGACGCTCGCCGACCGGGTGGCCCTGCTGCAGGACGGCCGTATCACCGCGGTCGGCACGCACTCCGACCTGCTCCGCCGGAGCGACGCCTACCGGCACGTGATCTCCAGCCTCGAAGAGGCCGAGGCCGAACGCGAGGCGCAGACCGGCGCGATCCCCGTGATCCGAACCGGCCCCGACACCGCGGCATCCGCCGACGAACCCCTGCCCGCGAAGGAGGCGACCCGATGAGCACGACCACCGTCACCGGGACCAGCGGCGAAGATCGCTCGGACTACACCCGCGACGAGAGCCGGGCGATCCGCCAGCGCTCGCTGCGCCTGCTCGGCTCGCTCGTCTCGCCGCTGCGCGGTCAGCTGGTGCTCGCCGCCGCCGTGCTCGTGATCTCGACGGCCCTGCGCGTCGCGGGCCCCGCGCTGATCGCCTACGGCATCGACAACGCCCTGCCCGCGGTGATCCAGAACAACGACTGGATGCCGACGATCATGGTCGTCGCGATCTACCTCACGGCCGGCATCGGCGGTGCGGTGCTGATCGGGTGGTACGTCGTGGTGGCGGCCCGCCTCACCCAGGCGGTCATGCTCGACCTGCGCAAGCGCATCTTCCTGCACACCCAGCGCTTGAGTCTGGAGTTCCACGAGTCGTACACGTCCGGCCGCATCATCTCGCGGCAGACGAGCGACCTCGACACCATCCGCGAACTGCTCGACGGCGGCCTGAACGAGCTGGTCTCCGGCGTGCTGTATGGGTTGTTCACCCTCGTGGCGCTGTTCCTGATCGACTGGCAGTCCGGGCTGGTGCTCGCGGTCATGGGATTGCCGCTGTACCTGCTCATGCGGTGGTTCTACGGCCGGTCGCAGGTGATCTACCGCGAGTCGCGGGTGATCAGCGCCCAGGTGATCGTGAAGTTCGTCGAGAGCATGACCGGCATCCGGGCCGTGAAGGCCTTCCGCAAAGAGCCGCGGAACGACGAGGAGTTCGGCGATCTCGCGGGCCAGTACCGCGACGTGAACATGCGCTCGATCCGGCTGTTCGGCACCTTCGAGCCGGGCCTCATGGCCGTGGCATCCGTGTCGGTCGCGCTCGTGCTGCTGTGGGGCGGTGGTCGTGTCATCGGCGGCGCGCTCGAGATCGGTGTGCTCGCGGCGGCGGTGCTGTACGTGCGCAACTTCTTCGCCCCGCTGCAGGAGGTGGCGTTCTTCCTCAACTCGTACCAGTCCGCCACCGCGGCGCTCGAGAAGGTGTCCGGCGTGCTGGAGGAGCAGCCGACGGTGCCCGATCCGGTCGACCCGGTCGACCTGTGGAGCGCCCGCGGCCACGTGCGCTTCGACGATGTCACCTTCGGGTACTCGGAGGGGCGTGTCATCCTGCCGCACTTCTCGCTCGACATCCCCGCGGGGCAGACGATCGCCCTCGTCGGCACCACCGGCGCCGGCAAGACGACGCTCGCCAAGCTCATCTCCCGCTTCTACGACCCCACGAAGGGGGCGGTGACGCTCGATGACGTGGACCTCCGTCGCCTGCACCCCAAGGACCTGCGTCGGGCGATCGTCATGGTGACGCAGGAGGCGTACCTGTTCAGCGGAACGGTGGCCGACAACATCGCCCTCGGGAAGCCCGACGCGACGATGGAGGAGATCCGCGCGGCCGCCCGGGCCGTGGGCGCCGACGGCTTCATCGAGAAGCTGCCCGACGGCTACGACACCGACGTGAACAAGCGCGGCGGGCGCGTGTCGGCCGGACAACGGCAGCTGATCTCGTTCGCGCGGGCGTTCCTCGCCGATCCTGCGGTCCTGATCCTCGACGAGGCGACCGCGTCGCTCGACATCCCCAGCGAGCGGCTCATCCAGGACGCCCTGCAGACGCTGCTGGCCGACCGCACGGCGATCATCATCGCGCACCGCCTGTCGACGGTCGCGATCGCCGACCGCGTGCTCGTCATGGAGCACGGTCGCATCATCGAGGACGACAGCCCCGAGGCGCTCATCGCCGGAACGGGCAAGTTCGCGCAGCTGCACGCGTCGTGGCGGGAGTCGCTCGTCTGACGGATCGGGAGGGATGCCGCGGCCGCCGGGTCGTGGCATCCCTCCCGCCGCTCCGCTCGGGGTTCGGAGTCCGACGGGTGACTACGCGGCGTCAGCGGGTGATTCGACGCGGAGCGCCGGGCCGACATGTATACGTTGGGCGGACTGGTCGACCCGACGGCCAGTCCGGCGCGCTCGGGCCGCGCGCCGAGGGGAGGCGGACTCGCCGAACGACGTTCCAGCCGTAATGACAGGCCTGCGCCGCCTCCCCTCCACCCCGCCGATGAGGGCAGCGCAGTCCCGCGAGAGGAGCGGTGCCGGGTGTCACCCGTCCCCGGGCGATCTCGCCCTAGATGTGGACGCGGGCGACGGTCTCGCCGTACTCCGTCTCTCCGACGGGTTCGAAGCCCGCGCGCAGGAAGAAGCTCTCGGGGCCGCCGACGCCGGGTTCGTAGATGACGTCGACGTGGTCCATGCCGCGACGGCGCGCCTCCTCGAGGAGCTGCCCCAGCGCGAAACGACCGACACCGCGCCCCTGGTCGTCGGCGTCGACGTTGATGCGCCACAGCACCGACCGGAAGTGCTCCTCGTGCGCCTCGGGGTCGAAGTTCGCGCTCACGAACCCGACGACCTCGTCGCCGTCGAGCACGACGCGCTGCCAGGAGGTCTGCGGATCCATCACCGTGGCGGCGATGCCGTAGCTGACCGGCGCGAGGAACTGCTCCTGCCCGGGCTTGAGCGACAGGTTGTTCACGGCCACGATCGTGGCGGCGGAGAGTTCGACGAGACGAAGGTCGGCCATGCGCCCAGGCTATCCGCCCCGCCGATCCGCGCAACATTCCGGATGCCAACCTCCCGGCATCCACTCGACAAACGCGATGCGCGGCGAGGAACGCGACGTACCGCCGTTTCCCGACGCGGATCGCGTTCCTCGAGACGGGAGGCGCCCGCGAACTATCTCGACATCAAGAGACTTTGCGCCGGTGCGATAGGCTGAAGCGCAACCCTGGCCGCCTCTACGGAGAGATTCGACGTGCCCGATTCCACCATCATCTACACGTACACCGACGAGGCGCCGGCGCTTGCTACGGCGTCGTTCCTGCCCATCGTGCAGGCCGTCACCACCCAGGCGGGCATCGATGTCGAGACCCGCGACATCTCGCTCGCCGGCCGCATCCTCGCCGCCTTCCCGCAGCGCCTCACGCCCGAGCAGCACGTGGGCGACGCCCTCGCCGAGCTCGGCGGTCTCGCCACGCTCCCCGAGGCGAACATCATCAAGCTGCCCAACATCTCGGCATCCATCCCGCAGCTCAAGGCCGCGATCGCCGAGCTGCAGTCGCAGGGTTACGACATCCCCGACTACCCCGACGACGCGACGAGCGTCGAAGACAAGGACGTGCGGGCGCGGTACGACCGCATCAAGGGCTCGGCCGTGAACCCGGTGCTCCGCGAGGGCAACAGCGACCGCCGTGCGCCGCTCGCGGTGAAGAACTACGCGAAGAAGCACCCGCACCGCAACAAGCCGTTCGTCGAGGGCTCGAAGACCCGCGTCGCGACCATGGGCCACGACGACTTCAAGAGCAACGAGAAGTCGTGGGTCGCCGCCCACGACGACGTGCTCACCATCCGTCACACCGCCGAAGACGGCACGGTCACGGTGCTGAAGGAGAGCCTGAAGGTTCTGCCGCGCGAGATCATCGACGCCACGTTCCTCTCGGCCGCGGCCCTCGACGCGTTCCTCGCCGAGACGGTCGCCCAGGCCAAGGCCGACGACGTGCTCTTCTCGGTGCACCTCAAGGCCACCATGATGAAGGTCAGCGACCCCATCATCTTCGGTCACGTCGTGAAGGCGTACTTCGCCGACGTGTTCGCCCAGTACGGCGAGAAGATCGCCGCGGCGGGTCTGAACCCGAACAACGGCCTCGGCGGCATCCTGTCGGGTCTCGGCTCGGTCGAGGGCGGCGACGAGATCGCCGCGGCGTTCGAGAAGGCCGTCGACACCGCCGCGCGTGTGTCGTACGTCAACTCCGACAAGGGCATCACGAACCTGCACGTCCCCTCCGACGTGATCGTGGATGCCTCGATGCCCGCGCTCATCCGCAACGGCGGCAAGCTGTGGGGCGCCGACGGGGGAGAGGACGACACGCTCGCCGTGATCCCCGACTCCTCGTACGCCGGTGTGTACCAGGCCGTGATCGACGACGTCATCGCCAACGGTCCGCTCAACCCGGCCACCATCGGCACCGTCCCGAACGTCGGCCTCATGGCGCAGGCCGCCGAGGAGTACGGCTCGCACGACAAGACCTTCGAGATCGCCGCCGCCGGCCGCGTCGAGGTCGTCGACGGCGACGGCAACGTCGTCATCGAGCACGACGTGCAGCCCGGCGACATCTGGCGTGCCACGCAGACCAAGTACGTCGCGATCGTCGACTGGGTGAACCTCGCCGTGCGCCGCGCCCGCGCCACGGGCGTCCCGGCCGTGTTCTGGCTCGACGTCAACCGCGCGCACGACGCGCAGATCATCGCGAAGGTCTACCAGGCGCTCGCCACGATCGACACGCACGGCCTCGAGCTGCTGATCCTGCCGCCGGCCGAGGCCACGCGCTACACGCTCGCGCGTCTGCGTCACGGTCTCGACACCATCTCGGTGACCGGCAACGTGCTGCGCGACTACCTCACCGACCTGTTCCCGATCCTCGAGGTCGGCACGAGCGCCAAGATGCTCTCGATCGTGCCGCTGCTCGCCGGCGGCGGACTGTTCGAGACCGGTGCGGGCGGCTCCGCGCCGAAGCACGTGCAGCAGCTCCTCGAAGAGGACTACCTGCGCTGGGACTCGCTGGGCGAGTTCTTCGCCCTCGCCGCCTCGCTCGAGCACTACGCCGGCTTCACCGGCAACGCGCGCGCGCAGGTCCTGGCGGACACCCTGGATGCCGCGACGGGCACGTTCCTCGAGAACGACAAGTCGCCCGGCCGCGCCCTCGGCACGATCGACAACCGCGGCAGCCACTTCTACCTCGCCCTGTACTGGGCGCAGGAGCTGGCGAAGCAGACGACGGATGCCGACCTCGCCACGGTCTTCGCGCCGGTGGCCGAGGCCCTCGCGGCGAACGAGTCCACCATCGTCGAGGAACTCCTCGCCGTGCAGGGCCACCCGGCCGAGATCGGCGGCTACTACCGCCCCGACACCGCGCTGGTCGAGAAGGTCATGCGTCCCTCCGCGACGCTGAACGGGATCGTCGACGCCCTGCGGTGATCGACTGACCCGGGAGGGGCGGATGCCATCGGCATCCGCCCCTCTGCCGTTCCTGCCCGGCAGATCCCGCGCCCGCGCCCGTGCGGCGGCCGCGGCGGGACAGAACGTCGGAGTTCTGCCGGAGCGGGGGCGGCATTTCGCCGCGAGACGGGCGGTGTGCGGCCCGATCTCCTGCGGTGTGTCGCCCGGCGAGGAGTCGAAACGGCAGGCCCAGCGGCGGGCGATGGCCAGAGAACCTGGGCGGCCCATCAACGAAGAAGGGGCCGGATGCCATGGCATCCGGCCCCTGTCAGCGGGTGGCTCAGTAGTGGACCGAGACCTCCGTGCCGCGGTAGGCCCAGTCGAACAGTTCCTTGGCCTGCGGGATGGTCATGTTGATGCAGCCGTGGCTCATCGGGGTGCCGAAGTTGTTGTGCCAGTAGGTGCCGTGGAATCCCTCGTCACCGTTGAAGTACGACACCCACGGGACGTCCTTGGTGCAGTAGTCGTAGCCGGGCACGCAGCCCATGTCCTGCATCTCGGTCTTCCAGCCGATGCGGAAGTTGCCGGTGTGGGTCGCGTGATCGCCGGCGCCCGACGAGATCGTGTACGTGCGGTACACCTGCCCGTTCTGGTACAGCGTCGTCGTCTGCGTGCTGAGGTTGACGTCGATGTGACGTTCGGTCTTGGTCGTCTCGAACGGCGTCTCGGCGACCGTCAGGGCGAACTTTCCGTTGGCCTCGGCCAGCTGCGCGGCGAAGGCGGCGGCGATGCCCGAGGTGTCGCCGATCGATCGGCCCGTCTGACCCTCGGTGAGCGTCTTGATGACCTCGCCGCCGGTGTCGACGATGACGTCGGCGTTCACGGCGCCGCGGTCGACCTGACCGGCGAGACCATCGACGACCTTCTGGATGCCGGCCTGATCGGCGGCGACGGGGAACTCGCCCTTGCCGTCGGAGGTGACGGTGAGCCACGACGCGGCGGTAGCCCGGTCGACGGGCACCGTGCGCTCGTCGCCGATGTAGAAGCCGATGTTGTCGAGGATGCCGTTGAGCCCCGCCACAGCGGCGTCGGCCTTCTCCGTGCTCACCGCGGCGTCGACCGGCACCAGTCCCGCCTGGACGGACGTCGCCGCCGTACCGGCGTCGAATGCCGACTGCAGCGCCGCCGTGACGGCCGCGACGTCGATGCCCTCGCCGGCCTCGGCCGGGGTCGCGACGTACGACTGCGAGCCGGTGTCGAAGGCGACGGCCGCGTCGACGGGCGCGCGGTAGGTGCCCGGGGCCTTCTCGCGCAGAACCGACGCGGCGGCGGCGGGGTCGACCTGGACCTCGACACCGGTGCCCGCGGGGAACCACGCCGCCGGCTTCCACATCGGGTTGTCGGCGAAGGCCTTCTCGGCGATCGCCGTGGCGTCGACGGTGGCGCCGAGATCGGCGCCGGTGACGGTCACCTCGCCCGCGGGGCTCTCGACGGTCACCTCGGTCGTCGCGAGACGGGCCGAGATCGCCTGGGCCGCGGCTCCGGCGGTGAGGCCGCCGATCTGCACACCGGCCACCGAGGCGCCGGGGGCGATGAGCACGAGCGAGGCCGCGATCAAGGCGACCGCGGTCGCGCCCGCGGGAATGCCGATCCACAGTCCCGAGCGGTTCTTCCGCTTGGCGGGCTCGGGAGGAGCCCAGGCGTAGGTGACGCCGTCGGTGCCGTTCGCGCCGTCGGTCATAGGTGAACCCCCCAGAAAGTCAGTCTTTCCATGGTAGGCGGGTACCCTTCGTCCCAGCCGTGAGGTTTGTCACGTTCTGGTTACACCGGGGCGGGGGAGTCAGAGCTCGAAGACCTTGCCCGGATTCAGGATGCCGAGGGGGTCGAAGACGCGCGCGATGTCGCGTTGCAATCGCCACTGGTCGTCACCGAGCTCGTCGGCGAGCCAGCGCCTCTTCAGCACCCCGATGCCGTGCTCGCCGGTCAGGGTGCCGCCCAGGTCGAGAGCGGCGCGGAACAGGTCTTCGGCAGCGGACCAGACGACCTCGGGCACCTCGGATCCCTCGAACACGAAGTTCGGGTGCAGGTTGCCGTCGCCCGCGTGGGCGACCGTCGGGATCACCAGGCCGTACCGGCGTTCGATCCCGGCGATCGCGTCGAACATCGCCGGGAGGGCGCTGCGCGGCACCGACACGTCTTCGATGAGCGTGGTCCCGAGGGTCTCCATCGCGGGGTGCAGGGCTCGGCGCACCGCGAGCAGCGACTCGCCTTCGACCTCGTCGGCGGCGACGGCGACACGACCGCCGGCTCCGCGCAGGACCCCGGCGATCGCGCGGGCCTCGTCCGCGGCGGCCGGCCCATCGGTCTGGATCGTGAGCTGCGCGGCCCCCTCCGGCGGAGCCGCGAGCGACAGCAGTCGATGCACGGCCGCGAGGCTCGTGGCATCCATCAGCTCCATGACCGCCGGCTGGATGCCGGACGCCGTCACCGCGGCCGAGGCCACGGCCGCGGACCGGACACCGTCGAACAGCGCCGTCAGGGTCACGCGTTCCCCGGCGACCAAGCGCCTCAGTTTCAGGGTGGCGCCGACCACGACGCCCAGGATCCCCTCGGAACCGATGACGAGCGAGGTGAGGTCGAGTCCGGTGACGCCCTTGACGCTGCGGTGACCGAGGTGGAGGAGGCGCCCGTCCGCCAGGACCAGATCGACGCCGAGGACCGCATCCCGCACGACGCCGTACTTCGCGCACAGCAGTCCGCCGGCGCCCGTCGCGATGTTGCCGCCCACCGTCGAGATCGCGCGGCTCGCGGGGTCGGGAGCCCACCACACACCGTGAGGTTCGAGCAGTGCGTTCAGATCGGCGTTCAGGATGCCGGGTTCCACCACCGCGAGGAGGTCGTCGGCGCGGACCTCGAGCACGCGGTCCATCGCGCGCACCGACAACGAGATCTCGCCGCCGCCGGTGTTGGCGCCTCCGGCGAGTCCGGTGCCGGCGCCCCGCGGCACGACGGGCGTGCGGGTCGCCGTGGCGATGCGCATCACCGCCTGGACGTCGGCGACGGATGCGGCGTGCACGACGGCCAGGGGAGTGCCGGGTGCGGCGTGCCCGGACTTGTCGGCGCGCGCCGCGGTCAGGGCCGCCGGAGAGACGTCGACGCGATCACCGAGCTCGGCCCGGAGCAACGCGACGACGTCGACGGTCACGCCAGGCGCCGGCGGCCGTTCAGCGCGCCGAACGTCACGGCGACGACGGCGAAGACGAGTCCGATCCACGCCTGTCCCATGCTCCACCAGGCGATCGTGGCGGCCGCGTACACGAACAGCTCGACGATCGCGCGGACGAACGGGTGCACCGCCAGCACGGCACGGGGCGAGACGAACAGCGCCCACACCAGGACCGCCAGGAGCGGGGCGCCGATCCCGGCGACGATGTTCCAGGGGAACGCCCACGCCGTGAAGCCCCAGATCGCGAGCGTCACGAACGTGGCGATCCCGCACAGCACGCTGCCGATCTCGACGGCCGTCGGACGCGGACGCATGCCGGGGGCCAGGGGCGCCTGCGCGCGGACGTGGGGAGTGTCGGTCACACCGCCATTTTACGCGGGCCCCGCACCGTGGCATCCGGGATACCTCGCGGACGAGCGACCCGCCCGGGCGCGTCGCGCGCGAAACCGGGTAGGGTGAGGGCGTCGCGACTGGCGTTGAGGTGGGGAACCACCGGGGAGCGACCGCTTGACGGTATCCGACCGCACGCCTGGGTCGGTGCGGTATCACCGCGGACTCGCCCGAGCCTGCGGCATCCGGAACCATCGTCAAGGAGATCGCATGACCGATCCGTACTTCAACGCCCCGCTCTCGGAGGTCGACCCCGAGATCGCCCAGGTCCTCGAGCGCGAGCTCGACCGCCAGCGCGGCTATCTCGAGATGATCGCGTCCGAGAACTTCGTCCCCGTCTCGGTGCTGCAGTCGCAGGGATCCGTGCTGACCAACAAGTACGCCGAGGGCTACCCGGGTCGCCGCTACTACGGCGGCTGCGAAGAGGTCGATGTCGCCGAGGAGCTCGCGATCGAGCGCGCGAAGGCGCTGTTCGGTGCCGGGTTCGCCAACGTCCAGCCGCACTCGGGTGCGTCCGCCAACGCCGCGGTGCTGCACGCCATCGCCCGCCCCGGCGACACGCTGCTCGGCCTCGCCCTCGACCAGGGCGGTCACCTGACCCACGGCATGAAGATCAACTTCTCCGGCCGCCTGTACGACATCGTCGCGTACGGCGTCGACCCCGAGACCTCGATCATCGACATGGACGAGGTGCGTCGTCTCGCGCTCGAGCACAAGCCGAAGGTCATCATCGCGGGCTGGTCGGCGTACCCGCGCCAGCTCGACTTCGCAGCCTTCCGCGCGATCGCCGACGAGGTCGGGGCATACCTGTGGGTCGACATGGCGCACTTCGCCGGTCTCGTCGCCGCGGGCGTCCACCCGAGCCCGATCCCGCACGCGCACGTCGTCTCCACCACGGTGCACAAGACGATCGGCGGCCCCCGCTCGGGCCTCATCCTCACCAACGACGCCGACCTCGCCAAGAAGATCAACACCGCGGTCTTCCCCGGCCAGCAGGGCGGTCCGCTCATGCACGTCATCGCCGCCAAGGCGACGGCGTTCAAGCTCGCCCAGACGCCCGAGTTCAAGGAGCGCCAGGAGCGCACCCTCCGCGGTGCGTCGATCCTCGCCGACCGCCTCACCCAGGACGACGTGAAGGCCGCCGGTATCGCGGTCCGTTCGGGTGGCACGGACGTGCACCTCGTGCTCGTCGACCTCCGCGAGGCCGAGATCGACGGCAAGCAGGCCGAAGACCTGCTGCACGAGATCCACATCACGGTCAACCGGAACGCGGTCCCCAACGACCCGCGCCCGCCGATGGTCACGTCGGGTCTGCGCATCGGCACCCCGGCTCTCGCCACCCGGGGCTTCGGCGACGCGGAGTTCACCGAGGTCGCCGACATCATCGCGCTCGCGCTGATCCCCGGTGCCGACGTCGAGGCGCTGCGCACCCGCGTGGCCGCGCTGACGGCGGCCTTCCCGCTGTACCCCGGCCTCCAGCAGTGAGCCGTGCCGGGGCGGGTGTCGCGCAGGCGGCCCCGCCCCGGCATCCGGCCCGCGCTGTGCGCCCCGTGCCGTGCGGCCCGCGCTGCGCGGCGGGCGGGGTCCGGGTCGGCGCCCTCTCCGCGATAAACGCGATCCGCGGCGAGACACGCCCCGTCGCGTTGTTTCCCACCGTGGATAGCGTTTATCGGTGCCACGCAACCCCTACACACACCACGAAACGAGGGATGCCATGACGGCGACGATTCTCGACGGCAAGGCCGCTGCGGCGGCGATCAAGACCGAGCTCGCCGAGCGGGTCGCAGCCCTGCGCGAGCGCGGGATCGTGCCCGGCATCGCCACCGTGCTCGTCGGCGCCGACCCCGCGTCGCAGCTGTACGTCGGGATGAAGCACAAGCAGTCCGAGGCGATCGGCATGAACTCGATCCAGATCGAGCTGTCCGCCGAGTCCACGCAGGACGAGGTCGAGGCGGTCATCGACGGCCTCAACGCCGACCCGGCCTGTCACGGCTACATCGTGCAGCTCCCGCTGCCGAAGCACCTCGACACCGATGCGATCCTCGAGCGCATCGATCCGGCGAAGGATGCCGACGGCCTCCACCCCACGAACCTCGGCCGTCTGGTGCTCAACGTCAACGCCCCCATCACGACGCCGCTGCCGTGCACGCCGCGCGGGGTCATCGAGCTGCTGCTGCGCAACGACTACGACCTGAAGGGCAAGGAGGTCGTCGTCGTCGGCCGCGGTGTCACGATCGGCCGCTCCATCGGTCTGCTGCTGACCCGTCGCGAGATCAACGCCACCGTGACCCTCACGCACACCGGCACCGTCGACCTCGCGAAGCACCTGCGCGAAGCCGACGTCATCGTCGCGGCCGCCGGCGTGAAGCACATCGTGCGCGCCGAGGACGTCAAGCCGGGAGCCGCGGTGCTCGACGTGGGTGTCACGCGCGAGACCGACCCCGAGACGGGGAAGTCGCGTGTCTACGGGGACGTGCACCCGGACGTCGCCGAGGTCGCCGGGTTCGTCTCGCCCAACCCGGGCGGGGTCGGGCCGATGACCGTGGCTCTGCTGATGACCAACGTCGTCGAGGCGGCGGAGCGCGCGGCCGGTCTCTGAACCGCAGAATCGCGCCCGCTCCCCGGAGCCCGGCACGCGCGCGAACGGTGAACCGCGCACCCACGCCGACTGAACAGACGGAGCGCCACGCGCAACGGGGAGGCGGTGACCCGTGAGACGTGTCAGAGTTTGTTCATGACTGAGTCCGTGCTGAACGACCTCCTCCGCCGCGTCACCGAGAGCGGCCTGCTCGACGAGCCGACCATCGACGAGGACACCGTCGTGGGTCTGGCCCACCTGGATGCCGCGGGCGTCGAGGTCGAGGTCGACCTCGACCCCGAGATCGACGACGTCGACGACCCCGACGTCGACGCGATCCTCACGTCGCTGTCCGACATCCTCTCGGTGAGCGAGGACCGCTGGCGCGCCATCGTCGACGAGATCGTGACCGAGATCGAGGACGCGCTCGAGGACGACGAGGTCGACAGTGAGATCGACCTCCGCACCGACCTCGAGGCCGTGGGCGTCGGCGTCTTCGCCGACGCGATCATCGTGGTCTTCGCCGGGGCGACGTCGTTCCCCGACGCGCTCGTGCACGTGCAGCTCACGCCCGAGCTCGAGGTCGAGGACATCGAGATCGTCAGCGACGACGACGAGGACGATGAGGACGACGACGAGGACTGACTCGTGACGAAGGGGGCCGGACGCAATCGTCCGGCCCCCTTCGCGTGCGCTCAGTAGCTGTCGCGGGACTCCGTGCGAGCGGCGACGAACCGGGCCGCCAACGCCTCCGACGCGCGGGCGAGCAGGGCCACATCGGCGCCGACCGCGACGAAGTCCGCGCCCGCGTCGAGGTACGCCTCGGCGACGGCGGGATCGAACGCGTTGACCCCGACCGGGGTGCCGGCCGCGCGCGCCGCGGCGAAGACCCGGTGCACCGCGGCGACGACGTCGGGGTGCGACTGCTGTCCCAGCAGCCCCATGGACGCCGACAGGTCGGAGGGGCCGACGAAGACGGCATCCACCCCCTCGACGGCCGCGATCTCCGCCGCGGCCTCGACGCCGGCTGCGGTCTCGATCTGCACCGTCACGGAGACGTGTTCGGCGGCGCCGGCGAGGTAGCCGTCGACGCGGTTCCACCGGGCGCTGCGGGCCAGGGCGCTGCCGACGCCGCGGATCCCGGCCGGCGGGTACCGCGTCGCCGCGACGGCGGCGCGGGCTTCGCCTGCCGACGACACCATCGGGACGATGATGTTCTGCGCGCCGATGTCGAGCACCTGCTTGATGAGCACCGGATCGTTCCACGGCACCCGCACGACGGGAGTCACGGGGTATCCGGCCGCGGTCTGCAGCTGCGCGAGCACCGACTCGAGCGACAGCGCGCTGTGCTCCATGTCGACCAGCAGCCAGTCCAGGCCCGAGCCCGCGGCGATCTCGGTCGCCACCGTGCTGCCGGCGCACACCCACATGCCGGCGAGCGGGCGATCGGATGCCGCGAGGGCGGCGCGGAAGGTGGGGGTCAGACGAAGCGGCACGTGATCGTTCCCATCGGTCCGTAGTCGCACAGCACGTCGTCGCCGCGTGACACCCACATCGGGCGCGTGAACGATCCTGCCAGGATGATCTCGCCCGCCTCCAGGCGCGCGCCGTGCTGGTGGAACTTGTTCGCCAGCCACGCGACACCGGTCGCGGGGTGGCCGAGGACTCCCGCGGCGACCCCGGTCTCCTCGATCTCACCGTTGCGGCTGAGGACGCCCGGCACCCACCGCAGGTCGATCTCGTCGGGACGCTTGCGCACGTCCCCGAGCACCATCGCGCCGTAGGCGGCGTTGTCGCTGATCGTGTCGACGATCGTGCGACCCTCGAGCTCGATGTGGGAGTTGAGCACCTCGAGCGCGGGAACGGCGTAGTCGATCGCCGCGAGGGCATCCTCCAGCGTGCAGTCGGGCCCCTCGAGCGGTGTCTTCAGCGCGAACGCGAGCTCGACCTCGATGCGGACGTTCGAGAAGTGATCCACGGGGATCTCGTCGCCCGTGCGGTACACGGTGTCGTCGAACATCACGCCGTAGTCCGGCTCGGTGATCCCCGTCGCCTGCTGCATCGCCTTCGAGGTGAGGCCGATCTTGCGCCCGACGAGCGTGCGGCCCGCGGCGACTTGCGTATCGCGCCAGCGGCCCTGGATGGCGTAGGAGTCCTCGACCGTGGCATCCGGGTACCGTGCCGTGATGCGCGGAATCACCGCGTGCGTCCGCGCGGCTTCGGCGAGCTCTTCTGCGATGTCGTCGATCTGCTGCTCGTTGAGCATGCGTCTCCTCC
Organism: Microbacterium proteolyticum; assembly: GCF_029639405.1. Classification (NCBI taxonomy): domain Bacteria; kingdom Bacillati; phylum Actinomycetota; class Actinomycetes; order Micrococcales; family Microbacteriaceae; genus Microbacterium; species Microbacterium proteolyticum. The sequence continues at coordinate 2,010,951 of NZ_CP121274.1, forward strand.
GTCGTGGCGGCGCGTGAGTCGCCAAGATTCGTCGCCTAGAGGGGTGCTCAGGCGACAAATACTGGCGACTCACGCGAGGGGGGTTACAGCTGGTTGCCGAGTTTGAACTCGGAGGGGGAGGGGGAAGAGGGCGACGCGTCGGGGGCGCGCGTGTAGGAGAAGCCGTCGGCGCCGATCGTCACGGCCATCTCGCTCGAGTCCGTGCGCGCACGGACCGGCTGCGGGATGCCGTCGAGGTCGAGCACCAGCGAACCGTCGGTGTACCACGACGGGACGACGGGGTTCCCCCACCAGTCGCGGCGCTGGTTGTCGTGCACGTCCCACGTGATGACGGGGTTGTCGGGGTCTCCGGTGTAGTAGTCCTGCGTGTACACCTCGACGCGGTGGCCGTCGGGGTCGCGCAGGTACAGGTAGAACGCGTTCGAGACGCCGTGGCGGCCGGGGCCGCGTTCGATGGCATCCGATCGGCGGAGGGCGCCGAGCTTGTCGCAGATGGCGAGGATGTTGTGCTTCTCGTGCGTCGCGAAGCACACGTGGTGCATGCGCGGGCCGTCGCCGCCGGTCATCGCGGTGTCGTGCACGGTGGGCTTGCGCCGCATCCACGCGGCGTACACCGTGCCCTCCTCGTCCTGGATGTCCTCGGTGACGCGGAAGCCCAACGCCTGCATGAAGTTCACCGCGCGGGGGACGTCGGGGGTGATCTGGTTGAAGTGGTCCAGGCGCACGAGCTCGCCGGGGGAGTGCAGGTCGTAGCGCCACGACAGGCGCTCCTGGTGCTCGGTGTCGAAGAAGAACTCGTACGGGAATCCGAGCGGATCGACCACGCGCACCGAGTCGCCGATGCCCTTCGTGAAGCCGTTCGGCTCGCGGCGGACGTCGCAGCCGAGCTCTTCGTAGAACGCGACGGCCTTGTCGAGGTCTTCCGCCGACCGGACGCGGTACGAGAACGCCGCCACCGCGGCGATCGGCCCCCGCCGCAGGACGAGGTTGTGGTGGATGAACTCCTCCGTCGACCGGAGGTAGATCGCGTCCGCGTCCTCCTCCGTCACGTGCAGACCGAGCACGTCGACGTAGAACTCCCGGGATGCCGCGAGGTCGGTGACGACGAGCTCCATGTACGCGCACCGGAGGATGTCGGGCGCGGGAGAGGCGGGGGTGGGGACGGGGTTCTCCGCCTGGATCGGCGCCTCCTGCGACACGAAGAATCCCGACGAGGTGCGGGTCATCTGGCTGCGGTCGGTCATCTCAGGCTCCCTTGCCGAAGGTGGGGTTGTGGGCGGGGCCGAGCGTGATGTGCACGGCCTGCTGGTCGGTGTAGAAGTCGATCGAGCGGTAGCCGCCCTCGTGTCCCAGGCCCGAGGCCTTCACCCCGCCGAACGGGGTGCGGAGGTCGCGGACGTTGTTGGAATTCAGCCACACCATGCCGGCCTCGACGTTCTGCGCGAACAGGTGCGCGCGCTTCAGGTCGTTGGTCCAGACGTAGGCGGCGAGGCCGTACTTCGTGTCGTTCGCGAGCGCCAGGGCCTCTTCGTCGGTGTCGAACGGCGTGATGGCGACGACCGGACCGAAGATCTCCTCCTGGAAGATGCGGGCGTCGGGAGCGACGTCGGCGAACACGGTGGGCCGGACGAAGTTGCCCGCGGGGAACTCGTCGGGGCGGCCGCCGCCGGCGACCAGGCGCCCCTCGGTCTTGCCGTGTTCGACGTACGACATCACCTTCGCGTAGTGCTCGGGGTGCACGAGCGCACCGACCTCCGTCGCGGGGTCGTCGGGGAAGCCGACCTTCACCCGGTCGGCCTGGGCGGCGTAGCGCGCGACGAACTCGTCGTAGATGTCCCGCTGGACGAGGATGCGGCTGCCGGCGGTGCAGCGCTCGCCGTTGAGCGAGAAGACGCCGAAGATCGTCGCGTCGATGGCGGCATCCAGGTCGGCATCCGCGAAGACGATCGCCGGGCTCTTGCCGCCGAGCTCCATCGACAGGCCCTTCAGGAAGGGTGCCGCGTTGGCGAAGATCAGCTGCCCGGTCGAGCTCTCGCCGGTGAACGAGATGAGCGGCACGTCGGGGTGCTTCACGAGCGCGTCGCCGGCGTCCTCGCCGAGGCCGTTGACGAGGTTGAACACGCCCTCGGGGAGCCCTGCCTCTTCGAAGATCCCGGCCCAGAGCGAGGCCGACAGCGGCGTGAACTCGGCGGGCTTGAGCACCACCGTGTTGCCCGTGGCGAGCGCCGGAGCGAGCTTCCACGACTCGAGCATGAACGGCGTGTTCCACGGCGTGATGAGTCCGGCCACACCGATCGGCTTGCGGTTGACGTAGTTGAGCTGGCGGCCCGGAACCTTGAAGGCGTCGTCGGTCTGCGCGACGATCAGGTCGGCGAAGAAACGGAAGTTCTCGGCCGCGCGCCGCGCCTGCCCGAGTGCCTGGGTGATCGGCAGGCCCGAGTCGAAGGACTCCAGCTCCGCCAAGCGAGCGTCGCGCGACTCGACGAGGTCGGCGATGCGGTGCAGCACGCGCGAACGCTCGCGGGGCAGCATGCGCGGCCACGGGCCTTCGGTGAACGCCGCGCGGGCGGCGGCGACGGCGGCGTCGACATCGGCCTTCTTGCCCGCGGCGGCGCGGACGTACGTCTCATTGGTCACCGGGTCGAGCACGTCGAACTCGTCGCCGTCGATCGAGTCGACGAAGCTGCCGCCGATGTAGTGCTGGATGCGCGCGGGCAGGTCTGCCGGGGTGCGGCGGGTCATGGGTGCTCCTTCGATGGAGGGGAGGGATGCCGGTGGCATCCGGTTCAGAAAGCGGGAAGCCCGAGCGACTCGTCCGGGTGCTCGTGGATGAGGTAGGCGTCGAGCGTGGCCGAACGGTGTCGGCGGGCGGTCTTCTCGATCTCGGCGAGCGGGGCGCCGTTCTCGATGAGGACGAGGATGTTCTCGTGCTCGCGGACCGACTCGGCCGCGCGGCCGGGCACGAAGCTGAAGGTGGAGTCGCGCAGGTGCCCGAGGCGCGCCCACTCCGCGCGGACGAGGTCGAGCATGCGGGGATTCGCGCACTTCTCGAACAGGGTCGCGTGGAACTCCTGGTTCAGCGCGGTGAAGGCCCGCGGGTCGAAGTGGTCGAGGGTCTCGACCATGAGTTCGTTGATGCGGCGCGCGCGGCAGACGTCCTCGGTCGTGAGGGCGCGCGCCGACAGGGCGGTGGCCGCGCCCTCGAGGATGCTCAGCGACTGCATGCTGAAGCGGTACTGCGAGTCGTCGACCATCGACACGCGCGCGCCGACGTTGCGTTCGAACGTCACGAGCCCCTCGGCCTCGAGCTGACGGATCGCCTCGCGCACCGGCACGACGCTCATGTCGAGGTCGCCCGCGATCGTGCCGAGCACCAGCCGGTAGCCGGGGGTGAACTCCTGCGCCGCGATGCGTTCCTTGATCCAGTGGTATGCCTGCTGCGACTTGCTCTGCGCGCTCGCCGGCTGCGCGCTCGCCGGGGTCGCGGCGGGGGTCGTGGCATCCATCAGGCGTTCCTCTCGGCCTCGTAGCGGGCGCGCCACTGCGCGTTCAGGGGGAACAGTCCGTCGACGGGATGACCGGATGCCACCTGGCGGGCGATCCACGCGTCCTCGGCCTCTTGCGCGAGGGCGGCGTCGGCGACCTCCTCGGCGAGGTGCGGGGGGATCACGATCACGCCGTCGCCGTCGCCCACGAGGATGTCGCCCGGCTCGACGGTGGTGCCGCCGCAGCCGACGGCGACGTCGGTCTCCCACGGGACGTGCCTCCGGCCGAGCACCGCGGGGTGGGGACCCGCGGTGAACACCGGGATGCCGACCGCGGCGACCGCCTCGGCATCCCGGACGCCGCCGTCGGTGACGATCGCCGCCGCACCCCGCGCGCGTGCGCGGAGCGCGAGGATGTCGCCGAGGGTGCCGGACCCGGTCTCGCCGCGCGCCTCGATCACGATGACCTCGCCCGCGTCGACCGCGTCGAACGCGCGCTTCTGCGCGTTGTAGCCGCCGCCGCGCGCGGCGAACAGGTCTTCGCGGTGGGGGAGGAAGCGGAGCGTCCGCGCGGTGCCGACGAACCGGCTGCCGGGGGTGAGGGCGTGCACCCCGTCGATCGTCACGTCGTTCAGGCCGCGCTTGCGCAGCTGCGCGCTGAGGCCGGCGACCGGGACGCGTTCGAGCTTTGCGCGCAGTTCGGGCGGGAGGGCCGGGGTCTCCGCATCCGTCACGAGAACAGGGGATGCGTCAAGAACAGGGCGATCCGTCGGATTCTGGCCTGTTCCGGTGACATCGCCTGTTTTCGTGACAGCGGCGGCCGCAGCCTCGGCCGAACCCCACGCCTCGAGCCGCTGCGTGTCGTCCACGGCGGGGAGGGATCCGACCGCGGCATCGAAAGAGTGCGCGCCCTGGGTCACGGGAGTGCGGAGTCGGCCGGTCGACTGGGAGCCGGCGTCCACCTGCACTTCGACGACGTCGCCGGGCACGACCACCGACGATCCCGCGGGCGTGCCGGTGAGGATGACGTCGCCGGTCTCGAGCGTGAAGTGCTGCGACAGGTCGGCGACGATCTGCGCCAGGGGGAACAGGAGGCCCGCGGTGGAGTCGTCCTGCACGAGGTCGCCATTGACCCACGTGCGCAGCCGCAGCGCGTGCGGGTCGACGGAGCGGGCGTCGATCAGAGCGGGACCGAGGGGGGTATAGCCGTCGCCGCCCTTCGAGCGGACGTTCGAGCCCTTGTCGTTCGCGCGCAGATCGTAGAGTCCGAAGTCGTTCGCGGCGGTGAGGGATGCCACGTGGTTCCAGGCGGCATCCGGGGTCACCCATCGGGCGGGCTCGCCGATGATGAGCGCGATCTCGCCCTCGAACGCGAGGAGTTCGGTGCCGGAGGGGCGCTCGATCGCCGCGCCCGAGGGGGCGAGGGAGCTCGACGGCTTGAAGAAGTACGAGGGGGCGGCGGGCCGGCGGCCGCGCTGATCGGCCCGCGAGGTGTACGAGAGATGGACCGCGACGATCTTTCCCGGCCGGGCGCCGAGGACGGCGAAGCGGGGGTCGGTGGTGGTCATGAGGCTCCCTTGCGTCGTATTCGAAATCGTATATGATCCAGAAACGCTCCCGCAACTCGCTCCGTCGGCGTCGACGGCGAGACCGGCGGGCCGACGACGACGTCACGAAGGAGTCCCATGTCCCGCCCCTCTTCCCCGGGCTTCACGCCCACCGGCACCATCTCCACGTCCACGGACCGCCGCCGGGTGGTCTTCGCCACCGTGGTCGGCACCACCGTCGAGTGGTACGACTTCTTCCTCTACGCCTCGGCTGCCGGCCTGGTGTTCGGGCAGCTCTTCTTCGCGCCCGCCGGCCCCGGCATCGCCCAGATCCTGTCGTTCCTCACGGTGGGCCTGAGCTTCCTGTTCCGCCCGCTGGGAGCGTTCCTCGCCGGTCACCTGGGCGACAAGTACGGCCGACGCGTCGTGCTCATGCTGACGCTCATCCTCATGGGAGCCTCGACCACCCTGATCGGCGTGCTCCCCACCTACGAGGTCATCGGCGTCGCGGCCCCGGTGCTGCTGATCCTCCTGCGGGTGCTGCAGGGCATCTCGGCCGGTGGAGAGTGGGGCGGCGCGGTGCTGATGGCGGTCGAGCACGCGCCCAAGACCAAGCGGAGCCTCTTCGGCGCCTCCCCGCAGCTCGGCGTGCCGCTGGGCCTGCTGCTGGCGAGCGGCATGCTCGCGCTCATGGCCCTGATCGCCCCCGGTGACGCGTTCTTCGCGTGGGGCTGGCGCGTGCCGTTCCTGCTGTCGTTCGTGCTGATCCTCGTGGGCTACTACGTGCGCAAGAAGGTCGAGGAGAGCCCGGTGTTCCTCGAGCTCGCCGAGCGCAAGGAGAAGACGCGGATGCCGATCGTGCAGCTGTTCCGCAAGCACGCGTTGCTGGTCCTCATCGCCGCGCTCGTGTTCGCCGGCAACAACGCCGTCGGCTACATGACGACGGGCGGGTACATCCAGCGCTACGCGACCAACCCCGACGGACCGATCGGTCTCGCCACCGCCGACGTGCTGGGCGCCGTGACCCTCTCAGCGGTGTCGTGGCTGGCGTTCACGTGGCTCGGCGGGTGGATCGGCGACAAGATCGGTCGCCGCAACACGTACGTGCTGGGGTGGCTCGCGCAGCTCGTCGGCGTCTTCCTGCTCTTCCCGCTCGTGAACACCGGGAGCATCGGGCTGTTGACGCTCGCGCTCGTGATCCTCACCGTCGGACTCGGACTCACCTACGGCCCGCAGGCGGCGCTGTACGCCGAGCTGTTCCCGGCATCCATCCGCTTCTCGGGAGTCTCGATCTCGTACGCCATCGGGGCGATCCTCGGCGGTGCCTTCGCCCCCACGATCGCGGAGGCGCTCGTGAAGGCGACGGGCACCACGATGTCGGTCACGTGGTACCTCGCCGGGATGACGGTGGTCGGCCTCGTCGCGACGCTGCTGCTGCGCGACCGCAGCGGCATCCCCCTCGGCCCCGACCACGAGGCCGAGCAGGAGCGGAGCCCGATCCGCGGGTTCGCGAACGTCTGAGCCCGGGTCCTCCGGCCCCGTCGCACTGCGCGTGCGGCGGGGCCTTCCCGTTGTTCGGTGTGACCCTCGTCCCGCTTGCGGCGGATCATGTCCCACCTGTGGCGGATCATGTCCCACAAGGTGCGGTTCTGGCGGCCCCGCAGCAGCACCAAGTGGGACATGGGTCGCAGCCTTGGCTCCGCGGCAGCAACACAACGCGAGACGAGGGTCCCAGGTTCAGCCGCGCGCGGCGATCTCCTCCCAGTACGGCGCCACGACGGCCGCGCTCACCCGCAGATCCAGCAGGAGGAACGGCCGGTCCTCGGGATCGCGGGCCGTCCAGGATGCCAGGGCGTCGAGGTCGGCGGCATCCCGGACGACCACGCCCTCGGCGCCGAACCCCCGCGCGACGGCGGCGAAGTCGACCTCGGGGATCAGCATCGGGTCGGGGTGCAGCCCCTTCTTGCCGTAGTTGAGGACCTCGGCGCCGTACTGCGCGTCGTTCCACACGACGGCGACTCCGCGTCCTCGCGCGACGCGGATCGCGGTCTCGAGGTCGGCGATCGCCATGAGTCCGCCGCCGTCGCCGGTGGTGAGCACGACGGTGGAGTCCGGGCGCGCGACCGCGGCGCCGGGCACGCTGGGGAAGCCGAGACCGATCGACTGGTACGCGGTGCCGACCATCATCATCCGGTCGGGGGAGGCCACGGGCCAGTACATGTTCGACCAGCCGAGGAAGTGGCCGCCGTCGGACACGACGACCCGGTCCTCGGGCAGCAGCTCGGCGATCCGGGCGGCCGCGGTACGGGGGTCGAGTCGGCCGTCGGGTCCGACGCCGGTGCCCGCAGCCTGACGGCGGGCGACCTCGAGGTCGAGTCCGGTGCCCCACGTCGACGGGGAGCCGCCCCGGACGCGCAGGCGCTGCACGATCTCGCCGGCGACGTCGGCCGCGTCGCCGCGGACGTAGCCGCCGACGTGCGGGTGGGTCGCTGTGGGGGAGAGGTCGACCTGGAACACGCGCGTCCCGGGGGCGAAGAGCTCGCCGAAGCGCATCGTGAACTGGTTGAGGGCGGCTCCGAACACCACGGCCACGTCCGCGTCGCGCACGATCTCCATGGCGCCGGGCGCACCGAACCCGCCCGCGACGCCGAGATCGCGCGCGACGTCGGGGAAGAGCCCCCGGCCGAGTGCCGTGGTGGTGGTGAGGGCGCCGCTCAGGGCCGCGAGCTCGCCCAGCACCGACCCGGCCCCGGCCAGCCACGCTCCGCGCCCGCCGAGGAGCAGCGGGCGTTCGGCCGTCGCGAGGGCGTCGACGATGCGATCGATCACGCCGTCGGCGTACGGCCCCACGGGAGGGTGCTCGGGCGTGACCTGGGGAGCTGCGGCATCCGGAACCGGGCCCGCCTCGCGTGTCACCACGTCGTACGGGATGCCGAGCACGACCGGCAGGCGATACGTCAGGGCGTGCTCGATCGCGATGACGACCGTGGCGGCGGCGTCGCGGTGCCCGACGGTGTACGTGCGGGCGCCGACGCCGGCGGCGAGGGCGATCTGGTCGACTCCCCACGGTCGCGGGCCCGAGGTCGGTTCGTCGCCGACGATCAGGACGAGGGGCGTGCGGGCCTGGACCGCCTCGGCGAGCGCCGTCAGCGTGTTGGTGAACCCGGCGCCGTAGGTCGCGGTGGCCGCGGCGAGCCGGCCGCTCGCGCGGTAGTGCGCGTCGGCGGCGACGACCCCGGCGGCCTCGTGCCGCACGGCGACGAAGCCCGAGGACGTTTCGCGTCCGAGGGAGTCGAGGAAGTAGGCGTTGCCGTTGCCCATGACGCCGAAGACTGTGTCGATGTGGCGGGCGAGGGTGTGCGCGACGTGCGCGGAGACGGTGGGCATGGCGAAGGAAGCCTTTCGAGACGGACGGAATGGATGCCGTATGTGTCTCGCGCTTCTGCGCTACGTGCCCTTTTTTCGAGCAGCGACGCACGACCCGGTGCGCCTGACGGGATCGAGTATAGGGGCACGGCCCTCCCCGCTGACGTGTCCCGTATGTACGCCGGGATTCGTCGCCGTGAAGAGGCGTGAGGCGGCAGGATCCGGCACTCGCGTGCGCGGTGGGGTGGCCTTCAGTGCGGCGGTGCCGACAGTGCGTCCAGCACGATGTCGGCGATGCGGCGCTGACCCACGAGAGTCGGGTGCACGCCGTCGGGCAGCAGCCACCCGGCAGGAGCGTCGCGGAGCCTCGCGTGCACGTCGACCACTCGGCCCGGGTGTGCGCGGACGGCGTCGGCGATCTCGGCCACGTCGGCTTCGCGCCACGTGATCCGCTCGTCGCGGAACGGCGCCCAGGCGTCGGCGTCGGCTTCGACCACGGGCGGCGGGGTCAGGCAGACGTGCTCGGCATCCGTCTCCGTCGCGATCAGCTCGGCGAGCAGGCGAAGATTGCGGCGGGTCTCCTCGAGGGACTGCATCCGCGCGCCGATGCGTCCGTGGCGGCGCGCGTCGTTCGTCCCCAGCATCTGGATCACCCATGTCGGGCGCTCGGCGGCGATCCGATCGATGCGGGCGAGGGCCTCCTGCGTGGTGTTCCCGGTGATGCCGGCGTTGATCACGTGGATGCCGTCGGCCGCACGGTGACGGGCGAGATACGCCTGCAGCTGGAACGCCCACGAGAGGGAGTCATCGGTGATCGAGTCCCCGAGCGCAAGGATCCGGTCTCCGGCGACGAAGGGAAGTCGAGACGCGTGGACGGGGTCGATGAGCGCCGCGGAACGGTCGATATCGGCGGCGAACCCGGCTTCGTACGCCGCCAGAGCCGGTTCGTCGATGCCCGCCAGCAGCGCGGCGAACGGCGCCGCGGCGCGGGCATCCACGCCCGCGCGCTGGACGAATGGCTGACGCCCCGGATGCACGAACCGGGCGACCACGCGGGGTGGGTCGGCGAACTCCTCGAGGGCGGCGGAGGTGCGCAGGGGTGGTGACGCGCTCATGGCGGTCCTTCCGTGGGGGAGCCGAGGGGAGGGGTCAGGCCGAGCGCACGGTGAAGCGGCGCTTGCGACGCAGGTGGTCCACGGCGACGGCGGTGACGAGGATGACGCCGGTGGCGACGTTCTGCCACTGCGGGTTGGTGTTCGTGAGCGCCAGGGAGTTGTTGATCACCGCGAACAGCAGCGCTCCCAGCGCGGTGCCGGTGATCGTGCCCACACCGCCGAACAGGCTCGTGCCGCCGATGATGACGGCCGCCAGCACCTGGAAGGCGAATCCCGTGCCCCCGGCCCCGGGGTCGGCCGTCGCGACACGGGAGGCGAGCAGCACTCCGCAGAGCCCCGCGACGACCGCGCTGATGACGTACAGCGAGATGTTCATCTGCGAGGCCCGGATGCCGTTCGCCCGTGCCGCCGCTGCGCTGCCGCCGAAGGCGCGGATGTTGTAGCCGAAGACCGTGTGCTGGAGGACGACGTGCGCGAGCACACCGATCGCCACCGCGTAGAACACCAGCAGAGGGATGCCGAAGAGGTTCAGCTGCGCGAGATCGGTGAAGCCGGTGGGGAAGCCGAAGCGGGGGACGCCCCAGGTGGTGACGACGACGACGCCGCTCGCGGCGAAGAGCATGCCCAGAGTGGCGATGAACGGCGGGACGCCCACCCAGGTGATGAGCGAGGCGTTGACCAGGCCCAGCACACCGCACACCAGCAGGGCGAGGAGGATGGCCAAGGGCCAGGGCACCCCGGCGTTCATCGCGATCCCGGCGGACACGCCGCCCACGGCGAAGAGGGAACCGATCGACAGGTCGAGACCACCGCCGACGAGCACGAGGGTCGCCGCGCTCGCCCCGATGAAGTACAGCGCGCTGGAACGCAGGATCTCCACGATGTTCGCCGGGGCGAGCGCCTGGGGGTTCGCCGACTGTGCGATCAGGACGAGCAGGACGATGATGACGATCAGGCCCAGCTGCGGGGCGCCGGCGATGCGTCGAAGGACGTTCTTCACGGGTGGGTTCGCTCTCTCCGTGCGGGGCCCGACCCGGGCCGGGCCCCGCGACCGATCACTGGGCGGGCAGGTTGGACTTGTCGTAGAACGTGCTGGTGGTGGCGATGAAGTCGGGAAGGGTCTTCCCCTCCGACAGGTCCTTGACCGCCTGCACCGCCTTCGTGCCCGACTCGCACCAGCCCTGTTCGCCGACGCCGAGCAGCGTGCCGTCCTCGATGGAGGCGCGGTGGTCGGCGGTGAGGTCGTTGGCCACGACGTTGACCGTGCCGGTCAGCCCGCGCTCCTTGACCGCGGTGATCGCCGCGGCCACCGAGGTGCCTTCGATCGGGAACAGCGCAGTGATCTCCGGGTGGGCGGTGAGCATGTTGCTGAACAGCTCAGGGGCCTTCGTCGGGTCGCCGTTGGTGTAGTCGCTGGCGACGACGGTCATGTCGGGGAAGTTCTCCTTGGCGTACTCGGTGAATCCCTCGATCTCCTGCACGTGCGGGGTCGTGCTCGCCGAGCCCGACAGGATGCCGACCTTCGCGGCAGGGTCGGTCTTGCCCAGACCCTCCGCGATGAGGGCGCCGAGCTGCTTGGCATCCGTTCCGACCTGCGTCTGCTGGCCGGTGCTCGGGTCGCCCGCGTTCTGGGCGACGACGTAGATCCCCGCGCTGCGCGCCTGCTGGATCACGGGAGTGAAGAGCTCGGGAATCGTGGGGAAGACCACGAGCGCGTCGGTGCCGTTGGCGATCGCCTGCGAGATGAGGTCGATGGCGCCCTGGTTGTCGACGGCACTGCCCGAGGTGCCGACCTCCGTGGGCGTCCAGCCGTTCGACTTGGCGGCGTCTTCGAAACAGCGGCCCACGTCATCGAACGCGGGGTAGAACGGTGCGGGGTTCACGTACGTGATCGTCTTGACCTCGCGCAGTGCGCCGGACGAGTCGGGGGAGGCGGCGATGGAACCGCCTGACAGGGCGCCGCATCCGGTGAGGGCGGCGACCAGGGTGGAAGCGGCCAACACCGTGGCGGCGGTGCGGCGTGCGGGGGTGGAGAACATGCGAGGACCTCTCTGTCGTTCGGCGGGGGCGGCGAGGGGAGTCGCCGCCTGTTCGGGTGGGCGGGGGTGGGTCAGGGTGTGGTGCTCGCCCCGTCGGCGGGCGCCTCGTCGCCCGTGACGGCGCCGGTGATGAGGCCGATGATCTCGTCGCGCGTGGTCCGGGTTCGTTCGCGGACCCCGGCCACGCGTCCGAGCCTCATGACCTGGATGCGATCGGCGAGATCGAAGACGAGGGACATGTCGTGGCTGACGATGATGACGGTGTTGCCGCGGTCGCGCAGGGTGCGGATCATGTCCGCGGCCTGCGCGGTCTCTCGAACACCGAGGGCAGCGGTCGGCTCGTCCAGCAGCACGATGCGACCGCCCGTCCGCATGGCGCGGGCGATCGCGACGATCTGTCGCTGCCCGCCCGAGAGCATCCCGATCTCGGTTCGCACCGAGGCCACCGAGACGCCGAGTTCGTCGAGGAAGGCGCGCGTCTGCCGTTCCATCGCACGCCGGCGGACGAACGGGCCCCGGCGGGGGTACTGCCCGATGAACATGTTCGTGGCGACGTCGAGCACCTCGACCAGGGCCAGGTCTTGGAAGACGGTAGCCACGCCCGCGGCGCGCGCGGCGGCGGGGTTGGCGAAGTTCTGATCTTCGCCTTCCACCCGTACGGTGCCCTCGTCGGGGCGGTAGACGCCGCTGATGGTGCGGATGAGGCTGGACTTGCCCGCGCCGTTGTCACCGACGACGGCGAGGATCTGGCCGGCGTAGGCCGAGAGGTGGACGTCCCGCAGAGCGGCGACATGTCCGAAGCGCTTGGTGATTGCCCGCAACTCGAGGGTGGGCGGAAGCGTGGTCATACGGGCCTCCCGGATGATCGATGACACGTCGGTGTGCCACCGGCGAGACGGGTGTTCCGTCGGGGCGAGGCTCAGTAAATACTTCGTCAGAGGAACATGTCAAGCAAAGATTCGGACTCTTTTGGTGCTGTTCCTTCGTTTCGTGAATGAAAGCGGTGGCGCTCGCGGGCTCGAGCCGTTACGTTTTCCCGCATGAGAACCTTCGTCGACGTTGCCGGAGACGACGCGGCGAGCACGAGATACCGCGTGCTCGCCGCCGTCCGCGACCACGGTCCTCTCAGTCGTGCCGATCTCGCACGCACGACCGGCCTCGCCGCCTCGACCATCACGGCCGTCACCAAGGCGCTCGCCGCCGAAGGGGTGCTCAGCGAGGCGGAAGAGCTCGCGGAGCAGGCGGTGCGTACGGGCCCGCGCGGCCGTGGCCTCGTCGTAGACCCGTCGTTGGCCTCGGTGGCCGGTGTCGACTTCGGCTTCCGCACGGTCCGTGTGGCCATCTGCGATCTCCACGCGCGTGTCCTCGTGACGCGAGAGAGTCGTCTGACGGAGCGATACTCCAGTCACGAGGGGCGGAGCGTGGCGGCGCGGCTGTACCGCGAGGCCGTCGCCGCGGTTCCGGCGGGTCAGGGTGAGGTCGTCACGGTCGGAGTCGCGCTGCCCGGGCCGATCGATTCCGGAGGGCAGCGTGTCATCGGCTCCTCCGTGCTGCCGGGGTGGGCCGAGACCACAGGCGCGGAGCTGACGGCGGCGTTCGGCGTCGACGCGGTGATCGAGAACGACGCCAACCTCGCCGCGCTCGGCGAGCACACGTTCGGGGCGGGCCGGGATGTGGCCGACTCGCTCACCGTGAAGTTCCACAGCGGGATCGGTGCGGGGCTCATCGTGCGCGACCGTCTCATCGGCGGGGCGGGCTCGGGCGAGATCGGTCACTTCGCGGTCGCCGCTGAGGGGGCGGTCTGTCGATGCGGGAAACGTGGATGCCTGGACACCTTCGCCTCCATTCCGGCTCTCCTCGCCGCGGTGGCCGTGGAGCGGAACGAGGTCGAACTCCGCGACGTCCTGCGGGCCACCGCGGCCGGGGACGCGCGCACGACCCGCATCGTCGGCGATGCCGCCGAACTGGTCGGAGACGCGGCGTCGCGCGCGTGCCTGCTCTTCGCTCCGCAGCGTGTGATCCTCGTCGGGGCGATGGCCGACGCCGGAGACGCCGTGCTCGAGCCGTTCGCCCGCGCCCTCCGGCGGGGACTCCTCCCCGAGGCGGCGACGCCGCCCGAGATCGTCCGCGGGGCTCTCGCCGAGCGGTCGACCGTGATGGGCGCCGTGGCGCTGGCGCTCACCGCTTCGGGCTGGTTGGCTGCGGGCGGCTGATCCGACCGGCTACAGCCCCGACCGGATCGCCTCCGCCGCGGCCTCCAGACACGCGGCGATTTCCGCGTCGTCGGCCTCGGCGTTGACGTGGACGGCCGCGACGGCGGCGGGCCCGCGACCCTGCACGCTCAGTGGCACCGCCACCGCGCGCAGCGTCGGCACGACCTCGTCGTGGCTCGTCGCCCAGCCGCGCTCCGCGGCCTCCGCCACCTCGGCGGCGAGGCGCGCGTCCACGCCATCGGGCCACCGCCGGGGCGGCAGCTGCGCGAGGATCGCGCGACCGGGGGCGCCCCGGGTGACGGGATGCCGCGTACCCGGGCGCTGCGCGACGGCGGTCACCGCGTGGCGCGGCTCGACGCTGGCGAGGGTCACGCATTCGTCGTGGTCGAGCACGACGAGGAAGCAGGTCATGCCGAGGTCGTTGGCGGCGGCGGTCAGTTCGGGCAGGGCCTCGGACTGCAGGTCGGCGGCGACGCCGGCGGCCAGGGCGGCGAGCCCCGTCCCGAGGCGCACGGCACCCGTGGCATCCCGGGTCACCAGTCCGTGGTCTTCGAGGGTGCGCAGCAGTCGGTACGCGACCGAGCGATGCAGTCCGACGCGTGCAGCCAGGTCGTCGATCGTGAGCGGACCGCGGGCGTCGGCGAGCTCTTCCAGCAGGCGGATGCCACGACTCAGGGTCTGCGACGCGGGGGTCGTGTCTTGCCGCGGAGCCATGGGACAGCTAACCTCTCGTTCGATAGAAGAACGGTGCGTTCGAATATAGAACACTGCCGTTCGGCAACGCAAGCACCGCGCCGCCGCGGTGAGCCCGACATCGATGTCAGGAGAACAATGCAGTTCCACCACCACGGCTACGTCTCCGGCGATCCGCGCGTCCAGCCCGCCGTGGGTGCGGGTGTCGCCCGTCCCGCCGAGCTCCCCGCGCAGATCGACGTCCTCATCGTCGGGTCCGGGCCCGCGGGCATGCTGCTCGCGGCGCAGATGTCGCAGTTCCCGCAGTTCACGACGCGCCTCATCGAGAAGCGCGACGGGCGTCTCGCCCTCGGCCAGGCCGACGGCATCCAGCCCCGCAGCGTCGAGACCTTCCAGGCCTTCGGCTTCGCCGACCGCATCACCGCGGAGGCCTACAACATCGGCTGGATGAACTTCTGGGCTCCCGACCCCGAGAGCCCCGACCGGATCGTGCGGACCACCCGCACCGAGGACTACGGCCTCAAGATCAGCGAATTCCCCCACCTCATCGTCAACCAGGCGCGGGTGCTGGACTACTTCGCCGAAGCGGCCGCGAACGGGCCGGCGCGCATCGTCCCCGACTACGGGGTGGAGTTCCTGGGGCTCGAGGTCGGCGACGACGATGTCGAGGTGCGCGTGCGGACGGCCGAGGGCGAGCGCACCGTCCGCGCGAAATACGTCGTCGGCTGCGACGGTGCCCGAAGCGGCGTGCGACAGGCGATCGGCCGCACCCACGTGGGTGCCGCCGCCCAGCACGCGTGGGGCGTCATGGATGTGCTCGTCGAGACGGATTTCCCCGATTGGCGCATCAAGTGCGCGATCAACGCCGCCGCCGGCAACATCCTCCACATCCCCCGCGAGGGCGGATACCTCAGCCGCATGTACATCGACCTCGGCGAGGTCGCGGAGGGCGACAACCACCGCGTCCGGCAGACGCCCATCGAGGAGATCATCCGGAAGGCGAACGAGATCCTGCACCCTTACGCGATCGATGTGAAGCAGGTCGCGTGGCACAGCGTCTACGAGGTCGGGCACCGGGTGACCGATCAGTTCGTCGACGACCTGCAGAACCCGCGCGTCTTCCTCACCGGCGACGCCTGCCACACCCACAGCGCCAAGGCCGGTCAGGGCATGAACGTGTCGATGCAGGACGGATTCAACCTGGGCTGGAAGCTCGGACACGTCCTCACGGGACTGGCATCCCGCGATCTGCTGCGCACCTACGACGCCGAGCGTCGCCCGGTCGCCCAACAGCTCATCGACTTCGACCGCGAGTGGTCCTCGCTCATGGCCCGCAAGCCCGATGAGATCACCGACCCCGACGAGCTGGCGACCTACTACCTCGCGACCGCGGAGTTCCCCTCCGGGTTCGGCACGCGGTACGCGCCCTCGACCCTGGTCTCCGATGCGCCGGCCCAGGAGCTGGCATCCGGCTTCCCGGTCGGCCGACGCTTCCAGAGCGTCGAAGTCGTGCGGGTGTGCGACGGCAATCGCGTCCATCTCGGACACCACGCGCGCGCGGACGGCCGGTGGCGTCTCTACGCGTTCGCGGATGCCGACGGCGCGGCGCTGCGCGGATGGGCCGACGCCGCGCGCGGAATCGTCGAACGGTTCACCCCCGCCGGCGCCGACCTCGACTCCGTGTTCGACGCGAAGGTCGTCTACCCCGGGCGCTGGGAGGACGTCACCGACGTCCCGGCACTCTTCCGGCCGCAGTCGGGCCCGCTCGGACTCACCGACCTCGAGAAGGTGTTCGCCGCGGCCCCGTCGGCGTGGACGAGCGGCGACATCTTCGCCGAGCGCGGCATCGGCGCCGCGGGCGCGGTGGTCGTCGTGCGGCCGGATCAGTACGTCGCGCACGTGCTGCCGCTGACCGCACCCGAGGAGCTGGAGCGGTTCCTGTCCGGCGCGATGCGCTCCCCGGCGACCTCCGCTGCCGGGGTCGCCGCGTCCGCCGGGGCCGCGTCCGCCGTCGCCGCGTCCGTCGGTGCTGCGTCCGCCGGTGCTGCGTCCGCCGGTGCCGGTGCCGGTGCCGTGCCGGTGCCGGTCAGGCATAAACGCGATCCGCGCGCATAAACGCGCTGGCGACGCGTTTCTGCGCGGAAATCGCGTTTATGCGTGGGCACCGGGCGCCGCGGCTCCCGGGCAGCGACCGGAGGGAAGCGAGCGGATGCCACGTCCTCGCCGCCGCGGCGACCCCGGCGCTGCGCTTATACAGCACGTATATCGGCGCTCGTTCGTGCGCTGACCAGAATGAGCGGGGAGACCCGCACCGACCCAGGAGGACCCATGACCGATTCGCGCGAGAGCGAGCTGCTGGCATCCGTACCGACCGGCCTGCTGATCAACGGCGAGTGGCGTGCGGCCGAGGGCGGCAAGACCGTCGCCGTCAACGATCCCGCGACGGGCGAGGTCATCCACGAGATCGCCGACGCCTCGGTCGCCGATGGAGTTGCGGCGATGGATGCCGCGGCCGAGGCGTTCCCGTCGTGGGCGGCGACCCCCGACCGTGAGCGGGCCGAGATCCTGCGCCGCGCGTTCGATCTGCTCCAGGAGCGCAAGGAGGACGTCGCGCTTCTGATGACCCTCGAGATGGGCAAGCCCCTCGCGGAGGCCCGCGGCGAGGTCGGCTACGGCGGCGAATTCCTGCGCTGGTTCAGCGAGGTCACCGCGCACACCCAGGGCCGCTACGGCGCGAACCCCGAGGGCACCGGCCGCATGATCGTGACGCAGCACCCCGTCGGTCCCTGCTACCTCATCACCCCGTGGAACTTCCCGCTCGCCATGGCGACGCGCAAGATCGCGCCCGCGCTCGCCGCAGGCTGCACCGTCGTGATCAAGCCCGCGACCCTCACGCCGCTCACGACGCTGTTCTTCGCACAGATCCTGCAGGACGCGGGCGTCCCGGCCGGTGTCGTCAACGTCGTGACCACCACGAACACCGGCCCGGTCTCCGAGCGCATCATCTCCGACCCGCGTCTGCGGAAGCTCTCGTTCACGGGCTCCACGCCGGTGGGCGTGAAGCTGCTGCAGCAGGCGGCACCCGGTGTGCTCCGCACCTCGATGGAGCTCGGCGGCAACGCCCCGTTCGTCGTCTTCGAAGACGCCGACCTCGACAAGGCGGTGGACGGTGCGATGCTGGCGAAGTTCCGCAACATCGGCCAGGCGTGCACCGCGGCGAACCGTTTCATCGTGCAGCGCTCCGTCGTCGAGGAGTTCACGCGCCGCGTCACCGAGCGCGTGCAGGGGATGAAGATCGGCCGCGGCACCGAGGAGGGCGTGCAGATCGGACCCCTGATCGACGACCGCGCCGTCGACAAGGCGAAGACCCTCGTCGGGGATGCCGTGGAGCGCGGCGCCACGGTCACGACCGGTGGCTCGCCCGTCGACGGCCCCGGAACGTTCTTCGAGCCCACCGTCGTGTCGGACGTGCAGCCGGGCAGCGACATCCTCCGCGAGGAGATCTTCGGACCCGTGCTCGCGATCGTCCCCTTCGACACCGAGGATGACGCCGTGCGGATCGCCAACGACACCGAGTACGGTCTCGTGTCGTACGTCTTCACCGAGTCGCTCTCGCGCGGTCAGCGCATGATCGAGCGCCTCGAGACCGGGATGATGGGCCTCAACGTCGGCGTGGTCTCCAACGCCGCGGCCCCGTTCGGCGGCTGGAAGCAGTCGGGCCTCGGTCGCGAGGGCGGCGACGAGGGCATCCACGAGTACCTGCAGACCAAGTACACGCTGACGGCCAACCCCTACGCCTGACCCACCGGATGCCACGGCCCCGCGCTCTTCGGAGCGTCGGGGCCGTGGCATCCGCCGTCCTGATGCGTGAGTCGCCAGGATTTGTCGCCTCTGGCGTGATGTAGGCGACAAATCCTGGCGACTCACGCGTCCCTGCCGCCCCTACGCGTCGGACGAGGACGCGTGGCGGTCGAGGAAGGCGAAGACCTCGGCGTCGTCGACGCCGGGGAACATGCCGCGGGGGAGCGGCGAGAACATGTGCCGATGCACGCGGGCGCTCGGCCACGCCTTGCCCGACCAGCGCTCCGCCGCCTCGGAGTCGGGGCGGCGGCAGCACGATTCGTCGGGGCAGCGCGAGATCCCCCGGGTGGTGGTCTCGCGTCCGCGGAACCACCGGGCGTCGTCGAAGGGCACGCCGACGGTGATGGAGAAATCGCCCTCCGCGGTGGTGCCCGTCTGCGTCGAGCACCAGAACGTCCCGGCCGGGGTGTCGGTGTACTGGTAGTGCTCGGTGGTGCGGTTGTGCTCGTCGAACGCGGCGCGGGCCGAGAACTTCTTGCAGACGATCTGACCCTCGACCGACCCCGTGACGTCGGTCGGCAGGGGCAGGTCGTCGTTCTCGTAGATGCGGGAGATCGCCCCGTCGCCGTCGACCCGGAGGAAGTGCTGACGGATGCCGAGATGCGCCGTCATGAGGTTCGTCATGCGCATCGCGGCGGCCTCGTGGGTGACGCCGAACGCGTCGCGGAAGTCCTCCACGGCGAGGTTGCGGTCCTTCTTCGCCTGCGCGAGGAACGCGACCGAGTTGGTCTCGGGCATGAGGCAGCACGCGGCGTAGTAGTTGATCTCCAGCCGCTGCTGCAGGAAGTCGGCGTAGTCGGTGGGCGGGCGGTGCCCGAGAAGACGGTGCGCCATCGCTTGGAGGGCCATCGAGCGCAGGCCGTGACCGCCGGGGATGGATGCCGGTGGCAGGTAGATGCGTCCGTTCTCGAGGTCGGTGACCGACCGTGCGGAGTGGGGGAGGTCGGCGACGTAGATGAGCTCGAACCCCAGCTGCTCCGCCATGATGCTCACGGTGCGGTGCGTGAGGGCGCCGAACGAATGCCCGGCCGCCTTGAGCTGCTTCTCGGCGAGCTTCTCGATGTCGGGGAGATGGTTGTCGAGCCCGCGCATGCGCAGGCGCAGCTCGGTGTTCGCGCGGCGTGCCTCTTCGGGGCTCGCGATGGTCTCGCGCTCGCGGCGCTGCAGTTCACGGTGCAGACCCAGCACCGCCTCGATGGTCTCGTCGCTCGTGCCCTTGCTGACCTTGATCGGCGGGATGCCCAGCTGCCTGAAGAAGGGGCTCGATTGCGCGCGCTCCAGCTCGATCTCCAGGGCCGCCCGACGGTTGGGCGGCTCGGTCGACAGCAGCTCGGTGACCTCGGTCTCGGTCGCGCGCGCGATCTCCTGCAGGAGCGACAGCTTGGGTTCGCGCTTGCCGTTCTCGATCAGGCTCAGCTGGCTGCCGGCCACCCCGACCAGCGCTCCGAGCTCGTCGAGGGTGTACCCCCGGGCGAGGCGGTGGTGGCGGATGCGGTGTCCGAGCGTGGTCAGTTCGAGCGACGAGGCCATTCCTTGACGATAGCGAAAGATCTTCGATTCTTGTGGAGGAAATCTGCTGAAAGACCAGCCCGAGGGTCGCAAAGTGGAGGAAGACATCCGAATTCGCTCTCAATCGAGGAGATCGACCATGGCACTCGCCGACATCTTCGCCGGACGCCCCTCCGGTCGCACCACGCCCGCCGCCCGTCCGGCTCACCCGGGCCGCGGCATCCGTCCCTCCGTCGAGGGCCCCGGACTCGCCGCCCTCACCGCCTGGGTCGACCAGGTCGCCGCGCTCACGCAGCCCGACCGCATCCACTGGGTCGACGGTTCGGCGGCCGAGAACGACGCCCTCCTGCGCGAGATGGTGGACGAGGGCAAGCTCATCAAGCTGAACCCCGAATGGCGTCCCGGCTCCTACCTGGCCCGCTCGCACCCGAGCGACGTCGCGCGCCTCGAGTCGCGGACCTACATCGCCTCGGAGAGCGAAGAGGACGCCGGCCCCACGAACAACTGGATCGCGCCGGAGGAGATCCGCGAGACGTTGAACGGTGTCTTCGAGGGTTCGATGCGCGGACGCACCATGTACGTCGTCCCCTTCTCGATGGGAACGGTCGGCGGTCCGCTCAGCCACATCGGCGTGCAGATCACGGACAGCGCGTACGCCGTGGCATCCATCGGGATCATGACGCGCGTCGGCACCGCCGTGCTCGAGCAGATCGCCGCGGGGGCCCCGTGGGTCAAGACCGTGCACTCGGTCGGCGCGCCGCTCGCCCCGGGCGAGGCGGACGTCGCCTGGCCGTGCAACGACGAGAAGTACATCGTGCACTTCCCCGACACGCTCGAGGTGTGGTCGTTCGGATCGGGCTACGGCGGCAACGCGATCCTGGCGAAGAAGTGCTTCGCGCTGCGGATCGCCTCGGTCATCGGTCGCGACGAGGGCTGGCTGGCCGAGCACATGCTGCTGATCCGCGTGATCGACCCGCAGGGCAAGGCGTACCACGTGGCCGCCGCCTTCCCGTCGGCGTGCGGCAAGACCAACCTCGCGATGCTGCGTCCGACGATCCCCGGGTGGCGCGTGGAGACCCTCGGTGACGACATCACCTGGATCCGCCCCGGCGAGGACGGACGCCTCTGGGCCATCAACCCCGAGGCCGGCTTCTTCGGCGTCGCCCCCGGCACCGGTGAGTCCACGAACGTGACCGCGGTCGAGACCCTGTGGGGCAACACGATCTTCACCAACGTGGCGCTCCGCCCCGACGGCGACGTCTGGTGGGAGGGGCTGACCGACGAGGCTCCGCCGCAGCTCGTCGACTGGGAGGGCAAGGACTGGACCCCGACTTCGGGCCGTCCGGCCGCGCACCCCAACTCCCGCTTCACCGTCGCGGCCGCGCAGTGCCCGCAGATCGCGGACGACTGGGAGACCCCGCAGGGCGTCCCGCTGGATGTCATCCTCTTCGGCGGTCGTCGCGCCACGAACGTCCCTCTCGTCCTCGAGGCGACGGACTGGTCGCACGGCGTCTTCCTCGGTTCGACGGTGTCGAGCGAGAAGACCGCCGCGCAGGAGGGCACGGTCGGCGAGCTGCGTCGCGACCCGTTCGCGATGCTGCCTTTCTGCGGCTACAACATGGGCGACTACTTCGGCCACTGGCTGAAGGTCGGGGAGCAGCTCCGCTTCGACCGCGCGCCGCGCATCTTCCAGGTCAACTGGTTCCGCAAGGGCGACGACGGCCGGTTCCTGTGGCCCGGCTTCGGCGACAACGCCCGCGTGATCGACTGGATCATCCGTCGGGTCGACGGTCAGGTCGACGCCGTGGACAGCCCCATCGGCCGTCTGCCCTACGCCGAGGACCTGGATCTGTCCGGCCTCGACCTTCCCGCGGCCGACCTCGCCGAGCTGTTCGCCATCGACACGCAGTCGTGGCTGGCCGAGGCCGACCTCACCGAGGAGTTCTTCGACACGTTCGGCAGCCACCTTCCGGCCGCCCTCCGCGCCGAACTTGCTGCTCTCCGCTACCGCCTGCAGCGCGCGTAGCCGCACCGACTCGTCCACCCCGCCCGCCGTATCGCGGAGCGGGGCGGACGCGAACTCGACGCCCCTCCCTGCTCTTGGCGCGCGGGAGGGGCGTCGTCGTGTCTCCCCGTCACGCGGTCGCCGCCGCCCGCCCCGCTGACTTGGGGCGAAAGTACGCGCGGGGCGACGTCGCGTTTACGTTTCCCCGAAGTCAACGCCGCGCCCACGCCCGCCGCGCCCGCCGCGCGGCGCCCGCGTCACACCAGAAGCTGGTGCTTCGCGAGCTCGCGGTAGAGGGGGACGGATGCCACGAGCTCGCTGTGCGTGCCCTGACCGGCGACGCGGCCGTGCTCCAGCACCACGATCAGGTCGCTGTCGACGACGGTCGACAGGCGGTGCGCGATGACCAGCAGCGTGCGGCCGGTGGCGACGGCGTCGATCGCCTCGCGCATGCGCTGCTCGTTCACGCCGTCGAGGGACGAGGTCGACTCGTCCAGCAGCAGCACCGGGGGAGCAGCCAGGAGCGCGCGGGCGATCGCGAGCCGCTGGCGTTCGCCGCCCGAGAGCATCACGCCGTCTTCGCCGACCGGCGCATCCACTCCGAGCGGGCTGCGCTCGAGCACGTCGCCGAGGTTGACGGCGCGGAGCACCCGCGCGCAGTCGGCGTCGGTGGCGTCGGGTGAGGCCAGGCGGAGATTGTCGGCGATCGTCCCGGCCAGGGTCGGGGCGTCCTGCTCGACGTATCCGAAGCGGGCGCGCAGCGCCTCGCGGGGCAGCTGTCGGGCGTCGACGCCGTCGACCAGGATGGCGCCGGCCGTCGGGTCGTAGAACCGCTCGATCAGCGAGAGGACGGTGCTCTTCCCGGCCCCGGACGGTCCGACGAGCGCGACGCGGGACCCGCGGGGAACGGTGAACGACACCCCGCGCAGCACCTCGTGCGCGTCGTCCGACACCTCCGCGGTCGTCTCGTCCGCGGCGCGGTCGAGGTGCGCCTGCGCGAGCACCGAGCGCGCTTCCTTCGCGGCGGCTTCGCGGGCCTTGACGACGTGGTCGGGGTAGCGGAAGCGCACGTCGCGGAACTCGATCGCCGCGGCATCCGTCGGGCCTGCCGTGGGACCCGGGCGGTCGTCGTCCTCCTCGAGGGGCAGGTCGAGCACCTCCTGGATGCGCCCGAGCGCGCCCAGTGCCTGGTTGACGGAGGTGATCGCGCCGATGGCCGATGCGAGGGGCTGCACGAGGAGGAACAGGAAGATCACGAACGTCACGAGGGACGCGACGTCGATGGCCCCGGATGCCACGCGAAAGCCGCCCACGCCGAGGACCACCAGGAGCGAGACCTGCAGGGCGATCCCGGCGACGGGGACGATGAGCGCCGACACCCTCGCGATCCGCACGCCGGCGTCGTATGCCTCGGTCGCGGCGCCCGTCACGGTCGCCACCTCCCGCTCGGTGGCGCCCGCGGCGCGGATCGTGCGGATCGATCCGACGGCGCGTTCGACTCCGGATGCCAGCTCCCCGACCTTCGCCTGCTGTGCCGCCGAAGCGGTGCGGATGCGCGTGCTGAGGATCCCGACCGTCGCGATCGAGGCGCCGAGCACGAGGACGATGAGACCGAGGAGCAGCGGATCGATGAACGCCATGGCGATGATCGCCCCGACGAGGATGAGCGCGTTGCCGACGGCATCCGCGAGCCCCTGGGTGAGCACGGCGTAGAGCAGGGTCGTGTCGGTTCCCACGCGCGAGACGAGGTCGCCGGTGCGGCGCGCGTCGAACTCGCTGATCGGCAGACGGAGGATGCGCGCGATCAGTCGTCGCCGCGAGGAGTACACCACGGCGGTGCCGGTGCGCTGCAGGAGGTAGTGCTGATACCCGGAGATCAGCGATGACAGCACGACGAACCCGACCAGCAGCCAGACCAGCGCCCCGAGCGGGACCGACTGCTGTACGCGCGTGATGACCTGGCCGACGAGCAGCGGCTGCACGAGGGTCGCGCCGGCGCCCAGGATGCTCAGCACCCCGACGACGACCAGTGTGCCCTTGTGCTCGAGCAGGAAGGGGAAGAGCTGCCGGAAGGACGCGCGGGGTCCCTCGGGGGCGCGGCGGCCGCGGCGGCCTCGGGCGGGAGCGGACGAAGACATGCTCACCTCAGCAGAAGAACGGGTTCTTCGACCGTACCTCTCCGCGCCGACATCGGCGGACGCGTCTGCTCGTCGGTGGAACGACGGATGCCACGAGGCCGGGGCCCCGTGGCATCCATCGATCCGCGTGTGCGCGTCTTACGGCGCGCTCGCCCCGGCCGCGATGTTCGCGTCGTAGTCGACGTCCTTGGTCTCGGGCGAGAGGGCCACCGCGATGAGCGTGAGGACGCCCATGACCGACAGGTAGACGCCGACGAGCCACGGGTTGCCGCCGCCCGCCGCCCACAGGGCGACGGCGACGATCGGCGCCAGGGCGGCGCCGAGGATCGACGACACGTTGTAGGAGATCGCCGATCCGGTGTAGCGGGTGTTGGTGGGGAAGAGCTCGGGCAGCACCGCGCCCATCGGTCCGAACGTCGTGCCCATGAGCAGGAACCCGATGATGAGGAACGCCTGCACGGACGCGCGGGTGAGGCCGGCGTCGGCCTGCGGCAGCAGGAAGAACGAGAACGTGAGGCCGAACAGGATGATCGCGATCGTCACGACGGTGAGCAGACGCTTGCGTCCGAACCGGTCGGCGAGCGGGCCCGACAGCAGCGTGAAGATGCCGAAGAAGACCACGCCGACGATCTGCATGATCACGAAGTCGGTGTATCCGAAGCCGAGGCCGGGCACGAACGTGGACGGATCGAAATCGGTGCCCGCCTTCTCGGCCGCGGCGGCGGCGCCCTCGAGCGTCGGCTTGGTGCCGTACGACAGCGTGAAGCTCGTCATCAGGTAGAAGAGCACGTAGGTGGCCAGCATGATGAACGTGCCGAGGATCAGCTGCACCCAGTTGCGGCGGATCACCTCGCCGAGCGGGAACTTGCGGATCGCCCCGCTCTTCTCGGCCTTCGCGAACGACTCGCTCTCGACCAGCTTCAGACGCACCCAGAGGCCGACGATCACCATCACGGCCGAGAACAGGAACGGCACGCGCCAGCCCCACGCGAGGAACTCCGCCGAACGCTGCGCGGTGCCGTCGGGGTGGGGGAGGGCGAAGTTGATGAAGAGGAAGACGCCGTTGGCGATGATGAAGCCGATCGGCGCACCCAGCTGGGGGAACGTGCCGTACCAGGCGCGCTTGCCCTTCGGCGCGTTCTCGGTGGCCACCAGCGCCGCGCCGGACCATTCGCCGCCGAGCGCGAAGCCCTGCGCGAGGCGCATGATCAGCAGCAGGACGGCCGCCCACACGCCGATGTCGTTGTAAGTCGGGAGGCAGCCGATGAGGAAGGTCGCGACGCCCATGGTGAGCAGGGATGCCACGAGGGTGGCCTTGCGGCCGAACCGGTCGCCGAAATGGCCGAAGACGACGGCGCCGAGGGGGCGCGCGACCATGGCGGCGCCGAAGACGCTGAAGGAGAGAAGGAGCGAGGTGGTCTCGTTGCCGGTCGGGAAGAACAGGATCGGGAAGACGAGCACCGCCGCGGTGGCGTACGCGTAGAAGTCGTAGAACTCGATCGTCGTGCCGATGAGGCTCGCGGTGATGACACGGGAGCGCGGATTGGCGGGGGCCGACGAGGAGCGGACGGTGGGGGAGGAGGAGGTCATGACTGCCTGACGAGAGATCGAGCGATCGCGTCCGTCGTGGGGGCGCAGGCGGTGGCGCGGAGTCGGGCACGGCAGGTATGCGTGTCCGGGCGCGCGGCGGGGGGCACCGGGATGGACCCGGGTGTGGGTCCAGACCCTCCAGTCTATGCGCTCGCCGAGAGGGACTCGGCGAGCGGGCGGGTCAGCGCCAGATGACCGCGAGCGCGGCGTTCAGCACCGTCAGGGGCCCGACGAGCCAGAACAGGACCGGGGGCACCGCGCCGGTGCGCTTCTGCCGGGCCGAACCGATGCCCAGCAGCGCGCCGATGACGATGAGCACGACGAGTTTGACGCCGATCTTCGCGTAGTTGAGGTCGTGCTCGAGCCCCCACGGTGCGGCCAGGATCAGGCCCGTGAGGAGCGAGATGAGGAGACCGTAGTTCATCAGCGGCGTGACGCGCACGCGACGCGAGACGGCTTCGACGATCCAGGCGCCGAACAACGTGGCGAACCCGATCAGATGAACCAGGACGATGACGTGACGCAGGATCTCCATACGGTCAGGGTAGGGATGCCGTGCCCCCGCCGCCAGCAAGGCGCGCCTCACCGCGAGGGGAGGCGCGCCGTGCGGGACCGCGGTCAGCCGCGGAGGTCGCGCAGCACCAGGGCGGTGCGGAGGGCCGCATCGGCGGCCTCGGCGCCCTTGTCCTCCTTGGAGCCCTCGAGTCCGGCGCGGTCGAGGCCCTGCTGCTCGTCGTCGAGGGTCAGCACCCCGAAGCCGACGGGCTTCCCGGCGTCGATCGCGACCCGGGTCAGACCGTCGGTCGCGGCCGACGAAACGTACTCGAAGTGCGGGGTGCCCCCGCGGATGATCACGCCGAGCGCGACGACCGCGTCGGCGCCGCCCTCGAACGCCGCGACGGCGGCGACCGGCAGCTCGAACGAACCCGGCACGCGCACGACGCGGTACGTCGCGCCCGTGGCATCCAGGACCCGCTTCGCTCCGGCGATCAGACCGTCGGTGATGACCTCGTGCCACGTGCCGGCCACGACGACGACGTTCAGTCCCGTCGCGTCGACGCCGCCGGTCTCGGGTGCTCCGCTTCCCGCCATCAGACGAGTCCTTCCTTCATGTGCGCGAGTGCATCGCGCAGGTCGTCCTCGTCGATGACGTGACCCATCCGGTCGCGCTTCGTCTCGAGGTACTGGTGGTTGTTGGGGCCGACGCCCACGAGCAGGGGGACCTGCTCGACGACGTCGAGGCCGAAGCTGCGCAGCTGCGCCACCTTGTCGGTGTTGTTGGTGAGCAGGCGCACCTGCTCGACACCGAGGTCGGTGAGGATGCCGGCGGCGGCGGCGTAATCGCGCGCGTCGGCGGGCAGGCCCAGGGCGAGATTGGCATCCACCGTGTCCAGGCCCCGCTCCTGCAGGCTGTAGGCGCGCAGCTTGTTGATGAGACCGATGCCGCGACCCTCGTGGCCGCGCATGTAGATCACGATGCCGCCCTGGCGGTCGATCGTGTCCAGCGCGGCATCCAGCTGGGGACCGCACTCGCACTTGAGCGAACCGAACGCCTCGCCCGTCAGGCACTCCGAGTGCACGCGTACCAGCGGGGCCTCGTCGGTGATCTCGCCCGAGACGACCGCGATGTGGTCGGTGCCGGTGATGCGGTCCTTGTAGGCGAGGAAGCGGAACGTCCCGTGGGAGGTCGGGACGTTCGCCTCGGCCCGCAGACTCACGCGGCGGCGCGGGACCGGGGTCGCCTCGACCGGCTCGGTCTCGTTCAGGTAGGCCACGAGCTGTTCGATCGTCACGACCGGGATGCCGTCGCGCTCGCCGAGCTCGAGGAGGCCGGGGAGACGCATCATGCTGCCGTCCTCGGCCACCACCTCGGCGATCGCGCCCACCGGCTCGAGGCCGGCCAGACGCATGAAGTCCACAGCCGCCTCGGTGTGGCCAGCGCGCTCGCGCACGCCGCCGTCGACGGCGCGCAGGGGCAGCACGTGGCCGGGACGGATGAGGCTCGTCGGCACGGACTCGGGGTCGGCGAGGACGTTGAGCGTGTGCGCGCGGTCGGCGGCGCTGATGCCCGTCGTCACGCCCGACGCCGCGTCGACGCTCACCGTGTAGGCGGTGCCGCGCGCGTCCTGGTTGACCTCGACCATCGGGGGGAGGTCGAGGCGGTCGGCCCAGTCGGCCGGCATGGGCGCGCAGACGTAGCCGCTGGACCAGCGCACGGTCCACGCCAGCCACTCGGGCGTCGCGAGCTGCGCCGAGATGATGACGTCGCCCTCGTTCTCACGGTTCTCGTCGTCCGCGACGAGGATCGGGCGTCCGGCGCGGAGGGCCTCGAGGGCCTCGGGGATGGTGGACAGGCTCATGCGGAGCCCCTCTCGGTCGTTGCGGCGGGGGCCGCGGGGTTCTCGGTACTGCGGAAGGCCAGCATGCGCTGCACGTGCCGGGCCAGGATGTCGGTCTCGAGGTTCACGGGAGTGCCCGCCTCGGCGCGACCGAGCGTCGTCGCCTCGAGGGTCTCGGGGATCAGCGACACCTCGAGCCAGGGCTCGGGGTCGCCGGCCTCGCTCACCGCACTGACGGTCAGCGAGACGCCGTCGATCGCGATGGAGCCCTTGTCGACCACGAGCGGGGCGAGGTGGGCCGGGATGCCGATGCGCACCACGCTCCACTGCGCGCCCGGACGCACCTCGCGCACGACACCCGTGCCGTCGATGTGGCCCTGCACGATGTGGCCGCCGAGGCGGCCGTGCGCGGCGGTCGCGCGCTCGAGGTTGACGGGGCGCCCCGCGCCGACGTTCGCGAGCGTCGACATGTCGAGCGTCTGCTTCATGACGTCGGCGGTGAACCAGTCGGTGCCCTGGTCGACCACGGTGAGGCACACGCCGCTGACCGAGATCGAGTCGCCGTGGCCGGCATCCGATACGGAGAGCGGGGCCTTCACGGTCACGCGCACGCCGTCGCCGGCGGGCTCGACCGCGGTGATCTCGCCGATCTCTTCGACGATTCCGGTGAACATCAGGAATCTCCCTGGGTGTCGTGGACGGGACGGGCGACGACGCGGATGTCGTCGCCGAGGATGTCGATGGAGGCGACCTCGAGCCGACGGGCCGAGGCGATGTCGGGGACGCCGAGGTCGCCGAGCGCGAGCCGCGAGCCGCCGAGAAGGACGGGGGCGAGGTAGACGAGCACCTCGTCGGCCAGTCCTTCGCGCACCAGCGCACTCTCGAGGGTGGGACCGCCCTCGACGAACACGGTCTGGATGCCACGCCCGCCGAGGTCGTCGAGGATCGCGCCGAGGTCGCGGGTCGGGAAGAACAGCGCCTCGCGCGGGTGGCGGCGGACGGCGGCATCCGCCGGGATCTCGGTCTCGCCGACGACCACCGGGATCGGCTGGCGTTCGAGGGGTGCGCCGTCCGCGTCCCGCGCGGTGAGGGCGGGATCGTCGGCGATCACCGTTCCGGTGCCGGCGAGGATCGCGTCGGCGGCCGCGCGGCGCGCGTGGACGTCGCGGCGCGCCGCGCGGCCGGTGATCCACCGGCTCGATCCGTCGTCCGCGGCGGCGCGCCCGTCGAGGCTCTGCGCCCACTTCACGGTCACCCGCGGGCGGCCGGTGCGCTGCAGGTGCACCCAGTCGCGGATGAGCTCCTCCGCGGCATCGCGTTCCAGCCCGGACTCGACGTCGACGCCTCCGTTCCGGAGCCGCTCGGCGCCGCCGGCCGCGGCATCCGTCGGGTCGTCGAGGGCGTACACGACCCGGGCGACCCCGGCCTCGAGCAGGGCGACCGCGCAGGGCCCGGTGCGTCCGGTGTGGTTGCACGGTTCGAGCGTGACGACCGCGGTCGCACCGCGCGCTTCGCCGGGCGCGAGCTTCGAGAGCGCGTCGACCTCGGCGTGAGCGGTGCCCGCGCCGCGGTGGTAACCCTCGGCGAGCACGTCACCTGCGGGGGAGAGGATCACGGCGCCGACCTGCGGGTTGAGGCCGCGGGGACCGTTCCGCGCGAGACGCAGCGCGCGGCGCATGGCGTCTGTTTCGGCGGCGGATGCCATTTCCCTGTCCTTCCCGTCGTGAGCGGGGCAGGAGCGCAGGGTGGCACGGCGCGGCGCGCCGACCGTGCTGCCTCCTATCCGGACTAGAGGAGATCTCTCGCCTCATCACCGTCGGTTCCGGAATTCCACCGGATCGGCCCCACCGCCGGAGCGGAGGGGTTCGCGGACTGTCACCGCCGGTTCGGATTCGCACCGACCCCGGAGCACGTATTGCTTGGTCGAAGTCTAATCAACACCGCCGACACGGATTCATTCCCGCCGACTCGGGGCGAAATCGTGCTACTTGAGCAGGCGCGACAGACGTCGGTCCGCGAGGATCTTGCCGCCGGTCTGACAGGTCGGGCAGTACTCCAGGGAGTTGTCGGCGAAGAAGACGCTCCGCACCTCGTCGCCGCACACCGGGCACGTCTCGCCGCGCCGGCCGTGCACGCGCATGCCCCGCCGCTTGGCATCCTTCAGGTCGGCCGGAGGCTTGCCGCGCGCGGTGTCGATCGCCTCGGTCAGGGTGCTGATCATCGCGGCGTAGAGCGTGTCGATCTCGGCATCCGTGAGGTTGGCGGCCAGCGCGTACGGCGACATCTTCGCCGCGTGCAGGATCTCGTCGGAGTAGGCGTTGCCGACGCCCGCGATGATCGACTGGTCGCGCAGGACGCCCTTGATCTGCGTGCGGCGCCCGGCGAGCAGCGCGGCGAACGCGTCCCGATCGAGCGTGTCGTCGAGGGGGTCGGGGCCGAGTCGGGCGATGCCAGGCACATCGGCGGGGGAGCGGACGGCGTAGACGGCGAGCGACTTCTTCGTCCCCGCTTCGGTCAGGTCGAAGCCCGATCCGTCGTCGAACCCCACGCGCAGCGCGATCGGCGTCTTCCCCGGCTTGATGAGGGTCGAGGGGAGCGCGTCGTACCACCGCAGCCAACCCGCCTTGGCGAGGTGGAACACCAGATGGATGCCACCGTCGGTGGCGACGTCGACGAACTTGCCGTGACGTTCGACCCCCGTGACGGCCGAGCCGACGAGCGCGTCGATGGGCGGGTCGTAGGTCTTCAACGCGCTGATGGCGGACACGCTCGCCTTCGTGAACGTCAGCCCCGTCACGCGGCCGCGCAGGAACTCGACGAGTCCTTCGACCTCGGGCATCTCGGGCATGCAGCCATCGTGGCATCCGTCCCCGACATCCGACAGGCCCTTGCCGCGCCCCCCGCCCCACCCCCGCCCGGCTGAGTGTCCAAGACACGCCGCATGCGACCGGGGCGACGCGGCGTGTCTTGGACACTCGACCTCCCCGCGGGCTAACCGAGGTCGAGCGGCCAGTCCTGCGGGGTCCGCTCGTCGTGTCGGAGCAGACCGCCGATCCAGAGGTCGGCGCGCCCGAGGCTGTTGACGTGGGCTTGCCGCAGCAGACCCTCGTACCGGAAGCCGAGGCGCCGCGCGATCCGGGCCGAGCCGAGGTTGCCGACCACGGCGCGCCACTCGATGCGCTCGACAGCGGGCCGGTCATCGGCGAACGCCCAGTCGATCACCGCGGTCCCCGCCTCGACCGCGATGTTCTGCCGTCGCGCGTCGCGGGCGATCCAGTAGCCGATCTCGGGTGCCCCGGTGTCGAGCTTCGCCAGCCCGATCATCCCGGCGACGCGGCCGTCGCGACGGATCGCCCACGTCGGCTGCGTGCCGTCCGCCCACCATTCGGCCGTCAGCGCGACGAAGCGCTCGGCGTCCTCGAGGAGGTACGGCGACGGCACGGTGGTGTAGCGCTGCAGGTCGGCATCCTGGCACGCGGCGTGGATCGCCGCGACGTCGGCCGTGGTCGGGGCCGAGAGTTCCAGCCGCGGGGTCTGCAGGTGGTCGGGTTCCATCCGCCCACGCTACTGGCCGGCTCCCCGCGCCGGGTCAGCCGCGGCGGAGCAGGCCGATGCGGTCGTAGACGTCGGCGAGGGTCTTCTCGGCGACGGATGCCGCCCGCTCGGCGTTCGTGGCCAGCACGCGGTCGAGCTCGGCGGGGTCGTCGAGCAGCTCGAGGGCGCGCGCACGCACCGGCTCGAACTCGGCGACGACCACTTCGGCGAGCCCCTTCTTGAAGTCGCCGTAGCCGCGTCCGGCGTACTCGTCCTCGATGGAGGAGATCTCGCGGCCGGTCAGGGCCGAGTAGATCACCAGCAGGTTCGAGACGCCCGGCTTCTCCTCGCGGTCGAAGCGCACGGCTCCCTCGGAGTCGGTGACGGCGCGCATGATCTTCTTCGCGCTGACCTTGGGCTCGTCGAGCATCCACAGCACGCCCGCGTCGGACTCGGCCGACTTCGACATCTTCGCCGTCGGGTTCTGCAGGTCGTAGATGCGGGCGGTCTCGCGCTGGATCATCGGCTTCGGCATCGTGAACGTCTCACCGAAGTTCTTGTTGAAGCGCTCGGCGAGATCGCGCGTGAGCTCGATGTGCTGCTTCTGGTCGTCGCCGACCGGCACCACGTCGGTCTGGTATAGCAGGATGTCGGCGGCCATGAGCACCGGGTAGGTGAACAGGCCGACGTTCGTGGCATCCGCCCCGTAGCGGGCCGACTTGTCTTTGAACTGCGTCATGCGCCCGGCCTCGCCGAAGCCCGTCAGGGTAGACAGCACCCACTGCAGCTCGGCGTGCGCGGGCACGTGCGACTGCACGTACAGCGTCGAGCGCGACGGCTCGATCCCGGCGGCGATGTACTGCGCCGCGGTGCGGCGGGTCTTCTCGCGGCGCTCGGCCGGATCACCGGGCTGCGTGAGGGCGTGCAGGTCGACGACCGAGAAGAACGCGTCGTACTGGTCCTGCAGCTCGCGCCACTGGAGGAGCGCCCCGATGTAGTTGCCGATCTGGAGGCTGTCTGCGGAGGGCTGCATTCCGGAGTAGAGGCGCTGCTGGGTCACCGTACGATCCTAGGCCGCCGCGACATCGGGAACGTGCCCGGCGACCCGCGCCGCTCAGAGGCCAAGCGTGTAGTCCGCGATGACGGGGGAGTGGTCGCTCCAGCGGGTGTCGTACGACGGTGCGCGGTCGACGCGGTAGTCGGTGACGCGCTCCGCCAGGGCGGGGGTCACGACGTGGTAGTCGATCCGCCAGCCCGAGTCGTTGTCGAACGCCTTCCCGCGCATCGACCACCACGTGTACGGTCCGTCGACCTCGCCGGCGTGGCGACGGCCGACGTCGACCCATCCGAGGCCCGGACCGGTCGAGCCGTCGGCGCCCTCGACCTGTTCGCCGGCGGGGCCGAAGAACCGGTCGAAGTAGGCGCGCTCACGGGGAAGGAACCCGGCGTTCTTGCGGTTGCCCCGCCAGTTCTTGATGTCGAGTTCGCGGTGTCCGACGTTCAAGTCGCCCATGACGACGGCGAGCGGCTGCGTGGCCGCGAGTTCGGCGAGACGCGCCTCCATGGCATCCAGGAAGAGCCACTTCGCCTCCTGCTTCGGGGTGTCGACCTCTCCGCTGTGCACGTACGCGCTCACGACGGTCAGGGTCTCGCCGTCGATGTCGAAGTCGGTCTCGATCCAGCGTCCCGAGGCGTCCAGCGGCTCGGGTCCGAGGTGGGTGCGGGTCTCGACGCCGGGGAGCCGGCTGACGATCGCGACGCCGGCGCGGCCCTTCTGCAGCGCCTCGTCGTTCACGATCTGCCACCCCGGGAGGGCCTCGGCGAGCTGGTCGGCCGTCGCGCGCACCTCCTGAAGAGCGAGGATGTCGGCGCCCGAGGCGTCGAGCCACTCGATCATGCCTTTGCGGACGGCGGCACGGATGCCATTGACGTTGACGGAGACGATGCGTACGGAACGAGCCACCCGTCGAGCGTAGCCCGGGCCTCCGACACGGGACCGGACGGCGGTCGTGGGCCCGCCCGCGGCGACCCGGACGCTCAGTCCAGCAGCAGTGTCTGCCGACGCGGAGCGGGAAGCTCCGCCTCCAGCCGTGCCAGGTGCGCCCGGGCGGCGCGCAGCCGGCGCCGGGCGATCCATCGGCGGGGCCACCGGGAGAGAGCTGCGGTCTCCTCTGCCGTTCGCACCGCGACCTGGGCGGCGATGACCAGGGCGGTCTGCTCCATGGCGCGACGGTCCTCGGGAGAGCGCAGCGGTACGTCGCGATCCTGCGCGGCGACGGCGATCCACGCCGCGGCGACGAGGATCACGATCCCGACGAGGCGGAACCACAGGAGGAAACCGATCAGCACCGTGAAGGTCGCGAGCAACGGATTGGAGGGCGTGTAGACGAACAGGAAGCCCGCCCCCACCTGAAGGAGCACGAGCCCCGCCGAACCCACCAGGGCGCCCGGCCAGATCCGCCGCCAGGGCAGCACGGTGCCCGTGAGGAACCGGAACAGCGACCCGAGCGCGAGGGTATTCACGCCGAAGGCGACCACGAGCGACACCCCTCGCGCCCCGAGCGACCACCACTCGGTCTCGCGCGTCCACCCGATCCACCCGAAGACGAGGTCGACGGCACCCGTGGTTATCGAACCCAGAAGCGCACCCACGAGCAGGGAGACGCCGAACAACAGCGACGCGACGAAATCCCGGGCCTTCAGCAGCACGTAGTTCCGCAGGTCGAACGGCAGCCCGAAGGTGTCGCGTACCGCGCGCCGGGTGAAGGTGACGAACCCGATGGTGGTCCAGATGACGACCACGCCGGCGAAGCCGCCGGTGACACCGAGAAGCCTGCCGCTGTCCTGCGCGACGGCCTCGACCTGCTCGGGCTTGATCAGGCCGGTGTCGCTGATGATCCCGGGAATGTAGCTGTTGACGATGCGGATGAGTCCGTCGATCGCCTCCTTGCTTCCGCCCAGCCAGATGCCGACGCTGGCGAAGGCGAGGTAGAGCGCGGAGAACACCGCGAACAAGCCCTGATAGCTCATGCCGGCCGCGAGCAGGAATCCGTTGTGCCGGAGGAAATGACGCCACACCCGCACCGGGAACAGCTGCGCGATCTTCGCCGCGCGGGCGAGGGGTTCATCCAGACGCTCGCGCACGGCCGCCTGGGCTGCATCGAACCGGTCGCGCAACGAGGTGTCCTCCGACGCCGCACCGGGCAGCGGTCGGGGGTCGTGGCGGCTGTCGGTCACCGTTCGAGCCTAGTGAATGGATGCCGGTCGCTCTCGGCCGTGGCCGGCGAGCAGTTTGCGCCCCGTGACGCCGTGACCCCCGCGCGAGACGCCGAACGGCGGGGCGCCGAAGCGCACCCGCCGTTCGAAGAGCGAGGCTCAGCGGCCGCGGAGGACCGCCTGCTTGACCTCGGCGATGGCCTTGGTGACCTCGATACCGCGGGGGCACGCCTCGGTGCAGTTGAAGGTCGTACGGCAGCGCCACACGCCTTCCTTGTCGTTGAGGATGTCGAGACGCACGTCGCCGGCGTCGTCGCGCGAGTCGAAGATGAAGCGGTGCGCGTTGACGATCGCGGCCGGTCCGAAGTACTGGCCGTCGGTCCAGAACACGGGGCACGACGAGGTGCACGCGGCGCACAGGATGCACTTCGTCGTGTCGTCGAAGACCTCGCGGTCGACGATCGACTGGATGCGCTCCTTGCCGGGGGTCGGCGTGCTGTTCGCGATGAGGAAGGGCTGCACCTCGCGGTAGGAGGCGAAGAACGGCTCCATGTCGACGATGAGGTCCTTCTCGAGCGGCAGGCCCTTGATCGCCTCGACGTAGATCGGCTGCGAGATGTCGAGATCCTTGATCAGCGTCTTGCAGGCCAGGCGGTTGCGGCCGTTGATGCGCATGGCATCCGATCCGCAGATGCCGTGCGCGCACGAGCGGCGGAACGACAGCGAACCGTCCTCCTCCCACTTGATCTTGTGCAGGGCGTCGAGCACGCGATCGGTGGAGTACAGCTCCACGTCGTAGTCGACCCAGCGGGGCTCGTCGTCGACCTCGGGGTCGAACCGGCGGATGTTGAACGTGACCATGAACGACTGGATCCCCGTGTCCTTGGGGGTCTGCTCGACCTCGTCGGAGGTGTCGACGGTCTCGATGACGGTGGATGCCATCTCAGTACTTCCTCTCGAGGGGCGGGTAGCGCAGTTCGCCGGCATCGTTCTTCGTGAAGACCACGGGCTTCCACCCGAGTTCGATGTGGTCGGCGGGGTGCGACGAATGCGGGTCGCCGGTCAGGTACGCCATGGTGTGCTGCATGTAGTTCTCGTCGTCGCGCGTCGGGAAGTCGTCGCGCATGTGACCGCCGCGGCTCTCCTCGCGGTTCTGCGCGGAGTAGACGACGACCTCGGCGAGGTCGAGCAGGAACCCGAGCTCGACGGCCTCGAGCAGGTCGGTGTTGTACCGCTTGCCCTTGTCGTCGACGTGGACGTTCTTGTAGCGCTCGCGCAGGTCGGCGATGATGTCGAGCACCTCGGCGAGGGAGTCGTGGGTGCGGAACACCTGGGCACCCTTGTCCATCTCGTCCTGCAGCGTCTTGCGCAGGACCGCGATGCGCTCGGTGCCCGAGTTGGCGCGCAGGCCCTCGATCATCTCGCGGACCTCCTTCGCCGGGTCCTCGGGGAGGGGCACGAAGTCGGCGGTCTGGACGTACTCGACGGCGTTGCGGCCGGCGCGCTTGCCGAAGACGTTGATGTCGAGCAGCGAGTTGGTGCCGAGGCGGTTGGATCCGTGCACCGAGACGCACGCGCACTCGCCGGCGGCGTAGAGACCGGGGACCACCGTGTCGTTGTCCGACAGCACCTCGGCCTTGATGTTGGTCGGGATGCCGCCCATCGCGTAGTGCGCGGTCGGCATGACCGGGACGGGCTCGACGACGGGGTCGACGCCCAGGTAGGTGCGCGCGAACTCGGTGATGTCGGGGAGCTTCGTCTCGAGGACCTCGGCACCCAGGTGGGTGCAGTCCAGGAGCACGTAGTCGCGGTGGGGTCCGGCGCCGCGACCCTCGGCGACCTCCTGCACCATGCAGCGGGCGACGATGTCGCGCGGTGCCAGGTCCTTGATGGTCGGCGCGTAGCGTTCCATGAACCGTTCGCCGCTGGCGTTGCGGAGGATCGCGCCCTCGCCTCGCGCGCCCTCGGTCAGCAGGATGCCGAGACCGGCGAGACCGGTCGGGTGGAACTGGAAGAACTCCATGTCCTCCAGCGGCAGGCCCTTGCGCCAGACGATGCCGACGCCGTCACCGGTGAGGGTGTGGGCGTTGGAGGTGGTCTTGAAGATCTTCCCGAAGCCGCCCGTGGCGAAGACGACGGCCTTCGACTGGAAGACGTGCAGGTCGCCGGTGGCGAGTTCGTAGGCGACGACGCCCGCGACCTGCGTGTTCCCCGCGTCGTCCTTCACGGTGACAAGGTCGAGTACGTAGAACTCGTTGAAGAAGTTGATGCCGAGCTTCACGCAGTTCTGGAACAGCGTCTGCAGGATCATGTGACCCGTGCGGTCGGCCGCGTAGCACGCACGGCGGACCGGAGTCTTGCCATGATCGGCGGTGTGCCCGCCGAAGCGACGCTGGTCGATCTTGCCCTCGGGGGTGCGGTTGAACGGCAGACCCATGTTCTCGAGGTCGATGACGGCGTCGATGGCCTCCTTGGCGAGGATCTCCGCGGCATCCTGGTCGACGAGGTAGTCGCCGCCCTTGATCGTGTCGAAGGTGTGCCACTCCCAGGAGTCCTCTTCGACGTTGGCGAGGGCCGCGGCCATGCCTCCCTGCGCCGCTCCGGTGTGGGAGCGGGTGGGGTACAGCTTCGAGATGACGGCGGTCTTCGCGCCGGGGCCGGCCTCGATGGCTGCGCGCATGCCGGCGCCGCCGGCGCCGACGATCACGATGTCGAACTGGTGGTAGTGCACGCCGTCCTTGACGATCGTGTCCGCGCTGTTCTGAGTGCTCACGTGTGCAATGCCTCTGCTGTCTCAGTCGAAAGGGAGGATGCCGCGGCTCACGCCTGGCAGATCTCCCACAGGGAGCTGCTCTCGGTGACGCCGAGGCAGGGGTCGAAGGTGAAGACCACGAGCGTGCCGAGGAGGATCAGGAAGGCCGCCGACAGCCCGATCGCCCAGACCAGGACGCGACGCACGGAGGGCGTCGTGACGTAGTCGTTCACGATCGTGCGCATGCCGTTGGCACCGTGGATGAGTGCCAGCCACAGCATCAGGACGTCCCACCACTGCCAGAACGGCGAGGCCAGCTTGCCGGCGACGAACGCGAAGTCGATCTGGTGGATGCCCTCGCCCGTCATGAGGTTGACGAAGAGGTGACCGAAGATGAGGACGACCAGCAGCACGCCGGAGGCGCGCATGTAGATCCATCCCCACTTCTCGAGGTTGGAGCCCTTCTTCCGCACGGCGGGCGTGCGGGGGGCGGGGATCGTGCTTGCTTCCTGGGCGACGGACATCAGTGGCTCCCCGTGACGGCGCTGAAGACGTTGATGAGGTGACGCGGGGTGAATCCGAGCATCGTGACGACCCAGAGGCCCAGCACTCCCCACCACAGCTGACGCTGGTGGCGGGTCGCCCACGGCCAGAAGTCGACGGCGATGATGCGCAGGCCGTTGTAGGCGTGGTACGCGATGGCGCCGACGAGGGCGACTTCGCCCAGACCCATGATCGGGTTCTTGTAGGTGCCGATCACAGCGTCGTACGCCTCGGGGGAGACGCGGATGAGGGCGGTGTCGAGGATGTGGACGAGAAGGAAGAAGAAGATCGCCACGCCCGTGATCCGGTGCAGGACCCACGACCACATTCCTTCGCGGCCACGGTAGAGGGTTCCGCGCGGCCTCTTCGAGGTGGTCTCTTTCACCGACGGCGTGGCACGTGCTGGTGCTGACACGGTCGTCCTCCCTGATCGAACACGGTGTGGGGGCCCGCGTGGGCCCCGAGCGTCACACGGGCGCCACTGAATACTACGGCCGGGCTATGAATCGGGGGGATGAGGGTCGCCTAACACTCTCTCGATGTCGAGATAAATCGAGGGGTCCGGGGATGGCTCCCCGCCGGGCGGCGACTGGCCTCGCGCGGGTCCGCCGAGGCCTTTCCCATTAGGGTCGATGCCATGGCCGAACCTGCTATCGACGACTTCTACGCCGTGATCCCCGCCGGTGGGATCGGCAGCCGCCTGTGGCCGCTGTCCCGGGCGGACGCACCCAAGTTCCTCCACGACCTCACCGGGTCCGGTCAGACGCTCCTGCGCGATACCTGGGACCGTCTCGCGCCGCTGTCCGGCGAGGATCGCATCGCGGTCGTCACCGGCCGTGCGCACCGCGCCGCCGTCGAGCGCGAGCTTCCGGGCGTGCCGGACCACAACGTCTTCCTCGAGTCCGAGCCGCGGGACTCCAGCGCCGCCATCGGTCTCGCCGCCGCGATCCTCGTCCGGCGCGAGCCCGACGTCATCATCGGTTCGTTCGCCGCCGACCACGTCATCCGCCAGACGCGCCAGTTCGACTTCGCCGTGCGACAGGCGGTGGCCGTCGCCCGTGCCGGATACATCTGCACGATCGGCATCCAGCCGAGCGAACCCTCCGTCGGCTTCGGGTACGTCAAGCAGGCGGACGAGCTCATCGTCGACGGGGCGCCCGAGGCCTACACCGTGGAGCGGTTCGTCGAGAAGCCCGATCTCGACACCGCCAAGGCGTACTTCTTGGATCGGGCGTACCTCTGGAACGCCGGCATGTTCATCACCCGCGCCGACGTGCTCCTCGCCGAGCTCGCCGTCAACGAGCCGGAGCTGCACGCGGGCCTGCTCGAACTGGCCGAGGCGTGGGACGACCGCGCCCTCCGCGGTCCCGCCGTCGACCGCATCTGGCCGGGCCTGAAGAAGATCGCGATCGACTACTCCGTCGCCGAACCGGCCGCCGAGAAGGGGCGTCTCGCGGTCATCCCGGGTCACTTCGACTGGGACGACGTGGGCGACTTCGCCAGCCTCTCGAAGTTGAACTCCTCGGGCGGGCGCAACGAGCTCGCGATCCTGGGTGAGGACGCGCGCGTGCTGTCCGATGCCTCCAGCGGGATCGTCGTGTCCCAGACGAAGCGCGTCATCAGCCTCATCGGCGTGCGCGACATCGTCGTGGTCGACACCCCCGACGCGCTCCTGGTGACCACGAGCGAGAACGCCCAGCGCGTCAAGGGCGTCGTGGACGCGCTCAAGCTCACCGGTCGCGGCGACGTCCTCTGATACCGGATGCCGTAGCACGCGGCATCCGGTCTCGTCGGTGCCGTCGCCGTGTGGCGCGCGCATCACGCGAGATTGCGTCTTTGTAACCATTGCCGCGCGGGGCCCGTTCGGGCGCGCAAGCGATTCGTCACAGTGGGTAACGTGACTCCATCGTCCCCCGAACCCGTTGGGGGCCCCCGTCTTGGAGGACCATTCGTGAAGACCACGAAGAAGGCCGTCGTCAGCGGCCTCGCGATGATCGGCGCGGCCGTGCTGCTCGCCGGTTGCGGTGCCGCGCCCGAGAGCACCGGCTCGTCGGCCGCTGCCGGTGCCAGCGACTACCTGCCCTGCATGGTGTCGGACTCGGGTGGGTTCGACGACAAGTCGTTCAACCAGCTGGGCAAGGAAGGCCTGGACCAGGCCGCCGCGGAGCTCGGCTCGAAGAAGCCGATCGAGGTCCAGTCGCAGGCCGAGACCGACTTCGCCTCCAACCTCTCCAGCCTCGTCGACCAGGGCTGCAACACGATCATCACGGTCGGCTTCCTTCTGGCGCCGGCCGCGCTCGAGTCGGCCACGGCCAACCCCGACCTGCAGTACGTCTCGATCGACGACACCGTCGACCAGAACTTCGACGGCACGACGGACGCGCCGAACATCAAGCCGATCATCTTCGACACCGCTCAGGCCGCCTACCTCGCGGGCTACCTCGCCGCGGGTGTCTCCAAGACCGGCGTCGTCGGCACCTTCGGTGGCATGAACATCCCGACCGTCACGATCTTCATGGACGGTTTCGCCCAGGGCGTCGAGAAGTACAACACCGACAACGGCACCTCGGTCCGCGTCGTCGGCTGGGACCGCACCGCCAAGGACGGCTCGTTCACCGGTGGCTTCGAGGCCAACGACACCGCGCGTCAGACCGCGCAGGCGATCATCGACCAGAACGTCGACGTGCTCCTGCCCGTCGGTGGCCCGATCTACCAGTCGGCCGCCGTCGCCATCCAGGACTCGGGCCGCGAGATCGCCATGGTCGGCGTCGACGCCGACGTGTTCGAGACCGACCCCTCGGTCGGCAGCCTGCTCCTGACCTCGATCCTCAAGGGCATCGACGTGGGAACCAAGGACGCGATCGTGTCCGCCGGAAAGGGCGAGTTCGACACCACGCCGTTCGTCGGCACCCTCGAGAACGACGGTGTCGGAATCGCGCCGTACCACGACTGGTCGGACCGCGTGCCCGCTGACCTGACCAGCAAGGTGGACGCGCTCAAGGCCGACATCATCAGCGGCAAGATCACGGTCGAGTCCTACCTGGCCGGCTGAGAGATCCACTCTCCTGGGGGAGGTCGGCTCCGTGCCGGCCTCCCCTCCCTTATGGGAGCCGCGGGCCTTGGCCCCGGCGATCGGAACCGATCCGCTCACGAGGCGGATCCTCCCCGTCGCACCCCGTGTGCGGCGCCACAGAACTTAGGATCGGGAACATGAAGCTCGAACTCCGCGGGATCACGAAAACCTTCGGATCCCTGGTGGCGAACGATCACATCGACCTCACTGTCGAGGCCGGAGAGATCCACTGCCTGCTCGGCGAGAACGGTGCCGGCAAGTCCACCCTGATGAACGTCCTCTACGGTCTCTACCAGGCCGACGGGGGAGAGATCCTGCTGGACGACGACGTCCAGCACTTCGCCGGACCCGGCGACGCGATGCGGGCCGGCATCGGCATGGTGCATCAGCACTTCATGCTCATCCCGGTCTTCACCGTCGCCGAGAACGTCATGCTCGGCCACGAGCCGACGAAGTTCGGCGGGCGGCTCGACCTCGCCGCGGCGCGTGCGAAGGTCACGGAGATCTCCGACCGCTTCGGCTTCGACGTCGACCCCGACGCCCTCGTCGACGATCTGCCCGTGGGGGTGCAGCAGCGCGTCGAGATCATCAAGGCCCTCTCCCGGGATGCCAAGGTCCTCGTGTTCGACGAGCCCACGGCCGTCCTCACGCCGCAGGAGACCGACGAACTGATGGCGATCATGCGTCAGCTGAAGTCCTCCGGCACCTCGATCGTCTTCATCACCCACAAGCTCCGCGAGGTCCGCGAGGTCGCCGACCGGATCACGGTGATCCGCCTGGGTAAGGTGGTCGGCGAGGCTGACCCGCGCGCGTCCAACGCGGAACTGGCGTCGCTGATGGTCGGTCGCGCCGTCGAGCTGACGGTTCAGAAGGAGGCGCCGACGCTCGGCGAGGTGGGGCTCTCCGTATCCGGGCTCACCGTCGTCGACGCGATCGGCCAGCTCGTCGTCAACGACGTCAGCTTCGACGTCCGCCGGGGCGAGGTCCTCGCGATCGCCGGCGTCCAGGGCAACGGCCAGACCGAGCTCACCGAGGCCCTCCTGGGGCTGCAGGATCGCGTCGAGGGCTCGATCGTGCTGGACGGCACGGAGCTCCTCGGCCAGAGCGTCCGCGCGGTGCTCGAGTCGGGCGTCGGGTTCGTTCCCGAGGACCGCAAGGAAGACGGTCTGGTGGGGGAGTTCTCGATCGCGGAGAACCTCATGCTCGACCGGGCCGACGGTGCCCCGTTCGTCAAGGGCGGCGCGCTCCAACTCTCCACGCTCGCCGATTTCGCGCGCGAGAAGGTGAGCGAGTTCGACGTGCGGACGCCCTCGATCGAGACACCCGTCGGGCGCCTCTCCGGCGGCAACCAGCAGAAGGTCGTCCTCGCACGCGAGCTCAGCCGCGACCTCCGCCTCTTCGTCGCCGCCCAGCCCACCCGTGGCGTGGACGTCGGCTCGATCGAATTCATCCACAAGCGCGTCA
This sequence comes from Microbacterium proteolyticum, assembly GCF_029639405.1. Taxonomy (NCBI): domain Bacteria; kingdom Bacillati; phylum Actinomycetota; class Actinomycetes; order Micrococcales; family Microbacteriaceae; genus Microbacterium; species Microbacterium proteolyticum. The sequence goes on from NZ_CP121274.1 coordinate 2,053,433, forward strand.
TCGAGACCCGCGACAGCGGCGTGCCCGTGATCGTCGTCTCCACCGAGCTCGACGAGGTCACCGCCCTCGCCGACCGCATCATGGTCATGTACCGGGGCCGCGTCGTCGGCATCGTCCCGGGCGACACCTCGCGCGATGTGCTCGGCCTGATGATGGCCGGCGAAGCGCCCCAGAACGAAGGAGTCGCCGCGTGAGCGATTCGCACAGCCCGCACGACCCGACCGCCGCGCGCGCCGATCGCGCCGCCGAGGTCGCCGCGGCGACCGACGCCGACGTCGCCCTCGAGGGGAGCGTCGCGGTCGACACCGTGGCGGGAGCCCGCGTCGTGACTCCGCCGCCCGCGCCCGAGGAGAACCGCTGGAGCCGCGCCCTGCGCGAGATCGCCACCGGCAACGCCATCATCTCGGTGCTCGCGGTCATCCTCGCCCTGCTCGTGGGCGCGATCATGATCGCCGCCACCGATGAGAACGTCCAGGCGACATCGGCGTACTTCTTCGCGCGGCCGGGCGACACGCTCGCCGCCATCTGGGAGTCGGTCTCGGGGGCGTACGCCTCCTTCTTCCAGGGGGCGATCTACAACTTCCGCCGCCCCGAGTTCGCCACGGGGATCAAGCCGCTCACCGAGACGTTGACGTTCGCGACACCCCTGATCGCGGCCGGCCTCGGCGTGGCCCTCGCGTTCCGCGTCGGCATGTTCAACATCGGCGGTCGCGGTCAGATGCTCGTCGCCGCGGCGGCCGCGGGCTGGGTCGCCTTCTCGTTCGACCTGCCGTGGGGCGTCCACATGGTCATCGCCCTGGTCGCCGGCGTCGTCGCCGGTGCGATCTGGGCCGGCATCGCGGGAGTCCTGAAGGCTCGCACCGGTGCGCACGAGGTGATCGTGACGATCATGCTCAACTACGTGGCGTACTACCTCGTGTACTACATGCTGCGCACCCCGGGGCTCCTCCAGGCGCCGGGCTCGAGCAACCCGACGACCCCGCCGATGAAGGACACCGCGGTCTTCCCCGACCTCTTCGGCTCGGGCTACAACCTGCATTTCGGGTTCGTCCTGTCCATCCTCGCGGTGGTGCTGGTGTGGTGGATCCTCGAACGGTCCTCGCTCGGCTTCCGCTTCCGCGCGGTCGGTCTGAACCCGAACGCGGCCCGCGTCGCGGGCATCAACGTCAAGTCGATGTACGTCTACGCGATGCTCATCTCCGGTGGTCTCATCGGTCTCGCCGGCGTGGACCAGGTCCTCGGAACCGTGACGACCGGCTTCTCCAGCGGCATCGACGCCGGCATCGGGTTCGACGCGATCACCGTCGCGCTCCTGGGCCGCTCCACTCCCGTGGGCGTCCTGGTGGCCGGCATCCTGTTCGGCGCGTTCAAGGCCGGCGGCTTCGCCATGCAGGCCGCCAACGGCGTGCCCATCGACATCGTCTTGGTCGTGCAGTCGCTCATCGTGCTGTTCATCGCCGCCCCGCCCCTGGTGCGCGCGATCTTCCGCCTGCCGACCCCCGGAGCGCGCCAGCCCAAGGTGCGCGCCGCCAAGAAGAAGGAGGCGGCCCGGTGAGCACCACCGCCGCACACCCCGAGGCCGCGCCCGCCGTCGAGGCCCTCGACAAGGCCGTCGTCGTGAGCTGGAAGGCCCCGATCGTCTACGGCGTCATCACGGTGCTCGCCGCCGTGCTCTTCGTCGTGGCACGCCAGGACGGCGACGCCGTCTTCGGCATCTCGAGCCCGGGTGAATTCATCCAGTTGCCCGAGGTCGTGCTGGGCGGCGCCGTGACCGGCGCGGTCTGCACGATCCTGCTGGCGCTCGTCACGGTCGCGAGCGTGCTGATGGTGCGAGCGCACCGCCGGCCCCCGATCTGGCTGGCCGTGATCTTCGCCGTCGTGTTCATGGTCGGATTCCTCACCTGGGCCGCCGCCGGCGCGACGACCTCGGTCATCCCGCTCACGGGTCTCCTCGCGGGCGGACTGAGCCTCTCGGTGCCGCTGATCTTCGGCGCCATGTGCGGCGTCCTCAGCGAGCGCGTCGGCGTGGTCAACATCGCGATCGAGGGACAGCTGCTGGCCGGTGCGTTCACCTCGGCGATCGTCGCGACGGTGACGGGCAACCCCTTCATCGGTCTGCTCGCCGCCGCGGTGGCCGGTGTCCTGGTGTCCTTCGTCCTCGCCGCCTTCGCGATCAAGTACTTCGTCGACCAGGTGATCGTCGGCGTCGTCCTCAACGTGCTCGTGGTGGGCCTGACGAGCTTCCTGTTCTCGCAGCTCCTCTCGCCGCACGCCGACACGCTGAACTCGCCCCCGCGGTTCCCGCGTCTGCCGATCCCGGTGCTGGCCGACATCCCGATCATCGGGCCCATGCTGTTCAACCAGACCGTGATCGTCTACCTCATGTACGTCACGGTGATCGCCGTCTACCTGGGCCTGTTCCACACCCGCTGGGGCCTCCGGCTGCGTGCCGTCGGCGAGCACCCGCAGGCGGCCGACACCGTGGGTATCAACATCGCCCGCACCCGGTTCTGGAACGTCTCGCTGGGCGGTGCGATCGCGGGTCTGGGTGGTGCGTTCTTCACGCTGGGTTCGGTCGGCGCCTTCAACAAGGAGATGACGGCGGGCGCGGGATACATCGCCCTCGCGGCGGTCATCTTCGGTCAGTGGGACCCGATCCGCGCGACCCTCGCCGCCCTGCTGTTCGGCTTCGCCTCGAACCTGCAGAACACCCTCGGCGTCATCGGCTCGCCCGTGCCCAGCGAGTTCATGCTCATGCTGCCGTACGTCGTGACGATCTTCGCCGTTGCCGGTCTCGTCGGGAAGGTCCGCGGCCCCGCGGCCGCCGGCAAACCGTACGTCAAGGGCTGACCCGGCCCGTTTCCCCCTTCACGAGAGGACCCTCCGCTCCACGATGACCGACATCGACTGGGACGAACTCCGTTCCGCCGCCACCGAGGCCATGCATCGCGCCTACGCCCCGTACTCCCGCTTCAAGGTGGGCGCTGCGGCGCTCGTCGCCGACGGACGCATCGTCTCGGGGTGCAACGTCGAGAACGCCTCCTACGGCGTGACGCTGTGCGCCGAGTGCGGGCTGGTCTCGGAACTCCACATGAGCGGCGGTGGTCAGCTCGTGGCCTTCGTGTGCGTCGACGGGGAGGGCCGTACGCTCATGCCCTGCGGCCGGTGCCGTCAGCTGCTCTTCGAGCACGCGATCCCGGGCATGCTGCTCGAGACCGTCAGCGGCATCCGCACGATCGACGAGGTCCTCCCGGACGCCTTCGGTCCGCGCGACCTCGAGGAGGCGGCCCGGTGAGCACCGAGCAGTACGACGCGGTCGACATCATCCGCGCGCAGCGAGACGGTCGGGCCATCTCCGAGGGCGAGATCCGCTGGTTGGTCGACGCCTACACGCGCGGCTACGTGATGGACGCGCAGATGTCGGCGTTCACGATGGCGGTCCTGCTGAACGGTCTCGGCCGCGACCAGATCCGGGTGCTGACGGACGCCATGATCGCCTCCGGCGAGCGCATGGACTTCTCGTCGCTCGACAAGCCCACCGTCGACAAGCACTCCACCGGTGGGGTGGGCGACAAGATCACGCTGCCACTGGCGCCGCTGGTCGCCGCATTCGGGGTCGCCGTTCCGCAGCTCTCCGGCCGCGGTCTCGGGCACACCGGAGGCACGCTGGACAAGCTCGAGTCGATCCCGGGGTGGCGGGCCGCGCTGTCCAACGACGAGATCCTCGCGCAGCTCGCCGACGTCGGCGCCGTGATCTGCGCGGCGGGAACGGGCCTGGCCCCGGCCGACAAGAAGCTCTACGCGCTCCGCGACGTCACCGGCACCGTCGAGGCGATCCCGCTGATCGCCTCGAGCATCATGTCGAAGAAGATCGCGGAGGGCACCGACTCGCTCGTGCTCGACGTGAAGTTCGGCTCCGGCGCCTTCATGCAGGACATCGACCGCGCGCGTGAACTCGCCGAGACGATGGTCGCCCTCGGCACCGACTCCGGCGTGAACACCACGGCGCTCCTGACCGACATGAACACCCCGCTCGGGCGCGCGATCGGCAACGCCAACGAGGTGCGCGAGTCCGTCGAAGTCCTCGCCGGCGGCGGCCCGGCCGACGTCGTCGAGCTGACCGTCGCGCTCGCCCGCGAGATGCTCACCCTCGCGGGTCGCCCCGATGCCGACGTCGAGGCCGCCCTGGCCGACGGCCGTGCGATGGACGTATGGAAGCGCATGATCCGCGCGCAGGACGGCGACCCGGATGCCGCGCTCCCGACCCCGCGCGAGACCCACACGGTCGTCGCGGATCGCTCCGGCGACGTCACCCGCGTCGAGGCACTGCCCTTCGGCATCGGGGCGTGGCGCCTGGGCGCCGGACGCGCTCGTGCCGAGGACGCCGTGGTGCACGCCGCGGGAATCGACCTGCACGTCACCGTCGGCGACTCCGTCGCGGCCGGTCAGCCGCTGTTCACCCTCTCGGCCGATGATGAGACGCGCTTCGATCGCGCCCTCGCCGCGGTCGAGGGTGCGTGGGAGATCGGCGACAGCGCTCCCGCGCGCACCCCGCTCGTGCGCGAGCGCATCACCGCGTGATGGCATCCGACCCGAGGAGCACCATGGCCACCGACGACGTCCGCATCCAGGGCAAGAAGCTGAAGAATCTGCCGAAGGTGTCGTTGCACGACCACCTCGACGGCGGGCTCCGTCCGCAGACCGTCCTGGAACTGGCCGACGAGATCGATCTCGACCTGCCCGCCGATGACGCGAAGAGTCTCGAGGCGTGGTTCTCGGACCACATCGACGGCGGCTCGCTCGAGGACTACCTCGAGAAGTTCGACGCGACGATCGGCGTGATGCAGACGCGCGAGGGGCTCTTGCGCGTGGCGAAGGAGTTCGTCGAGGACCTCGCCGACGACGGTGTCGTGTACGCCGAGGTGCGGTGGGCTCCCGAGCAGCACCTCACGCGCGGCCTGAGCCTGGACGACGTCGTGGATGCCGTGCAGGAGGGCATCGAAGAGGGCGAGGATGCCGCGGACGCCCGCGGCAAGGACATCCGGGTGGGGCAGCTGCTCACGGCCATGCGCCAGGGGTCGCGCTCCCGGGAGATCGCCGAGCTCGCCGTCTCGTGGCGCGGGCGCGGCGTGGTCGGATTCGACCTGGCCGGTCCCGAGGACGGCTTCCCTCCGTCGAACCATCGCGCGGCGTTCGACTACCTGGCCGAGCAGTTCTTCCCCACGACGGTGCACGCCGGTGAGGGCGCGGGGCTGGCATCCATCCGCTCCGCTCTCATCGACGGCCGGGCCGTGCGCCTCGGTCACGGCGTGCGGATCGCGAACGACCTCGACGTCGTGTCGCGCGAGGGCGAGGAGGTGCTCGTCACCTTCGGCGACATGGCGCGCTGGGTGCGCGACCGCGAGATCACGCTCGAGCTGTCGCCGACGTCGAACCTGCAGAGCGGCGCGGTCACGGCCTGGGGCGACACGATGGACGCCCACCCGTTCGATCTGCTGTACCAGCTGGGCTTCTCCGTCACGGTGAACGTCGACAACCGCCTCATGAGTCGCACGACGCTGACCCGCGAACTCGGGCTGCTGGCGCAGGCGTTCGACTACGACCTCGACGACCTCGAGGCCTTCCAGCTCAACGCCGCGGCCGGTGCGTTCCTGCCGGTCGAGGAACGCGAGGAGCTCATCGAGATCATCGCCGAGGGCTTCCAGCGCTGACGCGCCGCACGGGCGCGCGGGGCGACGATTCCGCTCTCGAGGGGACGCGCCCCGCGCGTGCGAAACTCCTGAGATCTGTGCTCCAGTCGTCCGCGCGGCCCCGTTTCCGGCCGCGCGCGCCCCGTTCCTCAGGAGTTTCGCCCGCCCTCACGCCCGGGCCGTTGCCGACCTGCTGTCCAGCCGGTGGCCGCTCGACCGGCGGCGCCCCCGGGCGGGTGGGCCGGCGAGGGCGCACGGGCGTGCGAAACTCCTGAGATCTCGGCCCTCAGGGCGGCGCGGGTCGGCGTGACGGGCGCGGCGGAACGGGATTTCAGGAGTTCGGCCCGGGTGCGCCGTGCGCCAGGACGCGCTGGAGTGCGGCGCGGACGCGGTCGGGGCGGTAGAGGATGTCCTCGGCGAGCAGACGGAGCGTCGCGTACCCGCGCTCGAGAGCGGCCATGTCACGGCGCCGGTCGTTCTTGTGGACGTGCCAGGTGCCGTGGAACTGCGCACTGTCGCACTCGACGATGAGCCAGCCGTTCACCAGCAGATCGACGCGCCCGACGCCGTCGATGCGTACCTGCACTTCGACCCGGCAGCCGAGATGTCGCAGGAGGAGTCGGACGAGCGTCTCGGTCCCCGCCTCGGCACGCGGATCCAGCAGCACTCGCAGCACCTGGAAGCGACGCGGCACGCGGGCGAAGACCTCGCCGATGTCGGCCTCGTCCACGAGGCCGAGGTGCCAGGCGCTGTCGAGCGTCGCAACAGCTGATCGCGGCGGTTGGCAACGGGTCGCCTGCGCGAGGGCTTCAACGACGTGGACCACGGATCGGTCTCGCGGTGCAGCGGTCCGTCTCCAGTGGTACGCGATGCCGCGGGGTGCCGGTGGGCGTCGGCTGGCCAGGGGATCCTGCTGCACGTGGCGGTCCGTGTGGTGGTGGATGAACACGCCGTACAGCGCCAGAAGGCTGATGCAGTCGAGCCGCCCGCCCAGACGCGCCGCCGCGACGATGTCGCCGGGTGTGCCTGCTACGACGAACCTGCCTTGGCGCACGCGCAAGAGGGCACCGTCGGCAACGGCGCGGGCGAGAGCACGACGCGACCACCCCGCCGCATGGAGGTCGCGCGTCGCCCACACCACCTCGTGGTCGTCGTCGGGGCGAAGGTCTGGGGATGCCATGGGCACACCCTGGCCGCTTCGCAGGGCGTCGCGTGGTCACGGGCACCCGAGCTGTGGATAACGGCGGGAGGGCAGGGGGAGGTCTTCCCGGACCGCCGTGGGCGAAACTCCTGAATTCTGGCGCCGCATCACCGATCTGCGGCAGTGGCGACGCAGATCAGGCCGGTTTCTCAGGAGTTTCGCCCGCGGGGACACCGAACCCGGCCGCGCGCGGGACACGGCCCCACCCGGCCGGCGGTAGGCGGGCGCGGGCGGCTGCCCCCTCAGGGCGTCGGCAGGAACGCCGCGAGCTGCTCGGCGATGACGCGGTCGACCTCGGCGGGATCGGCGGTCGGGGTGCCGTCGCCGGCCTGCGGACCGTAGGCGCCGAAAGATGCGTGCGAGGCGCCGGGGATCTCGACGAACACCGCGTCGGCGGGGAGCTCCTTCGCCGCGTCGGCGATCTTCTGCGGTGTGGACAGGCCGTCCTCGGAGCCCGACAGGCTCAGCACCGGCAGCCCCGACCCGGAGAGGTCGTTCGCGCAGTACGACGCGAACAGCACGAGGGCGTCGGCGTCGCCGGCGAGCTGGCAGGCGCGGACGCCGCCCAGCGAGTGTCCGCCGACGGCCCACGCCGAGACATCCGGTGCGAGGTCGGTGAAGGTCGAGAGGGGGCGCGGGTCGAAGAACGCGAGGTTCAGCCACGGCCGGGTGATCACCACCGTCACCCCGTCGTCGACCACGGTGTCTTCGAACGTCGCGACGTAGCCGAGGGCGTCGACCTTCGCGCCCGGGATGAACACCAGGCCGCGGCCGGTGTCACCGGCGACCGGCGTCAGGATCACGGCGGTGGAGTCCTCGGTGATGGTGAGCCCGGGATTCGCGCGTGCCTCGGCGAGCGGGTCGGGTTCGGCACCCATGACCCCGACCTGGCTGTAGATCAGGATGCCGGCGACGAGGAGCAGCACGAGGGCGCCGAGGGCCGCGAGGATCCAGCGCAGGACACGAAAACGCCGACGGGGCGCACGGGGCGCCCCGTCGGCGGACGGGCTGGTGTCGGTCACCTCACGAGCGTAATGCGGCCTGACGTGCGGAGACGATCTCCACGATCGGCGCGAACAGCGGGTGCTCCGGCTCGAGGCCGGTCACCTGCGCCGTGAAGGCCGTGGCATCCAGTTCGCCGAGGAGCCGCTGCAACTCCACGGCCTGGGCGTCCTCGGCATCCTGGAACTCCAGGGCGGCGGCCATCGCGGCCACGAGCGCGTCGACGGGCAGGCCCCGCTCGATCGCCTCGGCGGCGGGGCCGACGAAGCGCTCGTGACGGGAGAGCTTGCGCAGCGGCTGGCGCCCGACGCGCCACACGGTGTCGGGGAGCGCGGGGTTGCGGAAGCGCCGCAGGATCGTCTCGCGGTACTGACCCTGCACCTCGGCGTCGAGTTCGTGCTTCTGCACGAGGAGGGCGCTCGTCTCCTGCAGCGCCGCCTCGACCTTCGCCGCGATCGCCGGATCGGCCAGCGCGTCGGAGATGCGCTCGATGCCGGCCTGCGCACCGAAGTACGCCGTGGTGGCGTGCCCGGTGTTGACCGTGAAGAGTTTGCGCTCGATGTACGGCTCGAGGTCGTCGACGAAGTGCGCGCCCGGGATGTGCGGCGGGGCGTCGCCGAACGGCCCCCGCTCGATCGCCCACTCGTAGAACGGTTCGACCGTGACGTCGACGCCGCCGGCGGCCTGGGCCGGGACGATCCGGTCGACGGCGGTGTTCGCGAAGACGGCGCGCGCTTCGAGGGCGTCCCAGGAATCGCCGGCGATGTCGACCACGTGCTCGCGCAGTTGGTCAGTCGCTCCGATCGCGTTCTCGCACGCCATGATCTGCAGGGGCGCGAGCGAGGGGTCGCGCAGCGCGAGGCCCGCGACGATGTGCGGCGCGACGAACTTCAGGATCGTGGGGCCCACGGCGGTGGTCACCACGTCGGCGGTCGCGATCTCGTCGACAAGGGTCTCGGCATCCGTCGAGCTGTCGATGGCGCGGAAACCGGTCACCGTCTTGTCGACGCCGCCTTCGCCCACCTCGTGGACGGTGTACTCGGATGCCGCGTTGATCGCCGCGACGAGCGGAGCGGACACGTCCGAGAAGACGAGCTCGTAGCCGCCCTCGTGGAGCAGCAGACCGACGAAGCCGCGACCGATGTTGCCGGCGCCGAAATGGACGGCCTTCATGCGTTGACGGAGCCCGACAGGGCCTCGAAGAGCTCCTCGGGGGAGGAGGCGGCCTTCAGGCGGGCGACGTCGTCCTCCTCGGAGAAGAGGATGGCGATCTGCGACAGGATCTCGAGGTGCTCATCGCCCTTGCCGGCGATGCCGATGACGAAGGTGACGGGCTCCCCGCCCCAGTCGACGCCCCCGTCGTAGCGGACGACCGACAGGCCGGAGGTGAGGATGGCCTGCTTGGTCTCGTTGGTGCCGTGCGGGATGGCGAGCTCGTTGCCCATGTAGGTGGACACGGTCTCCTCGCGCTGCTGCATGGCGGCGAAGTACTCGCCGGTGACGGAGCCGGCGGCTTGGAGCAGATCGGCGGCTTCCTTCATCGCCTCCTCGCGGGTGGCGCTTCCGGGGTGGATGCGAACGGATTCGATGCGGAGGACGTCCGACATGGTTCTCGCCTTTCTCGTCGTGCTGTCCAGCCTTGCAAAACGCGGGCCGAACGGGAAGACGCCAGGGGCCGGGGTTGTGCCCCAGCCCCTGGCGTGCGGGGGTTACTTCGCCTCGTGCTGGCTGCGGACCATCTCCACGACCTCGTCGTACTTCGGCGAGTTCATGAAGTTGTCCACCGACACGTGGATCGCGTCGGGGTTCTGCGCCTTCGCGCGGTCGGTCAGCTGGTTCTGCGTGATGACCAGGTCGGCGGTGCCGTCGAGGTTCGCGATCGCCTGGTTGGTGACCGTGACCCCCTCGATGCCGGCCTTCTTGATCTTGTTGCGCAGGACGCTCGCGCCCATCGCCGAGGAGCCCATGCCGGCGTCGCAGGCGAACACGATGTTGTTCAGCTGCTTCGTGGCGACGGCGCCCCCGAGGCCGCCGAGGGCACCCTCGACGTCGTGGTCGGCGGACGCGGTCACGTCGCTCGACGTGCGCGAGCGCAGGCCGCCCAGGGCCGAGGACTCCTTGCCCTTGTTGGCCTCGGTCTGGTCGATCGCCGCGGCGAACGCGTCGTCGCCGCCCTCGGCCGCGAGGTCGCGCTTGCGCGAGGCACGCAGGATCACACCGGCGATCAGGAACGTGACCACGGCGGCGACGGCCACCGAGAGGTACACGACCAGGAGGTTGCCGGGGCCGGCGCCGATCGCGGCGGCGGTGACGGCGATGATGCTGCCGGGGGCCGCCGGGAACACCAGGCCGCCGCTGAAGATCATGTTCGTCGTGACGCCCGCGGCGCCACCGGCGATGAGCGCGAGGATCGTCATGGGCTTGGCGAGCGCGTACGGGAAGTAGATCTCGTGGATGCCACCGAGGAACTGGATGACGATGGCGCCGGGCGCCGAGGCCTTCGCCGCGCCGACACCGAAGAAGGTGAAGGCGAGGAGCAGACCCAGGCCGGGGCCGGGGTTGGCCTCGATGAGGAACAGGATCGACTTGCCCGATTCCGCAGCCTGCTCGATGCCGAGCGGGGTGAAGACGCCGTGGTTGATGGCGTTGTTGAGGAACAGCACCTTCGCCGGCTCGACGATGATCGACAGCACCGGCAGCAGGTTGAACTGCACGAGGAACGCGACGATGCTGCCGAGGACCGCGCTGATGCCGAGGAAGACGGGACCGAAGGCGAAGAAGCCGACGATCGCGAGGATCATGCCGAGGATGCCGGCGGAGAAGTTGTTGACCAGCATCTCGAAGCCGGGGCGGATCTTGCCGTCCCAGATGCGGTCCATCTGCTTGGTGATCCAGGCCGCGAGCGGACCCATGATCATCGCACCGAGGAACATCGGGATGTTGGTGCCGACGATGACACCCATCACGGCGATGGTCGCCACCACGCCACCGCGCGCGCCGTAGACCATGCGGCCGCCGGTGTTGGCGATGAGGAGGGGCAGGAGGTAGGTGATCATGACGCTGACCAGACCGACGTAGCCCTGGTAGGTGCTGCCGTCCGCGTTGGCGGTGAGCGCCGTCGCGGCCCCCGGCCACCCGATCGTGGCCGCGTCGCCGCCGCCGCCGATGATTTCGGCCACAGGGGCCCAGTGCCACCCGAAGGGGCTCTTCGCGCCGAAGAAGCCGGCGGGGATGAAGAGCATGGTGATGAAGCCCCACGCGATGAACGCCGCGATGTTGGGCATGATCATGCCGGAGAGGAATGTGCCGAACCGCTGGACCGCGACCCGTGCACCTCCCGGCTTCTTGGCTGTAGACGCCGTCGTCATTGCTGTGTCTCCTTGTTGTGGATGCGACCGGGGCCGCGGGGTGTCGCGCGGCTCAGGCCGCGGTGGTGGCGGAGGCCGCCTGGGCGGCCTCTCGGGCGGAGGCCGCGTCGTCCGCGGCCAGGGCTGCCTCGGCGATGCGGCGGGCATCGTCGAGAGAGTGGGTCAGGAGCGAGGCGCGGACGTCCGCGAGTGCGGTGGGCGCCATCGACAGCGTGGTCGCGCCGAGTCCGACGAGGACGATCGCGAGGAGCGGGTCGGCGGCGGCCTCGCCGCAGATGCCGACGGGCTTTCCGTTCGCCCGGCCGGCCGCACCGACCTCGCGGATGAGGCGCAGGACGGCCGGATGCCACGGGTCCTGGAACGACGCGACCGAACCGAGCAGCCGGTCGGCGGCGAGCGTGTACTGCGTCAGGTCGTTCGTCCCGATGGACGCGAAGTCCGCGATCTGCAGGATGCGATCGGCGAGGAGTGCCGAGGAGGGCACCTCCACCATGACGCCCGTGGTCTTCAGTCCGTAGTCCTTGGCCAGGGCGGTGAAGTACCGCGTCTCCTCGACGGTCGACACCATGGGTGCCATCACCCAGAGATCGGCGGGGCCGGCTTCGGACTTCCGTGTCGCGGCATCCGCCTCGGCGAGGGCCGTGAGCTGTTCGCGCAGGATGTCCTCGCTCGCGCGAAGGGCACGCAGGCCCCGGAGACCCAGCGCGGGGTTCTCCTCGTGCGCGTCGTTGAGGAAGGGGAGCGGCTTGTCGGCGCCGGCGTCGAGCACGCGCACGACGACCTTCTTGCCGGGGAAGGCGCTGAGCAGCTCGATGTAGGCGGCGCGCTGCTCCTCGACCGTGGGGGCGGAGCTGGAGCTGAGGAAGAGGAACTCGGTGCGGAAGAGGCCGACGCCCTCGGCGCCGAGCTCGACGGCCTCGGCGGCGCCGCCGGGCTTGCCGAGGTTGGCCAGCAGCGGAACCTTCGTGCCGTCCGACAGGGCGCCGTCGGTGATGGGGGCGGACGAGGCCGCCGCGCGCGCATCGGCGCGGTTCTTAGCCCGCGCCAGGTCGTCGTCGCTCGGGTCGACCGTGACGACGCCGGCGGCGGCATCCACGATCACCGTCTGACCGTCGACGAGGTCCTTCGCTCCGCTCGCGCCGACGACGGCGACGATCGACTTCTCCCGCGCGAGGATCGCGGTGTGCGACGTCGGGCCGCCCTCGGTGGTGACCAGCGCGAGGACCTTGTCCAGGTCGAGCAGCGCGGTGTCGGCGGGGGCGAGGTCCTTCGCGACCAGCACGAACGGGTGACCGGGGTCGGGGATGCCGGGGGCGGCGACGCCCCGGAGACGCGCGATCACACGCTGGGCGACGTCGTCGAGGTCGGCGGCGCGTTCGCCGAGGTAGCCGCCGAGGGCGACGAGCTGCTCGCGGAACGACGCGAAGGCGTCGTGGACGGCGAACTCGCCGTTCTTGCCGGCGGCCAGGCGGGAGTCCACCTCGGCCTCGAGGGTCGGGTCCTCGGCGATCATCGCCTGGGCTTCGAGCACGTCGCGGGCGGCGCCGCCGGCCTGAGCCCCGCGCGCCTCGAGCTCGCGGGCGACGGCCGATACGGCCTCGCGCACGCGGGCCGTCTCGTCCTCGACCGACCGGTCGCTCGGCGTGTCCTTCGGAGCGGGCAGGGGCTCGGCCATGCGCGCGATGGGTCCCTGGGCGACGCCCAGTCCGATTCCGACTCCGCGAAGTTCCGTCATGTTCCTGTGATTCCTTTACTCGGCGTCGTGGTCGGTGGTCAGAAGCTCGGCGAGGCGCTCCAGCGTCGCCTCGGCGTTGTCGCCGTCGGCGGTGAGGGTGACGTAGTCGCCCTGCTCCAGGCCGAGGGCGATGATCCCCAGGATGCTCGCGGCGTTCACCGGGCTGCCGGCGTCCTTGGCGATGGTGACCGGGATGCCGGACTCCTTCGCCGCCTGGGCGAAGAGCTTCGCGGGGCGGGCGTGGAGGCCGTGCGACGAGCCGATACGGACCGTCCGGGTGATCTGGGGCATGGGTGTTCCTTTCCGGCGGCGGGTCAGACGGTGTCCGCGGATTCCCGCGCACCCATCGCCTCTTCCACGAGAGCGAGGGTGCGGGTTCCGGTCAGGTCGGTGAAGACGTCCTCGGGCAGCAGCGCGACTCGCACTCCCCGTGTCGCGGCATCCTGTCGGATCCGCTCCAGGTCGGGGGCCAGGTGCGGGCCGACGAGCACGACGTCGGCCTGATCGAGGTCGATCGGGAGCGACCTCGCGGTCCCCGCCGAAGCGGAGTAGGGGAGGCCGCGATCATGGGCGGCGCGTTGAACACGCTGTGCGACGAACGTGCTGGACGCACCAGCGCCGCACACCACGAGGATCCTCATCGACCCGCCTCCTTCTCCTCGATTCTCGGCACCGCGTTCACAGCGGACAACCAGGTTCGTTTCCCACCCCCCGGAACGCGGATGCCGCGCCCCGACGCCGTGGGCGGAAGCGCGTGGTTGGATGGAGGGAGCGCTGCCATTCCGGGGGCGGCGCGGAGGACGGATCGTGACGACGAAAGCTCGCCAAGACCGCCTGCTGGCCCTGCTGCTGCGGGACGCGGAGTGGTCCACGGCCGCGTCGCTGGCGGATGCGCTGGGCGTGACCCCCCGCAGCGTGCGTTCGTACGTCACTGCGGTGAACGCCCGCGTCGCCGGCGGCGGGGCGATCGAGTCCGGCCCGCTCGGCTACCGCGCGGGCACGGACGCGGCCCTCGCGCTGCGCGCCGGTTCGCCGGCCGACACCGGCACCCCGCGCGATCGCCTGCACACGCTCGTGCGGCGGCTCCTCGACGCGGCCGACGGCATCGACGTCTACGAGACCGCTGACTCGCTGCACGTCAGCGCCGCGACCCTCGAAGCCGACCTCGCGCGCGTGCGCGGGCTGCTCGGCGGGACCGAACTGACCCTGGAGCGCTCGGCATCCACCGCCCGCCTCCGCGGAACCGAGGTCGCTCAGCGGAGGCTGCTGTCCAAGCTCGCGCACGACGAGATGGATGCCGGGATGTTCGACCTCGACGCACTCCGGCGCACGCTCGGCGAGAGGTCGGTCGGGGCGCGCGCATTCGGACCGTTCAAGGCAGAGCTCGTCGCCGAACTCGGGGCGCTCGGCTACTTCGTCAACGAGATCGGCATCGGCGACGTGGTCATGCACATCGCGATCGCCGCGGACCGGGTCACGCGCGACCGGGGCCTCGGTGCTGCCGCGGGGGAGTCCTCGGAGGCCGCGGACGCCGTCGCCGAGCTGCTGGACCGTCTGACCCTCAAGCACATCGGAGTGCAGTTGGGTGCGGGCGACCTCCGCCACCTCGCCACCCTCGTCCTCACCCGCATCGTCGCCCCCGGTGCGCCCGCAGCCGACGACGTGCGCTCGCGCCTCGACCCCGCGGTCGAGGCGGCGGTGCGCGCGGTCGTGGAGGCTGCGGCATCCCAGTATCTGGTGGACATCGCGCACGACGACTTCGTCCTGCGCCTGGCCCTCCACGTGCAGAACCTGCTGCATCGCTCGCGCGAGCAGGCGTGGTCCCGCAACCCGCTGACCCGCTCGCTCAAGTCGACGTACCCGATGATCTTCGAGGTCGCCGTGTACATCGCCAGCGGTCTGCAGGACGCCCTCGGCATCCCGATCCTCGACGACGAGATCGCCTACATCGCGATGCACGTCGGCGGCCGGCTCGAGCGCAGCCGACGCTCCGACCAGCTGCTGACCGCGACGATCGTGTGCCCGGGGTACTACGAGCTGCACGAGCTCCTGCGCTCGAGCGTCGACCGGTCCCTGGGTCAAGCCATCGAGGTCGTCGGCGTCGAGACGCGCATCGATCCGGCGTGGGACTCGATCGACACCGACCTCGTGCTCACCACCATCGACCCGCCGCGTCCCGGCGACCGGTTCGTCCGCATCCAGCCGTTCCTGACCGACGCCGACGTCGAGCGCGTTCAGGCCGCGGCGTCGCGGGTGCGTCGCGGGCGGCGCCTCGCGCGGCTGCGCGCCGAACTCGAGACGTACTTCTCGCCCGACGCGTTCGTACGCGGGCTGGATGCCGACGGCGGCGAGGCCGGTGTCATCCGGCGCCTCGGCGGGCTGCTGGTGGCCGAGGGCGTCATCGACGACGACTACGTCGTTCGCGCGGTGGAGCGCGAGGCGATCTCGTCCACGGCGTTCACCGACGCGCTCGCCGTGCCGCACGCGATGGGCATGACCGCGACGCAGACCCGCATCGCGATCGGCATCGCCGATCCCTCGATCGCGTGGGGCGAGGGGCGCGTGCAGGTGGTGGCGCTCGTGGCGTTCAGCGAGACCGACCGCGAGGCGTTCCAGACCGTGTTCGAGCAGTTCGTCGAGGTGTTCAGCGAGCGCGACAGCGTGCAGCGCATCGTCCGGCGTGGCACGGACTTCGCGGCGTTCCTCGATGAGTTGGTCGCGGTGATCGACGGCTGAGGCTCCGTGGGCAGGCGCCCGTCCCGTGCTTTGGGGCGGATTCGTCCGCTTGGGGCGCGGAATGCGCCGCCCCAAGTGGCATTTTGCGCCCCGATCGCGGGAGATCACGAGGTGCGCGGGGTGAGATGGAACGCCGCGAGACGCCGGCCGAGGGTGTCGGCGGTGCGGAGATGCGACCATCCCCACCGCACCACGGGGCGCCGCGTCACCCCGCGGATCCAGTCTTCCCTCTGCTTCTCTCGCAGAACGACTTCGTCGGTCGTTCGCCCCGACCGGAGGGCGTCGTCGAGGTACTTGCCCGTCCCGTCGAACTCTCCCCATGCCTGCACGTCGTCGAGCCCGAAGTCGACGTAGTAGTTCGTTCCGGACGGCCCCGCGACGGGGACTTGAAGGCGGGGCGGCTCGAATCCCAGCTGCGCGAGCCGGATCCGGCTGATGCTTTCGCCCGGCAACTGCGCCTTCCCATCGGCGAAGGCCAGAGCCCGGTACGCCCGAGAGCGACCATGTGCCGAACGAAGAGCGATCGTCAGCGCGCGGGCGCGCATCTCCTCAGCCCTCTCGGCGTCGTATGGCGCGACACGTGTATGCGCCACACCTCGCAGCGCAGCGTCCAGAACGCAGACGGCGGTATCGAAGGCGCAGGTGCGTGCGACGTCCGCCATCGTCCGCGGGATGCTCGTGCACCGCAGGCCGTGTCGCTCCACGATGTCGTCTGCGGGGACTTCGCCGCGATGCCGGACCGCGGATGCCACGGCTCCGCGCCGTCGCTCGTCAAGGATGACGTGTACCCGCTCCGAATCCGCGGCGATGGTCGGCCAGCCGTGCAGTGCCGCGGCCGTCAGGTGGGAGAACAAGGGAGGTTCCGCGCTGACGAGCGCGAGCGCTCGCGCCCGGACGACAATCCACCCCTCCAGGGAGAGGCCGGTGGTGTCGGCGGTCTCGGCATATACCCCGGGACGGATCCGCCGGAAAAGTCCCGAGCGCAGGAGCGCGTCCAGCCGATGTCGATCGACCCCGTCGGCGGCGAGGTCGCCTCGACGTCGGAGCGGTATCGACAGGCTGGCATCCACCCCCTCACTGTGGTGCGCAGCGCCCTCTCCCCGTGGCGGGTCTGGCCCGATCGGTGGAGTCCGGGTCGGATCCTCGGTCTGGGGAGGAGCGGACCCAGCGACGCACCGAGCCACGGTTTGGGGCGGCCCCTTCCGGTCGGGGCGGAGAATTCCACGCCCCAAACGGAAGAGTCCGCCCCAAACCCCGGCGCCCCGGCGCCGCGTCAGCGCACGGTCGCGAGCAGTTCCTCGGCGCCCGCGCGCAGCGCCTCGAGGCGGCGACGCGCCTTCTTCGCCGACGAGCCGCGCACGTCGAGGTACAGCTTCAGCTTCGGCTCGGTGCCGCTCGGGCGAATGATGAGGCGCGAGCCGTCCTCGAGCCAGATCCGGAGCACGTCGCCCGGGGGCAGCCCGTCGACGCCCTGGAGCAGATCGTCGATCCTCGACACCGCGACCTCGCCCACCGCGGACGGCGGTTGGGCGCGGAGGGATGCCATGATGGCGCCGATCTCGCTCAGGTCGGTGACGCGCACCGAGATCTGGTCGCTCGCGAACGCGCCGAAGGTGTCGCGGAACTCCTGCAGCAGGTCGGCCACGGTGCGGCCCTCGGCGCGCGCGGCGGTGGCGAGCCCGAGGAACGCGACGGCGGCGGAGATCCCGTCCTTGTCGCGCACGGTCTCGGGGTTCACGAGGTAGCCCAAGGCCTCCTCGAAGCCGTAGACGATGCCCGGCGCGCGGGAGATCCACTTGAAGCCCGTGAGGGTCGCGTGGAAGTCCAGGCCGTAGTGCTCGGCCACGGCCTGCAGCCCGGGCGACGACACCAGTGAGCAGGCGAGGGAGCCCCCGGATGCCGTGCGCGCGGCGCGCCAGCCGAGGAGCAGGCCGATCTCGTTGCCGGTCAGGCGACGCCAGCCGCCCTCGACCTCGGGGTCGGGGATCGCGACGGCGAGGCGGTCGGCATCCGGATCGTTGGCGATGACGAGCTCGGCGTCGGCGGAACGGGCGGTCTCGAAGGCGAGGTCCATCGCCCCCGGCTCCTCCGGGTTGGGGAACGCCACCGTGGGGAACCGTCCGTCCGGATGGATCTGCGCCTCGACGACCGTCGGCGCGGGATACCCGGCTTCGGTGAGCACGCGGGACACCGTCTCCCACCCGACGCCGTGCATCGCGGTGTAGACCCACCGTAGCCCGTCGGCGCAGGCAGGCGCGGGGGCCACGGCGGCGGTCGCGGCGACGTACGCCTCGACGAGCGCCTCGGGGGCGTTCTCGAACCCGACGGAGCGGGGGAGGACGGTGACGTCACCCGCGTCGGCCACGCGCTGGATGTGCGCGGCGATCTCGGCATCCGCCGGCGAGACGATCTGCGCGCCGTCGTCGGCGCCGCCGAGGTAGACCTTGTACCCGTTGTCGTCCGGCGGGTTGTGGCTCGCGGTGACCATGACGCCCGCGTCGGCGCCGAGGTGCCGCACCGCGAAGGCGAGCACGGGCGTGGGCAGCATCCGCGGCAGCAGGATGGCGCGCAGCCCCGCCCCGGCGAAGATCTCGACCGAGTCGCGCGCGAAGACGTCGGAGTTGCGACGTCCGTCGTACCCGACGACCACCGTCGGCGTCCCGTCGGGCTGCTTCTCGCGCAGGTACGCGGCGAAACCCGCCGCGGCCTGCGCCACGAGCACTCGGTTCATGCGGTTCGACCCGGCCCCGAGTGTGCCGCGGAGCCCCGCGGTACCGAAGGCGAGACGGGTGGCGAAACGGTCTTCCAGGTCGGCGGCCGCCTCGGCATCCCCGTCCTCGACGCGTTCGATGAGCGACGCGAGCTCTTCGCGGGTCGTGGCATCCGGGTCCTGGGCGAGCCAGGCGCGCGCGGCGGCGACGTACTCGCTCACAGCGCGCCGATCACACGGGCCAGCAGTGCGGAGATCACCGGCTCGGCCTCGCGCCCGGCCTCGAGCACCTCGGCGTGGCTGAGCGGCGTCTTCTGGATGCCGGCGGCCAGGTTCGTGATGAGCGAGAAGCCGAGGATCTCCATGCCGGCCTGCCGGGCGGCGATGGCCTCCAGCGCGGTGGACATGCCCACGATGTGGCCGCCGATGGTCTTGGCCATCTGCACCTCGGCCGGGGTCTCGTAGTGCGGACCGCGGAACTGCGTGTACACGCCCTCATCGAGGGTCGGATCGATCGACCGGGCGAGGTCGCGCAGGCGCTGCGAGTACAGGTCGGTGAGGTCGATGAAGGTCGCGCCCTCGAGGGGCGAGTCGGCGGTGAGGTTGATGTGGTCGCTGATGAGGACGGGCTGGCCGGGCTTCCACGTCTCGCGGATGCCGCCCGCGCCGTTGGTGAGGATCATCGTGGTCGCGCCGGTGGCCGCGGCGGTGCGGACGCTGTGCACGACCCGGCGGACGCCGTGGCCTTCGTAGTAGTGCGTGCGCGCGCCGATCACGAGGACGTTCTTGCCGCCGGGGGTGCGGACGCTGCGAAGGGTTCCGACGTGCCCCTCGAGGGCGGGCTTGGAGAAGCCGGTGACCTCGGTCGCGGGGAATGACGCGGTCTCCTCGCCGATGAGCTCGGCGGCGCGGCCCCAGCCGCTGCCGAGGGTGACCGCGATGTCGTGACGCTCGACACCGGACAGGCGCGCGATGTCGGAGGCCGCCGCCGCGGCGATCTCGAACGGGTCGGCCGCCGGGTCGTCGAGCGGGTGAGAGTTGCTGTGTGCCATGAACCCACTCTAGAAAGCCGCGGCATCCGGGGCCAGGCGCACGGGCCGCGCGTCGCACTAGGGAAGAATGGATGCCATGGTGCAGAGCTTCGAGCGCAAGCAGTCCGTCGCGATCGTCGGCGGTGGACCCGGCGGCTACGAAGCGGCTCTCTCCGCCGCCCAGCTGGGCGCCGACGTGACGCTCGTGGAGCGGGCGGGCGTGGGCGGCTCGGCCGTCATCACCGACGTCGTGCCCTCGAAGACGCTCATCGCGACCGCCGACGCGGCCGTGGCGATCCGCAGCGCCAGCGAGCTGGGTGTGCAGCTGTTCGCCAAGGACGACCGCGGCAAGCCGCTGACCCCCGAGGTCGCGATCAACCTCGCCGCGGTGAATCAGCGGCTCCTCTCGCTCGCGCGGCAGCAGTCCGACGACATGCGCTCGTCGCTCCTCGACGCGGGCGTCCGCATCATCTCCGGCCACGGTCGCCTCGACGGTTCCGGCGCCGTGGTCGTCTCGACCGAGGCGGGCGGCACCGACTTCGACCGCATCGAGGCCGAGACGCTCGTCGTCTCCGTCGGCGCGTCGCCGCGGGAGCTGCCGTCCGCGCAGCCCGACGGCGAGCGCATCCTCACCTGGACGCAGCTGTACAACATGAAGTCCGTGCCGCAGCACCTCGTCGTCGTCGGCTCGGGTGTCACCGGCGCGGAGTTCGCCTCGGCGTACATGAACCTCGGCGCGAAGGTCACGCTGGTCTCCAGCCGAGACCAGGTCCTCCCGGGCGAAGACCAGGATGCCGCGGCCGTCCTCGAGCGCGTCTTCCAGCGCGGCGGGATGACGCTGCTGTCGAAGGCGCGCGCCGACTCCGTCGTGAACACCGGAGAGGGCGTCGTGGTGACGCTCGCCGACGGACGCACGATCGAGGGCAGCCACTGCCTCATGGCGGTGGGGTCCATCCCCAACACGGCCGGGATCGGCCTGGAGCAGGCGGGCGTGCAGATGACGCCGTCGGGCCACATCCGCGTGAACCGCGTCGCCCGCACGTCGGTGCCGAACATCTACGCCGCAGGCGACTGCACGAACTTCTTCCCGCTGGCTTCCGTGGCATCCATGCAGGGCCGTCAGGCCGTCTTCCACGCGCTGGGCGACGTCGTGATCCCGCTGGAGACCCGCCGGATCACCGCGAACATCTTCACCGCGCCCGAGATCGCCACCGTCGGTTTCAGCGAGCAGGACATCACGGACGGCAAGATCGCCGGCGTCGTGAAGAAGCTGCCGCTGTCGGCCAATCCGCGCGCCAAGATGCAGGGCATCACCGACGGCTTCGTCAAGCTCATCGCCCGTCAGGGCAGTGGAACCGTCATGGGTGGCGTGATCGTCGCTCCCCGCGCCTCGGAACTCATCTACCCGATCGCGATCGCCGTCGAGCGCCGCCTCACCGTCGATCAGGTCGCCCGCGTGTTCGCGGTGTACCCGTCGCTCACGTCGAGCATCACGGATGCCGCGCGCGCGATGCACATCGTCGACCGCGACGATCCCGGCGAGGACTGAGCTTCGGGCCGAGCCGACCGCGCGCCGTGCGCACGACGCCCGGCGCCTCGGACGCGCAGCGTCGCTCCGCGGAGGGCGGCGTCGCACACCGTGCCGATAAACGCGATCCGCGGCGAGAAACGCCTTGTCGTGGCGTTTCCCCTCGTGGATGCCGTTTATCGCACAACTGCGCGTCGCACAGCTGCGTGCCGCACAACTGCGCGTCGCGCAAGTGCGCAAGGCGGGAACGCTGCAATGCGACGACGCCGCGCCCCCGGAGGGACGCGGCGTCGGATGCGCGGAGGATGCCTCAGCTGATCAGCAGCAGCTGGTGACCCGCCGAGACGGTGGTGCCGGGGCTGGCGTCGATGCCGGCGACGGTGCCGTCCTTGTGCGCCTGGATGGGCTGCTCCATCTTCATGGCCTCGAGCACGACGACGAGGTCGCCCTTGACGACCTGCTGGCCCTCCTCGACGGCGATCTTGACGACCGTGGCCTGCATCGGCGACTTCACCGCGTCACCGGTGGCCCCGGCGGTCGGCGATGCGGCGTGCGACCGACGCGACGGCGGTGCGACGGCCGGGCGGCCCGGCTTCGCTGCGGGGGCGGCGATGCGGTCGGGGAGGCTCACCTCGAGTCGCTTGCCGCCGACCTCGACCACGACCGTGTGTCGACCGGGCGCCTCGACGGGGGGCTCGAGCTCGCCGTCCCACGCGGGGATGTCGTTGACGAACTCGGTCTCGATCCAGCGGGTGTAGACGCCGAACGTGCCGTCCTCGGCCGTGAACGCGGGGTCGCGGACGACCTTGCGGTGGAACGGGAGAACGGTGGGGAGCCCGGCGACCTCGAACTCGTCGAGCGCGCGGCGCGAACGCTCCAGAGCCTCGGCGCGGTCGCGCCCGGTCACGATGATCTTCGCCAGCAGCGAGTCGAAGGCGCCGGAGACGCTGTCGCCCGCCGTCACGCCGGAGTCGAGGCGCAGCCCCGGGCCGCCGAAAGTCTTGAAGACGTGGATCGGGCCCGGCTGCGGGAGGAAGTTCCGGCCGGGGTCTTCGCCGTTGATGCGGAACTCGATCGAGTGGCCGGTGGGCGCGGGGTCGTCGTAGCCGAGCTCCTCGCCCTCGGCGATGCGGAACTGCTCGCGCACCAGGTCGATTCCGGTGACCTCTTCCGACACCGGGTGCTCCACCTGCAGGCGGGTGTTGACCTCGAGGAACGAGATCGTGCCGTCGGCGCCGATGAGGAATTCGCACGTCCCGGCACCGACGTAGCCGACCTCGCGGAGGATGGCCTTGGATGCCGAGTAGAGGATCGCGTTCTGCTCGTCGCTGAGGAACGGCGCGGGGGCCTCCTCGACGAGCTTCTGGTGACGGCGCTGCAGAGAGCAGTCGCGCGTGGAGACGACGACGACGTTGCCCGCGGCATCCGCCAGGCACTGGGTCTCGACGTGGCGGGGCTTGTCGAGGTACTTCTCCACGAAGCACTCGCCGCGACCGAAGGCTGCGACGGCCTCGCGGGTCGCCGACTCGAACATCTCGGCGACCTCGTCGAATTCGCGCGCGACCTTGAGGCCGCGTCCGCCGCCGCCGTACGCCGCCTTGATCGCGATGGGGAGGCCCACATGCTCGGCGAAGGCGATGACCTCGTCGGCGCCGGCCACCGGCCCGGGGGTTCCGGGGGCGAGGGGGGCCCCGACCTTCTCGGCGACGTGGCGCGCGGTGACCTTGTCGCCGAGCGCTTCGATCGCCGCGGGCGACGGGCCGATCCAGACGAGGCCCGCGTCGATGACGGCGCGGGCGAAGTCGGCGTTCTCGGCGAGGAATCCGTATCCGGGGTGGACGGCGTCCGCGCCGGAACGGCGGGCGACCGAGAGGATCTTCTCGATCGAGAGGTAGGTGTCGGCGCTGGTGGCGCCGTCGAGCGCGTACGCCTCGTCGGCGAGGCGGGTGTGCAGGGCGTCCCGGTCCTGGTCGGCGTAGACCGCGACGGAGGCTTTGCCCGAATCGCGTGCGGCGCGGATGACACGGACGGCGATCTCGCCGCGGTTGGCGACGAGTACCTTGGCGATCTTCGGCATCCTCCCAGCCTAGCGAGGGGTCGTGCGGGTCTTTTGACCCTCCTCCACAAGAAACGCCGAAAAACGTGTGGGGGAGTCTACGAACGATTCCACAGGTCGGTCCACGATCCGCCGAGATCGCGGACGAGGCGCCGCACGGTCGACAGCGACATCCCCACCACCGTGGAGGGATCGCCCTCGACGCGCTCGATGAACGCGCCGCCCAGGGAATCGACGGTGAACGCGCCCGCGACCAGGAGCGGTTCACCGCTGGCGACGTAGGCCGCGATCTCCTCATCGGCGACGTCGGCGGCGAAGGTCACCGATGCCTCGGCCACGGCGAACGCCTCCCGGGGCTCGTGGCCGGGGGCGACCCGGAAGACGCTGTGCCCGGAGTGCAGCACGCCCGTGCGCCCGCGCATGTCGCGCCAGCGCGCGGTCGCCGCCTCGGGGGTGTAGGGCTTGCCGAGGATCTCGTCGCCGAGCGCGAACATCGAGTCGCCGCCGATCACGTATCCGTCGAACCCGGACCCGTCGGAGGCCAGGCGGAGCGCCACGTCTTCGGCCTTCCGCCGCGCGAGCAGGAGGACGTGCTCCGGCGCCGGCAGCGTGCGCCCCTCCGCCGCCTCGACCTCGGCGATCACCGCCTCCTCGTCGACCCGGGGGGCCCGGGCCTCGGGCTCGATTCCGGCCTGCCGCAGCAGCATGAGTCGAGCGGGGGAAGTGGATGCCAGGCACACGCGCATGCGTCCACGCTACCGACGACGCGACCCGCCGGGACCGCCGTGTGACAGGCTCGGGGGATGCAGAACGGCGACCTCATCGATCTCGACATCACCGGAGTCGCCCACGGCGGCATCTTCGTCGGGCGGCACGAGGGCCGCGTGGTCTTCGTCCCGGACACCCTCCCCGGGGAGCGCGTGCGCGTGCGGCTCACCGACACGCGGAAGAAGGCGTTCTGGCGCGCCGAAGCCGTCGAGGTCCTCGAAGCGGCGCCCGAGCGGCGCGCGCACGTGTGGCCCTCGGCCTCGATCGACCGTTCGCCCGACGAGCGCGTGGGCGGAGCCGAGTTCGGTCACATCGAGCTCGGTCATCAGCGGGCGCTCAAGGAGCGGGTGATCCGCGAGTCGCTCGAGCGCGTCGGACGTCTCGAACTGCCCGTTTCGGTGGGTCCGGCCGGGGTCGACGAGACACCGGACGGCACGCGCTGGCGGACGCGCGTGAGCCTGCACGTGGACGAGGCCGGACGTGTGGGTCCGTTCGCGCCGCGCTCGCACCGCGTGATCGAGACCCCCGATCTCCCGCTCGCGACGGACGCGATCGCCCGTGCGGCCGCGGAGCTGCGCGGCGCGGCTCCCGGCCGGATCGACCTCGTCCAGCCGGCCGACGGGCGGGTGCGCGTCCTCCCGCGTCCCGACGGATCCCGCGCGACCGGGACGGCCGAAGTCGTCGAGGAACGCGTCGGCGACCGCGTGTTCCGCGTCGACGCGGGCGGCTTCTGGCAGGTGCACCGCCTCGCGGCCGAAGCCCTGACGGAGGCGGTCGGCGATCTCGTCCGTGAGGCCGCGGGCGACCTGGACCCGGATGCCGTCCACCTCGACCTCTACGGAGGAGTGGGCCTCTTCGCCGCGACGCTGGCCGACATCGGCGGCGCATCCACCCGGGTCGTCAGCGTCGAGAGCGACGCCCGCGCGACCGAGCACGCGGGGGAGAACCTCGCCGAATGGGTCGGTGCCCGCGCCGAGACGGCGCGGGTCGACCGGTACGTCGCGCGGCTGCGGGCGGACGCCTCCGCGCGCGAGCGCGAGCGCCTGTCCCGCGGCGTCGTCGTCCTCGATCCTCCGCGCTCGGGCGCGGGACGGGAGGTCGTGGAGGGGATCGCGGGGCTCGATCCCCGGGTCGTCATCTACGTGGCCTGCGACCCCGTCGCGCTCGCGCGAGACCTGGCGACGTTCGCCGTGCACGGGTACCGCGTCGAGGGCGGCGTGCACGGTCTCGACCTCTTCCCCCACTCCCATCACGTCGAGGCGGTCGTCGCCCTCCGGCGATGACCCGCCGATCGGCGGGTGTGCACTCCCGGCGGGGGAGGGGTCGCGCCGATACGATATGGGGATGACGCGCGTCGCCCTCATCGATGACCATGAATCGGTCCGACTCGGCCTCGAGGCGGCGTTGGCGCAGACCGAGTCGTTCCAGGTGGTCCTGTCGGGCGCGAACGTCGCCGCCTACCTCGATTGGCGCCGCACCGCGGGCGAGGCCCCGGCCGATGTCGTGGTCCTCGACCTCACGCTCGGTGACGGCACCACCGTCTCCGAGAACGTCGACCGTGTCGTGCGGGACGGCTCCAGCGTCATCATTCACAGCGTCGCCGACCGTCCGGCCGCCGTGCGCGAGGCGCTCGCCGCCGGGGCCGCGGGCATCGTGAGCAAGTCGTCGCCCACGCACGAGGTCCTCGCGGCCATCGGGACCGTCGCCCGCGGTGAGCTGCTCGACAACGTCGAGTGGGCCAGCGCGGTCGAGGGCGACCGCGAGTTCGCCGATGCGCAGCTGTCCGCGCGCGAGCGCGAAGTGCTGCGGCTGTACGCCGCCGGACTCCCCCTCAAGGCCGTCGCCGAGCGCCTCGGCGTGGCCTACTCCACGGCCAAGGAGAACATCACGCGCGTCCGCGTGAAGTACGTCGAGGTGGGGCGCCCCGCCCCGACCAAGGTCGATCTGCTGCGACGGGCGATGGAGGACGGCATCCTCCACGAGACGCCCGAGACGCCCCGAGATGCCTGACGTCGATCGGTCGGTCCTCGACGAGGCGTGGGGGCGGATCCCGCACACGCGTGAGACGAGCGACGACCCCGGTTCGTTCACGCAGAAGCGCATCGAGCGCGTCATCACCCTGCTGGTCGGGCCGGCCTGTCTCGTCCTCGGGGTGCAGGCCTTCGTCGCCGCCTTCGGGCCGAGCGACGAAGCCCCGGGGTGGCATCTGCCCCTCGTCATCGGTGTCTTCGTCCCGCTCGTGGCGATGATTGTGGCGTGCGCCGTCAACCGGTTCGCGCGGGTGTTCTCGGGCTTGTTCGCGGTGCTGTTCATGGTCGCCCTCGCCCTCTGGCCCATCGCCACCGTCGGCGGAGAACAGTCCCCGTCGCCCACCCAGAACCCCTGGATCTTCTACCTCATCAACGTGGCCACGGTGGCCACGGTCGTGGCCTTCCCCCTGTCTCTCCAGATCGCCTGGACGGTGGCCGCACCGCTGCTGTTCGGTGTGGTCCGTCTCATCCAGGCGGGCGGACGGTCGGAGTTCCTGCTGCCCGTCGCGCTCGACGTCTCGTTCGCCCTGATGCTGGGCGCGGTCCTGGTGACGCTCACGTGGATGTACCGCTCGATCGCGGCGAACGTCGACGAGACGCGCGCCCGGGCCGTCGCCAGCTACGCGCAGGCTGCGGCTACCGCCGCGACCGAGCACGAGCGGGTCGCCGTCGCGGCCCTCATGCACGACAGCGTCCTGGGCGCCCTGCTGGCGGCGGAACGCGCCTCGACCCCGCGGGAGCGCACCCTCGCCGTGAGCATGGCGCGCGAGGCCCTCACGCGGCTGGCGAACGCCGAGAAGGACGCCCTCGAGGGCAGCGACGAGCCGATGGATGCCGCGGCCCTCGCCGACGACATCGAGACTTCGGCCCGCGACTTCGGGGTGGAACTGGCCGTGACGCGACGGGTGCAGGAGGGCACGCCCCGCGTTCCGGGGCGGGTGGCCCGGGCGCTCGTGCTCGCCGCGATGCAGGCCGTCGCCAACGCGGTGCAGCATGCCGAAGCGCGGGCCCTGACCGTCGAGGTCACCGGCTCCGCCGAGCCCGGGGGAGTGACGATCCGGGTGCGGGATGCCGGTCGCGGCTTCGACGTGAATGCGATCCCCGCCGATCGGCTCGGCATCCGGGGCTCCATCATCGCGCGCGTCACGGCCGTCGGTGGACGCTCGACCCTGGACTCCTCGCCCGCGGGCACGACGGTGACCCTCGAGTGGGAGAGCGGGGACCGCTGGTGACCGTCCGCTCCATCCTCTCGGGCATCGGCCTGGCTTTCACGGCCTACCTCTCGGCGCGCAGCCTCCTGTGGACGCTGCCCGACACGGTCGAACGCGGCTGGCTGCTGATCGCCGCGCTCGTGCTGTACCTCCCGATCGCCTGGCTCTGGATCCTCCTGCCGACGCGTCGCCGCGTCGCGGCTCCGGACGACGCGGACACGGACACGCGGCTCGCGCCTTCGCGATGGGCCGTCGGCCTCGCGCTGGTGGCCGCTGCGGTCGTCCCGAACGCCGCTTTCGCTGCGGTGAACGAGGCCGGGCGGTCGCAGCCCTTCGTCACGTGGGTCATCGGCGGAATCGGCGCCCTCATGACCGTCGTCATGGTGCGGCGGCGACCCGTCATCGCCTGGATCGGCACGGGCCTCCTGGCCGTGTCGGCGGCGGCCTGGCTGGGCCCGCTCGCCGCGCTCAGCCTGGGGCTCGTGGGTTCGCTCGTCTGGGTGGCCGTGGCCCAGCTCATCACCACCGCTCTGGACCGGGTCGCCCGCGATGCGGAGCAACTGTCGGAGCTGCAGCAGGCGGCATCCGCCTGGCAGGCCTCGCAGAGCGGGCGTCAGCGCGAGCGTCGGCTGCACGTGCAGCGGGCGCTCCACGTCGCCGGTCCGGTGCTCGGTCGCACGATCGAGACGGGCGGGAACCTGCGTCCGAGCGAGAAGAACGCGGCGCGCCTCGCCGAGCAGAGCCTGCGCGACGAGTTGCGCAGTCCCCGTCTCCTCGATGAGGCGGTGCGCGCACAGATCGATGCGGCGCGTCGTCGCGGAACGATCGTCATGCTCTTCGACGAGGGGGGCCTGGAAGACCTGCCGGCGTCGGCGTTGCGCGACATTCGGTCCGAGCTGGCGGGCATCGTCGAGGAGGCCGCGTCCGAGCGCCTGATCATCCGGACCTCGCCCCACCACGAGGTGGCGGTCACCGTCGTGGGTCGCACGGCGGCTGCGGGCGCCGGGGCCGACGACGACGACGTCGATCTCTGGCGCGAGATCCGCCGCCCGCACTGACGCGAAGGATGCGCCGCCCGCGCTGACGCGAAGGAATGGCCCCCGTGGCGCGAACGCCGACGGGGGCCTGAACGGGTATCTGCATCCGGGGAAGAGTGCGAAAAATGAGGGGTGAGGGGCGGCGATGTCGCCTGCCCCTCACCCATGCGAACGGCTACCCGAAAACCGTCCGCGGTGGCCGGAACCGGCTCGATGGAGCGGCCCGACCGAACGCGTGATGCGTTCCAGCTCCTCCAGTATTCGCGAACGTTCTCGCGGCGTCTGTAGGTATTTCGGGGGACAGTCAGCCCGTGAATCCGTTCCAGCCGGCGTCGCGATCGAGCGGGGCCCGCAGTCCACGAGCGGACAACTCCCAGCGCGAGCGCGCCGACGTCTCCGGTGCCGTGGCATCGGCGGACTCCCGGGCGTACGCCTCGCTCACGACGACGATCGCCGCGGCGAGTTCCTCAGGCGTGGGGGTGCCGCGCACGATGCGTCCGACGGTCTCGGGCGATTCGCCACCGGTCTCGCTCACAGCGGGATGTTCCCGTGCTTCTTCGCCGGCAGGCTCGCCCGCTTGTTGCGCAGCGCCCGCAGCGCCTTCGCGATCGACACGCGCGTCTGCGCGGGCTCGATGATGCCGTCGAGCTCGCCGCGCTCGGCCGCGAGGAACGGGGATGCCACGTTGTAGGTGTACTCGTTCGCGAGGCGGGTGCGCACCGCCGCGACGTCCTCGCCCGCTTCCTCGGCGCGCTTGATCTCACCGCGGTAGAGGATGTTCACCGCGCCCTGACCGCCCATCACGGCGATCTCGGCGGTCGGCCAGGCGAGGTTGATGTCGGCACCGAGCTGCTTCGACCCCATCACGATGTAGGCGCCGCCGTAGGCCTTGCGCAGGATCACCGTCACCAGCGGCACGGTGGCCTCGGCGTAGGCGTAGAGGAGCTTCGCGCCGCGACGGATGACACCGGTCCACTCCTGGTCGGTGCCGGGCAGGTAGCCGGGCACGTCGACGAGCGTCACGATCGGCACGGAGAACGCGTCGCAGAACCGTACGAAGCGGGAGGCCTTCTCTCCCGCGTCGATGTTCAGCGTGCCGGCCATCTGCGAGGGCTGGTTGGCGATGATGCCGACGGTCCGGCCCTCGATACGGCCGAAGCCGATGACGATGTTCGGGGCGAACAGCGGCTGGACCTCGAGGAAGTCGGCCCCGTCCACGATGCCGTCGATCACGGTGTGGATGTCGTAGGGCTGGTTCGGCGAGTCGGGGATGACGGTGTTGAGCGCCCGATCGGCATCCGTCGTCTCGAATTCGAACGGCGTCTCGTAGAGCGGGAGCTCGGCGAGGTTGTTGTCGGGGAGGAATCCGACGAGCGTGCGGGCGTAGTCGAGCGCGTCATCCTCGTCCTCGGCGAGGTAGTGCGCCACGCCCGACCGGGTGTTGTGGGTGTGGGCGCCGCCGAGATCCTCCATGCCGACGTCCTCGCCGGTGACGGTCTTGATGACGTCGGGGCCGGTGACGAACATCTGGCTCGTCTTGTCGACCATGATGACGAAGTCGGTGAGCGCGGGCGAGTAGACGGCGCCGCCGGCGGCGGGTCCCATGATGATCGAGATCTGCGGGATGACCCCCGAGGCGGCGGTGTTCAGGCGGAAGATCTCGCCGTACTTTCCGAGCGCGACGACACCCTCCTGGATGCGCGCGCCCCCCGAGTCGAGCATGCCGATGATCGGGATGCCGCTGCGAAGTGCCAGCTCCATGACCTTGATGATCTTGTCGCCGGCGACCTCGCCGAGCGAGCCGCCGAAGGTGGAGAAGTCCTGCGCGTAGACGGCGACCGTGCGCCCGTGGATCGTGCCCGTGCCCGTGACGACGGAGTCGCCGTAGGGGCGCGATTTGTCCATGCCGAACGCCGTGGTGCGGTGGCGGACGTACTCGTCGAGCTCGACGAACGAGCCGGGGTCGACCAGCATCTCGATGCGCTCGCGGGCGGTGAGCTTGCCCTTCGCGTGCTGTTTCGTGCGCGCGGCGGCTTCGGCGTCAACGACCGCGTCCTGGAACCTGGCGCGCAGGTCCGCGATCTTGCCGGCGGTGGTGAAGAGATCGGGCTGGTCGGTCACGCTTTCCACCCTATCGACCGGTTCGACGCCGATGTTGGAGGGTGCGCACAAGCACCTCGTCGGGACGCTGTGGCATCCATCCATCCGGGGACGGGAGCGCGGGGCGGGCGACGGCCCGGGGATGCCGATTCCCCCGGGTCGTGCCTAGGGTGTGCACATGCCGATCCCCGCTGCCGGATACCCGCTCACCGCCGCGCTCAGCCCGCGCCTCCAGGTCGTCGAGACCACCGACTCCACCAACGCCGACGTCGTCGCCGCCGTCGCCGCGGACCCCGCCGGATGGCCGCATCTGTCGTTGCTCGTCACGGACGACCAGCGCGCCGGGCGGGGCCGACTCGACCGCACGTGGACCGCCCCGGCCGGGACCGCCCTCGCCGTGTCGGTCGTCGTGGACGCCGGGCGCATCCCGATGGGGATGCGCGGGTGGATCCCCCTCGCCGCGGGTGCGGCCATGACGCGCGCCGTCGCTTCGCGCCTGGCCGGTCACGGCCCGAGCGCGCAGCTGAAGTGGCCGAACGACGTGCTCGTGGACGGGGGGAAGATCTGCGGCATCCTCGCCGAGGTCGTTCCGGGCACCCTCGACACGGTCGTGATCGGATCGGGGATCAACACGCGCATGACCCGGGCGGATCTGCCGGTGTCGACGGCCACCTCGTTCGCCGCCCTCGGCGTCGAGGTCGACGAGGATCGCCTGCTCGCCGACTACCTCGAGTCCCTCGCCGCGCTGCTCGCCGCGCTCTCGGAAGGCGATGTCGCCCGCGTGCACCGCGATGTCGAGAAGCTGTGTTCGACCGTGGGCCGCGAGGTGTCGGTGTCGCTCCCCGACGGCACCACCGTCCAGGGTCGGGCGGAACGGCTCGACGCCGAGGGGCGCCTGGTGGTCGAATCGGGCACGATCCAGACGGTGGTCGCCGCCGGGGACGTCGTCCACGTACGCTGACCCGCGCCCGTCCCGCGTGTGCGGGCGACGCCGGAGGCTCCCGCCCCCAGAATGAATACGTGACCCCGCCCGACACCTACGGAGGCCGTCCCCGCACGCCGGCCCCTGGCGCGGCTGCGCCCGAGCGCCGCATCGCGCGCCTGCGCGGTCACGCCCGGCGGTTGTTCTGGTCGGCCCTCGTGCTGATCGCCGTGGCCGGTGCGACCGCGTACTACTACGACAATCTCCCGGCTCCGTTCGAGAACTGGATGCTGGTGACCGCGGCCGGTGCCGCGCTGGTGCTGCTGGTGGTCGTGCCGTACTTCGTGTGGCTCTCCCGGTCGTGGACGATCACCACCCGCCGCGTCATCGAGCGCTCGGGCTTCTTCGGGTCGAGCAGCCGCGAGATCTCGCACGTGCGCGGGTACGCGATCCAGATGAGGCGCGGCATCCTCCAACGACTGTGGGGAGCGGGGACCCTCACGCTGTCCAACGGCGTGGAACCTCCCCTGCGTCTGAAGAACGTCCCCCACGCGGTCCTCGTGCACGAAACGCTGGTCGACCAGGTCGAGGTGAACCAGATCCTCGCGCATCGCGACTCGCAGGCGCACGGCTCCGGCGCCGTCGAGTTCTGACGCCCACCCGCTCACGCCCCGTCGGGTTCTGCCGGGCCGCACGCCCCGTCGATGAACGGCATCCACGGCGGGAAACGCGCTGTCGCGCCGTTTCTCCGCGCGGATGCCGTTTATCGCGAGAGGGGAGGGGGTGCGGCGGCGGTGTGGAGCACAATGGACGGGACGGAAGGAGCGGCATGGCGCTGCGAGTCGGAGTGGTCGGTGGCGGACAGCTGGCGCGGATGATGATCGCGCCGGCCGAGGAGCTCGGGATCGACATCCGTGTCCTCGCCGAGACCGAGGGCATGTCGGCGGGGCTCGCCGCCACCGCCGTGGGCGACTACCGCGACGCCGAGACCGTGCTCCGCTTCGCGCGTGAGGTGGACGTGCTCACCTTCGACCACGAGCACGTGCCGCAGGACGTGCTGGCCGCCCTCGTGGACGCCGGCGTCGCGGTCCACCCGGGCCCCGCCCCGCTGGCCGTCGCGCAGGACAAGCTCGTCATGCGCGCGCGCATGGCCGAGCTCGGGATGCCGCAGCCCGACTGGGCCGCCGTCTCGGATGCCGCGCAGCTCCAGGACTTCCTCGACGCCCACGGCGGACGCGCCGTCGTGAAGACCCCCCGCGGCGGGTACGACGGCAAGGGCGTGCGCGTGGTCTCGGCCGCGATCGAGGCCGACGATTGGTTCGCCGCGCTCGCCGAGGACGCCCACGGCGGGGCGCTCCTGGCCGAAGAGCTCGTCGACTTCACGCGCGAACTCGCGCAGCAGGTCGCGCGTCGTCCGTCGGGCGAGGTGCGGGCGTATCCCCTCGTGGCGACGACGCAGCGCGACGGCGTGTGCGCCGAGGTGATCGCGCCCGCTCCGCGTGCGGGGGAGCGGCTCGAGCGCGCGGCCGCCGCGATCGGCGTCGCCGTCGCCGAAGGGCTCGGGGTGACCGGCATGCTCGCCGTCGAGCTGTTCGAGACCACCGACGAGCGCGTCCTCATCAACGAACTCGCCATGCGGCCCCACAACAGCGGCCACTGGACGCAGGACGGTGCCGTCACCAGCCAGTTCGAGCAGCATCTGCGCGCCGTGCTCGACCTTCCGCTCGGATCGACGGATGCCACGGCTCCGTGGACCGTCATGGTCAACATCCTCGGCGGGCCCGCCGAGGGCGGGCTGACCGAGCGCTTCGCACCCGCGATGGCCGCGCACACGACCGCGAAGATCCACACGTACGGCAAGGACCCGCGTCCGGGGCGCAAGGTCGGGCACGTCAATGTCGCCGGCGACGACCTGGACGACGTCGTCTACGAGGGCCGCGCGGCGGCGGCATTCTTCGACTGAGCGTGCCGTTCCGGGATCTTCCAGCGACCCGCCCTAGCCTGGACCGGTGACCCGGCCGCTGCATTCCTCCGAGACGCCGCTGGTCGGCGTCGTCATGGGCTCCGACTCCGACTGGCGCGTGATGAGCGACGCCTCGCAGGTGCTCACCGAATTCGGCATCCCCCACGAGGTGGAGGTCGTCTCGGCTCACCGCACGCCCGACAAGCTCATCCGCTACGGCCGCGAGGCGCGGGAGCGCGGGCTGCGCGCGATCATCGCCGGCGCGGGTGGCGCCGCCCACCTCCCGGGGATGCTCGCCTCCGTCACTGCGCTCCCGGTCATCGGCGTCCCCGTCCAGCTGGCCACGCTCGACGGTCTCGACTCGCTGCTCAGCATCGTGCAGATGCCCGCCGGGATCCCCGTCGCGACGGTGTCGATCAACGGCGCGAAGAACGCAGGGCTCCTCGCCGCGCGCATCCTCGGTGCCGCCGACGTCGCCCTCGGCGACCGCGTCGAGGGCTACGCCGCCGATCTCGAATCCCAGGTGGAGGAGAAGAACCGCCGCCTCAAGGAGTCGTTGTGAGCGTCGCCGCCCCGCCGCGGCCGCGCGCCCGCCCATCGCTGACGGAGTCCCGGCCCCTGCGTCACCCGGACGCGTCGTCGCGCGAGGTCATGACGCGGCGCGGGTGGTGGCTCGTCGTGCTCAACGTGCTCATCCCCGGGTCGGCGCAGATCCTCGCGGGCAACCGTCGCCTGGGCCGATTCGGCCTGGGCGCCACGCTCTTCCTCTGGACGGCCCTCGTCCTCACGGCGGTGGCGGCGCTGCTCTGGCCGAGCGGTCTCTTCGCCCTCGCGACGGGCTCGTTCATCCCCGACTTCCTGTCATGGTTCCGGTGGGTTCCGCTCACCCTGGTGCAGGTCGTCCTCGTCGGCTACATCGTCCTGTGGATCGTGCTCACGATCGACACCCTGCGGCTGGTGCGACTCGTGCGGACGGGGCCCGTGGCCCGGTGGATCATGACGGTCGTGTCGGTGGGGCTGCTCGTCCTCACCGGCTCGGGTGCCGCGTGGGCCGCCCAGGCCGCCGGGACGACGAGGGATGCCTTCGCGACGATCTTCGCCGAATCGGCGCCCGTCGTCCCGCCGTCCGACGGCTATTACAACATCCTCCTCCTGGGTGCCGACTCGGGTGAGGGACGCGACTCGATGCGGTTCGACTCCATCTCCGTGGTCTCGATCAACGCCTCCACGGGAGCGGTGACCATCACCGGCATCCCGCGCGACATGCCGAACTTCCCCTTCGCCCCCGGGCCCATGCAGGACAAGTACCCGGACGGACACCAGGGCAAGTACGACCCGACCTGCGGCTGGGGCAGTGGCATCAACCAGCTCCGCACCGAGGTCGAGGTGTGCCAGGACGGCAACGCCCTCTACCCCGACGCCGAGGCCAACGGCTCCGAACCGGGCATCGAGGCGACCAAGGATGCCGCCGAGGGCATCCTCGGCATCCAGATCCCGTATTACGTGCTGATCGACATGAAGGGCTTCGCCGACGTCGTCGACGCGCTCGGCGGCGTCGACATCAACGTCCAGGAGCGCCTGCCCAAGGGCGGGCCCGCGTACGACGGCCAGCCGGTGGACGACTGGGCCTTCGGCTGGATCGAGCCCGGTCAGCAGCACATGGACGGAGACACCGCCCAGTGGTACGCCCGTTCGCGGTACACCACGAGCGATTTCGACCGCATGCGTCGCCAGCGCGAGTTGCAGGAGGCGATCCTCGCGCAGTTCACCCCGCAGAACGTCCTCCAGCACTTCCAGCAGGTGGCCGCCGCGGGGACGAACATCCTCGAGACCGACCTTCCGCAGGGTCTCATCGCCCCGACGCTGGTCGACCTCGCGCTGAAGGCCAAGGGACAGCCGGTCACGACGATCGAACTGACCCCCGAGGGCGGCGTCGACGAGTTCGACCCGGACTACGCGCAGGTGCAGCAGATCGTGCGCGACAAGCTCCACCCCCCGACCGAAACGGAGAGCCCCGCGCCGTGACCGTCACCCTTCGCGTCGTCCTCGACCAGCTCGTCGCGCCGACCTCCCGCGATCTCGCGGAAGCCTCGGCGTCACTCGCCCAGGCCCTCGTCGACACCGCCCCGCGCGGCTGCGACGTCGCGGCCATCACCCCCGCGCCGGGTCTCCCCGACGACGCGGGCGTCACGGGTCTGAGCGCCGAGACGCGCCTGTCGATGCGTCGACGCGAACTGGCGGCATCCTGGCAGCTCGGGGTGGCGCCCGGCATCGGTCGCGGGCTCATCCACTCGCCGACCGCGCTCGCCCCGCTCGTCCGGCACGACCGTGTCAACGAGACGCACCAGATCGTCGTCACGCTGTGGGACCTCCGCGCGTGGGAGACGCCGGACGAGCTGCCCCGGGCCGAGGTCCTCGGCACCCGAGCGCTGCTGTCGCGCATCGGCAAGCACGCCGATGCCGTCGTCGTGCCCTCGCACGCCATGGCCGAGCGCCTGGCGGAGGTGGCCAAGGCCAAGCTCGTCGCGAAGGTGCGCGTGATCGGCGGGGCACCGGCGGCCGGGTTCCGTGCGCCCTCTGATGCCGTCGGCCGTCTCCGCGCGCTCGACCTGCCCTCCTCGTTCGTTGCCCTGGCCGGCGGCGCCGCCGCCTCGGACGGCCTCGCGGACGCCTTCGCGGCCCTGGCGTCGGAGTGGGACGGCGACGTCGTGGTGCTGGACGTCCCGGAGGGGGAGGAGCCGGCCGTCGTCGAGCTCGCGTCCGCCGCGGGGGTGCCCGAGGCGCGCGTCCACGCGCGCGGTGCTCTGGACCAGTGGGACCGCGCCGCGGTGCTCTCCCACGCGGTCGCGTTCATCGCGGCGAGCACCCGGACCGACTGGCCGTGGCGGGCCGTGGACGCGCTCGCCCTCTCCGTCCCGATCGTCGCGCGCGACACCGCGGTCCACCGCGAAGTACTCGCCGACGCGGCCGCCTTCGCCACGGAGAGCGGACTCGGCGCCGCCGTCGCGCGCGCTCTCGGAGAGGATGCCGAGCGTCTGCGCGTGCTCGCCGGTGATCGCGCGAAGGGCTTCGCGTGGGCGGCGTCCGCCGACCGCGTCTGGGCTCTGCACGCCGAACTCTAGGCGGGACCTATGCTCGAACCCATGACCGCGCGCGTCGGAATCGTCGTCCGCACCCGACGACGTCCCGACTTCCTCCGTCGGGCCCTGGCCGACATCGCCGCCCAGTCGTACTCCGACCGGGGCGTCGTCGTCGTGAACGACGGGGGCGATCCGGCCGAGGTCGAGTCGGTCGTGGCAGAGGCGGGGGGCACCGCCGACGTCCTGCACATCCCGCCGGGGGAGGGTGGGCGGTGCATCGCCGCGAACGCCGGCGTGCGCGCGGCGGCGACTGAGCTGGTGGTCCTCCACGACGACGACGACCGGTGGCATCCGGACTTCCTCGCCCGCACCGTGGAGTGGCTCGATACGCACTCCGGGGATGCCGCGGTGTCGGTGAGCACCGAGATCGTCTACGAAGAGGAGCGCGAGGGGCGGTGGGTCGAGGTCGGTCGCGCCCCGTTCTGGGCGGGGATGCAGCGGATCTCGCTGGGCGAGATGCTCAGCGTCAATCGTGCGGTGCCCATCTCCGTCCTCTATCGGGCGGCGGTCCACGAAGAAGCGGGCTGGTATGACGAGTCGCTGGAGGCCGTGGAGGACTGGGACTTCTATCTCCGCGTGCTCGCCCGGGCCGGATTCGGCTTCGTCGCGGGCGAGCCCCTCGCCTACTGGACACAGCGACCGGATGCCACGGGCATCGCCGCCAACAGCATGTTCGCGCTCGCCGACGCGCACGCTCGCGACGATGCGCTGGTGCGCGATCGGGCGCTCGAGCAGTGGACGCGACGGGAGGGAGACGGGCTGCCGCTCTACCTCGCCGCCCAGCAGCAGCAGCTCATCGCCCACCTCGAAGAGCTGTCGACGCGGCAGTCGGAGCGGCTGCGCGCCGAGATCCGCGACGACCTGCGACGCGAGATCGATGCGCATCAGCCGCTGTGGTCGCGCCTGCGACGCCTCCGGCGCCGGGTCGGCCGCGGCTGACCGCCCGCGGCGTGGCAGCCGCCGTTCGCGGCGCGCAGCCCGCACAATGATCGCGTGATCCCCGTGAACCACCCCCGGACGTCCCCCTCAGGGAAGAGGAGTCGCCGCTGGGCCGTGCCCGTCGCCGTCGCCGCGCTTCTCGCCCTCGCCGGCTGCGCGACACCCGTCGGAGGCGCGGTGTCCACCGGGACGCCCACCCCGTCGGCATCCATCTCGTCGACGCCGGAGCCGAGCGCCTCGTCGACACCGACCGCGGTGCCGACGCCCTCCGTCACCCCGTTCTCGGGAGACGTTCTCGTCATCACCTCCGAGATCGTCGGTGGCAACCTCGAAGTCACGGCGATGGTGCCGAAGGTCTCGGAAGACGACGGCACCTGCACGCTCGAGCTCGTGGGCACCGACCGCACGGTCTCGGTGACCGGCACCGAGGGCAAGGACGTGACCTACTGCGGAGTCATGTCGATCCCCGTCGACGATTCGTCGACCGCACCGCAGTTCCGGGTGCGGTACGAATCTCCCTCCACGCGCGCCGAGTCGGCCGTCTCCACGGTCGAGCCGGCGCCGTGACCGCACGGTCCCGTCCTCGCACCGCCCTCGCCGTCCTGGCCGCCTGGGTGTGCGCGGCAGCCCTCCTGGTCGCGCTGCCGGTGGCACTCCCCGCCACGGTGGCGCCGGTGGCCTCCGCGTCCGCGGCGAATGCGGCCGACTGGAACCCCGGCAACATCATCGACGACGCGTTGTTCTACGACGGCTCGGCGCTGAGCGCGGGGGACATCCAGGCCTTCCTGCAGAAGCAGGTGCCGAACTGCCGGAGCGGGTACACCTGCCTCAAGGACTACCGGCAGAACACCGACGACCGACCGGCCGACAAGTACTGCAACGGATACGCCGGCGCGGCGAATGAGAGCGCCGCGACGATCATCGCCAAGGTGGGCCTTTCCTGCGGGATCAGCCAGAAGGCGATGCTGGTGCTGCTCGAGAAGGAGCAGCGGCTGGTCTCCTCGACGTGGCCCGAGGACTTCCAGTACCGGGCCGCCACCGGCCAGGGATGCCCCGACACCGCGCCGTGCGATGCGTCCACGGCCGGGTTCTTCTATCAGGTCTACTACGCCGCGCGACAGTTCGAGATCTACCGGCTGAACCCGACGTGGTGGGGCTACCAGGCGGGGCGCTGGAACAACATCCTCTACAACCCCACGACCAGCTGCGGCACGCAACGCGTCTACATCGAGAACGCCGCCACGGCGGGGCTGTACATCTACACGCCGTACGTGCCGAACGCGGCGGCGCTCCGCAATCTCTACGGCGAGGGTGACAGTTGCTCGGCGTACGGCAACCGCAACTTCTGGCGCATCTACACGGACTGGTTCGGGTCGACGAAGTCGGACGCCGCTCATCGTCCCTTCGGGAGCATCGACGTCACGGAGGCGTCCCCCGGTCGATTCCGGGTCGCCGGATGGGCCGTGGACCCCGACACGAACGCCCCGATCGACGTGCACGTCTACGTCGGAAGCGTCGGTACGGCGGTCCGCGCCGATCGTTCGCGTCCGGACGTCGGGGCCGCCTACCCCGATCAGGGATCGGCGCACGGGTTCGATCAGACCTTCCCCGCCACGGAAACGGGTCAATCGCAGATCTGCGTGTGGGCCATCAACTCCGGGGCCGGCTCCAACACGCTGCTCGGCTGTCGCACGCTCACCTCGATGGCGGGCTCACCCGTCGTCCAGATCGACGCGCAGAAACTCACCACGTCGGCCATGACGCTCCAGGGGTGGACCATCGACCCCGACACCACCGCGCCGGTCGATCTGCACGTGTACGTGGACGGGGTCGGGCGACGGGTCGTGGCCGATCGCGACCGGCCGGATCTGGCGCCGCACTACCCGGCCTACGGCACGGGCCACGGTTTCTCCGTGTCGATCCCCCTGACGGCCGGCGACCATTCGGTGTGCGTCTACGCGATCAACGTCGGCGTGGGCGACAACCAGGTCGTGACCTGTTCGACCGTGATGGTGCCGGGCGACACCGACATGGGACGTCAGCCCATCGGGAGCCTGGACACGGTCGCCGTCGAGGGGCAGAAGGTCACCGCCGCCGGCTGGGCTCTCGATCCGGACACGGCGAAGCCGATCCCGGTCCACGTCTACGTGTCCGGGGAGGGAACCGCGACGACGGCCAACCGCCCGCGCGACGATGTCGCGGCGGTCTATCCGCTCTACGGTAAAGCCCACGGGTTCAGCGTGACGGTCCCGCTCCGGTCCAACGGCGTGACCGTGTGCGCGTACGCCATCAACACCGCGGGTGACAACGTCCAGCTCGGATGCCGTTCGGTGCAGGCGGCCCTCGCCCCCGCGGCGCTGGAACGGCAGCCGCTGGGCAGCCTCGACGTCGTCGCGTCGGCGGATGCGGGGCGCTCCCTCCGCGTCGCGGGGTGGGCTCTCGACCCCGACGTGGCCGGGAAGATCGCCGTCCACGCGTACGTGGACGGCGTCGGCTACGTGCTCGACGCGGGCAACCCGCGCCCGGACGTCCAGCAGGTGTATCCGGCCTACAGCGCGTCCCGTGGATTCGACACGACGATTCCGGTCTCCGCCGGTCGCCACAGCGTGTGCGTCTACGCGATCGACGACGCCGGAGGCGCGAACACCTCCCTCGGCTGCCGCACGGTGACCACGGCTCCCTGAGCCGCGTCACCGTGCGGTCCTGCCGTCACTCCACTTCGTCGCAGGGGACCTCGACCGACCACGTCGCGGGAGCGACCGGAATGACGACGTCCTCCGTCGTCCCGATGTCGCACTGAACCTCGGCGCGGCCGATCTCCGGGCTCCAGGTGGGGCCCATCTCGCGGGCGGAGTGGTCGTCGACCCGGTAGGAGAACGCGAAGACGGATGCCATCAGCAGCAGGGTCGCGATGCCCTTGGCTCCCAGTCGGCGATCGCGCGCCGAGCCCGCGCCCAGGGCGATCAGAGCCCACAGGAGCATGATCGGCACGATCGAGTACCGCAGAAGAGGGACTCCGCCTTTGAGGGTCCCGGGGTCCATGGTGGAGAAGTCGAACTGGGGGAAGAAGTTCAGCCAGAACCCGGCGGCCCAGATGGCGACGGAGGCGCCGAACAGCGCCACGACCACGAGCGCGGCCGGTCGACGTCGGTTGAGGATGAACCAGACGGCGCCGATGACGAAGGGGACGATGGACAGATAGGCGATGTCCCATCCCGAGTAGCCGACGAGTGCGGAGGCTCCCTGCCCCGTACCGGTCAGAGCGACCAACGGCGCCTGGAGGAAGTAGCCGTCGACGAGCGTCGACAACGACGGATGCCCCGCACCGCGCCCGCCCGTGGACTGCAGGTAGGCCGAAGCCTGGAAGGCCGCCCCCGCCGCGGCGCCGACGATGATCGGCCACCGCCGACGATCGCGCAGTCGCCAGATCAGCAGGGGAGAGAACACGGCGCTCTGGATCTCGGTGGCGACGGTGAAGAAGGCCACGATCCCGAGCAGCACCGACGAGACCCAGGAGCGGGGGCGGGCGAGGAACAGGAACGGCGTCAGCCACAGCAGGAGCCAATGGATGTTGGCGAGATTCCCCAAGACCTCGTAGGCCAGCCCCGGCGCCAGCACGCTCACCGAGCCCAGCGCCACCCGAGCGGCGGGGTGCAGTCGCCAATGGCCCGTCAGGAAGTAGATCAGGACTCCGACCCCGGCCGCGACGGCGCAGGAGGCCGCCGTGAAGGCGACCGCGACGTCCGAGGTGGGGATGGCCCACCACACGAAGCTCGCGATCGCCTGGGGCACGGCGTGGGTGTAGCCGGCGTAGGGCGTGAAGATGCCGAGGGTCAGCTGCGAGGGATCGAGGGCGCGGGCGGAGAAGATCGAGGCGTCCTCGGCCCACATCGTTCCCCGCTCCGCCCCCGAAAGGCGGAACCACGCCAGGAAGAAGAGGGCGACGAAGAATCCGACGGCGATCGCCGGTGTCCGAGCGATCACGGGGAACGTGCGTCGCATCGTCGGTGTCGTCATCCCAGGATCCTTTCGCAGGGGACGGTGAGCTTCCACGGAGACGGGGACAACGCGATGTCCACCTGCCCGTCCGGGGCGCCCTGGCACTCGGCGCGGGCCGATTCGATCCCGGCAGCCCATCCGGGGCCGTTCCCGCGGACCCCGCCGTCCGCGACGTGGAAACCGGCGAGAAGGACCGCCGCGCAGAGCACGGTGACGGCGATCGCGGCGCGCCGCGCGGTGCGGTGGAGCATTCCGCGACCGACCGCGAGACCGACGAAGGCGAACAGGAGCATCGTCGGGACGATCGCGTAGCGCAGCTGCGCGACGCCCCGGGTGAGATCGCCGTCGGTGAAGTCGGGATAGTCGAAGCTCACGTCGTAGTTGATCGCGAAGCCCGCCACCCACAGGATGACCGAGGCCGCGCCGATGGCGGCCACGGTGAGGGCCCGGCGGCGCGAACCCCACGCGTACCACAGGGCGCACGCCAGGAACGGCAGGATCGCTGCGTAGGCGATGTCCCACCCGACGTAGGCGACGAGTGCGGAGGAGCCCTGCCCGACACCCGTGAGGCCGGTGAGCGGGGCGTGCAGGAAGTAGCCGTCGATAACGGCCAGCCAGTCCGGTGGCGTTCCCCGGGTTCGGCTCCCCTGCGAGAAGGCGAGGAGCTGGACGACGGCGCCGATGGCCAGCGCGGCGGCCGGCGGGATCTTCCGTCGATCCCGTATGCCCAGCAGGATCAGCGGTGCGAAGAGCAGGGATTGGATCTCGCTCGTGACGACCAGGAGTACGCCGACGGCCGTGAAGGCCGAGGCGGTCCAGGTGCGCGGCCGGAACACGAAGAGGAACGGGGCCAGCCACAGCAGGAACCAGTGCAGGTTGGCGAGGTTGCCGAGGACTTCGAAGGTGGCGTTCGGCACCGCCACCGTCACGGCGGCGAGGATCAGCCGGCCCGCGATGTGGAGTCGCCACGGCCCGGTGAGGGCGAAGACCAGCCCGGCCACGCACCCGGCCACCAGGCACGACGCGAGAGCGAAGGCGGCGGCGACATCGGCGACGGGGACGACGGCCCAGACGAGGTCCGAGATCAGTTGCGACAGCGCGTGGGTGTACCCGTCGTAGGGCGTGAAGATCCAGGCGGTCTGCGTCGACGGGTCCAGCGACCGGGCGGAGAACACCGGGCCGTCCTCGGCCCACATGGTGCCTCGGGCCACGCTGCTCATCCGGAACCAGGCGAGGGCCGTGGCCGTCAGCGCGACGACCAGGGCGAGCGCGACCTCGCGTCGCGCGCCCCGGTGCGGTGGCTCCCACGTCCGGGCATCGCCGTCGCGGATCGACGCTGCGGTCACGCGCGCAGGTATTCCGCGAGCGCGTCGGCTCCGTCGCGCAGCGTCGCGCCGGCTTCGCGGACGTCCGTCAGGTCGAGCACGCTGTTGCGGGGGCGGGGGGCGACGGGTCCGGTGGCGTTGGCGAAGTAGTCGTCAGTGCTGACGCCGGTGACGCGGTCGGGGTCGTGTCCGGTGAGGCGGTAGACGTCGCGGGCGATGTCGTACCAGGTCTGCGGCTCTCCGTCGCTGGTGACGTTGTAGGTGCCGTGGGGGGCGTGGGTGTCGAGGAGGGTGCGGATGGTGGTGGCGATGTCGGTGGTGAAGGTGAGTCGTCCGGTCTGGTCGTCGACGACCTGGGGGTCGATGCCGCGCTCGGCGAGGGAGGCCATGGTGCGGACGAAGTTGTTGCCGTCGCCGATGACCCAGCTGGTGCGGAGGATGTAGTGGTGGGGCACGGCGGAGACGATCGCGTCGCCGGCGGCTTTGGTCTGGCCGTACACGCCGAGGGGGGCGAGGGCGTCGCGCGGGGTGTAGGCGCCGTCCTTGGTGCCGTCGAAGACGTAGTCGCTGGAGACGTGGACGAGGGTGATGCCGTTCTCGGTGGCGATGCGGGCGAGGGCGGCGACGGCGGTGACGTTTGCGGCCCAGGCGTCGGTGCGGCCGTCGGGTGTTTCGGCGGTGTCGACCTTGGTGTATGCGGCGGCGTTGATGATGGTGCCGTAGTCGCGCCAGCGGCGGGCGGCCGGGAGGTCGGGGGAGGTCAGGTCGAGGTCGTCGCGGGTGGTGTAGTCGATCCAGGGGTGGTCGCCGAACTCTTCGCGCAGGGCGCGGCCGAGCTGCCCGTTGGCGCCGGTGACGAGGATCTTCCGGGGTGCCATGGGGGTGACGTCGGCCAGGCGCGGGTGGTTCTTGTCCTTCTCGCTGATCTCGACGGTGTCCAGAGGGATGGGCCAGTCGATGGCCGCGGTCTCGTCGGCGAGGTTGAGGAAGGTGTAGGTCGCGGCGGGGGACCAGTGGTCGTTGACGAGGTAGGTGTAGGCGGTGTCGGGTTCGAGGGTCTGGTAGGAGTTGCCGACGCCGCGGGGGACGAAGATCGCTTTGGACGCGTCGATCTCGGTGGTGTAGACGGCGCCGAAGGTGTCGCCTTCGCGGAGGTCGACCCAGGCGCCGAAGATGCGTCCGGTGGCGACGGAGACGTACTTGTCCCAGGGTTCGGCGTGGATGCCGCGGGTGGTGCCGACTGCGTCGTTGAAGGAGATGTTGTTCTGCACCGGGCCGAAGTCGGGGAGATCGATTCCCGTGGCCGTCATCTTCTGCCGTTGCCAGTTCTCCTTGAACCAGCCACGGGAGTCGCCGTGCACGGGCAGGTCCAGCACGATCAGCCCGGGGATCGGGGTGGTCGTGACGGTGAGGTTCTTACCGAACTCCGTCGCCATGGTCACTGTCCCTTGCTGGCGTAGAACGCTTCGACGCCGTCCTTCGCCGGTGCCCACCAGGCCTCGTTCCGCCGGTACCAGTCGATGGTCGCGGCGAGGCCCGACTCGAAGTCGCCGTACGTGGGGGTCCATCCGAGCTCGGTGCGCAGCTTGGTGGAATCGATCGCGTACCGCAGGTCGTGGCCGGGGCGGTCGGTGACCAGGTCGTAGGCGTCGGCGGGCTCTCCCATGGTCTGCAGGATCAACTCGACCACGGTCTTGTTGTCCTTCTCGCCGTCCGCGCCGATGAGGTAGGTCTGCCCGATCTCGCCCTTGTCCAGGATCGTCAGCACGGCGGAGGAGTGGTCGTCCGCGTGGATCCAGTCGCGCACGTTCTCGCCGGTGCCGTAGAGCTTGGGGCGGATGCCGCGGATCACGTTGGTGATCTGACGGGGGATGAACTTCTCCACGTGCTGGTACGGGCCGTAGTTGTTCGAGCAGTTGCTGATCGTCGCGCGCACCCCGAAGGAGCGCACCCACGCGCGCACGAGCAGGTCGGATCCGGCCTTCGTCGAGGAGTACGGCGAGGAGGGGTTGTAGGGGGTGGACTCGGTGAATCGGGCCGGGTCGTCGAGCTCGAGGTCGCCGTAGACCTCGTCGGTGGAGATGTGGTGGAACCTCACGTCGTGCTTCCGCGCGGCCTCGAGCAGCGTGTACGTGCCGATGATGTTGGTGTCCAGGAACGGCCGCGGGTCGTGCAGCGAGTTGTCGTTGTGCGATTCGGCGGCGTAATGGACGACCGCGTCGGCCTCGGCCACGAGCGGGTCGACCACAGCGGCGTCGGCGATGTCGCCCACGACCAGTCGCACACGATCCTCCGGCAGCCCCGCCAACGACGCACGGTTGCCGGCGTACGTGAGCTTGTCCAGCACCGT
Source organism: Microbacterium proteolyticum (assembly GCF_029639405.1). Classification (NCBI taxonomy): domain Bacteria; kingdom Bacillati; phylum Actinomycetota; class Actinomycetes; order Micrococcales; family Microbacteriaceae; genus Microbacterium; species Microbacterium proteolyticum. The sequence continues at coordinate 2,098,274 of NZ_CP121274.1, forward strand.
CACCGAGTGATCCGTGTGCGCGATCACGTGGTGGACGAAATTCGAACCGATGAACCCGGCACCACCGGTCACGAGAAGACGACTCATACCGCCAGGCTACCGGGGCACCGTCACCCCGGCGGGCAGCCGGATTGGTGCCCGGCACAGGATGAGGGAAACTTGAGCCATGCGCGGAATCATTCTGGCGGGCGGCACGGGCTCCCGATTGCACCCCATCACTCAGGGCATCTCGAAGCAGCTCGTGCCCGTCTACGACAAGCCGATGATCTACTACCCGCTGTCCACGCTGATCCTCGCCGGCATCCGCGACATCCTCATCATCACGACCCCGCAGGACTCCGAGCAGTTCCAGCGCCTGCTCGGCGACGGGTCGCGCTTCGGCATCTCGCTGACCTACAAGGTCCAGCCCTCGCCCGACGGACTGGCCCAGGCGTTCCTCCTCGGCGAGGAGCACATCGGGCAGGAGTCCGTCGCCCTCGTCCTGGGAGACAACATCTTCTACGGGCAGGGCATGGGCACGCGCCTGCGTCAGTACACCGACCTCGACGGCGGAGTCGTGTTCGGCTACCAGGTCGCCGACCCCACCGCCTACGGCGTGGTCGAATTCGACGCCGACGGCCGGGTGGTGTCCCTGGAGGAGAAGCCCGAGCGCCCCAAGAGCAGCTACGCCGTGCCCGGGCTCTACTTCTACGACAACGACGTGATCGAGATCGCCCGCGGCCTCACACCCTCGCCCCGCGGTGAGCTCGAGATCACCGACGTCAACCGCACCTACCTCGAGCAGGGTCGCCTCCGGGTCGAGTTGCTGCCCCGCGGCACCGCCTGGCTGGACACGGGGACCTTCGACTCCCTGAGCGAAGCCACGGAATTCATCCGGACGGTGGAGAAGCGGCAGGGCCTGTCGATCGGCTGCCCCGAAGAGGTGGCCTGGCGGATGGGCTTCCTCACCGACGAAGAACTCCGCGAGCGCGCCGAACCCCTCGTCAAGAGCGGTTACGGCCGTTACCTCCTCAGCGCCCTGGACAATGGCCGCGACCGCTGACGCGGGGCGGCCGACGGGCGACATGGGCTCCTCCCAGGAGTCCGTCGCGCGTCGCGACCGCGCCGTGGTGTTCGGCGTGCGGGCGCGGGGGCGCCTCGAGGAGACGTCCGTGGTCGCGCTGCGCGCGCTTCGGGAGATCGCCGAGACGGTCGTCCTCCTCCACCCGGGCAGCCTCTCCCCGGAATCGCGCGCCGCCGTCGACGGCCTCGTCGACCGGGTCGTGGAGACGGACGGCGAACAGTTCTCGTCGGCGTCCTACCTGGGCGCGGTCGACGAGGTGCGGCGCGTGCGCGCCGACGTCCGTGAGATCGTGCTGACCGGTGACTCCTGGTTCGGGCCCGTCGCCGATCTCGGCGGCCTGATGGACCGGATGGGGGCCGGCTCCGCCGATATCTGGGACGTGGTTCCTCCAGCCGCACCGCGCGAGGCGTTCCCCGAGGAGGGATTCCCCGCGATCGTCGATCGGCCGTGGTTCTTCGTCGCGGTGCGCCGACGGCTGTTCGACAGCGACGCCTGGGCCCGCTGGTGGGCGGAGAGCGTGCCCCCGGGTGAGCGCGAGCGGCGCGTGGTCGAGTGGGCGGAGCGCAACGGCTTCGCTCATGCCCGCGCGTTCGACACCGCGCACCTGCACCCTCACGACCCCGCGCTCTTCGCCCCCGAGGATCTTCTCGATCTCGAGGTGCCGTTCGTCGACCGCGCGGTCTTCACGAGCTACCCGCCGTTCCTCGACCGGTTCGCCATCATCGGGAGCGAGATCGCCGAGATGATGGGGGAGCGGGGGTACCCCCTGGGCGTGCTCCGCTCGAGCCTCTCCTCCTGCGTCCCTCCGAAGGCGCTGAATTCCATCCTCGGCCTTCTCTCGGTGCTCCCCGAGGAGGCGGTCGATCCCGACAGCGGGTCATCCCTGTCCATCGCGGTGGTGGTGCACGTCGGCGACGTCGACGAGATCGACGAGATCCTGCGACGCCTGCACTTCCTGCCGCCGGGTGCCTCCGTCTTCGTCACGACCACCGAGGGTGTCACGGCGGCGCGCCTCGAGCGCCTGCTCGAGGCGTGGGCGGCGACGAACGACCACTCGTACGAGCTGCGCGTGACCCCCCAGACCCCGGGTCGCGACATGGCCGACTTCTTCGTGGGATGCCGCGACGTCATCCAGTCCGACGCGTACGACCTCGTCGTCAAGCTGCACATGCGCCGTGCGCCGTGGAAGACCATGAACCGGCTGCGCTACTTCCGCCGGTATCAGCTCGACAACCTCCTCAGCAGCCCGGGGTACGTGCGCAACGTGCTGGCCCTGTTCGAGCGCGAGCCGGAGCTGGGCGTCGTGTTCCCCCCGATGATCCACATCGGATACGCGACGATGGGGCGCGGCTGGGCCCTCCTCGAGCCCCACGCCGAGCGTCTCGCCCGGCGTCTCGGCATCCGCGTGCCGCTCGACGTGATCTCCCCCCTCGCTCCCTACGGGGGCATGTGGATCGCGCGTCCGGCGGCGTTCCGGACGCTGATGAAGAGGCGATGGACGTTCGCGGACTACGGCGAGAAGTACGAGCGTCGATTCGGGCACCTCGCGCACCTGCAGGAACGGCTGATCAGCGCGGGAGCGGGACAGGCGGGGTACTCCTGCCGCACGGTGATGAACTTCGCCCACGCCGAGATCAGTCACACGGCGCTGGAGTACAAGGTGGACCAGATGTTCTCCACCACGCGGGGATGGCCGGTCGAGCAGATCCGCTTCCTCCACCGTGCGGGATACACCGGGTACGGCGGCTCCGTCGCCCTGGCCCGCATGTACCTGCGGGTGAACCACCCGCGCGTCGTCGATGCGATCCGTCCGCTGTACCGCCTGGCGCTGCGCGGGCATCGGGTCCTGGCGGTGGGTGGTCGCGTCGCATCGCGCCTGCGCCGCGAACGCGGCGAGAAAGCACGGGAGGCGTCATCGTGAAGACCGCTGAATTGATCGGCGACTGGACGCGTCCGGCCGACACCTTCCCCGAGGACGGTAAGCGCCTGCTCGTCTACGTCGTCTTCGACCGTCGCGGCGAGGTGGGCGATTTCGTCGTGTACGCGCTGGAACGGATGCGCGAGTTCTGCGACACCATCGTCGTCGTCTCGAACGGTCCGTTGACGACCGGCGGTCGCGAGCGGCTGGAGGCGCTCGGGGATCTCGTGCTCGAACGCCCCAACGAGGGCTTCGACATCTGGGGGTACAAGCACGGCCTGGATGCCATGGCGGACCGCCTCGACGAGTTCGACGAACTGCTCCTGGTCAACGACACCTGGTTCGGTCCGATCCGGCCCTTCGCCCCCCTGTTCGAGCGCATGAACTCCCATCCCCTGCACTTCTGGGGCATGACCGATCACCTGCGCGTGGAACCTCATCCCTTCACCCACGAGGGCTACCTGCCGTATCACCTCCAGTCGTACTGGGTGGCGGTGCGCCGTCAGATGTTCCTCTCGCCCGAGTGGGAGGCGTACTGGCGCGACCTCCCGCAGATGACGTCGTACTCGGATGCCGTCACGAAGCACGAGGGCGTCTTCACCGAGCACTTCACTCAGCGGGGTTTCTCCGGCGAGGTGGCCTTCCCCACGCTCACCGACAAGATCGAGAACCACGCGGTGCTCTACGCCGAGCAGCTGATCGAGGCGGGGTGTCCGACGCTGAAGCGTCGCCCGTTCTTCCAATGGCCGGTGTTCCTGGACCGCGTCGCGGTGGTGGGCAAGTGGACCCTGGAGGCGGTCGAGCGTCACGGCTATCCCGTCGAGCTCATCTTCGACGACCTCGCGCGCAACGTCGAGCCCCGGGTCCTCAACGCCGACGCCGCCCTCCTGCGGGTGCTCTCGCCCACCGGCGACGACTACGATCCGTCCAGGCCCCTGCGCACCGCGGTCTTCGCCCACATCTTCTACGTGGAGATGACCGACGAGATCCTCGATCGGGCGGGCTACCTTCCGGGGACGACCGACATCATCGTCACGACGCCGGATGCCGACCGGGCACGGGCCATCGAGGAGATCATCGCCGCGCGCGCGCCGGCGGGCCGCACCGAGGTGCGGGTGGTTGCGTCGAACAACGGCCGCGATCAGGCCGCCTTCCTGATCGGATGCCGCGACATCCTGCTCTCCGACGAGTACGACCTCGTCGTGAAGATGCACTCCAAGAAGACACCGCAGGGCGGCGCGAACGTCGGCCGGCATTTCCGCCGGCACCAGTTCGAGAACCTCCTCGGCGGTCCCCACGAGGCCGCGAACGTGGTCGCGCTCTTCCAGAAGCAGCCCGGTCTCGGCCTCGCCTTCCCGCCGACCGTGCATCTGGGCCATCCGACGATGGGTCACGGCTGGTGGGCGAACCGGCCGGGGGTCGCGGAGTTGTGCCGCGAGCTCGGCATCCGCGTGCCCCTGGACGAGATCTCGCCGTTGGCGCCCTTCGGGTCGATGTTCTTCGCGCGGCCGCAGGCGCTGCGCCTGCTCGTGGAACGCGAGTGGACGTACGAGGAGTTCGGCGGGGCCGAAGCCTACGTCGACGGCGGGCTCGCGCACGTGCTCGAGCGGATGCCCGTGTACGCGGCCGGCGAGCTCGGCTACCACAGCATGACCATCGCCACGCCGCAGTATCTGGCGAAGAGCTACACGGCCTTCGATTACAACCTCGACCAGATGTCCGCGACCATGCCCGAGGACACGCAGCATCAGATCGAGTTCCTGCGTCGCGCGGGGTACATCGGCTGGGGAACGTTCCGGGACTTCGTCGACATGTGGGTGCGATTGCACCGCCCGGAAGCCCGGGAACGGATCGATCGGATCTTCTCCCGGACCGAGACGGCGCGCGGGCGCCTCTGGCGCGCGCGACAGCGGCTGCGACGGCGTTGAGCACAGACGCCGCGCAGGAACTCCCCACTAGAATCGAACGCCATGCCCACCTCTTCACCCTCCGGGGATAACGCGCGCTTCGCACGGCTCGCGGAGATGCCGATGCGTTCGGTCGGCGTCACCCCGGGTCTCGGGCTGGCGTCGCTGTGGACGACGCTGCGCGACATCTTCGCGCGGCGCGAGATGCTCGACCTTCTCGTCAAGCGCGACATCAAGGCGAGGTACAAGGACTCCGCCCTCGGTTTCGTCTGGGCGCTGATCCGGCCGCTCATCCTGCTGGCCATCTACTTCGTGGTTCTCGGCCAGTTCCTGGGCGCGGCGCGGGGTATCCCGGATTTCGCGATCTTCATCTTCACCGGTCTGACGGCGATGAGCCTGTTCCAGGAGATCGCCGTGGGCGGCACCGGATCGATCATCGCCAACGGCGGTGTGGTGAAGAAGGTGTACATGCCGCGCGAGATCTTCCCGCTCGCGGCCACCGGGTCCGCCCTGTTCAACTTCCTCATCCAGATGGGCGTGCTCCTGGTCGCGACGCTCATCGCGGGCAAGCCCCCGCTGCACTGGCAGATCGTCTACGTCATCCCGTCGCTTCTGCTGATCCTCGTCTACGGCGTCGCGTTCGCGCTCTTCTTCTCCGCGGTCAACGTGTACCTCCGCGACGTGCAGTACCTCGTCGAGGTCATGACGATGCTGCTCATGTGGCTCTCGCCCGTTCTGTACGCCTGGCATCTGGCGAAGGAGATCATCACCAGCCCGACGCTGTTGGAGATCTACACGAACAACCCGTTGACCCTGGCCGTCCTCGGATTCCAACGGGCGTTCTGGCTGGCCGGCGACGGGCTCGAACAGCCCGCGCATCTCGTTCTCCGCATGGCTGTCGCCCTGCTGATCGGACTCGTCCTCCTCGTGCTCAGCCACCGGGTCTTCGTGCGTCTACAGGGCAACTTCGCCCAGGAACTGTGATCGATATGTCGTTTGACGTGGCTCCCGTCTCGGCGCGCCCCGAGGTCGTCGTGCTCACCGACGTGTCCAAGCGCTTCGTGGTGCGCAAGGACACCTCGATCAAGGAGCGCCTCGTCACGCTCGGTCGGGCCGGGCGTCGACACCGTCAGGATTTCTGGGCGCTCAGCGACGTGAGCCTGGACATCCGGGCGGGGAACACCATCGGTCTCATCGGGCACAACGGCTCCGGGAAGAGCACGCTGCTCAAGGTCATCGGCGGCATCATCCAGCCGACCTCCGGAGACGTGCGCCAGCGCGGCCGTGTCGCCGCGCTGATCGAGCTCGGGGCCGGATTCCATCCCGACCTCACCGGTCGTGAGAACGTCTACCTCAACGCCTCGGTCCTCGGTCTGAGCCGCGAGGAGACGCGCGCGAGCTTCGACGACATCCTCGACTTCTCGGGCGTCGGCGACTTCATCGACACGCAGGTGAAGTTCTACTCCTCGGGGATGTTCGTGCGTCTCGCGTTCGCGATCGCGGTGCACACCGATCCCGACATCCTGCTCGTGGACGAGGTGCTCGCCGTCGGCGATGAGCAGTTCCAGCGCAAGTGCCTCAACAAGATCAAGGAGTTCCAGCGCGAAGGACGCACGATCATCATCGTGTCGCACGCTCTGGATCAGATCGAGGAACTCTGCGATCGCGTCATCCTGATGGACAAGGGCCGTGTGGCTTTCGACGGTCTGGCCGACGCCGCGGTGGAGCGCTTCCGCGAACTGCTCGAGGAGGGGTCGGGAAAGGTCGCCGCGCGGCCCGACCAGATCACGCGTGCCGCCGAGATCGTGTCCGTCGAGATGCGCCGGGCCGACGGGGACCGCGCCAACGACTTCGACAGCGGCGACTCCTTCCGCGTCGCCATCACGGTACGGGGTCTGCGCTCCCTCGATCAGTGGGCGCTCGGCTTCAGCATCGACACGTCATCGGGCGTGCTCGCACTGGCATCCAACACGAGCATGCTCGGTGCGTCGGTGCCGCCGCTGCACGCGGGCGAGACCGTGACCGTCGAGGTCGACGTCGACGGGGCGCGCTTCAATCCGGGCAGCTACTGGGTCAACGCCAACCTGCACGGCATCAGCGAATCCACCTCGCACGCGCTCATGCAGGGCGCCGAGTTCACGATCCACGGGCGAAGCGACTCGCTCGGATCCGTTCCCGCGGCGGTCCGCTTCCACTGACGTCGGCCTCGAGGCCGACGGCGTCATCTCGCGCGGAGGGCCGCGTCCAGCAACGATCGGGCTCGCGCATCGAACGAATGGGCGGTGCGCACGTCCTCGCCGATCCGCCCGAGTTCCGCCGCGGCGGGGAAGGCGGCATCCAGGTCGCCCGAGAGCAGGGCGATCAGCTCGGGGATCTCGTCGTACACGCGCACCGCGCCGCCGAACAGCTCATCGATCCCCTCGACGCGGTCGCTGATCGCGCGCCCTCCGGCGGCGATGACGTCGAACAGCCGGTTGCCGATGAAACCCTGCTTCTGCATCGCCGGCCAGTGGTCGTTGAGCACCACTCCAGCGCTTTCGTAGAGGTGCGGGAGGGCGTCGTTGCTCACGCCCGTCGCGGCGATGCGGTCGGCGGGGATCCATCCGCGCCAGTCCGGCCCGATGACGGTCACCGGGATCCCCGCCCGGATGGGTTCGACGACGGATGGGCGGAGGATGCCGCGAGCGGTGCCGACGAAGAGGATGTCATCGCCTCGCGTCGCCCCGGACGGGTGGAACCGCGTGACGTCGGTGCATTGCAGGAGCGGACGGATACTCACCCCGAGCTCGCGCGTCGCGCGCCGCGCCCAGGGTTCGGACGCCGCGAAGACGGCGTCGAAGCCCTCGACGTCGTCGGGGCCGATCTGATCGGGGTGGCTGATGATCCACAGGATCGATACGCCGAAGGGGGAGGCCGCGAGCGGCTCGGGTCCGCGGAGGGCGACAGTGACGTCGTCGAGGTGGCGCGTGGCCCGATCGCGCGCGGCGTAGGCATCGATGACGACCTCCTGCCCGAGACGGCGGAGGGCGGCGGCCAGGGCGCGCGCGAAGTGGGTGTCCCCCCAGCCTTCGGCGCGCGGCCCCACGGGGATGGCGGTCCGCAGGGCCCATCGCAGCACCGGCGCACGCGTGCCGTCGGCAAGCACGGTCTCGCGAGACGGTCGGCGCAACCGCGGCGCGGGCCCCGCCGCGGTGCGCTCCCATCCGGCGCGACGAAGAAGCGCATCCGCGTCGGAGGGGAGCGCGGGGAGCTGTGCGGCGGCGACGGCGGAGCGTGTGCGCGTGAAGACGTCGAGGGCCAGGACAGCGGTCCCTCCCCTCGCCACGGACGCCGCGGCGTCGGGTCCGGCCAGCGGCGTGACGATGTCGAGGCGCCGCGCGGCGAAAGTCGACCCGGCGAGGGCGGGGACCTCCAGAGCCTCCTCGCCGCGCGCCAGCACCGTGAGGTCCTCCACGGGGTGCCCGGCCAGGAACCGGCCCTCCGACGAGGCGCCGGCAGCGGCGATCGTCCCATCGGCGTCGAGCCACACGGGGGCGAGGAACCCCCCGGGCGTCATCCGCTCCACGCGACCGGCGAGGACGGTCGCATCCGCGGCGCTCAGGGTCTGGTTCGGTCCCCGCACGACGAGGACATCGGCGACGGATGACGTGCGCAACTCCTCCAGGGCGGCCGCGGCGTCGTCGTGTCGTCGGCGCGCCACCCGGATGCGCTCCGTGGAGGCGGCGGCGACGCGCGCCAGCACCCAGTCCTCGCACCGCTCGTCGAGCACGGCGATCGCGGCGCCCTGGCCGGGAACGGCGGCGAAGGCCACGGCCTCGGCCAGGGACTCGTCGAAATCCCACTCCTGCGGGCCGAGGGCGATGATCAGCTCGCGGGCGAGGGGGGTGACCCCCGGCTGCGCGGGCACTTCACCACCGACCCGCGCGCGGTGCGCGGCATCCGTGATCACGCGCGACAGCTCCGGCCACGGCACGGGCGAGGGCAGGGCGTCCGGGCCGAAGGGAAGCGAATGCTCCCCGCGTCGATGCCAGGCGTGAGCCACTGGGCCGCCCGCCTCGTCCCACGACTGCGGATGCCGCTCGCCGTACGCGACGGCGTCCCAGAGCGGGCTCACCTGGAGTCCGCGGGGGTTGGCGACGAGGTAGGCGTACAGCGCCGGGACGCGCCACGCCTCGGGGAGGTGATCGCCCACGGCCGTATCGACGAAGAGCGGGTTCAGTCGGAACCCGTCGCGGTAGCCGCCCGAGACGTAGCGCCGGATCGCCGCGTTCGCGCTCAGCGCGCGCCCCGTCTGCGCGCGCACGTAGTCGAGGTCGACGATGTCGGCGTGAGCGATCGCGCGGGCCCACCAGAGTCGGTCCAGACGCGCCACGAGCGGGCGGAACGCGGGCCGATCGCGCGCCGACCGCCACAGGGATCGCAGGGTGCCGATCATGCCTCGCCTCAGCGCGTGACGCGCCCGAACGCCTCGAGCATGCCCTCGGCCGTGGCATCCCAGGTGAACAGCCCGGCGCGCTCGCGGCCGTCTTCCACCATGGTCGCCCGAGCGGCGGGGTCGGCGAGCGTCCGCTCGATCTGGCGGGCGATGTCGGCCGGATCGAGCGGGTCGAAGTAGCGCACCGCGTCGCCGCCGACCTCGCGGAGCACGGGGATGTCCGAGCAGATGACGGGGCAGCCGCGCTCCATGCCTTCCAGCACGGGCAGCCCGAAGCCTTCGAAGAGCGTGGGGAACACGACCGCGGCGGACGTGCGGTAGAGGTTCTCGACCTCGTCTTGGGTGAGCCAGCCGCGGAGATCCACCCACTTCTCGATACCGAGGTCGGCCGCGACCGCGCGCAGCGGGTCGTCGCCGTGGCTGCCGGAGATCGTCAGGACCGGACGACTCGCTTCGGGGAGGAGGGCGAGCGCCTCCAGAAGGCGGGGGAAGTTCTTGTGCGGCATGCGGTTGCCGAGGCTGAACAGCCCGGAACGCGGCTGCTCGGCGACGTCGCGACGGACGCCCGATCCGCCGGGGAAGACGACGGTGACATCCGCGGCATCCCGGCCGGTGATCTCGAGGATGTCGGCCCGCGCGGCCTCGGAGTCCGTGACGATGTGGGATGCGGCGCGGGCGGCGCCGGAGATCAGGAGCTTCGTCGGCAGCACACCAGCCTTGCTGGGCAGGAACTCGGGGCGCTTGAACGCCAGCATGTCGTGCAGGGTGAGGACGAGGGGCACGCCGGGACGCGGCGGACCGAAGTTCGCGGGGGAGTGGATGAGGTCGGCGCCGACCGACCGTGCTGCCCGGGACACCCCGAACACTTCTCCCCACGCCCACTGCGGTCGCTTGTCGCACTGGAGTCCCGAGTCGATGAGGCGACCAGGGAACCACTCCGCACCGGCGGCGACGAGTTCGCTGCTCGCATAGCCCACGAACTCCCAGCCGGGTCGCTCCGCGAGCCGCGAGTAGACCTGACGCGCCACGGTCTCGGTGCCGCCCTGCTTGCCCGTGAAGAACAGCAGATCGACGAGTACACGGGTCACGGAACGATCCTATCGTCGGGGTCGATGAAGCCTCGGGCCGGGACGTCCGTCGCGGCCGGCGCCGCGACGAGCTCGCGGTAGGCGCGCCGGGTGCGGCGGATCATCCAGACGGTCGCGATCAGTTCGGTCGCGCCGTAGCCGATCGCGGTGCCGACGGGGCCGATGGCGTAGGTGAGGGCGATCATGAGCGGAAGGCCGACGGCGCTGGCGACGAGGGTGGCGACCATGACCGTCGTGGCGGCGTGCGCCGGGAAGAGGAAGTGCCGGATCATCGACATCCGCGTCGAGTAGCACGCGAACGCGAAACCGAGCACGACCACCACGCCGACCGGGGCGACCGTGCTCTCGCCGAACAGCACGAGGCTCACGAACGACCCCAGGGATCCGAGGGCGGCCCAGCCGAGGAGACCCATCGCGATGTGCAGGCCGAGCGCCCGCCTCAGCCGTCGCGCGCGCGCCTCGCCGCTCACCTCGGCCGTCCAGTATTGGAGGGCGTTGGCGAGCGTGATCGGGAGGAACTGCCCCAGCTTGAGCATCTTGTCGCCCGACGCGTACCCGGCCGCCTCGGCGGGCGCGGCGACCTGCACCAGCGGCACGGGGACGGACGAGTACAGCCCGAGAGCGCCCTCGTTCACGGCGACCGGTGCGGTGATGCGGAACAGTCCCGGAACCTCCCGCCGCGCGGGCCACGCCGCGGGGAAGCGCCGGAGGATCCGAACGGTGTAGAGCGTCGTGCCGATCACCGTCACGGCGATGCCGGAGAGCGGGTACAGCTCGACCGGGGCGCCGAGGAGACCGATCGCGGCGGCGACGCACACGGCCGCGATCACGCGGGGGACCGCGTCGTAGAGGGCGATGGACCACGGATCGCCGAGACCCACGGCGAACCACGTGTACGACAGCGAGATGAGGGCGCCCTGCAGCCCCATCAGCACCGCCAGCAGCACATACTCCTCGGAGGCGAGGGAGGCGCTGATCACGGCCGTGATTGGCAGGGCGATCAGTGCGGTGAGGGAGCGGACGATGAGGGCTTCCCGATAGATCCGCCCCCGGCGGGCCTCGGATGCCACCGACACCAGGGCGGGCCCCACCGTCGTCCATCCGAAAGCCAGGGCGATCGCCGCGAACGTCCCGACGGCCTCGCCCGCGAGCGCGCTCGACCATCCGCTCGGCCCCGACACCCGCGAGACGAACGGTAGGACGACGAGGGGCGAGACGGCGGCCAGGGCGGGAAGGACCGTGAAGCCCAGGAGCCTCCGGCGCGTGGCGCGGCTGTCGGGCGTGGACTCGGCGATGGCCGGTCCTAGCTCTCGATGACGGCTTCGGGGCGCTGCTCGCGCCGGGGCGTGGTGAGCACGCCCGAGAAGAAGCTCATCATGGCGGTCTGGAAGCCCAGGATGATCAGCAGCGCGCTGGGGACCGCGATGCGCACCGCCTGGGCGGCGTTCTGCGCGCCGAAGTCGGTGCTGCCCCAGATCGCGACCTGCACGATGCCGATGATGACGCCGAGAAGGAACAGCCCGACACCGATCAGCAGACCGCGTTCGGCCGACCACTTCGCCACGATCCGCCGGTATCTCTCGCTCGTGGGGAGGAAGCCCTCCTGCGTCGCGTAGAGCTTGGTCAGCCAGAAGAAGAGCAGCGATTGGAAGCCGATGACGCAGAGGGCGCTGGCGTACACCATCGTGGTGACGTCGAAGCCGACGCCGCCGATGTTGACCCCGCCGAAGGCGAGGACGCCCACCGTGATCGCCCCCAGGAAGAACGCCACGAGCCCGGGGTAGACGAAGAGCCACCGGGGCGCGAACAGCAGGAGGAAGCGCAGGTGGCGCCAGCCGTCGTGCCAGCTGCGCAGGTGCGGCGGGCGCGAGCGGCCGTCCTTCTTGAGCGTCGTGGGGACCTCTTCGATCCGGTAGCGGGCGAGCGAGGCGCGCACCACCATCTCGGAGGCGAACTCCATGCCCGTCGTCTGCAGGTCGAGCTCGCGGATGCGGGCGCGGTTGAAGCCGCGGAGTCCGCAGTGGAAGTCGCGGATGCCGGGGCGGAAGAACAGCTCTCCGATGAAGGACAGCACCGGGTTGCCCAGGTACTTGTGCAGCGGCGGCATGGCGCCGGGGGCGATCCCGCCCTTGAAGCGGTTGCCCATGACGAGGTCGGCCCCGGCCCGGAGCCGCTCGACGAAGGGCTCGAGGTTCTCGAAGTCGTAGCTGTCGTCGGCATCCGCCATGATCACGTACTCGCCGCGGGCCTGGTCGATGCCGTTGATGAGCGCGGCGCCGTAGCCACGGCGCGGGGCGTGCGAGACGCGGGCGCCGAGACGCTCGGCGATCGCCTGCGAGCCGTCGGTGCTGCCGTTGTCGGAGATGAGGACCTCACCGCGGATGCCGCTGCGCTGGAGGAAGCCCTGCGCCTTGCGGATGCACACCTCGAGGGTCTCCGCCTCGTTGAGACAGGGCATGAGGATCGTCAGTTCGACGGCGTCGTTCGGGGAAGGAGAGGTCACGGCGTGTCTTCTTTCGTGTTCCGCGGTGCGGGGGCTGTCGGCAGCTGCAGCGCCGACAGGATCCCCTCCACGGTGCGTCGGATGGTACGGGTGCCCACGGCGGTGTCGTACCAGGCGCGCGCGGAGCGGCGCAGGTCGTCACCGCCGTCGGCGACGGCCCGGATCGCCCGGGCGAGGTCGGTGGGGGAGGTGCGGGGCGCGACGACGCCGTTGACGCCCTCGTCGATCAGCTCGGTGGCGGCGTTGCCCTCGTCGGCGACGAGGACGACGGGCGTGCCGTGGGCGTTCGCCTCGACCACGACGAGTCCGTAGCCCTCGCGGCGGGACGGGTTGATCAGGGCCAGCGCGCCGTGCATGAGGGAGTCGAGTTCGTCGTCGTCGACGAAACCCGGGAAGTCGGTCCAGTCCCTGCCGCCGACCCGGTCGACCTCGCCGCGGATCCGAGCCGAGCTGGGACCTGAACCGAGCACGACCAGCCGCAGATCGGGGATGAAGGCGCGGGCCTCCGCGACCGCGGCGGGGAGCGCCTCGACGCGCTTGTCGGGGATGTGCCGCCCCGCGTAGAGGACGTACGGGGGCTGGGATGCCGATGAGGTCGGGGCGGCATCCACGGCACCGTCGATGAGTCCGGGGCTCACGAGCGGCGCGCGGCGCAGCCCTTCTCGGCGGAGGCGCGTGGCGCTCAGCTGCGAATGGCACGTCGCGAGAGGGGTGACGGCGATCGCGCACCGCTGCAGCAGCCACGCGATCGTGCCGGTGACCGCACCGGAATACTCCACCCACTGGCGGCGGTGCCAGACCTCGAGGTAGTCGACCACGACGCGCGTCCGAGTGCCGAGGAGCGCGAGACGCGCGGCGAAGACGTTGAAGATCGGAAGACCGCTCACGATGAGGGCGTCGTACCGGCCGCGGCTGCGCAGCAACGCCCGGAACAGGCCGGCGGCGTAGGCGAGGGCGGCGGGGATGCGGCGGACTCCGTCGGCGGAGTACAGCGACAGGCGTCCGCTGACCGGGACGATCCGGAAGTTCTCCTCCGACGGCACCGCTCCGTCCCACTGGACGGACGTGAGGTAGTCGACGTCGAGCCCCCGCGCCCCGATCTCGTCGGCGAACGCGCGGTACTGCCGCTCCCCGCCCCCGGTGGAGTACGGGAACAGGCAGTCGTACGCGACCGCCACGGTCGCCGGCGCGGCCACGGTCAGCACCCTTCGATGCGGAAGAGGCGCGCGGCGGGTCCCTGCGAGTCCACGAGGACCAGGTGCTCGGACGGCGTCAGACCGTAGAGCCCCTGGCGTTCGAGACCGACGCCCGGGTTGTTCCAGACGTTCTGCGCGCCGAAGTCGAGCACGTAGTCGACGCCGAGGCGGTCCACGGCCTGGCAGACCTTCGGGTCGGACTCGATGTCCTTCAGGTGGTTGCCGATGTACTCCTCATCCGGACCGATGGTGCCGAACACGTGCTTGCGAAGCACTTCGCGATCACCGATCGCGTAGGCGAGCGAGGTTCCGGTCCACGCACTGCCGGCGATGACGGCATCCGCCGGGGTCGTCTCGGGGAGTCTTTCCAGCAGTGCCTCCTCGTCGCTGGTGAGGAGGGGGGAGGTCGGCCCCAACGCGTACGCCCCCCGCGCTTCGGAGACGGCCCGCAGGACGTTCGGGCTCGCACCCACCGAGAAGATCGCGATGACCCCGACGACGGCGACCGCGATCCGCCAGCCGCGGGCGGCGTCGATGCGCAGCAGTCCGCGCGTGGCGAGGTCGACGACGGTCACCGCGCCGAGGACGGCGACCGGGATGCCGGCGGCGGGGAGGAGCGCCGCCAGGCGGTACGAGTCGTTGTACCAGGGGTTGGTGAACATGTCGCGGACGATGTTGCCCCCGGCCGTTCCGGACACGAGGACGAACAGGAGAGAAGCCACCGCCATCGGCGCCGCGACCACGAGGAAACGCGGCTGCCGCACGACCCTGATCAGACCGATGAGGATGAGGGCCGAGATCGTCACCGTCAGGGTGTAGCCGTGCGGAGAGAGCAGCAGCGCCTCGCCGATGGCCTGCGCCGTCGTCTGCCAGGGCGCCCACTGCGACATGCCCGCGCCGGTGCGGGAGAACCGCCACAGCCCGACGATGACGATGGCGAGGGCGGCGAGGATCGCCGCGACGAGATACCAGTACCGCCGGGAGGCCCGGCGCCACGCGGAGGACACGAGTTCGACGACGGTGACGCCCGCACCCATCGCCACCATCGCGAGGAACGCGTTCGGGTGCGCCAGGCCCACCCCCGCGGAGGCGACGAGGAGGAGGAACACGGCGCGGAGCCGGGCGCGCACGCCGGTCGTCCGCAGGAGATGCACGACGACCGCGAGCCCGCCCGGGAGCACGGCGTACGCCATCGCATTGGGCCACAGGACGCCGAAGTACATCAGGAGGATCGGGAACGCCCCGAAGCCCGTCGAGAGCGCGGCAGCGCTGACGAGGACGGCCTTCCGCTCCGACAGCAGAGCGGCGCTGAGTGCGACGACCGAGACGGGCCACGCGACGGCGCCGAGGGCGATGTTCGCGGCGTTCACCGCGACCGGGACCGACACCCCGGTGACCTCCGCGGCCAGAGCGGCCACCGTGTGCCAGCCGTTCGGGTAGAACCCGATGTCGGAGGTGGCGCCGATGTGGAAGGCCGAGGCGTTGTGCGTGTCGACGGCGAAGGCCACCGTGTTCAGATGCACGATCGCGTCGAAGGTCTGCGAGATGTGACTGGGACCGCCGAAGACGAAGGCGAGCTGCAGCCCGACGATCACGGCGGCCACGATCAGGGCGAGCGCGCCCCAGAGGGCGTTCGCTCGCGGGGTGCGATCCCCGTGCTCGGGTCCGACCCAGCGGCGCAGGCCGAAGGCGGCGGCGGCGGTCAGGACGGTGACGATCGCGATCGGGAGAGGGGACCATCCCAGCCCGACCATCGGCGCGAGGGTCGCGGAAACGCCCAGGACGGCGATCGACACCACCGGAGCGAGCGCCAGCAGCTGCAGCCGCCGCACGCCCCACCCGGCTGCGATCACGGCGATTCCGGGGACGGTCAACGCGAGGATCGAGACGATCAGAGGCATCACGATCACCGACCAGGAATCGCTCATGCACTCCCATTTCTCGCTCGACGACAGTCAGTCATGCTAACGGACCGCACCTGATCCGCCCCTGAGGGCGGCGGCGGAGTGCCCGCATAGACTGGTGGGGCGCGGGGCGAGGCCCGTGCGTCCGTCGACACGAAAGACGCTTCTTCTCCATGGATCTTCTCATCGTCGGCTCGGGCTTCTTCGGTCTCACGATCGCGGAGCGCGCGGCTGCGTCGGGTCGGAAGGTGACGGTCATCGACCGTCGTCATCACATCGGCGGCAACGCGTATTCCGCGAACGAGCCCGAGACGGGCATCGAGGTGCACCAGTACGGAGCGCACCTCTTCCACACCTCCAACCCGACGGTGTGGGAGTACGTCAACCGCTTCACCGACTTCACGTCGTACGTCCACCGCGTCTACACGACGCACAAGGGCGTGGTCTTCCCGCTGCCGATCAACCTCGGCACGATCAACCAGTTCTTCCAGGCGGCGTACACGCCCGACCAGGCGAAGGCGCTCGTGCACGAGCTCGCGGGCGAGTTCGACGCGAAGGATGCCGCGAATCTCGAGGAGAAGGGGATCGCCCTGATCGGGCGGCCCCTCTACGAGGCGTTCATCCGCGACTACACCGCCAAGCAGTGGCAGACCGACCCGAAGGATCTGCCCGCCGAGGTCATCTCGCGCCTGCCCGTCCGCTACACCTACGACAACCGGTACTTCAACGACACGTGGGAGGGTCTGCCCGTCGACGGGTACACCGCGTGGCTGGAGCGTATGGCCGACCACCCGAACATCGAGGTGAAGCTGTCGACCGACTACTTCGACGAGTCGCAGCCGCTGAACCGGAAGTCGACCGTCGGACAGGTGCCGGTCGTCTACACCGGCCCTGTCGACCGCTACTTCGACTACGCCGAGGGCGAGCTGTCCTGGCGCACGCTCGACTTCGAGCAGGAGGTCCTGCCGATCGGCGACTTCCAGGGCACCAGCGTGATGAACTACGCCGACGCCGACGTCCCCTACACGCGCATCCACGAGTTCAAGCACTTCCACCCCGAGCGGGCGGACCGGTACCCGACCGACAAGACCGTCGTCGTGCGCGAGTACTCGCGGTTCGCGACCCGGGCGGACGAGCCGTACTACCCCGTGAACACCGCGGATGACCGTGCGGGCCTGCTGGCCTACCGCGAGCTGGCCAAGGGGGAGAAGGACGTCCTCTTCGGCGGGCGTCTCGGGACCTACCAGTACCTCGACATGCACATGGCGATCGGTTCTGCCCTGTCCATGTGGAACAACCAGCTGGCGTGAGAGCGACCCTCCCCGCGTCCCGCACCCCACGGCCCTCCGCCGGTGGGGTGGACGAGGCTCGCTGGGAGTATCGGGCGGACATCGACGGGCTCCGTGCCGTCGCCGTCCTGCTGGTGGTGACGTACCACGTGTGGTTCGGGCGGGTGTCGGGCGGCGTCGACGTCTTCCTCATGCTGTCTGCGTTCTTCCTGACGCGCGGGTTCGTCCGGCGCATGCCGGGGCCGCACCCGGTGCGCCCGCTCCGGCACCTGCTGGGCATCTTCCGCCGACTCCTGCCGGCCGCGGCGATCACCCTCGTCGCCGTGCTCGCGCTCGTGCGCACGGTGTATCCGCCGACGGTGTGTGGAACTCGGTCTGGGAGCAGACGTGGGCGTCCCTGCTGTACGTCCAGAACCGGATCCTGGCCGCGGATGCCGTCGACTACTACGCGCGCACGGAGACGCCCAGCCCGCTGCAGCACTTCTGGTCCCTCTCGGTTCAGGGGCAGGCGTTCCTGCTGTGGGTGGTGATCCTGGCGATCTGCCAGATCCTGGTCCGCCGACGCGGCTGGTCTCCCGACCGTGTCGTGGGCGTCGCGTTCGGCGCGGTCTTCGCGATCTCCTTCGTGTACTCGGTCATCCTCACCGCCGCCGACCAGCGGGCCGCCTACTTCGACACGGGCGCGCGACTGTGGGAGTTCGCCGCCGGCTCGCTCCTGGTCGTCGTCCTGCCCTCCGTCCGTGCGGGGGAGAGGGTGCGCGCCCTGCTCGGGTGGGCGGGCCTGGTGGGGCTTCTCGCGCTCGGCATGCTCGTGGACGTCCAGGGCGGCTTCCCCGGCTTCCTGGCGCTCTGGCCGATCCTCTGCGCCGCCGCCGTGGTCGTCTCCGGCTCGGGGCCGCGCCCGGTCGGACCCGCCCGGCTGCTGGCATCCCGGCCCCTGGGAGCACTCGGGCGCGACGCCTACGCGCTCTACCTCGTGCACTGGCCGATCCTGATCACCCTGCTGGTGGTGACCGGGCGATCGGATGCCGGCCTGGTCGGGGGAGCCTTGGTCATCGCCGCCTCTCTGGTGCTGGCTCGGGGTCTGACGGCCCTGGTGGACGCACCGGTGCGCGCGTGGCGGAGATCCGACCCCTCGCCCCTCGTTCCCGTCGCGGTGCTCGTGGTGGCCACCGCCGTCGTCGTCACCCCGCTCGCCGGGTGGCAGGTGTCCAGCGCCATCCAGGACCGCGAGCTCGAGGCCCGGGCTCTGCTCGACAACCCCGGCGCGGCCGTGCTCCGTGATCCGGCGCTCCCCGAACCTCCCGCGGATGCCGTGCTCCTCCCGCTGCCCACGCAGCTCGAGGACGAGTGGGTGTACCTCGACCAGGACTGCTCGGGGGACCGGGCCGTTGCGGTCGAGATCCTCCAGGGCACGTGCTCCGAGACGCGCGGCACCCCGCGGGCCGACCAGACCATCGTCGTGATCGGCGACTCGCACGCCCAGCAGATGACCGGAGCACTCCTGCCGGTCGCCGCGCAGAACGGCTGGGGCGTCGTGTTCCTCATCAAGGGCGGTTGCTCGATGGGGCTCGAGGAGCCCGGCATGGATCCCTCCTGCCCCGAGTGGCGCGAGGCCGCGATCGCCCACGCCGAGCGTCTGGCGCCGGCGGCGGTGATGACGGTCGTCACCCGTTCCGATCCCGGCGAGGACGACGAGGCGCTGCGCCCCGGCATCGAGGGGTTCCTCCAGCGCATGGCCGATGCCGACCTGGACGTCATCGCCGTGCGGGACAACCCGCGGTTCGCGTTCGACATGTTCGGGTGCGTCGTGGACACCGAGAACCCGCTCGACTGCGCCGTGCCGCGATCGAGTTCCCTCGCCGACGTCAACCCCGCGCGCGAACTCGCCGGCCCGGGGGTGCGCCTCGTCGATCTCACCCCCTGGATCTGCCCCGAGGACTTCTGCCCCGGTGTCGTCGGGAACGTCGCCGTCTACCGCGACGACAACCACCTCTCCCGCACCTACGCCACGACGCTCGCCCCCTCGCTCGCCGAGCAGCTGCCCCCCAGCCTCGGCTGAGGGCGGGCGCATAGGATTCTCCGGTGACCCCCGCCGCCGTCGGCGCCCCCGGATCGGTGCGGCGCTCCCTCCACTCGCTGTGGCTGCTGTCGGCACGCGACCTGCGCGTCCGGTACTCCACGAGCGCGCTGGGATACCTGTGGTCGGTGCTCGATCCGCTGGTGATGAGCGGCATCTACTGGTTCGTCTTCACGCAGGTGTTCCACCGCTCGGTCGGCGAGGAACCGTACATCGTGTTCCTCATCACGGCACTCCTGCCCTGGGTGTGGTTCAACTCGGCCGTGACCGACTTCACGAGAGCGTTCAAGAAGGATGCGCGCCTGGTGCGATCGACGTCGATCCCGCGCACCATCTGGGTCACGCGCATCGTGCTGAGCAAAGGCATCGAGTTCCTCTTCTCGGTCCCCGTGCTGGTGCTCTTCGCGGTCTTCGGGGGCGCGCAGGTGTCCTGGGGCCTGCTGCTGTTCCCCGTCGCCGTCCTCCTGCAGAGCGCGCTGCTGGTCGGCCTCGGGCTCATCGTGGCGCCGCTGTGCGTGATGTTCGGCGACCTCGAGCGCACCACGCGCCTCGTGCTGCGCGCCCTGTTCTACGCCTCGCCGATCATCTACGGGGTCGGCAACCTCCCCGGTGTGTTCGCGGACCTCGCCGCTTTCAACCCGCTCGCCGGCATCATCACGCTCTACCGGGTGGGGTTCTTCCCCGATCAGTGGGACGCGCTCACGGTCCTCGTGGGGGCGGTGCTGAGCGTCGGCATCCTCGTGATCGGCGTCGTGGTGTTCCCGCGGCTCGAGCGTCCGGTCCTGAAGGAGCTGTGATGGAGCGCGCTGCGATCGAGGTGGACGACCTCGGGGTCCGGTTCCGCCGCAACCGCCGCGGCGGACGCTCCCTCAAGGACCTCTTCGGGGGCGCTGCCCGCCGGACACGGCCCGACGAGTTCTGGGCGTTGCGGGGCGTGTCCTTCTCGGTGCGGCCGGGGGAGGCGATCGGGGTCGTCGGACGCAACGGTCAGGGCAAGTCCACGCTCCTCAAGCTCGTCGCGGGCGTGCTGCTGCCCGACGAGGGTCGGGTCGCAGTCGACGGGGGCGTCGCGCCGCTCATCGAGATCACGGGCGGGTTCGTCGGCGACCTCACGGTGCGCGAGAACGTCCGGCTGACGGCGGGATTGCACGGGATGCCGCGCGCCGAGGTCACACGCCGATTCGACGACATGATCGACTTCGCGGAGATCGGCGACTTCGTCGACACCCCGTACAAGCACCTGTCGAACGGCATGAAGGTGCGTCTGGCCTTCTCGGTCGTGTCGCAGCTGGACGAGCCCATCCTCCTCGTGGACGAAGTGCTCGCCGTCGGCGATCGCTCCTTCCGTGAGAAGTGCTACCGCCGGATCGACGAACTCCTCGCCGACGGTCGGACGCTCTTCTTCGTCAGCCACAACGAGAAGGACCTTCGGCGCTTCTGCACCCGCGGGCTCTACCTCGACGGGGGCGCGCTGAAACTCGACGCCCCGATCGCCCAGGTCCTGGATCACTACAACGCCGACTACGCGACGGGTTGAGAGTCCGCCTGCCGACGAGACTCCCCGGGCCTTTCGCATGCGTTTCCTATACGTTTGCTGAATGGAACCCGATCCAGACCGGGCCCCGCGCGGCCTTCATCCCGCTCCTCGGCTCTGCGTGTTCACGGCGATCTTCGGTCGCTACGACGCGCTCCTCGACCAGCCCGTCTCCGCCCGCAGCGATGCTCGATTCATCTGCTTCACCGATGATCCCGACCTCACCAGCGACACCTGGGAGATCCGGGTCGTCGAACCGGCTTTCGCCGCGGATTCCGTCCGCAGTGCACGGCTCCACAAGATCCTCGGGCCGCACGTCGATTTCGAGTTCGACGTGAGCGTCTACATCGACGCCTCGGTCCTGTTGCGGGAGACACCCGAAGTCCTCGTGAGCGAGTGGCTCCCGGAGGGCGCCGACATGGCGTTGCCGCTCCACAGCTACCGTGATCATCTCGTCGACGAGTTCGACGAGGTGATCCGCCTCAACTACGACGACCGGGCGCGAGTCTACGAACAACTCGCCGATTACGCCGAGACGGCGCCGCACGTCCTCTCCGCCCGTCCGCACTGGACGGCGATGCTCATCCGCAGACCGAATGACGCGGTACGTCGCGCGATGCGCGTCTGGGCGGACCACGTCCTGCGATATTCGCGACGCGACCAGCTCTCGATCATGCTGGCGCTGGATGCCGGCGTCGAGTACTCGGGGGTCGAGGTCGACAACTTCGAATCCCGCTTCCACGAATGGCCCGCCATCAGCGGGCGCCGGATCGCGAAGGGGAAGGCGCCGAACCTCCCGATCGGGCCGATGGTGGCAGAGGTGCAGCGGTCGCAGCGGACGATCGCGGAACTCGAAGAGCAGGTTCGAGCGTTGGATCCCGAGCGGGTCGCCGAGCTGCATGCCGAGATCGCGGATCTCCGCGCGCAGATCGAGGACGGCTTCCGGGAGCGGGTGCGCCTCGAGCAACGACTGGATCACAAGACGAGGGAGGCGGTCGTGGCATCCGAGCGTGTTCGTCACCTCGAAGCGCGACGCGGACGCGTGCGCCGCCTCACCGCGGCGATCTCGCGTGCCGCACGCGGGGGAGAGTCGTAAGGACGCGAACGCGCCCCTGCGCGGGCCTTTCGCCGTTCGTTCAGATGCGGTCCCCTACCATGGAGTGTCGATCCACCTGCAGAACGCGAGCATTCATGGACCTTTCCGTCATCGTTCCGACCTTCAATGAGGGTCCGAACGTCGCCGAACTTGTCCGTCGAACGACGGCTGCGGTTCCGGGTCGTTCGGTCGAGATCATCTTCGTGGACGATTCGACCGATGACACCCCGGATGTGATCCGTGCCGTGGCCGGTGAGGCTTCGGTTCCGGTGCGGTTGCTGCACCGCGACGAGCCCGTGGGGGGTCTCGGGGGTGCGGTGGTCGATGGCATCCGGGCCGCGCAGTCCGATTTCTGTGTCGTGATGGATGGTGACCTGCAGCACCCGCCGGAGGTCATCGCCGAGCTCCTCGCCCGTGCCGAGGTCGGCGACGCCGATGTCGTCGTGGCGTCCCGGTACATCGCGGGTGGGACGTCCGAGGGGCTGGCCAACGCGGTGCGCACGCTGGTCTCGCGGGGATCGACGATGCTGACCAAGGCGATGTTCCCGCGGAAGCTGCACAACTGCTCCGACCCGATGACGGGGTTCTTCCTCGTGGATCGTCGCGCGTTGGATGTCGAGGGGCTGCGCCCGCGCGGGTTCAAGATCCTGCTGGAGATCCTCGCCCGTAAGCAGATGCGGGTGGCCGAGGTGCCGTTCTCGTTCGCGGCTCGCTTCGCGGGGGAGTCGAAGGCGTCGTTCAGTCAGGGCCTGCGGTTCCTGACCCAGCTCACGATGCTACGGTTCGGGCGGATGTCCGCGTTCGCGGTCGTCGGCGGGATCGGTGCGGTCGCGAACCTCCTCATCACGTGGGCGCTGACGGGCCTGGGCGTGCAGTACCTGATCGCGTCCGTCATCGCGAGCGTGCTCACCATCGTCGGCAACTTCCTCGCCCTGGAATACCTCGTGTTCGCCGACATGCGCGCCGAGTCCGGGCTGATGCGCCACCGGTTCCTGAAGTCGTTCACCTTCAACGGCATCGAAGCGCTCGTGCGCATCCCGCTGCTGTGGCTGCTGGTCAGCGCCGCGCACCTGCACGTCGTCATCGCCACCGCCCTCACGCTGATCGCGGCGTTCGTGGTCCGGTTCGTGTACCACGCGCTGGTCGTCTACGCCCCCAAGCGCACCCGCCTCGCGCAGATGCCCCTCCCCGAGACCCTCGAAGACGAACTCGCCGCCTGACCCCACCCGCGACCAGGCAACCCCCGGTCGGCCCCGGCGCTACGCGACGGGCTGAGCGGGCGCGAGCGGCGGCATGGGCCGCCACGACGCGTCGCGCGAGATCTTCCGACCTTCGCGCAGCCCACGGAACAGGTGGCTCGTGCCGCGCAGCTTCCGCTCGACGACGACCAGGCGGATGAGCTCCTTCACGAACGTCAACGCGGTACCGGCGGTGAACGGCAGCGGGCGGTAGACGCCGAGTTCGCGGTAGTACTTCGCGAGATATGCCCGATTGCGCATGATGTAGAACCGGTAGGCGTCGCTGGAGGCGTTCATATGCCGGATGCCCATGTCCCACTGCTTGATCTCGCGGGTACGGCGCAGGACGAACTCGTTCACGATGACGGAGTCCGTCACGCGCGAGGCGAGCCACCCGTAGAGCTGGTCGTCCCAATAGATGAAGAACCGGGGATCGGGGAGGCCGATCTTCGCCACGACATCGCGGTGGATGAACATGCCCTCGAAGCATCCGGAGTTCATCGGCTTGAAGCCGGAATCGTCGAAGCTCGCCGGGGCGAAGGGGATCGGGATCGCCATCGACTCGGCCACGCGGTATTGCCAGTAGAACTCGCTGCCGTCGTAGTCGTAGCGGCGTCCCTGGATGCTCTGGAACCGCGGGGCCCAGCGGCCCATGCGCGAAAGACCGTCGGAGACCACTTCCACGTCGTCGTCCATGAGCCAGATCCACTCGGAACCCAGTTCGTACGCCACGCGCATGCCCTCGCTGAAGCCGCCCGAGCCGCCGGTGTTCGTCTCGAGCCGGCGATACACGAGCTCGGTGGGGAGCCGGTCGCGGAACGACTCGACGACCGCGGTGGTGTCATCCGTCGAGGCGTTGTCGACGATGACGAGGTGTCCCGGTGCGGGGGACATCCGCTCGATGCTCTCGAGCAGTCGGGTCAGCAGCGGGGTGCGGTTGTAGGTGACGACGACGATGGTCGCGGACGCCGGATCGAAGGATGCCACGCTCACGCACGCTCCTCGAAGGTCGCGCGCCACTGCGCCTCGGACGCGAGATCGGGCAGCGCGTCACGGTACTGGCGCGACAGGCGCGGCCACTCCCGCTGGAGACGTCGGTGCAGGCGCACGGAGTCCACCAGCATGCGGCGGAACTGCGCGCGGTCGCGCGTGTAGATGTTCTTGCCGGAGCCGTCGGCGGCGCTGACGAGGGCGCTGTCGTACAGCGGGACGCGCCACCAGTGGGCGTCGCCCTTGCCGAACTCCACCTCGGGCTGCGCGACGTTCTCGGGACGCGGGGTGTGGAACCAGTGCGACACGAGGGTGCGCAGCGTGAAGGTGCGCAGGGCCAGGCCCGTGGGGCTGTCGAACTGGTTCTTCTTCAACCGTTTGAAGACCTGGCGTCCGCGGCGCGAGCGCAGCGGGACGCCCGAATCCTTGTGGATGCGCGTCTCGGGGTGCTTCTGGGCGATGAGCCGGGCTTCGGGCATGGCGCGGGCGAGGGTCTCGCGCATGTGGGCGGGGCCGGACAGCACGTCGCGCAGCGCCCGGTGGCGCAGTTCGACGGGGTAGTACTGCATCATCATCAGGTGCTTGAGGTCGACCCGTCGACTGTGGCGGATCAGGCTGCCGCCGAGCGGGGACCGCGAGTGCAGGAGCGCCGCGACGATGCGGTTGCGGGCGTGGAAGTAGGCCTGCCAGTCGATCGAGTCGTCCTTGCCGACCCACGAGACGTGCCACAGGGCGACACCGGGCATGGAGATCGTCGGGTAGCCGGCATCCCGAGCCCGGAGGCAGAACTCGGCGTCGTCCCACTTGATGAACGCCGGGAGCGACAGGCCGATCTCGCGCAGGATGCTGGTCGGGATGAGGCACATCCACCAGCCGTTGTAGTCGGCGTCCAGGCGCATGTGGAGCGTCGGCGACTGCCGCAGGTTCGCGACGCTGAAGTCGTGGGGCAGGCGCTCCTGGAACAGGGCGCGCCACATGAACGGCTCGTCGTCGACGACCTCGGCCCACGCGTGGAGCTTGGGGCGGTCGAGCAGGTCGAACATGTGCGCGCCAACGATCGTGGGGACCGACGCGTAGCGACCGAACACGACCGAGCGGCGGATCGACTCGGGCTCGATGCGCACGTCGTCGTCGAGGAGCTGGACGAAATCGCTCTCGGGGCGTGCGAGGGTCTCGACCATCGCGCGGGCGAATCCGCCGGACCCGCCGAGGTTGGGCTGCCGCACGATCTGCAGGGTCTCGCCCAGCCGCTCCGCGACCTCGGGATACGCGGCCTGGTCGGTGACGAGGTCGGTGCCCTGGTCGATCAGGAAGACGCGATCGACCACGTCGAGGACGTCCGGCGCGTCGGCGAGGGCCGCGAGCGTCGTGACGCAGTAGTCGGGCTTGTTGTACGTGGTGATCCCGATGCTGGCCTTGCCCGCGCGGACGGGCTCCTGCTCGGTGGTCCACTCCGCGCCCTCGAACATCGCGTCCGTGCGGTCGGCTGCCACGTCGAACCAGATCCACCCGCCGTCGCTGTACTGGTCGAGCACGAGATCGAACGACGTCGCAGCCTCGCCGCGGACCTCGCGGGTCTCGATCCGCTGCTTCGTGCCCGCTCCGTTGGAGCGGTACACCAGGATCGTGGCATCCCCCGACGTGCGAACGGTCAGGCGTACATCGCGCACGGCCGTCCAGTGCTGCCAGTACGACGCGGGGAAGGCGTTGAAGTAGGTGCCGAACGAGACGCGTCGGCCCGCGACGATGCGGGCGCGGTGGCGGTCGAGCACGTTGCTCAGCTGCGCGACGTTGGTGACCCGGACCGGCTCCTCGTCGATGGTCGACCACGTCTCGGGGTCGACGTACAGGGGGAGGAGATCGGGATCGCGGTCGAGCGGAAGCACCGCGTTCTGCAGGGTGTACGTCACGAAGGGATCTTTCGTCGGAGGCGCAGGCCGTCGCGGCCAGCCCGCAGTCTACCCGGCGCTCTCCCGGCCCCCCTGAGTGCGGGCCGGGCCGTCCGGGGGTTCGGGGACGCGCTCCAGACGCTCGCGCCACGAGCGCGACTGACCGGCGCGGACGGCGCACAGGACGAGCAGCAGCAGCCCCGCGCCCGAGAGCACCGAGCTCTCGAACACGGACACCGTCAGCAGGACCACGAGGGTCAGCGGTGCCCACGTGTGGACCACCGAGCGCCGCTCGCCGGCGACGAGCCAGCTCCGCGCGAGAGCGAGGGCGCACAGGACGAGGAAGACGAGGAGGCCGACCCACCCCAGCTGCAGGAGGACGTCGAGGAAGGCGTTCAATGCCGAAGCGTGCTGCTGGCCGAGGGTGAAGTTGAGGGTGCTGAAGGGAGCGTCGGCGGGGTCCCACGGGCCGAACCAGCCGAAACCCACCACGGGCCGATCGTCGGAGAGGCGGAGGATCTCGCCCCACAGGTCGGTGCGCAGGGACAGATCGGCGCGGCCGTTCAGCGCGGAGGCGATCGCGAAGCGCTGCGCCCAGGCGAGGGCGGACAGGACGACGAGTGCGAGTCCGAGGCCGATCTGCACCGCCCGGCGCCGGCGCGCGGGGAGCGCGCGGACGGACGTGAGGGCCGCGGCGGCGAGCGCCGTCGCCGCAGCGACGACGATGACGGTCGGTGAGCCGCTCAACACGGCCAGCAGCGCCGCGAGGATCACCGAGGACACCGCCGTCGCGGGGCGGACCGAACGCGTGCGCCACTCCACCAGGAAGGTCAGCAGCGCCACGACGGTCACGACGCCCAGATCGTTGCGGCTGCCGAAGAGCCCCTGCACGGGGCCGAGCTCGGCGATGTCGCCCTGGATGCCGAGGAACGGGATGGGGGTGTCCCACAGGATGCCGCTGAGCACCTCGAGCACCAGGGAGGCCGCGAGCAGCCAGCGCAGCACGTCGCCCAGCGCCCGCACGCTCTGGTGCGCGTCGCGCACGTGCCCCACGACGACGCCGAGGAACGAGACGCCCAGGAGCGCTGCCCAGCCGGCGATGCTGCGGAGCGCGTCGGTGCTCCACAGGACGCTCGCGCCGGCCCAGAGGACGAGGAGCACGAGCGTGGTCGGTGCCAGATGGAGCACCTCGATCTCGCGGCGTCGGGTGACGAGCATCGCGCCGCCCAGCAGACAGAGGGCCGCGAGGATCGTCGCGTACGTGACGTCGCCCGCGGCGCCGCGGATCGCCGGGGCGCCGAACGTCGCGGCGAACACCGTGAGGGTGAACGCCCGTGCGAGCTCCGCCGAGGCCAGGAGGGTCCGGGGGTCCGGACGCATCGCGGGCCGTGCGTCGCTCACGTCCCCGATCTCTGGGGTTCGCCGCGTTCGATCGCGATGCTCTGCTCGGCAGGTCCGACGCCCAGCAGGGGCGACTGCTTGATCTTCGACCCGAAGAGCACCACCAGCATCCAGCCCCACAACAGCAGCGGGGTCGACTCAGTGAGGCCCTGGACGACCAGGAGGGCGCCGACGAGCGTCGGGAGCAGGGTGAGGGGGGAGTAGGGCCGGTCGGCGCGCAGATCCCAGCGGGGGCGGTCGATCGCGAAGAACCACGATCTCCACACATAGGCGAGGAACACCAGAGCCAGGAGCACGACGCCGACCCCGCCCAGTTGGAAGTACGCGTCGAGCCACATGCTGTGCGCCTGGACCACGGTCTGCCCGTGATCCACGATCCACCCGTCGATGAGCGGTTCGGACGAGATCCAGGGCGTGGAGAACCCCCACCCGATGAACGGATGCTGATCGGCCCGCGCCAGCACGTCGGCCCAGATCCCTTCACGCCCGGTGAGATCGGCATCCCGCCCGAGCGCGCCGAACACGCTGTCGCGACCGAACCACAGAGCCGCCCCGCCGCCGACGCCCACGAGCGCGTAGAGCACGTACCACCGCGTGCGCTCGCCGGGGCGGCGTGCCGTGCGCATGACCAGGACCGTCGCGAGCACCAGCACGACGAACGCCGCGGCGACGACGGTCGTGGCGGAGCCGGCCCGGACGAGCAGGAATGCGGCGATCGCGATCCAGCCCCACAGCAGCGACCGGCGGGGGGCCCGCGCGGCGTAGCGGATGGCGAAGACGATGATCGCGAGGAGCATCGCCGCGCCCAGCAGGTTGGCGTTGCCGAAGATGCCCTGGATGCGACCGCCGTCGAAGAGGTTGTCGCGCGACCAGTAGACGATGGGGTCCATCCGGCCTTCGGGCCGCACGAAACCGGGCAGCATCGGGCCCTGGACGAAGATCGACACGGCCAGCTCGAACAGCAGCGAGAGCCCCACGACCCACTTGGCGGCCGAGGCCACCGCCCCCACCACATCGCGCCAGGTCAGGACGGCGCCGACGAAGAGGCCCTGGAACGTGGTGACGGCGAGCAGCAGCCAGGTGAGCACGGATGCCGCCGGCCACGCGCTCCACAGGATCGAGAGCCCGGCCCACGCGACGTACCCGAACGCGAGGAACGGCAGGCGCCGCACGGCGACCGGGGGACGGACGACGCCCCAGACGACAGCCGACACCAGCGCCGACGCGACCACGACGACGCCCGCCACGGTCGGGCCGACGGCGTTGATCACGCCGACTCCGCCGAGGGCGAGGAAGAGCACGAAGACGCACCAGGCGCGGAGGAGGAGGTGCCCGGTGGTCTCGCGCGGCGGAGCCGTCGGCAGGGCCGAGACCGGGTGACTGGTGTACATCGCCATGGTGCCCTCAGGCTACCGTCCGCGGATACGGGCGCCCAGGGTGCCGACGCTAGGCTGACGCCCGTGCTGATCGAGATCTCGAACACCCCCCGCGACTACGCCTGGGGCAGCTCCACGCTCATCGCCGGCCTCGAGGGGCGGGCGCCGTCCGGCTCCCCGGAGGCCGAAGTGTGGTTCGGCGACCACCCCGGGTCGCCGGCGCTCGTGCACGACGGCTCCGATCGGACCCTCGATGCGTGGCTGGGCGCCCACGCGGGCGCCGCGGGCGTGCCGGCGCGGCTGCCGTATCTGCTGAAGCTCCTGGCGGCGGGGGCGCCGCTGTCGATCCAGGTGCACCCGTCGAAGGACCAGGCCGTCGAGGGCTTCGCCCGCGAAGAGGCAGCGGGCGTGCCGCGCGATGCGGGTCACCGCAACTACAAGGACGACAACCACAAGCCCGAGGTCATCGTCGCCCTGAGCGACACGTTCACCGCGCTCGCGGGGCTGCGCGACATCGACGCGACGCGACGTCTGGTCGCCGCGCTCGGGACGGGCGACGGTGTGCGGACCCTCGGCGGGTTGTTGGATGCCGACGACCCGGCCGCCGCCCTCCGCGCGGCGATCGCGTGGGCGCTCGGTGAGGCCGACGCCGCGGCGATCGAGCAGATCGTCTCGGCCGCGGCTTCCGTGGAGTCCGGGGAGTTCGCGGGGGAGCTCCGCCTCGTCCGTGAGCTGGATGCCGCCTACCCCGGGGACCCGGGCATCGTCGTCGCCCTGCTGATGAACCTCGTCGAGCTGCGCCGCGGCGAGGCGATCTTCGTCCCCGCGGGAGTGCTGCACGCGTACGTCGCCGGCCTCGGTGTGGAGATCATGGCCGCCAGCGACAACGTGCTGCGCGGGGGGCTGACGCCCAAGCACATCGACGTGCCGGAGCTCCTCGGGCTCGTCGACTTCCGTCCCGCCGCTCCCCCCGTGCTCGCTCCCCGCCCCGGCGAGGCGGGCACGGAGCTCTTCGCCCCCGGCATCCCCGATTTCGCCCTCGCCCACGTGCCCGGCGACACGTCGGGCACGGTGTCCCTCGCGGGCGTCTCGATCGCCCTCGCGGTGGGGGGAGAGGCCGTCGTCACCGGTGCCTCCGGGGCGAGCGTGACTCTGAGCCCGGGACACGCTGCGGTGATCACGCCCGACGAGTCGCCCCTGTCGGTCGAGAACGGCGAGGTCTTCGTCGCGATGCCCGGGGAGTGACGCGACACGCCGACGGAGCGTCGTGAAGGTTCACCTCGCCGTTGAGGGTTTACGATCCGCGACTTGACCAATCCGAATGACACGGGTGTAATTACTGGTACGCGCCAGCGTCAGGGGATCGAACGAGGGGGAGGGCGAGATGGCGACATCGCAGTACCGGTCCGGTGTCCCGGACAACTGGTTCGTCGATCCGGTCGACCTGGGGGTCCCGGGTGTCCGACGCGACATCGACTCCGTCGAAGAGAACACCCTCGCCTGGCAGACCGACGCTCTGTGCTCCCAGACGGACCCCGAGGCCTTCTTCCCGGAGAAGGGCGGCTCGACCCGCGACGCCAAGCGCATCTGCACCTCGTGCGACGTGAAGTCCGAGTGCCTCGAGTACGCCCTGCAGAACGACGAGCGCTTCGGAATCTGGGGCGGTCTCAGCGAGCGCGAGCGCCGCAAGCTCAAGCGTCGCGCCTGACCTCCGGCATCCGCGGTCCGCTTCCTGAGGGATCCGCTGCGAATCGGCGCGGCGTCCGCGAACGCGGAGCGCCCCGCCTAGGCTGACCACGCCATGCCCGCCCGTGTACACGCCGTCCTCGTGGTCCGCCCCGAGGGCCGCATCCCCGCCGCCCCCCACCTCACGCGCACCCTCGAAGCGTTGGCTGCTCAGACGCGCCCCGTGGACGCGCTCACGATCGTGCTGTGCGGGAACGACCCCGCACTGACGCGCATCGCCGCGGCATCCGGTGCCGAGGGCGTCATCACGGCCTCCGCCGGCACGACCTTCGCCGCGGCCACGGCCCTGGCGACCCCCCGGCTGACCGGAGACGCGGTCTGGCTCCTCGCGCAGGACACCGCTCCCGATCCCGACGCCCTCCTGCGTCTCGCCGGCGCGCTCGAACTCTCGTCCTCGCTCGCCGTGGCGGCCCCCAAGCTCGTCGCGTGGGACGACCCGGCCGAGATCGTCTCGCTCGGCGTCAGCATGACCCGGTACGGCCGCACCGTCGAGCTCGCCGCCGGCGAACTGGACCAGGGTCAGCGAGACGGGGACGCGGACGTGCTGGGCGCCGACGTCCGCGGCATGCTCGTCCACCGGGACTCCTGGCGGGCGCTCGGCGGCCTCGACCCGGCGCTCGGGGGTGCCGACGAGGGGCTCGACCTCGCCGTCCGCGCCCGCCTCGCCGCCGACCGCGTGTCGCTCGTCCCCGCGGCCCGCGTCGCCGTCGCCGGCGACGGCGTGGCCGCCATGGCCCGCGGGCGCAAGCGCGCACGGCGCCGCGCTTTCGCCGAGCGCACCGCGCAGCTGCATCGCCGTCTGGCGTACGCGCCGGCCGCCGCGGTCGTCCTGCACTGGCTCTCGTTCCTGCCGCTGGCGCTGTGGCGCACCATCGTCCACCTCGTGGGGAAGGTCCCGCACAAGGTCGCCCCCGAGTGGGGCGCGACCCTCCTGGTGATGGCGCGGATGGCGGCGGTCGCCCGTGCGCGGCGCCGCATCCGGGCGGTCCGCTCGGTGGGATGGTCCCGCATCGCGCCGCTGCGCGTCTCCCGATCGGAGATGCGGCTGCGGTGGGAGGGCGACGCGGCCGAGAGCGACGCCCCGGTCCGGTCGGAGTTGCGCTTCTTCGTCGGCGGCGGGGCCTGGGCGGTCCTCGGTGCGCTGGCGGTCTCGGCGCTGCTGTTCGCGCCGCTGCTCGCGTGGCCGGTGCTCGGAGGCGGTGGCCTCGCGCCCCTGCGGGCGACCGTCGCGGGCCTGTGGCAGGACGCCGCGTGGGGCGCCCGTCCCCTCGGTCTCGACGTCGTGGGACCCGCCGACCCGTTCTCGGCCCTGATCGCCCTCATCGGCTCGCTGTCTCCGGCCGAACCGTCCCGCGCGCTCGTCGTGCTGTGGATCCTGGCGCTGCCGCTCGCGGTGCTGGGCGGGTGGTTCGCGGCGACGCGCGTGACCGAGTCCTCCCTGCTGCGCATCACCGCGGCGCTCGCCTGGGCGCTGGCGCCCACTTTCCTCGCCGCCCTCGTCGAGGGGCGTCCCGCGCCGCTCCTCCTGCATCTGCTGCTGCCCTGGCTCTTCTTCGCTGCGAGCGTCGCGCACCGGTCATGGGCGCCCGCCGGGGCGGCATCCATCCTCCTCGTCGCCGTCCTCGCGTGCGCCCCGTCCCTCGCCCCGGCGGTCGTGGTGCTGTGGTCGGCCGCGCTCGTCGTGGTGGCACTGGTCGCGCCGCGGGGGATCGCCCGGGTCGTGTGGCTCCTGGTTCCCTCGATCGTGGTGTTCGCACCGCTTGTCTGGACGCAGGTGAGACTCGGCAATCCGTGGGGACTCCTGGCCGACCCGGGCGTCCCGTTCGCGGGGGACGAAGCCACCGCCGACCCGCTCGGTCGCGCCCTCCTCGCGGCCGGCTTCCCCACGTCCGACCCCGGGGGATGGGCGGCGCTCACCGGGGGACCGGTGTGGTGGATCGCCCTGCTCGCTGCGCCGCTCGCGGTCCTGGCGCTGCTCGCCGTCCTCACGCCGCGATGGCTCACCGCGACCGGGCTGCTCCTCATCGCCGCGACGGGCCTGGCCACGGCGTTCGCGGCCGTCGGCGTCGCCGTCTCGTTCGACCATGCGACACCCGTGCCCCTCTGGCCCGGGGCCGGGCTGAGCCTGGCGTGGCTCGGTGTGGTCGGGGCGGCCGTCACCGCGCTGGACTCCGGGATCGTCGAGCGCGTCCGCGTGCTGCGCCCGATCGCCGCCGTGCTGACCCTCGCGGCCCTCGCGGTCGCCGTGGCCCCCTCGCTCACCGCGACGACGTCCGACCCCTCGCGCGCCGAGCTCACCAACGGCCCCGTGTCGACCCTTCCCGCCTTCGTCGCCGCGGAGGGGCGGGGCTCGACCTCCGTCGGGACGATCGTGCTCGACCCCCGCGCGGACGGCCTCCGCGTCGACGTCGTGTGGGGCGGGAGTGCGACGCTCGGCGGACAGAGCACCCTCGATGCCACGCGAACACAGGCGCGACCCGCCGACCAGGAGCTGGCAGCCCTCGCCGCCGACCTCGTCACGCCGTCGTCGGAGGATGCCGTGGCCGCCCTCGCGGCGCGCGGCATCGGCTTCGTCCTGCTGGAGCCCGGCCCCGGAGGAGAG
Source organism: Microbacterium proteolyticum (assembly GCF_029639405.1). Classification (NCBI taxonomy): domain Bacteria; kingdom Bacillati; phylum Actinomycetota; class Actinomycetes; order Micrococcales; family Microbacteriaceae; genus Microbacterium; species Microbacterium proteolyticum. The sequence continues at coordinate 2,131,529 of NZ_CP121274.1, forward strand.
GACGACGTGATCCGCGGAGCCCGACTGACGGCGGCGACGTCGCTCGACCAGCGCGACTCGCTCGACGCCGTGGGGGCCACCGCCCGCGGCGACCTGTGGCGCGTCACGTCCGGCGTCGAGCCCCGCGCGGCGCTGGACGCCAACCAGACCCGCCTGCAGCAACTCGTGGCGGCCGCATGGATCGCGGTGCTCGTCATCGCGCTGCTCCTGGCCGTCCCGACGGCCGCGTCGCGACGCGTCGCCCGGCGCACCCCGCGCACCGTCGGCTTCGTCCGGGGAGGTAACCGATGAGCGATCGTCGTCTGGTCCGCGTGGCCACCACCGGCGCCCGCGTCCTCGTGGGGGGTGCCGTGGCCGCGGCGGTCGTCGTCGGCGCCGTCGCCGGGATCGCCGCCCCGTGGCCGAGTCTCGTCGCCGAGCCGGTCCGCGTGGAGGTCACGCCCGCGCCCTCCGACACCGTGCTCGCGTGCGACGGGCCGGTCTTCGCGCTCGGCCGCACCGCCGAATCGGCCGGCGCGCTGAGCGTCGCCGCCCCCCAGACCACCGTTTCCGGTCCGGACTCCACCGAGGCGGAGACGTCGACGCTCTCCGGCGCGACCACCGACGGATCGGGGGATGCCACGGTGTTCCGCGCGCAACCGGCCGACCGCACCGCCGCCCCGTACGCCGCCGCCGGGTCGGCGACCGCCGCGTCGCCCGACCTGATCGGCTTCAGCGCCTCGGCCTGCCGACCGCCGCTCGCCGAGTCCTGGCTCGTGGCCGGCGCGAGCACGACCGGCGCGAACGACCTCGTGGTCCTCGGCAACCCGGGCGACGTCGCCGCGACCGTGCAGTTGTCGGTGTACGGCGCACAGGGCGTGGTCACGCCCGCCTCGGGCACCGGCATCGTCGTCCCCGCCGGCGGCCAGCGCGTCATCCCCCTCGCCGGACTGCTCCTGGGCGAAGAGAGCCCGGTGGTCCGCGTGGTCGCCACGGGTGCTCCCGTGCGGGCGTCGCTGCAGGCGAGCCTCACGCGCGTGCTCCTGCCCGGCGGGAGCGACCAGGCCGCGCCGCTCGCGCAAGCGTCGACGTCGCTCGTGATCCCCGGCATCCAGGTCGTCACCGGATCGGGCGGGGATGCCGGTACGGTCCTCCGTCTGCTCGCGCCCGGGACGACCGCGTCCGCGACCGTGACCATCACCGCGGTGGGGAGCGGCACGCCCGCGGAGGATCCGCGGACCCTGGAGCTTCCCGCCGGAACCCCCACGTCCCTCGACCTTTCGAACCTGACGCCCGGGGCCTACACCGTCTCGATCGCCGCCACCCAACCCGTCGTCGGGGGCGCGTGGTCGACGACCGGATTCGGCGAGGGCGCGGACTTCGCCTGGTATTCACCCGCGCCGACCTTCGCGGCATCCGGTCTCGTGGCGGTCGCGCCCGGATCGGGGGCGACCCTCGTGGTGGCGGCGGATGCCGACGGAGAACCCGCCGCGGTGACGCTGACGCCGCAGGCCGGCGGCGACCCGGTGACCGTGTCGGTGCCGGCGGGCGGGTCCGCGGCCGTCCCGGTCGACGCGGGTGTCTACGAGCTGAGCCCGGACCGCCCCGTCACCGCCGCGGTCTCCTACTCGGCGCCGGGCGCGCTCGCCGGCTACCCGCTGTGGCCGGCCGATGCCGCCGCGGGAGCGATCACGGTCCTGCCCTGAGTCGCGCGACCGGGGCTCAGAGGAACCGGAAGCGCTCGGGGCCGAGATCCCACGGATCGCGGTCGAGATACTCGGCGGCCGCGCGGAACACGGCCCCTTCGATCATCATGCGGCGGTGCAGGTCGTCGTCGACGTGAGGGTGTCCGAGACGTTCGATGGGCACGCGGTAGAGGATGATGCGCTTCTGCTCCCGCAGCACCTGCCACCGGGGGATCGCGCCGGTGGCCGCGGGCGGCATGATGCCGATCTCGAACGACACGTCGCGCAGATCGCTCCAGGCCGAGCGCAGGAACTCCGCAGCGGTGCTCACCGCGATGTCGAAGCGCTCGATGCGCGTGTCCAGCGGCGGGAGCGGCGGTCGGACCACGGGACTGCGGTTCTCTCGGCCGTGACGGCCGTGGCGCGAGGGGCGCGCGACCGGACGGGCCTCACGGGTTCGACGACGCATGCGCCCATCCTACGTTCGGCCCGCGTGCCGGGTCTGCCGTGGTATCCCCTCGTCGCACCCTGCGCCGCGCGGCGCGGCGTCGCCGGCCGGCGCCGGCATCGGCCTAGGCTGACCCGCGATGCGCGACAGACTCTGCTCGAAGGTGGGATGCGCCCGCGAGGCGATGAGCACCCTCACCTACGACTACGGCGACCAGATGGCCGCCCTCGGACCCCTCGGCCGTGCGGGCGACCCGCACGCCCACGATCTGTGCGCGCTGCACGCCGACCGCCTGTCGGTTCCGCGCGGGTGGGTCGTCGTGCGCCACGAGACGCTGCGCGCCTGACTCGGCCGAGAAGCGCGAGTCGCCACGATCTGTCGCCTGATCCCGGAGCGAGGCGACACATCCCGGCGACTCACGCGCGTTCGGTGAGGGAGGCCGCGCGCTCGTTCTCGAGCATCAACGCGCGGTACTCGCGCTCGCGACGCACCGCCGCAGCCGCGCGCACCAGGGTCTCGGGGTCGACGGCCGGGATCGGCGCCACGTAGGGCGCCACCGCCTCCGCGAGTCCCGCGGCCACGCGCGCCCGCGCGCCCGGCTCCAGGGCGTCGGCGCCGCGGACGAACTGCGCCATGCGCGCTGCAAGACGATCGGGCAGGCGCGAGACGTCGGCGACCGCGGCCCAGTCCTCCATCCCCGGTGGGACGCCGGGTGCCGCCGCGGGGAGCGGACGGGTGCGGGTCCGCTCGGACGCGGTCCCGGCCAGCAGGTCGCCCAGGCGCTGGGCGCGCGGAGTGAACATGCCGACGATCGCGGCGATCCCGCCGAGCGTGAACCACAGTTCGAGCACGCCCACCAACGCGCGGATGAAGGCATGCCGGAAACCGGCCGCACCGCCGTCGACGCGCACGATGCGTCCACCGACCGCCCACCGGCCGAGGCTCCGCCCCCGCGAAAGCGTCTCGACGGCCGTCGGGATCACGACCATGACGACGACGAGGAGCGTGATCAGGCCGATGCGGAAGGCGCTGTCGGGAATGGTGCCGCCGGCGACGAGCACGGACAGGAACACCGACCCCGCGATCAGCAGGATGATCCCCGCGACCATGTCGATGAGGCATCCGACCGCCCGCAGGAAGAAACCGAGCGGCTGGACGTCCAACGCGACGGCTTCTCCGGTCAGCGTCTCGTCCGCGTCGATGTGCGCGCGCGAGACCCCGGGGGAGGAGGGGGTCGCGGGGGAGGCCATGCGTACAGTTGACCACATGGACCTCGACGCCCTCACGGCCGCGCGACGGGAGGAGTGGGCTCGGCTCGACGAACTGGGTCGCACGCGGCGACTGACGGGCCCGGAGGTGGACGAGCTCGTCACCCGCTATCGTGCGGCATCGGCGGACCTCGCCGACATCAAGACGTCCGCGGGTCGCACGCCGCAGGGCGACTACGTCTCGATCCTGCTCGCCCGCACCCGGCTGCGGCTCACCGGTGTCCGCGAGAACGTGCTGCGACAGGCGCCGCGGTTCTTCCTCCTGCAGCTCCCCGCGGCGCTGTACCGCGTCCGGTGGACGACGCTCGCCGTCGCGGTGGCCTTCGTGGTGGTGGCGACGCTGATCGGGTTGTGGATCTCGTCCGATCCCCGCGCGGTCGCCGCCCTCGGCGCGCGCAGCGAGCTGCAGAACTACGCCGACGAACAGTTCGTGCAGTACTACCGCGAGAATCCGAACGCGATCTTCGCCGGCACGGTGTGGACGAACAACGCGTGGATCGCGGCGCAGTGCGTGCTGTTCGGGGTGACCGGGTTCTGGCCGTTGATGGTGCTGATGCAGAACGCCGTCGGGGTGGGGTCGTCGGCGGCCGTCATGATCGCCTTCGACCGGGCGGACGTGTTCTTCCAGTTCATCCTCCCGCACGGTCTGCTCGAGCTGACGGCGATCTTCGTCGCCGGCGCGGCGGGTCTCCACATCTTCTGGGCCTGGGTCGCCCCGGGTCGCCGGACGCGATCCGCGGCGCTCGCCGCGGGTGGCCGGTCGTTGGCGACCGTGGCGGTGGGGCTCGTGTTCGCGCTCGGACTCTCGGGGCTGGTCGAGGGGTTCGTGACGCCGTCCACGCTGCCGTGGCAGGTGAAGATCGCGATCGGTGCCGCCGCGCTCGGCGTGTTCCTCGCCTACATGCTCGTGCTCGGGCGCCGGGCTCACCGTGCGGGCGAGACGGGCGACGTCACCGAGTACGAGGCCGGCACACCGACGCTGACGTCGGGCTGAGGCATCCGCGATTCTCGTCGTTCCCCGGCGCGTCATTTTTGATTCACTCAAAACTACGTAGGGTGGAACCATGCTCGACGATCGGACGGATACCCCCGCGGACGCGCTGCTGCGCGGCGCGGGGCTGCGGGTCACCGCGACGCGCGTCGCGGTCCTGGGGGCTTTGCGCTCCCGCCCGCACGCCACCGCCGACGACGTCTTCGACACCATCCGGGAGACCCTGCCCGGAACCAGCATGCAGTCGGTCTACAACGCCCTCGGCGACTTCGCCGATGCGGGGTTGGCGCGGCGCATCGAGCCCGCCGGACACCCCGGCATGTTCGAGCTGCGGGTCGGGGACAACCACCACCACGTCGTGTGCACCGGCTGCGGCCGGGTCGACGACGTGGACTGCGTCGTGGGCGCCGCACCGTGCCTGCACGTGCCGGAGGGGAGCGGTTTCCTCATCGAGACCGCCGAGGTGACGTTCTGGGGCGTCTGTCCCGACTGTCGAGCATCGAACGAAGCCGAAAAACCGAGAGGATCCCGATGAGCGACGCTCTGAACGGGTGCCCCGTCTTCCCCGACGGTGCCGCCCCCGACGACAACCGGCTGCCGGTGGGCGAAGCCCCCGCCGACAGCGAGCCGGCCGGCGCCCTGCCCCACCCGACCCGCGGGTCGGCCAACCGCGTGTGGTGGCCCGACAGCCTGAACGTGAAGATCCTCGCGAAGAACAACGAGAAGCGCGACCCGCTGGGGGCCGACTTCGACTACGCCGCCGCGTTCGAAGCCCTTGACCTGGATGCCGTGAAGAAGGACATCCAGCAGGCGCTCACGACGTCGCAGGACTGGTGGCCCGCCGACTTCGGTCACTACGGCCCCCTCATCATCCGCATGGCGTGGCACAGCGCCGGCACGTACCGCGTCACCGACGGCCGCGGCGGTGCCGGTGCCGGCATGCAGCGGTTCGCGCCGCTGAACAGCTGGCCCGACAACGTCAACCTCGACAAGGCCCGCCGCCTCCTCTGGCCCATCAAGAAGAAGTACGGGCAGTCGATCTCGTGGGCCGACCTCATGATCCTCGCCGGCAACGTCGCGCTGGAGGACATGGGCTTCCCGACCTTCGGCTTCGCCGGCGGACGCGCCGACGTCTGGGAGCCCGACGACGACGTGTACTGGGGTCCCGAGACCACCTGGCTCGGCGACGAGCGCTACACCGGGAACCGCGACCTCGAGAAGCCTCTCGCCGCGGTGCAGATGGGTCTCATCTACGTCAACCCCGAGGGCCCCAACGGCACCCCCGACCCGCAGCTCTCGGCGCACGACATCCGCGAGACGTTCGGTCGCATGGCCATGAACGACGAGGAGACGGTCGCCCTCATCGCCGGCGGTCACACCTTCGGCAAGACGCACGGTGCGGCCAGCGACAGCCACGTCGGCCCCAACCCCGAGGCCGGTGACATCGAGGACCAGGGCTTCGGCTGGAAGAGCGACTTCGGTTCCGGCAAGGGCGACGACACGATCTCGAGTGGACTCGAGGTCACGTGGACCTACCACCCCACCCGCTGGGACAACGAGTTCTTCCACATCCTGTTCGCCTACGAGTGGGAGCTCTTCCAGAGCCCCGCCGGCGCGCACCAGTGGCGTCCCGTCAACGGCGGGGGCGAGGGCCTCGTTCCTCTGGCCCACTCCGAGGGCCGCCGCGAGCCGCGCATGCTCACGAGCGACCTCGCGCTGCGCGTCGACCCGGCGTACGAGAAGATCTCGCGTCGCTTCGCCGAGGACCCGGCGGCGTTCCAGGATGCCTTCGCCCGCGCGTGGTTCAAGCTGACCCATCGCGACATGGGACCCCGCGCCCGGTACCTCGGGTCCGAGGTCCCGGCCGAGGTGCTCGACTGGCAGGACCCCGTGCCCGCGGTCGACCACCCGCTCATCGACGCGGCCGACGCCGCGGCGCTGAAGCAGCGGATCCTCGACAGCGGCCTGTCGGTGGCGCAGCTCGTGACCACGACGTGGGCGGCGGCCTCGACCTTCCGCGGCAGCGACAAGCGCGGCGGCGTCAACGGCGCGCGCATCCGCCTCGAGCCGCAGAAGAGCTGGACGGTCAACAACCCCGAGCAGCTGGCATCCGTGCTCTCGGTCCTGGAGAACGTCAAGGCCGAGTTCGACGCGCAGGCGGCGGACGGTAAGAAGGTCTCGATCGCCGACCTGATCGTGCTCGCCGGCAACGCCGGCGTCGAGCAGGCCGCGCGGGCCGGTGGCGTCGAGGTCGAGGTGCCCTTCACCCCGGGCCGCACCGACGCGACGCAGGAGCAGACCGACGTCGACTCGTTCCGCTGGCTCGAGCCGATCGCCGACGGCTTCCGCAACTACGCCTCGCGCGAGACGCGGCTCCCCGCCGAGTACCTGCTGCTCGACAAGGCGAACCTGCTGACGCTCACGGCGCCCGAGACGACGGTGCTCGTCGGCGGCCTCCGCGCGATCGGCGCGAACTGGGACGGCTCGGACTGGGGCGTGTTCACCGCGACCCCCGGCGCGCTGACCAACGACGTGTTCGTCAACCTCCTCGACCTCGGCACGACGTGGAAGCCGCTGGACTCCGGCAAGCACGCGTTCGAGGGCACGAAGGACGGCTCGGGCGAGAAGGTCGGCATCGGCACGCGCGTCGACCTCGTGTTCGGCTCGAACTCGGAGCTCCGTGCGCTCGCCGAGGTCTACGCCTCCGACGACGCGAAGGTGAAGTTCGTGCACGACTTCGTCGCCGCGTGGCGCAAGGTCACCGAGCTCGACCGGTTCGACCTGGTCTGAGTCCCGCGCCGCGCGGCCCTGTGCCCGCGGCATCCGCCGGAAGGCCCGTCCCCCCGTGGGGCGGGCCTTCCGCCGTTGTCTCGGCCGCTGTTCCGGTGCTGCCGTTGCCGGAGCGACGCCGCACCAGCGCGATAAACGCGATTGGCGGCGAGAAACGGGATGCCGTGGCGTTTCTCGTCGTGGATCGCGTTTATCGGGGAGAGGGGGGTGCGGCGCGCAGCAGAGTGCGGCGCGCAGGGAGGCTACGCGCGGGCGAGACGGCGCAGGCCCTCGTCGATCGAGACGGCAGGCTTCCACCGGAGGTCGCGGCGGATCTCGGTCTGATCGAACCAGTGCGCCGTGGAGAGCTGCTCGGCGAGGAAACGGGTCATCGGCGGTTCATCGGCGCCGGGGCGGACGGCCCACACGCGCTCGACGAGACCGCCGGCCGCGCGCGCCAGCCCGGCGGGGATGCTGAACCGCGGCGGCCGCACGCCGGAGGCGAGACAGATCCCGGCGAGCAGGTCGCCCACGGGCCGCGGTTCGCCGTTGGTCAGCACGTACGCGCGTCCGCTGACGTCGTCGACGTGCTCGAGGGCCGCGACGATCCCGGACGCGGCGTTGTCGACGTAGGTGGAGTCGATCAGGGCCGTGCCGCCGTTGAGCAGCGGCAGCCGACCGCGACGGGCGCGGTCGACGACGCGCGCGATGAGCTGCGTGTCGCCGGGACCCCAGACGAGGTGCGGGCGGATCGCGACGAGGGATGCCGAGTCGCCGGCGCGCGAGAGGGCGAGCAGCTCGGCCTGGGCCTTGGTGCGGGCGTACTCGCCGCGGGCGCCGAGCGGGTCGGCGGGTTCGGCGCCCACCCCGGCCAGCGCGTGCCCGGCGTGGGCGACGGACGGCGACGAGACGTGCACGATGCGCGTGACCCCGGCGGCTGCGGCGGCGTCGAGGAGCGTCCGCGTCCCCTCGACGTTGACGGCGTGGAACTCGCCCGGGTCGCCCGCGAGAGACACCTTCGCGGCCAGGTGGACGACGGCGTCGACCCCGTCTACGGCGGCGGCCGTGGCATCCGGGTCGGTCACCGAGCCGAGGTGGTCCTCGGCGCCGGGCACCCCCGACGGGCGCCGCTGCAGTGTCCGGACCACGTGGCCGGCGTCCTGCAGCGCGCGGACGACGGCGCGACCGAGGAAGCCGGACGCGCCGGTGGCGAGGACTCTCACGGCGCCGTCGGCTTCTCGCCGGCGAGCACGCGCTCGGCCCACCGCGCGAGGCGCGAGCGGTCGATCTTGGAGTTGTGGCGGATGTCCGTCGGCAGCGCGGGCACGACGAGCACGGCCGCGATCGGCAGCGCGGTCGCGGCCCGCACGACCTCGGTCAGACCCGCGGATGCCACGCCCGGGCGCCGCACGGCCGGGTCCCGTTCGATCACCACGGCGATCACCTGGCGTCCGACCGGACCGACCCCGACGGCGGCGGCGCGGACGACACCGGGTGCCGCCTCGACGTCCTGCTCGATGCCGACCGGCGTGACCGGGCCTTCGGAGGTCGTGATGACGTGGGGGAGCCGCCCCTCGATCCAGAGCCGTCCGGCCGTGTCGAGGTGGCCGACGTCGCCGGTGCGATGCCACCGGCCCCGGAGGTCGTCGAGATCGCGCGTCGCCTCGCGGTCGGTGAGGTGGAGCCGGAAGTAGCCGCGCTTGAGGTGCGGCGCGCTGATCACGACCTCGCCCGTGACCCCGGCGTCGGTCGTGGGGGTTCCGGTGGCGCGCCCCCGGGCGTCGAGCGCCGCGATGCGGACGCGGCCCCGACCGATGGGCGCCCCCACGCACACGCCGCGATCGGCGGAGGCGTCGGCCTCCTCGATCTCGGGCAGCGTGACGTCCGCGACGAGCAGGCACTCCGTCATCCCGTACGGCGTGTGGGCGGTCGCGTTCGGCATGAGGCGCTGCGCCTGGCGCAGCAGGGGGGTCCCGACGGGCGCCCCGGTGGACAGGAACGTGCGCACGCGCTCGAGCGCCGCCCGTTCCTCGGACCCCAGCGCGTCGGCGCTGGCAACCACGTTGCGGACGGCGGCGGGGGAGAGGAAGACGATGCCCGCGTCCGAGGCTCGGACGGCGGCGGCGACCGCGGATGCCGTGAGCGTGCGCGGCGCGGACACGTCCATGTCGGGGGTCGCCGAACGCGTGCCGAGGGCCGGGCCCAACAGCGCGAAGGGGGCGAAGCCCGTCACGAGTCCGGTGTCGGGGCCGACGTCGAAGTGCTCCGCGAGGGCGTTCCGCAGCGACGAGAGCTGGCGATGCGTGTACACGGCGCCCTTCGCGGGTCCCGTGGACCCGGACGTGAAGAGGATCGCGGCATCCGCGTCGGCGTCCGGCGGGACGGGGAGCGCCCGACCGCGGCCCGCCCGGGCGATCTCGGCGAGACTCGCCTCGACCCCGAGGGCGCGCATCGCGGCGGCGGGGAGGGCCGCGGCCGCGATGCGGCGTCCCGGCCAGCCGAGCGCGCGCGCGGCGGCGAGCCCCGCGAGCTCGCCGATGACGACGTCGGGCACGGCCCCGCGGACGGCGCGGGACAGCCCCCGGATGCCGAGACCCCGGTCGGCCACGACGACGACGGCGCCGATGCGCAGGCACGCGTACAGCACGGCGGTGAGCGTGGGGCCCGGGGGGACGAGCAGCGAGACGCGGTCGCCCGCGCGGACGCCGAGGACGTCGAGACCCGCGGCGAGCTCGTCCACGCGGGCGGCGAGCTGTCGCCAGCTCACCCGCAGCGGGGCGTCGGCGGAGCCGCTGGCCATGTCGATGACCGCGACGTCGTCGTCCGCGCGGCGCGCCTCGAGGGCCTCCCACAGGGGCGCGGGCGCCGGGGTGTCGTCGACGTGCGTCGGGGACGCGGCATCCGCGCCGGCCGAGACGCGGTGATCGAGCCAGTCCAGCACCGCGTCGGCGTACGGACGCTCCTCGGCCAGCAGGTGCCCCGCGCCCTCGAAGCGGTGGACGTCGGCGTGCGGCAGACGGTCGACGAGGTCGTCGAGGTGAGCCTCGAGGAACACCGGGTCCTTCGGGCCGCGGAGCAGAAGGGCGGGGACGTCGAGGTCGCGCAGCCCTGCGGAGAGGCTCCGCAGCGCCGGGGTGCTCTCGTCGTCCGCGGTGGCCGGGATGTCGGCGACGAATCCCCCGACGCCTCGTCGGCGCGCCACGGTGGCGTACGGTGCGCGGAACGCCGCGCGCACCGCGGGGTCGAGGTCGGCGAGCGCGAGCGTCGTGTCGAGGAACGCCGTCGTCCCCGTCGTGCCCGCAGCGAGCACGCCGCGCGCGGTCGCGACGCGCAGCGGGAACGGCAGCGGCGCGTCCTCCGCGTGGTGCACGGCGGTGTTGAGCGCGATGACGGCGGCCAGGCGCGCGGGATTGCGCACGGCCCAGCCGAGCGACACCGGCCCGCCCCAGTCGTGGCCGATGGTCACGATCGGACCCGGGATGCCGAGGGCCTCGATCAGGCCGGAGAGGTCGGCGATGCGCTGAGCGAGCGTACGACGCAGGTCGGTCCGGTCGGAGAAGCCCATCTCCAGCTGGTCCACGGCGACGACGCGCCACGCGGGAGCCCCCGCCTCGGCCCGCGCGAGGGACGCGTTCACGAGCGCGCGCCACAGGTACGACCAGGTCGGGTTGCCGTGCACCGCGACGATCGTTCCCTGGGCGACGATCCCGCGATCGGCGAGCGCGTCGCCGGTGTCGAGGATGTGCCACGTACGACGGTGGCCGGCGTCGGCCGCGGTGCCCTCCACTTCGACCAGGCGCGACAGGGCGGGATCGAGGCCGGGGAGCCCGGCCGGGGGAAGGGTCGCGGACAGGCCGGTGACCGTCACCAGGCCAGCTCCAGCATCCCGGTGTTCAGCCCGGAGCCCACTCCCATCAGCAGCACGCGGTCGCCGCGGCGCAGGGTCTTCTGCTCCTCGGCCAGGGTGATCGGGATGGAGGCGGGCCCCACGTTCCCCAGGTGCGGGTAGGTGACGGGGACGCGGCCACGGTCGAGCTTGGCGGCCCGGACGATCGCGGAGGTGTGCACCGACGACACCTGATGGGTGATGTACCGGTCCATGCCCGTCCAGGAGAACTCTCCCCGGGCTTCCTTCCATGCCGAGACGACGAGGTCGAGACCGCCCTTGAGCAGAGCCTTCGCGTCGGTGAACATGCCGTCGACGCTGCCGACGCAGAGGTCGTAGAACTGGGTCGCGGCGCGCGTCACGCCCCCGACGATCCGGTGGCCCTCGGGGTGGTCGCTCGCGCGGCCGAGTACCGCGGCGGCCGCGCCGGAGCCGAGCGTCAACGACGCGAACTCCTGCATGAACGCATCCCGGTCGAGGTCCTCCCGCACGAGGCGGTTGATCGTGTTGACCTGGATCTCGTCGGCATCCTCGCCGTTGACGATGAGGGCGTACTTGACCTGGCCGGACTGGATCATCCCGGCGGCCAGGCTCATCCCGTTGATGAATCCGAGGCAGGCGTTGGCGACGTCGAAGTTGATCGCCGAGCTCGGCAGCCCGAGCCCGTGGTGCAGTCGCACCGCCACCGACGGCTCGAGGTGCTTGCGGGTGACCGAGGTGTTGATGATGAGGCCGATCTCGCTCGGATCGACTCCCGCCTCGGCGAGCGCCTGCTTGCCCGCGGCGATCGTCGCCTCGTCGGACGACTCTCCCTCGGCCCAGTTGCGCCGCTCCACCACTCCCGCGACGCGTCGCAGCAGTCCGGGCTTGAGCTTCAGTCGCGACAGGGCCGGCGCCAGCCTCTCTTCGATGTCGTCGGAGGTGGTCACGCGGCTGGGCAGCACGCTGGCCACCGAGACGAGGGCCACATCGTCGAAGCGAGTGGTGGCGTTTCCTGGCAAGAGAGCTCCCGCATCCTGTGCGTAGACGGCCGAGCCGCGCGCGGAGGGACACGCCGGCGGCTGGAAGGGTACCCCCCAGGATAAGCCGCGACGTATGCGACCGGCTGCATGGGGAGTGTGTGCTACGCCAGCGGATGCCGAGTTCGTCGCCGTCCCGACGGTGCCGTCATGGTGTCGCGGCGCTTAGCGCGGCTCGACCCGCGGCGGTGAACCGGCGTCGTCAGAGTCGCCCGGCCGCCTTGAGTGCGAGATACCGGTCGGCCACGAGCGGGGGCAGGTCGTCGGCCGAGGCCGAGACGGCATCGCCGCCCGCCCTCACGACGGCCTCGCGCACGCGATCGGCGTCGGACCGCGCACGCTCCACCGCCGCAGCGGCATAGACGGCGGCGGCGTCGTCGAGCTCGGGTGCCTCGCCGGGGCCGTCGGTGGCCGTCGCCACGAGCAGGCGCGACCGCGCCGCCACGGCGGGGAGGGACGCGAGGAACGCGCGCGCCGCCTCCGGATCGTCGGCGGCGGTCACCAGCACGACGAGAGCCGGGCGCTGCGTGAGACCGCGCACCTGGGTGAAGGCGGCATCCCAGTCGGTGTCGATGAGCTGCGGTTCGACGGGCGCCATCGCGTCCACGAGTGCGGGGAGCAGTCCCGAGCCGTCCACGCGGGTGACGCGGGCCCGGGTCACCCGGTCGAACATCAGCAGGTGCACGTGGTCGCCCGCCCGCACCGCGAGGGCGGAGAGGAGCAGTGCCGCCTCCATCGCGGCGTCGAGCCGGGTGCCGTCGCCCACCCGCGCCGCGGCCGTCCGACCGGTGTCGATGACGATCACGACGTGCCGGTCGCGCTCCGGCCGCCAGGTGCGCAGCATCGTCGTTCCCGCGCGTGCCGTGGCGCGCCAGTCGATCGAGCGCACGTCGTCGCCGCGGACGTACTCGCGCAGGCTGTCGAACTCCGTCCCGGCACCGCGCACCTGGAGGGTCGTGTTGCCGTCGAGCTCGCGCAGACGCGCCAGACGCGAGGGCAGATGCCGCCGCGACGTGAAGGGCGGGAGAACGCGCAGCCTCGCCGGTGCCGGGATCGTCGCCTGCCGCCCGGCCAGGCGCAACGGCCCGTCCGACCGCACGACGACGAACTCGCTCCGTAGCTCGCCGCGACGCCGGGGAAGGAGCGGCAGCGGGGCACCTCGACGTTCGCCCGGCGGCACGACGAATCGCAGCCGCTCGGGTGGGGCCCCTGCCGTGGGCTGCCACGCGTCGCGCACGCGGGCGCGCAGCATCCGGCGGCCCAGGTTGCGGACCCGCACTTCTCCCGCGACCGGTTCATCCCGCAGAGCGCGTTCGGGGAGCCGCCGGGTGATCTCGATCGCGCGGGGGCTCGCGGCGAGCAGGACGTCGGCCGCCGTCAACCCCGCGCACAGCGCGAGCCAGCCACCGACGACGGTCCAGGGTCCGGCCCCCGCGGAGGTGAGCAGGATCAGTGGGAGGACGCCGAGGGCGACGAGCAGGGCCAGACGACCGGTGACGTGCATCAGAGCGGAACGCGCGTCTGCTGCAGGACCGAGGCGAGGACGGCATCCACCGACACGCCCTCGATCTCGGCTTCGGGTCGCAGCCGGATCCGGTGGCGCCACACGGGCACGAGCATCGTCTGCACGTGGTCGGGCGTGATGGCGGGGTAGCCCCCGAGCCACGCCCACGCCTTCGCCGCGGCGAGGAGTCCGGTCGACGCGCGCGGACTCACGCCGAGCAGCACGGACGGGCTCTGCCGCGTGGCCCGGGCGAGGTCGACGACGTAACCGAGCACGTCGTCGGCGACGGCGACGGATGCCGCCGCGCGCTGCGCCGCGAGGATCTCCGGCGCCGTGACGACGGCATCCACTCCGGCCTCGCCCAGGCGCCGCGGATCGAACCCGCCCGCGTGGCGGCGGAGGACGTCGACCTCGGCATCCCGATCCGGCAGATCGACCACGAGCTTGAGGAGGAAGCGGTCGAGTTGAGCCTCGGGGAGCGTGTAGGTGCCCTCGTGCTCGACCGGGTTCTGGGTCGCGGCGACCAGGAACGGGTCGGGAAGCGGACGGCTGACGCCGTCGGACGAGACCTGGCGTTCCTCCATCGCCTCCAGCAGGGCCGCCTGCGTCTTCGGGGGCGTGCGGTTGATCTCGTCGGCGAGGAGCACGTGCGTGAACACGGGTCCGGCGCGGAATTCGAACTCCCCCGAGCGGGCGTCGTAGACGAGCGAACCGGTGACGTCTCCGGGCATGAGGTCGGGGGTGAACTGCACGCGTCGCGTGTCGAGGCCGAGCGCCCGGCTGAAGGACCGCACCAGCAGGGTCTTGGCGACGCCCGGCACGCCCTCGAGGAGCACGTGGCCGCGCGAGAGGAGCGCGATGAGCAGTCCGGTGATCGTGCCGTCCTGGCCGACGACGGCCTTGCCGACCTCGGTGCGCACGCGGTGCATCGCCTGACGCAGGGCCGCGTCGTCGGCCACCGTTCGCGGCGCGTCCGACGCGGGTGCCGGGGCGGCGGCGTGGTCGGGGGAGCCGAGAGGACTGTCGGTCATCGGGGGGTCCTTTCCGTTCGGAGTGTCGCGCGGACGCTCGTCTCGAGATCGCGCAGTCGGTCGCTGGCCGCGACGAGTTCGCGGTCGGTGCGGGGGAGGTCGTCGATCAGGATGCCGCGCACGATCGCACGGTCGGTCCCGAGCCGCTCGGCCACCGCGTCCGCGAGTTGTTCCGCGGGCGTCCGGGCCGACAGGCCGAGCAGTCGCACCAGTCGGCGACGGGCGGCACGGCGCAGTTCGTCGAGGGCGTGGGCGGCATCCCCGGAGGCGGCGTAGAGCCGGGCTCGTCCCTCGGTCGTCTCGTTCGCCCGGACGGTCACCGGCAGGCGCTCGGTCACGAGCGGCCCGAACCGGCGTCCGCGCCACACCGCGGCCGTGAGCCCGGCGATCAGCAGCAGCACCATCGCCGGCGTCACCCACTCGGGGGTGAGCTCGCCGATCGTGGGGACGGCGGTGCCGGTGTCGGCGTCGGCGAGGGAGGGCACGTACCAGACGAGCGCGGGCGCGCGCCCGAGGAGACCGAGCGCGAGGGCGGCGTCGCCGTCGAGGGGGAGGGCCCGGTTGGTGAGGACGGACAGTCCGTCCACCGCCGTGACCGTCCTGTCTCCCTCGTCGTGGACGAGGACGCCGAACCCGCCCTCCATCGGGTAGCAGCCGATCACGCCCTCGCCGGGCAGATACAGCTCGCCCACGTGCGCCGAGCCCGCGGCCTGGGCGGCGGGAACGTCGCACGCCGGAGGGGTCGAACGATCCTCGACGACGTCTCCGAGCGCGGAACCGCTCAGCAGGACGTCCAGGCTGCGGGAGCGCGGTTCGACGAGCACGACGTCGCCCGCTTCTGTGGTGAGGCGGCGCAATGCCGCGTCGCTGAGCATCGGGGCATCGCGCATCACGAGCGTGCTCGGCGCGGCGTCGAGCGCGCGTTCGGCGGCGGCGAGGTCGCGGACGACGGTGACCGAGACGCCCTGCTGCTCGAGGAGGCGCACGACGGCGCGGGTGCCGTCGGGCGCCGGGGATTCGGGGTCGAGCGCGTCGCGCTGCATCCACCCGCCGAACACCAGGGTCGTGCCGAAGAGTCCGACGGCGGCCAGGACGGCGACGAGCGCGATCCACCCGATTGCCGTTCGGCGACGCCGGATCGGAGCTGCGGCGACAGACGTCACGGCGCGACCGCCCCGGCATCCGGGATCCCGACGCGGGATGCCACGGCGGTCTCGTCGAGGCGACGGACGAGGGCGTAGGCGTCGGCCGTGCCGGGGCGTCCGAGATACCGCACGTCGTCGAACACCGACGCCGCGGCGAGGCCGGATGACCCGAGCGCGGGAAGCGCGTCGCCGGCGGACCGGGCGAACGCGCGCGCCGTGGCGCCGGGCGGCGGGTCCACGATGCCGCGCTCGGTGAGTCCGCGTGCGAACGCGCGGAACCGGAGCACGATCGCGGCGTCCCAGTCGTCGCGCTGGGCCCCGGCCGCGGCGTCGGCGCGCAGCTCGTCGGCGGAACGTCCGTCGTCCTCGTCGAAGAGGGCGCGCGCGGCCGGGCGGGCCCGGACGGTGACGCGCGGCCGGCCCCAGATCAGCAGCGCCACGATGATCGCGGCGATGACGAGGACGGCCAGCACGACGAACGCCCACGGACCCCAGTCGCCCGACACCGGGGCGGTGAACAGCCGCTCCAGGAAGTCCAGGACCGCCCGCGCCGCCCGGTCGAAGGGCGTCGGCTCGGCGGCACGGTAGACCGGGTCGGCGAGCTCGCGCTCGGCCCACTCCCGGGCCTCGTCCGGGTCGGGGAGCAGCGGGACGGCGCTCACCAGCGCCCGGAGGGCCGCGATCACGAACCCGCGGGCGGACCGCCGGGGGCCGCCCATGCGGTCGGGTCGGACGGCGGAAGGGGCGGGTGCGGCGGCTGCGGCGGTGCGGCCGCGGGCGGTGCGGCCGCGGGGGGTGCGGGTGCGGCCGCGGGCGGTGCAGGCGGCGCGCTCGGCGGCGCCGCCGTCGCCGTGGTCGGTGCGGGCCAGGCCGCGCCGAACCCGGCGGGTGGCGCGGGCCACCCCGGAGCAGGCGGCGTCCCCCACGCCGGAGCGGGCGCGATCGTGCGGCCGATACCGGCGCGGTAGGGGTCGGGCAGTGCGGCCGCCCCCGCGTCGCGCGCCTCGACGTAGACGGAGAGGTCGTGGTCGAGACCCTCGACGCGCATCCGCGCGTCCACGTACACCAGGACCGCCGAGGTCGACTGGACCACGACCGCGATGCACTGGACCAGCAGGATGCCGATCTGTCCGACGAACTGGATCACCACGAACGCCACGATCGCGCTGGGGTTCTCGGCTTCGGTCGGAGCGATGATCGCGGAGATCCCACCCGAGAGCAGGCTCAGCGGGATCGAGATGACCTGTGCGACGAAGCCGAAGGCGAGGGAGATGACGACGATCACGCCGAACGTCGACCAGAAGCGCCGTCGCGTCAGCACCCAGGACCGGGCGATGGCGCGTCGGATGCCGACGCCCTCGAGGATCATCGCGGAGGGGACGAGGAAGAGTTTGGTCGACAGCCAGGCGTAGAGGGGGATGAGCCCGAGGGCGAACAGGACGCCCAGCACGATCCCGAGCGGGAGGACCGCCAAGCCCGCGAGGACCGCGATCCCGCCGAGGACCGCGAGGACGATGACCGAGGCCAGGAGGGTCAGCAGGGCGTAGCCGAGGAGGCGGAAGAAGACGGGGCGCACCCGCACCCACGCCTCGCGCAGCGTCGGCTTCTCGGCGACGACCGCGGAGGCGACCTCGGTGACGACGACGGCCTGGACGAGGATGCCGAGAGCGCCGGCGAGAGCACCGAGCACCAGGGCGGCGACGCCCGTCAGGGCGATGGACCCGGTCAGGACGGCATCGAACGCGTCGCTGCCCTCGACGAGGGTGTCCAGGCGCGAGAAGCTCGCGACCGCCACCCCGGCGATGGCCGCCGTGACGATCACGTACGCGACGGTCTGCACGACGAGGGCGAAGCCCAGCAGCACGCGCGGATTGTGGCGCAGCGCCACGAACGAGCGGCCGAGGATGGTGCCGAACCCGTACGGATGCAGCGGAACGATCCCGGCGCGCGAGGCCGGCGTCCAGGCGGGGTACGCGGTCACGATGACGCCTCCTCGGCGGTCGGCTGTGTCCTCATCGTGTCACACACCCCGGACACGCTCGGCCTCATCCCGGACACGTCGACTACGCTCGGGGTGATGCGCCCCACCCGCGGCGCGTTACCCGTTCCCGAACGGGGCCGAGACGGAAGACGTACACCCGATGACTTCACGGATCCTGGTTGTCGACGACGACACCGCGCTCGCCGAGATGATCGGCATCGTGCTGCGCACCGAGGGATTCGAGACCGTGTTCTGCGCGGACGGCGCGCAGGCGGTCGACGCGTGGCGCACCGAGCGTCCCGATCTGATCCTCCTCGACCTCATGCTGCCCGGCGTCGACGGCATCGAGATCTGCACCCGCGTGCGCGCGGAGTCCGGCATCCCGATCATCATGCTCACCGCCCGCACCGACACCGCCGACGTCGTGAAGGGGTTGGAATCCGGGGCCGACGACTACATCGTCAAGCCGTTCAACCCCAAAGAGCTCGTCGCCCGCATCCGCACGCGCCTGCGTCCGGCCGCGGCGGCGGTCGACGAGACCCTGCGGATCGGCGACCTCGTCGTCGACGTCGCCGCGCACGAGGTCCGCCGCGGCGAGAGCCCGATCGCGCTGACCCCGCTCGAGTTCGAGCTCCTCGTGGCCCTCGCCGAGAAACCGCAGCAGGTCTTCTCGCGCGAGATGCTGCTCGAACAGGTGTGGGGATACCACTACAAGGCCGACACGCGCCTGGTCAACGTGCACGTCCAGCGCCTGCGCGCAAAGGTCGAGGCCGACCCCGACAACCCCCGCATCGTGACCACCGTGCGCGGGGTGGGCTATCGCGCCGGCGCGGTGGCTTGAGACCCTCATGACGGGCGCGGTGCGCACGATCCCGATCTCCCGGGTGAGGCGGCCCATCGACTGGCGTGGCATCCGCGACCGTCTGGCGACCCTCTGGCGTCGATCGCTGCGGTTCCGCACGATCGTCATCACCGTCGCGCTGACGGCCGCGACGATCCTCGTCACCTGCGTGGCGATGGCGCTCGTCATCCAGAACGAGCTCTTCACCGCCCGGAAGGACCAGGTGCTCCTCGAGGCCCAGCGCGCGACGGCGGCGGCCCAGGCGACGCTGGATGCCGCAGTGGACTCGACCGACCCGGCGGCGGCGCAGACGCTGATGAACGGCATCGCCACGCGCTTGTCGCAGCAGTCCTCGAGCGACCTGATCGCCCTGTACCGCATCGGTCCCGCCTCTCCTCTGGCGCCGCAACCGTTCATCTCGCCGGCGTTCGACTCGGGGATCGTCACCGACGCCCTGCGGACCCAGGTGCAGTCCAACCCCGACCTGCAGTGGTGGCAGTCGGTGGCGTTGCCCTCCGACACCGGGCGCGAGGTGCCCGGCATCCTGGTCGGTCACCAGTTGCGTTTCCCCGCCCAGGACGGGGTCGACTACTACGAGCTCTACATGGGGTACGACCTCTCCAGTGCCTCTCAGACGCTCGCGTTCGTCCAGGTGCTGCTGTGGGTGGTCGGGTTGGTGCTCGTCGTGCTCATCGGGGCCATCGCCTGGGTCGTGCTCCGATCGGTGACGACTCCGATCGCGGATGCCGCCGAGACCAGCGCCAAGCTCGCGGCGGGCGACCTGGGGGTCCGTCTGCCCGTCCGCGGCGAGGACGAGCTGGCCACTCTGAACCGCTCGTTCAACGCGATGGCCGACAGCATCGAATCCCAGATCAAGGAGCTGGCCGACCTCTCGCTCGTGCAGCAGAGGTTCGTCTCGGACGTGTCGCACGAGCTGCGGACGCCCCTGACGACGATCCGCCTCGCCGCCGACATGATCAACGACCAGCGCGCGGAGTTCGAGCCCACCACGGCCCGTGCCGCCGAGCTGCTGCACGCGCAGGTGCAGCGCTTCGAGGTGCTCCTGACCGATCTCCTCGAGATCAGTCGCTACGACGCCGGATCGGTGCAGCTCGAACTCGAGCCCACGAGCATGGCCCACCTGGCGGAGGACGTCATCGCGTCGATGGAGCAGCTCGCCCACCAGCACGGCAGCGACGTCCGCCTGGTCGCCCCCGGCGGCTACACCCCCATCGACATGGACGGAAGGCGGGTGCGGAGGATCGTGCGCAACCTCCTCGGCAACGCGATCGAGCACGGGGAGGGGCGTCCGATCGTCGTCTCCGTCGACAGCGACCGGGATGCCGTCGCCCTCAGCGTCCGCGATTTCGGCCTCGGCATGCGGGCCGACGACGTGGAACGCGTGTTCGACCGCTTCTGGCGCGCGGACCCCTCGCGCGTGCGGACGATCGGCGGGACGGGTCTCGGGCTCTCCATCGCCCTGGGCGACGCGCGGCTCCACGGCGGCACGCTGTCGGTCTGGTCGGAACTCGGCCACGGCTCGAACTTCCTGCTCACACTCCCGCGCGACGGGCGTCCGCTCGGGGGGTCGCCGCTGCCCCTGGTCCCGGACGACGAGCAGGGCGGCGCGCTCGAAGCGCTCGGACTGACGCAGCCGATCTCGCTCGGACGGACGGGGAGGACGCCTTCATGAAGCGCGCATTCGCGGGCCTGAGCCTGCTGCTCGTCCTGGTCCTCTCCGCCTGCACCGGCCTGCCCACGACGGGATACGTCAACCCGGGTCGCGGACCGGAGGGCGACCAGACGCAGCAGTTCGCCTTCGTCCCGGACGGCCCCCTCGAAGACGCCTCGCCCGCCGAGATCGTCGAGGGCTTCCTGCGCGCGGGGTCCGGCCCCGCCGACGACTGGGCCACGGCCAAGCTCTTCCTCGCGCCCGGCACCCAGTGGGACCCGCGCGCCCGGGTGACGATCGACCGCCTCGCCGACCGTCGTGCGACGGCCGTTCCGGACGGGACCTCCGTGGGCGTGCAACTCTCGGCGATCGCCGGCGTGGATGCCGACGGCGCCTACTCTCCGGCGGTGAGCGGGGCCACCGAGACCCTGTCGTTCACCCTCGCGCGTGTCGACGACCAGTGGCGGATCACGTCGGCTCCCGACGGCGTCGTGCTCTACGAGGAGGTCTTCCCGACCGTCTATCAGGCGGCATCGGTGGCGTACTTCGACCCCACGTGGAGTTTCATCGTCCCCGACGTCCGGTGGTTCCCGCGCCCGCTCGTGGCCAGCCGGGTCACGACCGCCCTGGTCGACGGGCAGCCCAGCGCCTGGCTCTCGGGCGCCGTGAAGAACGCCTTCCCCGATGGGCTGTCCCTGGTGGGGCGTTCGGTGACGCTCTCCTCGAGCGGCGTCGCGCAGGTGCAACTGCCCCAGGCGGCGTTGAGTCTGGATCGCACCACCCTCGACCGCATGCAGACGCAGTTGACCCGCAGTCTCGCGACGGCCGGGATCAGCGAGGTGCAGATGACGGTCGACGGGACGCCGATCGCCGCGACCGAGCTGCCGGTGAAGGTCACCCGGGTCGACCCGTCGCCGGCCGTGCTGACCACGGACGGGACGTTCGGGGTGCTCAGCGGCGAGACGGTCGAGACGATCCCCACCCTCTCCGACGCGGTGGAGTCGCTCGCCCCGACGAGCGTCGAACTCGAGGCCGACCGGAGCCTCGCCGCCGTGCTCACGCAGCAGGGGGCGGTCGCGAGCGCGCTCGCCGACGGCGGCACGTTCCTCCTCGACGACCGCGCGGGCCTGCTGCCCCCGTCCATCGACGCGACGGGCGAGATCTGGAGCGTGCCGCGGTCCGCTCCCTCGCAGCTGCGCGCGTACACACCGCAGGGGGTTCCGCGCGACATCGGCAACGCCTGGCCGGATGCCTCCGAGGTGGTGTCCTTCCAGATCTCGCGCGACGGCACGCGCATCGCGGCGATCGTGACCGTCGCGGGGGTCCGGGAGGTGTGGCTGGCGGGCATCGTGCGCGAGGGGAACGCGGTCAGCCTCGGCCCGCCGCACGTGCTGTCGTTCTCGGAACCGGGCGCGTTCGATCTCGCGTGGCTGGACGACACCGTCGTCGGCGTGTTGACGTCGGTCGACGGCGCGGCGCGGCTCGACGAACTCAACGTCGGGGGACGGGGCACCGTGGGGCCCGTCCCCGAGAGCGCGAAGGCGATCGCCGGAGGCAGTGCGACCGTGCGCATCCTCGACGACTCCGGTCGCCTCTTCAGCCGCCGCGGTAGCTCGTGGACCCTCGTCGCCAGTGACATCCGCGTCCTCGCGGTGCAGCAGGGCACCACGTCCTGACCCGTCCTCCCCGGGCGGGGTCCGAACGGATCCCTCCCCGGAAGGCGTCGCCGCGCCCGCGGGGGCACGCGGTGCCGCGCCATCCTGCCGACATGGGTTCTCCTCTTCCGGCGGTGTGGACGCGCGCCGTCCGCGAGGCCGTGGTCGACGCGCTGGCGTTCTGGTTCCCGGTGGCGTGCGCGGGGTGCGGCGCGCTCGACGTCGACGTATGCGAGGGATGCCGCGCCGCCCTGACTCCGCGGGTCGTCCGGCGCCCTCTGCTCCCCGATGTCGAGGTGATCAGCGCGCTCGAGTTCGACGGCGTCGCCGCGCGTGTCATCCGCGCGATGAAGTCCGACGGCCGGACGGGCCTCGCCGGCGCCCTGGGGCCGGCGCTCGCCGCGGCGCTCGCCGCCGCTCCGGCCGGGGCGACCGTCACGACCATCCCGGCCTCGCGCGCGGCCGACCGGCGCCGCGGCTACCGTCCCGTCGACCTCCTCGTGCGCCGGGCTGGGGCCCGGAGCGTTCCGCTGCTGCGGATGCGTCGCGCCTCCGCCGATCAGCGTGGTCTCGGCCGCGCCGCGCGCCGGGCCAACGTCGCGGGTCTCTTCGCCGCGCGCGCCCCGCTCGCGGGCTCCGTCGTCGTGGTGGACGACGTCGTCACCACCGGCGCCACCCTCCGGGATGCGGTGTCGGCGCTCCGGGACGCGGGGGTCGACCGCATCGTCGCCGTCACGCTCGCGTACACGCCGAGACGCGGCGGATCCACACGCGAATCGGAGGTGATTATTACGTGACATCGGGGTGTCCACCCGACTACCGTGAGGGGGACTGAAGGCGACGGCTGTTCCGCCCTTAGACCGGCGGAACCCGGAACAAGGAGGTCACGGATGGACACCAGCATCGTGGGCGTGGGAGTCGGTATCACCGACCGTTTCCGCTCGGTGGTCGAAGAGAAGGTCAGCCGGATCGAGCACCTCGCGCCCCGCGCGAACACGCTCGAAGTCAAGGTTACGCATCGCTCCTATCGCAACGGCCGGATGGAGGACGATACGGTCGAGCTCACCCTCGACGGGAAGGGTCCCGTGGTCCGCGCGGAGGCGACCGACACCGACAAGTTCGCCGCCCTCGACCTGGCGGTCGACAAGATCTCGGAGCAGGTGCGCCGCGCGAAGCAGAAGCGCGTGGACGCCCGCAACCACCCGCGCGGTGCCAAGTTCGAGAAGGGAACCGGCGAGCTCGCCGGCATCGACGTCGAACCCGCCTCGGTGGACGTCCTCCGCGCGGTGGCGACGGGTTCCGTGCCCGTGCAGGCGGAGGCCGCCGAAGAAGAGGAGTACTGCCCGGTCGTCATCCGGCAGAAGGAGTTCGGCGCCGAGTGGATGACGGTGGAAGACGCCGTCGACCGGATGGAACTGGTCGGCCATGACTTCTTCCTGTTCATCGACGCGCGCACCGACCACCCGAGTGTCGTCTACCGCCGCAAGGGCTGGGACTACGGCGTCATCGCCCTGGGCACCCAGGCTTCGCCCGAGGTCGCGGTCGCTTCCTGACCGTCGACGAAAGCGGGGCCCCGTCCGTCGGACGGGGCCCCGCTTTCGTTAGCCGACGACTCAGCCGTCGAAGATGTCGCCCAGCAGTGAGCCGATGACGAGGCCGCCGAGCATGCCGCCCACCATGTTCCCGCCGCCCATCCCGCCCCCGCGACCGTAACCGCCGCGGCCGTAGCCGTTGCCGCCCCAGTCGTCGGGGCGCGACTGCTCGATGTCGCGCTGGGCCAGCTGGAGGGACTCGGATGCCAGGCCGCCGGCGCGTCGTGCCGTGGCGAGCGCCGTCTCGCGCTGATCCTCCGCGATGGGGCCCAGGGGGAGTCCGGCGCGCAGCCGCTCGGCCTCGACGAACCGCGTGCGCGCGTCGGCGCCGATCCAGCCGCGGTGGCCCGTGATGAGCCCGCGGGCGACGGCGAGCTGACGGTCGGCGTCGTCGATGGCGTGCTCGATCTGTTCCTGCGAGGGCACGGGCCGCGCCGCGCGCTCGCGAGCGAGATCCAGGTCGGCGTTGGCCTGACGGAGCGAGGAGAGCGCGCTGAACGGGTCGGTGCGGGCGCCCGCGGCGGGCAGCGCGTGGAGCTCTCGCTCGAGCGTCGCCATGGCCTGGAGCACGGCCGGTGTCTGCGCGCCCCGCCGTGCGTCCACCAGATCGCCGCGGGAGTCGTCGATGACGGCCGCGAGGGTCGATTCGGCGCGCAGGGCCTCGATCTCGAAGGTGTCGACGGCATCCAGGAGCGATTCGGCGCGGCGCACGGCCTCGGTCGCCGCTTCCAGCGCCACCGACGCCTGCTCGCGCTGACCGGCCTCGCGACGGCGCTCGGAGACCCCGGCGGTGTGGACGGCGAAGTCGAGGAGCTGCTGGATTTCGTCGGGGTTCCCCGAGACCTGCTGGAGCGCCGACGGGCTGTAGCGCTGGGCGAGACGCTCGACGATCTCGCGGGCGTGCGGGACCCTTTCGGCCAGCCGGTCGCGATCGGCGCGGACGCGGGCCAGCGTCTCGGGCGCCCGGCGCACCGCGTCGATCTTGGGCTGCAGGACGAGCGTGCGCTCCTCGAGGAGGTCCTCGGCCCACTTCGAGAGTTGGATGATGCGCGCGTTCCGCGTCCGCAGCTCTTCTTTGGTGTCGGGGATCTCGTCGTGGTTCAGCTGGTGCAGCTGGAACGCCTCGGCGAGGTGCACCTTCACCGAGTCCAGGGCGGCCGCGAGGTCTTCCGTGGCCTTGTCGCCGAGCTCGGCGCGGGCGAAGTCCAGTTCGTCGGAGGTGAGCCGCACGCGCTCGTCGGCGGCGACGATGGCGAGTTCGGCGCGGCGCGCCAGATCGGCATCCGCGGCATCCTGCTCTTCGCGCTTCCTCTTACCCCAGAAACCGGCCATGGCTCGATCCTAAGCGGGGCTGTTCGGAGCGGGCCGGGTGTTCGCTACGGGCGCGCACGGTGAGCACGAAAGCCAGCGGGCTCGCAGGTCACGAACGGATAACACGGATAGCATGACCGTGTATGCCTGTACGCAGGCCGGCGTCCACGAGGGCGCCGCACCCGATAGATGGAGATGCTTCGTGGCCAATCCGCTCGAGAAACTGCTGCGCGCCGGAGAGGGGCGCATCCTCCGCCGACTGCAGGGCGTCGTGAAGGCGACCGGTGCCCTCGAAGAGGACTACGAGCAGCTCACCGACGAAGAGCTGCGCAACGAGACCGTCGAACTGCGCGCGCGGTACGAAGCCGGCGAGACCCTCGACCAGCTCATGCCCGAGGCCTTCGCCGCCGTCCGCGAGGCCGCCAAGCGCACGCTCGGCCAGCGGCCGTACGACGTGCAGATCATGGGCGGCGCGGCCCTCCACCTCGGCAACATCGCCGAGATGAAGACCGGTGAGGGCAAGACCCTGACCGCGGCGCTCCCGGCCTACCTCAACGCGATCGCGGGCAAGGGCGTCCACGTCATCACGGTCAACGACTTCCTCGCGAGCTACCAGTCCGAACTCATGGGCCGCGTGTACCGCGCGCTCGGCATGACGACGGGCACCGTCGTCTCGGGCCAGACGCCCGAGGTGCGCCGCGAGCAGTACGAGGCCGACATCAGCTACGGCACGAACAACGAGTTCGGCTTCGACTACCTGCGCGACAACATGGCCTGGCGCAAGGAGGACCTCGTCCAGCGCGGTCACTTCTTCGCCATCGTGGACGAGGTCGACTCGATCCTCATCGACGAGGCGCGCACCCCGCTCATCATCTCGGGCCCCGCCTCGGGCGAGGCGAACCGCTGGTTCACCGAGTTCGCGAAGCTGGCGCGCACCCTCGAGGCGGGCGTCGACTACGAGGTCGACGAGAAGAAGCGCACGATCGGTGTGCTCGAGCCCGGCATCGAGAAGGTCGAGGACTACCTCGGCATCGACAACCTGTACGAGTCGGCCAACACCCCGCTCATCTCGTTCCTCAACAACTCGATCAAGGCGATCGCGCTCTTCAAGCGCGACACCGACTACGTCGTCATGAACGACGAGGTCATGATCGTCGACGAGCACACCGGCCGCATCCTCGTCGGACGCCGCTACAACGAAGGCATCCACCAGGCGATCGAGGCGAAGGAGGGGGTCCCGGTCAAGGCCGAGAACCAGACCCTCGCCACGGTCACCCTGCAGAACTACTTCCGCCTGTACGAGAAGCTCTCGGGCATGACCGGTACCGCCGAGACCGAGGCGGCCGAGTTCATGTCGACCTACAAGCTCGGCGTGGTGCCCATCCCCACGAACAAGCCGATGATCCGCAAGGACCAGCCCGACCTCGTGTACAAGAACGAGACGGCGAAGTTCGCGCAGGTCGTGGAGGACATCGCCGAGCGGCACGAGAAGGGGCAGCCCGTCCTCGTCGGAACGACCAGCGTCGAGAAGAGCGAGTACCTGTCGCGGCTGCTGTCGAAGAAGGGCGTCCGCCACGAGGTCCTCAACGCCAAGAACCACGCGCGCGAGGCCGAGATCGTCGCCCGCGCGGGTCGCCTGGGCGCTGTCACGGTCGCCACGAACATGGCCGGTCGCGGTACCGACATCATGCTCGGCGGGAACGCCGAGTTCCTCGCCGTGTCCGAGATGAAGGCGAAGGGCCTCGACCCCGTCGAGACGCCCGACGCCTACGAGTCCGAGTGGGACTCGGTCTACCAGGCCGTCCGCGACACGGTCGCCGAAGAGGCGGCGAAGGTCACCGAGGCCGGCGGACTGTACGTGCTCGGCACCGAGCGCCACGAGTCGCGTCGTATCGACAACCAGCTGCGCGGTCGCTCCGGCCGTCAGGGCGACCCGGGCGAGAGCCGCTTCTACCTCTCGCTCACCGACGACCTCATGCGACTGTTCCAGTCGGGGGCCGCCGAGGCGATCCTGGCCCGCACGAACTTCCCCGACGACGTCGCGATCGAGTCGGGCCTCGTGTCGCGCGCGATCAAGAGCGCGCAGTCGCAGGTCGAGGCCCGCAACGCCGAGATGCGCAAGAACGTCCTCAAGTACGACGACGTCCTCAACCGCCAGCGCGAGGCGATCTACGCCGACCGTCGGCACATGCTCCAGGGCGACGACATCGCCGACCGCGTGCAGCATTTCATCGAGGATGCCATCACGGCCATCATCGACGACCACACCGGCAGCGGTCACACCGAGTCGTGGGACTTCGACGCGCTGTG
This sequence comes from Microbacterium proteolyticum, assembly GCF_029639405.1. Taxonomy (NCBI): domain Bacteria; kingdom Bacillati; phylum Actinomycetota; class Actinomycetes; order Micrococcales; family Microbacteriaceae; genus Microbacterium; species Microbacterium proteolyticum. Next base: position 2,158,616 of record NZ_CP121274.1, read on the forward strand.
GACCGAGCTGAAGACCCTCTACCCGGTGAGCGTCACGATCGACGAGGTCGTCGCCGAGGCCGGGGGGAACAAGGGTCGCATCACCCCCGAGGGCCTGAAGCGCGAGATCATCTCCGACGCCCGCATCGCTTACGAGAACCGCGAGCAGACGCTCGGTGCCCCGGCGCTGCGCGAACTCGAGCGTCGCGTCGTGCTGCAGGTGCTCGATCGCCGCTGGCGCGAGCACCTGTACGAGATGGACTACCTCAAGGACGGCATCGGCCTGCGCGCGATGGCCCAGCGCGACCCGCTGATCGAGTACCAGCGCGAGGGCTACCAGATGTTCCAGTCGATGATGGGGCAGATCAAGGAGGAGTCGGCCGGCTTCCTCTACAACCTCGAGGTCGAGGTCCGTAAGGGCGACGGCGACGAGGGCGCTCAGGTCGAGGCGAAGGGCCTCGCCCCCGCGGCCGTCGAGGGTCAGCGCCTGGAGTACTCCGCCGCGAACGACGCCGGCGAGGTCGAGGTGCGCAACGACCGGGGCCAGGTGCAGCAGGCCGCGACGAACCGTCTGCGCCAGGCGGGCCAGGCGACGGCCCCCGCGGCCGAAGCCGCCCCCTCGGGCCCCCGCGGCGCCTTCGGGCAGCGGACAGCGGCCCCCGAGCCCGCGGCGAACAACCGCGCCGATCGTCGCGCCGCCGGCAAGAAGAAGTAACCCCGCCTCACGGATGCCGTGCCCCCGCAGATGCGCGGGAGCACGGCATCCGTGCGTCGGGACAGGCCACGGGTGGTCGATTGGCCGGTTCGGCCCGGGGATATCCTGAGGCGATGAGCCCGCTGCGCCCCCTCGATCAGTCGTCGAAGCTGAAGGACGTCCTCTACGAGATCCGCGGGGAGGCCCTCGTCGAGGCCGATCGACTCGAGGCCGAGGGGCACTCGATCCTCAAGCTCAACACGGGCAACCCGGCGACGTTCGGCTTCGAGGCGCCGCACCAGATCGTCCGCGACATGATCGCGTCGGTGCCCCACGCGCACGGGTACAGCGACAGTCGCGGCATCCTGTCGGCCCGCCGCGCGGTCGTGTCGCGCTACGAGCAGGAGCCCGGCTTCCCGCACGTCGACCCCGACCACGTGTACCTCGGCAACGGGGTGTCCGAGCTGATCACCATGACGATGCAGGCGCTGCTCGACGAAGGCGACGAGGTCCTCATCCCGGCCCCGGACTACCCGCTGTGGACGGCGATGACGAGCCTGGGGGGCGGCACCCCGGTGCACTACCTCTGCGACGAGTCGCGCGAGTGGCAGCCCGACCTCGAGGACATCCGGGCGAAGATCACGCCGCGCACCAAGGCGATCGTCGTGATCAACCCGAACAACCCGACCGGCGCGGTGTACTCGCGCGAGGTGCTCGAGGGCATCGCCGACATCGCCCGCGAGCACTCGCTGCTCGTGCTGTCGGACGAGATCTACGACCGCATCCTGTTCGACGACGCGGTGCACATCCCGATGGCCACGGTCGCGCCCGATCTGCTCGTGCTGACGTTCAACGGCCTGTCCAAGACGTATCGCGTGGCGGGGTACCGGTCGGGGTGGCTCGTGATCACGGGGCCCAAGGATCACGCCGAGGGCTTCCTGCACGGCATCACGCTGCTGGCATCCACCCGCCTGTGCCCGAACGTGCCGGCGCAGTTCGCCGTCCAGGCGGCGTTGTCGGGGGTGCAGTCCATCAACGCGCTCGTCGCGCCGACGGGGCGTCTCCACGAGCAGCGGGATGCCGCGTGGAAGGGTCTCGAAGCGATCCCGGGGGTCTCGTGCGTGCTGCCGCGCGGTGCGTTGTACGCCTTCCCGCGGTTCGACCCCGAGGTCTACGAGATCCCCGACGACGCCAAGTTCGTGCACGACTTCCTGATCGCCGAGCACGTGCTCATCGTCCAGGGATCGGGTTTCAACTGGCCCGCCACCGACCACGTGCGCATCGTGACGCTCCCCGAGGCCCGGGTGATCTCGGATGCCGTGGAGCGGCTGGGCAACTTCCTGGCGTCCTGGCGACCCTGAGAGGGCGTCACAGCAGCGCCAGGGCGGTGACGCGCCACCGGCCGTCGAGGCCCTCGATGCGGAGGGCGATGGCGCGCGTGCGCGTCCGCGCCGCGGCGATCACCGTGGCCTCGACGACGCCGTCGGCGGGCGAGGAGAGGTGCACCGACCGGATCTCGTGCACGTCGCGCGGTGCCGGCATGCGTCGGGCGCTGCGGGCCCGTGCGGCGAGGCCCGCGCGGACGACGACGGCGCGGTAGACGTCCTCCGTCGTCCACCGTGCGAGCTGCTCCGCCTCGCGAACGCCCGCGAAGACCTCGAGCACACCCCGGACGACGTTGCGGGTGAAGACCTCCGCCGAGGGGAGGTGCGCGGTCGAGGTGCGCTGCGGGGCGAAGAACGCGTCGGTGCGGACGGCGGCGGAGGCGTGCTCCGAGCCGCGGAGGAGGGGAGCGGGCATGGGGGACTTCCGTGTTTCGTGTGTGCCGGGGGACTGTGGCACGACGCTAGGACGGCACAGGCGGTGAAGCGAACCGCGCGTCGCCCCGGAGACCGGGCGTCGCGGGGGTGAGACGCGGGTCCATCGCATTGCCCGTCACGACGACCGTGCCGCCGCCCCCTGGCATCCGTGCGGGGGAGGACGGCGGACGAACCGGTCAGGGGGTGACGGTGCCCAGAGCGGGCGATCATCATGTCCCCCGAGTTGCCGGGGTGGGCGGTTCACCCGCCTTCTTCACCCGCAGACCCCCCCCCCGTCGCGTGGTCGCGCCCGAGGGGGACGACGCGCCGGCGAGGACATCGACGTGAGCCGCTCCGTTTCCCCCTCGCTAACCTCGCGCTCCGCGGGAAGTGGCGGGGGATGCGTACGTTCCCAGGTGATTCCTCATGTCTACCAAGGAGATCCGTATGTCTGCGCGCCCGTTGTCCATGTCGGCGCTGTCCAGCGCCCTCGCCGCCGTGATCGTCGGCGCCCTGATCCCTCTTGCGGCGGTCGCACCGGCCCAGGCCGACACCGCCGGCACCGGCGTGATCATCAACGAGGCGTACCTGAAGGGCGGAAGCGCGAACGCCCCGTACTCGAAGAAGTTCGTCGAGCTCTACAACCAGGGCGGCACCGACGTCGACCTGTCCACGTGGTCGCTGCAGTACCGGTCGGCGACCGGCACGAGCGCCTCCAACGGCGTCGGCGCCCTCAGCGGGACGATCAAGGCCCACTCGTACTTCCTCGTGCAGCTCAACGGCAACGGCTCGACCGGCGCGGCGCTTCCCACCCCCGACCTCGACCTCGCCGGCAAGGTGACGCCGTCGGGCACGACGGGCACGCTCATCCTCGCCAAGACCACGAGCGCGATCACTTCGCCGACCGGCAGTGTCACGGGCAACCAGAACATCGCCGACCTGCTCGGGTACGGCGCATCGAACACCTACGAGGGTCGTGTGGTGCCGGTCACCGGGGCGAACGACACCCCGAACTCGCTGGCACGGACGGGCTTCTCCGACACCGACGACAACCGCACCGACTTCACGCACCCGGCCTCCATCACGCCGCAGAACTCCGCGTCGTCGTCGCCGTCGCCCTCCCCGTCGCCCACGGCCTCGCCGACCAACTCGCCCACGGCGTCGCCGAGCCCGTCGCCGACGACGCCCGCGGCATCCGTCACGGCCATCGCGGCGATCCAGGGAACCGGCGACGCGTCGCCCCTGAACGGCCAGACCGCCACCACGCGCGGTGTGGTCACCGCCGCGTACCCCTCGGGGGGCTTCGCCGGCTACTACGTGCAGACCGAGAACACCGGCGGCGCGATCGACTTCGCCTCCCACACCGCGTCGGACGGCCTGTTCGTCTACTCGCCCAGCACCGTCGGCCAGGTCGCCGTCGGCGACGTCGTCCAGGTCACCGGAACCGTCGGCGAGTACTTCGGCCTGACCCAGCTCACCGTGGCCTCGGGCGGCGTGACGAAGGTGGGGACCGGCAGCATCACCCCCGCGACCGTCGCGGTTCCGCGTGACGCCGCCCAGCGCGAGTCGCTCGAGGGCATGCTGGTCGCCCCGCAGGGTGCGTACACGGTCAGCAACACCTACTCGACCAACCAGTACGCCGAGATCGGCCTGGCCACCGGCACCACGCCGCTGATCACCCCGACCGAGATCGCGCGCCCCGGCACGGCCGAGTACACCGCCGCGGTCGCCGACAACGCCGCGCGCGGGATCACGCTCGACGACGGCGCCTCGATCAACTTCCTCGGCAGCGCCACCAACAAGGCCATCCCGCTGCCGTACCTGACCAAGACCACGGTCTCCGTCGGCGCCGCGGCCACCTTCACGCGCCCCGTCGTGCTGGACTACCGCAACAACACGTGGAAGCTCCAGCCCACCGCGCAGCTGACCGCGGACAACGACGCACAGGTCGCGCCCGCCACGTTCTCGAACGTCCGTCAGGCGGCGCCCGCCGCCGTCGGCGGCGACATCAAGGTCGCGACGTTCAACGTCCTGAACTACTTCACCACGACCGGTGACACCCTCACCGGCTGCTCCTTCTACACCGACCGCGCCGGCACCCCCATCACGGTCAACACCGGCTGCGACGCCCGCGGAGCCGCCAACGCCACGAGCCTCCAGCGTCAGCAGGACAAGATCGTCACGGCGATCACCACCCTGGGCGCGGACGTGGTGAGCCTCGAGGAGATCGAGAACTCGGCCGTCTTCGGCAAGAACCGCGACTCCGCGCTCAGCACCCTCACCGCTGCGCTGAACACCGCCGCCGGCAGTGACGTGTGGGCCTTCGTGGCATCCCCGTCGACCCTGCCGGCGTCCGAGGACGTCATCCGCACCGCCTTCATCTACAAGAAGGCGACCGTGCGCACCGAGGGCGACTCGCGCATCCTGACGACCGGTTCGGCCTTCGACAACGCCCGCCGCCCGCTGGCTCAGAAGTTCGGCCTCGTGGGCAAGGGCGACGACTCCACGTTCATCGCGATCGCCAACCACTTCAAGTCGAAGGGATCGGGCACCGGTGCCAACGCCGACCAGGGTGACGGGCAGGGCGCCTCGAACGCGTCGCGCGTCGCCCAGGCCGGCGACCTGGTGTCGTTCGCCAATGGGCTGAAGAGCGAGTGGGGAACCGACCGGGTGTTCCTCATGGGCGACTTCAACGCCTACTCGAAGGAGGACCCCATCAAGGTCCTCACCGACGCGGGGTACATCGACCAGGGTTCCAAGTCGGGCAAGTACTCGTACTCGTTCAGCGGTCAGAGCGGCTCGCTCGACCACGTCTTCGCGTCGTCCGCCGCGGACCAGCGCGTGCGCGGTGCCGACATCTGGAACATCAACTCCGGCGAGTCCATCGCCCTGGAGTACAGCCGCTACAACTACAACGCGACGAACTTCTACGACACCTCGGCGTTCCGCTCCAGCGACCACGACCCCGTGCTCGTCGGCCTGGACCTCACCCCCACGGCGACGGTGAACCTGGTCGACATCAACGACTTCCACGGTCGTATCGACGCCAACACCCCGCAGTTCGCGGGAACGATCGAGCAGCTGCGCGCGCAGTACGGGGAGGCCAACACGCTGTTCCTCTCCAGCGGTGACAACATCGGCGCCTCGCCGTTCGCGTCGGCGTCGCAGAACGACCAGCCCACGATCGACGTGCTCAACGCGCTCGACCTGAAGGCGTCGGCCATCGGAAACCACGAGCTCGACAAGGGCTTCGACGACCTCGTGAACCGCGTGGTCGGCACCGGTCCCAACGCGAAGTTCGCCTACCTCGGCGCCAACGTGTACCGCAAGGGCACGACGACCCCCGCCCTGCCCGAGTACGCCATCACCACGGTGGCGGGACTGCGGGTCGGCGTCATCGGCACCGTCACGCAGGAGACCCCGGCGCTCGTCTCGCCCGGCGGTGTGAGCGGCGTGGACTTCGGCGACCCCGTCGAGGCGACCAACCGCGTGGCCGCCCAGCTCACCGACGGCGACCCCGCCAACGGTGAAGCGGATGTCATCGTCGCGGCCTACCACGAGGGCGCGGGCGCCGGAACTCCCGACGGCGCGACGCTCGCTCAGGAGATCGCCGCGGGCGGACCGTTCGCCAAGATCGTGACGCAGACCTCGGCGAAGGTCGACGCGATCTTCACCGGTCACACGCACAAGACCTACGCGTGGGACGCCCCCGTCCCCGGCGCCACCGACGGCCGCACGCGCCCCGTCATCCAGACGGGCAACTACGGCGAGAACATCGGCAACGTCGTCCTGACGGTCTCCGACACCACCGGTGACGTGCTGTCCTACACGGGCGCCAACGTCGCGCGCACCAAGACCGCGACGAACACCCTGGTCGCCACCTACCCCCGCGTCGCGCAGGTCAAGAGCATCACGGATGCCGCCCTGGCCGCCGCAGCTCAGATCGGCAACCAGCCGGTCGGATCGGTGACCAAGGACATCACCACGGCGTACGCGGGTGGCTCCTACACCAACGGCGTGTACACCGGTGGGTCGCGCGACGACCGCTCGAAGGAGTCGACCCTCGGCAACCTCGTCGCGGACTCGCTCGTGACCAGCCTCGGCGCAGTGGACCGCGGTGGGGCGCAGATCGGTGTCGTGAACCCGGGCGGTCTGCGCGCCGAGCTGTTCTACGCCCCCGACGGTGTCGTGTCCTACTCCGAGGCCAACGCGGTCCTGCCCTTCGTGAACAACCTCTGGACGACCTCGCTCACGGGCGCGCAGTTCAAGACGCTTCTCGAGCAGCAGTGGCAGACCAACGCCGACGGCACCGTGCCGTCGCGTCCGTTCCTCAAGCTCGGCCTGTCGAAGAACGTCGCGTACACGTTCGACGCGAGCCGCGCGGCCGGTGACCGGATCACCTCGATCACGGTCGACGGCGTCGCGATCAACCCCACCGCGTCGTACCGGATCGGTTCGTTCAGCTTCCTCGTGCAGGGCGGCGACAACTTCCGCGTCTTCACGCAGGGCACGGGCACGAAGGACTCGGGTCTGATCGACCGCGACGCCTGGATCGACTACCTCAAGGCGAACCCGGGCCTCGCGCCCGACTTCGCCCGACGGTCGGCCCAGGTCACGGGCGTCCCGTCGACGCCCGTCACGGCCACCTCCTCGCTCGCGCTCACGGTCTCGGGTCTCGACCTGACGTCGCTCGGCAGCCCCGCCAACACCACGGCGTCGGTCGAGTGGACCGGCAGCTCGGCGTCGTTCGCGCCGGTGACGGTGTCGGGCGGTTCGGCGAGCCTCTCCCTGACGGTGCCCACGGATGCCGTGGCCGCCAGCGAGATCGTCGTGCGGGCGCAGCCGAGCGGGACGATCGTGCGCATCCCGGTGACGGTCGCGGTCGATCACGACGCTCCCCGCGTCAGCCTCTCGGTGAGCGGCCGCACCGTCACCGTCTCGGCCACCGACGCCGGTGCGGGTGTCGCCTCGGTCGAATACCGCCTGGACGGGGGTGTCTGGACGGCCTACTCCGCCGCCCTGGTGCTCGACGACAAGGCGCACACGGTCGAGGCCCGCGCCACCGACAAGGCCGGCAACGTCTCGACGGTCGCTTCGACGTCGCTGGCGTCGGTCGACACCACGCAGACGCCGGTCCTGACCGCGCGCGGCACGGCTCGCACCGTCACCGTGGGCGACTCCGTCGCGCCGGGCTCGGTGTCCGTCGCGGATGCGAGCGGTTCCGCACTGTCGGGGGTCGCGGTGACGTTCAAGGTCTCGGGTCCCGCCACCTTCGCCGGTGGCAAGACGAGCGTGCGTGTCGTCTCCGACGCACTGGGACTCGCTACCGCACCGTCGGTGACGACCTCGGCGGCGGGTGCGGTGAAGGTCACGGCCAGTGCTCCGCTCGCCACCAAGGTGTCGCTCCCCGCGATCACGGTGGTGGCCAAGGCGCCCGCGCTGACGATCGACGGTACGGCCACGACGAGCATCGTCAGCGGCAAGGCGCGCCTCACGGTCCGCGTCACGAACACCGCGACCGAGACCGTCGCCATCAAGATCAAGACCGTCTACGGCTCGAAGACCGTCGCGACGCTGGCTCCCGGAGCCTCGACCGAGGCCGTCTTCAAGACGGCGCTGACCTCGCTCCCCGCGGGTTCGGCGACGGTCGAGATCACCGGCGCCTCGGGGGCGAACACCGTCGAGCTGCCCTACACGGCGACGCGATGACCGTCGTCACCGGTATCGACTCTCTCTCAGAACGGAACAGCTGATCATGGACAACCTCACTCCTGCACACGGCGTCACGCGACGTTCGTTCACCAGGGCCGCCGCATGGAGCGTTCCGGTGATCGCGGTCGCGGTCGCCGCCCCCGCGGCATCCGCGTCCGGAGCTCTCTCGGCCAGTGCCTACGACATCTCCGACGTCGAAGCGGGTGACTCCTTCCCGCTGTCGATCGACGTCGCGGAAGGAGGCAAGCCGCTGGCCGACGGCACGGTCGTCACGGTGAGCCTCACCGACAACGCCGTGCTCGAATTCGATCCCGACGCGGACGGCTTCGTCACCTCGACGATCGCCAGCGTGCCGATCATCGGCGGGGTGGCCAACGCGATCGTGCTGGTGCGTGCCTTCGGCACGACCACCGGCGCCGTCGCGTACCGCTCCTCGCAGGTCAGTTACGTGGTGGGCGTGACGCAGGCCTGAGATCCGAACGCTGTCGCCCCGGGTGCAGGCACCCGGGGCGACAGCGTTCCCGACGGACTCGGTGCCCGTAGGGTGAGAGGGTGTCGACACTCAGCGAACTCGTCTACGCCCAAGGCCGCTCCAGCGAGGCCGACGTCGAGTGGCTGCACCGGCTCGCCGGCGACGGCCAGCTGCTCGCCGACCTGGCCTTCGCCGACATCGTGATCTGGGTGCCGACCCCGGACGACTCGTTCGTCGCCGTCGCGCACACGCGTCCCGGGGGAGCGGCGACCCTGTTCTACCGCGACATCGTCGGCGACCGTGTGCGGCCCCAGTGGCGCACGCAGGTGCGCGAGGCGTTCCAGAGCGGACGCATCGTCGACTCGGCATCCCCCGACTGGTTCGAGGAGACGCCGACGCGCGTGCGCGCGGTGCCCATCGTCCGCGAGCTCTCGCGCGACGGCCACGCCGTGACGACGGTGGGCGTGCTCACCCGCCACACCAACCTGGGCGAGACGCGCACGCCCTCGCGTCAGCAGATCACGTTCAACGACTGCGCCGACGATCTGTTCGGCATGATCTCCTCGGGCGAATTCCCCGACCTGAAGGCCCCGACCTCCCCGCGCCGCGGCGCTCCGCGCGCTTCGGACGGCCTCATCCGTCTCGATGTCGACGGCATCACGACCTTCGCGAGCCCGAACGCGCTGTCGGCCTTCAACCGCATGGGCTTCGACGACGAGCTCGAGGGGGAGTCCCTCGCCGAGGTCACCGAGCGCATCCTCCCCGCCAAGCGTCAGGACGTCGACGAGTCGCTGCCCATCGTGGTGACGGGGCGCGCTCCGTGGCGGGCCGACATCGAGGCGCGCGGTGTGCAGGTGTCGCTGCGGACCATCCCGCTCCGCGACCGGGGGACGCGCATCGGCGCGATCGTGCTCAGCCGCGACGTCACCGAGATCCGCCACCAGGAGCAGGAGCTCATCACCAAGGACGCCACGATCCGCGAGATCCACCACCGGGTCAAGAACAACCTGCAGACCGTGGCCTCCCTCCTCCGCATCCAGGCGCGGCGCACGCACTCCGACGAAGCCCGGGATGCCTTGACCCAGGCCATGCGGCGCGTCTCGGCGATCGCGGTGGTCCACGACACGCTGTCCGAGGGGCTGGCCCAGAACGTCGACTTCGACGACGTGTTCGCGCGCGTGCTGAAGCTCGTCGCCGAGGTCGCCGCCGCCCCCAACACCCGGGCGCGCACCCGCAGCACCGGGCGGTTCGGCACCCTTCCGAGCGAATACGCCACGCCCCTCGCGCTCGCGCTGACCGAGCTCGTCACCAACGCCGTCGAGCACGGCCTCGCGGGTCAGGAGGGCGACGTGGAGATCGCCGCTGAACGCGGCGACGAGATGCTCGAGGTGCGGGTGCGCGACACCGGCGTCGGCCTCCCCGAGGGACAGGTGGGCCGGGGCCTGGGCACGCAGATCGTGCGCACGCTCATCCAGGGCGAACTGGGCGGAACCATCGACTGGCACACCCTGATGGGCAGCGGTACCGAGGTCACGATCGAGATCCCGCTGCGCTACATCGACCGCGTCACCGCCTGACCGCCGCGCAACGTCAGCGATCCGCGCACCTTCAGCCATTCTCGGCGGCTGCGCGCTGATTCGACGCGGATCACTGAGCCGGCGCGGATCGCGGGGCGCGCGCGCCTGCGCCCGGAAACGGAAGGAGCCCACCCCCGGAAGGGGTGGGCTCCTCGACGTCGCTGCAGCGTCAGGACGCGCGGCGGGCGCGCGCAGCGCGGCGCTTGAGGGCGCGGCGCTCATCCTCGGAGAGGCCGCCCCACACGCCCGAATCCTGGCCGGACTCGAGGGCGTACTGCAGGCAGACCTCGGTGACGGTGCAACGTGCGCAGACCGACTTGGCCTTCTCGATCTGGTCGACCGCGGGGCCGGTGTTGCCCACGGGGAAGAACAGTTCGGGGTCGACGGTCAGGCAGGCTGCTTTGTCGCGCCAATCCATAGGGGTGCTCCTTGTTGCAGAAAAATATACGTTGGCGGGCACCGGGGTTCGGGTCCGGTACCCTGGTGGGATACGCGAGCGATTGCTCGCCCCACTTCGCTGTGGGAGCACACGGCTTTTTCCATGCTCCCACAGCGCTTCCGGCCGATCAAGAGGTAACCGGCAGGTTTCCAGGTTGCAACGCCGGGGAAACATGCGTCGGGAAGGATCGCGGGTCATGCCGGTTCGTCTTCTGGCCGCGCTCGTCGTCGGGCTCGAGGCGATCGGAGTGCTGGCGCTCGCCGGATGGCAGGTCGTCGCCCTCATCGGGGGAGACACCGACTCGGTCGTCAGCTCGGTCGCCCTCATCGTGCTCACCGTGATCGGCGCGGCGATCATCGGAGCGTTCGCCGTCGCGACCGCCCGGGACGTCTCCGCCGGTCGATCGGGTGGCATCGTCACCCAGCTGCTGATCCTGTCGGTGGCGATCGGCGCGGTGACGGGGGAGTGGGCGGCCCCCGGGATCGCCCTCCTCATCGCGGCGCCGGCCGTCGTGGGGCTGATCCTGCTCGTCCTCGCCGTCCGCGCGGCCGCACCGCGTCGCCGCGACGACGACTGAGCGCCGTCGCGGGCGCGCGGACCGGATCAGGCGGTGGCGAGGCCGAGAGCCTTGCGCAGGCGCGCGACGTGGCCGGTGGCCTTGACGTTGTACTGCGCCTCGACGATGCGGCCCTCTTCGTCGACGACGAAGGTGGAGCGGAGCACGCCGGTGATGGTCTTGCCGTAGTTCTGCTTCTCGCCCCACGCACCGTACGCCTCGTGCACCGCGTGGTCGGGGTCGCTCAGCAGCGGGAAGGTGAGTCCGTCGCTGTCGCGGAACGCCCGCAGCTTCTCGGGGGTGTCGCGAGAGACGCCGAGGACGGTGTACCCCGCGCCCTGGAGCGAGGCGAGGCTGTCGCGGAAGTCGCACGCCTGCGTCGTGCACCCGGGCGTCTGCGCCGCGGGATAGAAGTACACGATCACCCGGCGACCGCGGAAGTCGCTGAGCGAGACGGGGTGCTCGTCCTGGTCGAGCAGGGTGAAATCGGGAGCGGCCTGGCCGGCTTCGAGGGTCGTCACCCCTCCAGCCTAGAACGCTCGATCGACTGGAACGTCGTGAGGAGCCGCTGCAGCGAGTCCAGTCGTGCCGCCGCTCCCGGACCCAGGCGACCGGATGCCACGGCCTCGATGATCGCGCAGTCGGGGGCGTCGGGCAGGTGCGTGCAGCCGCGCGGGCACTCCTCGGCCACTTCGGCGAGGTCGGTGAAGGCGGCGAGGACGTTCGCGGGGTTGACGTGCCCCAGGCCGAACGAGCGCACGCCCGGGGTGTCGATGACCCACCCCGACCCGGCCGGGCCGCGGTAGCGCAGCGAGACCGTCGACGACGAGGTATGGCGCCCCCGCCCCGTCACCTCGTTGACGTGACCCGTCGCGCGCACCGAGCCCGTCAGCGCGTTCACGAGCGTGGACTTGCCGACGCCGGAGTGCCCGACGAACACCGTCGAGTGCCCGACGAGGGCCTCGCCGATGCGCTCGAGCGGCATGGCGTCCTGCCCGCTGGTGAACACGCGGAGGTCGACGCCGTCGAAGTGCGAGAGGAACTCGCTCGGGTCGGCCAGGTCGGTCTTGGTCACCACGAGCAACGGACGGATGCCGGCATCCAGGGCCGCGACGAGGTAGCGGTCGACGAGGCGTTCGCGCGGCTCGGGGTCGGCGGCGGCGACGACGATGAGCATCTGGTCGGCGTTGGCCACGATGACGCGTTCGACCTGGTCGGTGTCGTCGGCGCTGCGGCGCAGCAGCGACGTGCGCTCCTCGATCCCGATGATGCGCGCGAGCGTCCCGTCGTCGCCGGAGAGGTCGCCGACGACCCGGGCGCGGTCGCCGTTGACGATGGCCTGCTTGCGCAGTTCGCGCGCGCGGGTCGCGAGGACGCGGCGTTCGTCGGGACCGTCCTCGTCGACGAGCACCGTGTAGCGTCCGCGGTCCACGCCCAGCACGCGCGCGATCTGCGCGTCGGCGTGCGCGGGGCGACGCTTGGTCCGCGGTCGGTTCGCCTTGGGGTTCGGGCGGACCCGGACCGACGACTCGTCGAACTCGAGATCGTCGTCGTCGGCTGCGTCGTCGAGCCAGCTCACGCGTCAGTCCGTGGCATCCGGGCCCAGCATCGTCTGCCAGAGGGCCGCGAACTGCGGCAGGGTCTTCGCGGTCGTGCCGATGTCGTCGATGACGACGCCGGGGACGCGCAGACCGATCAGGGCGCCGGTGGTGGCCATGCGGTGGTCGTGGTGCGCCTTCCACCCGCCGCCGCCGAGCGGGACGGGCACGATGCGGATGCCGTCCTCGAGCTCGTGCGCCTCGCCGCCGATCCCGCGGAGGTTGCCGACGAGGGCTGCGATCCGGTCGGTCTCGTGCCCGCGGATGTGCCCGATGCCGTGGAGCGTCGTCGGGCCGTCGGCGAAGGCCGCGAGGCCGAAGATCGTCGGGGCCAGTTCTCCGGCTGCCGAGAGGTCGAGTTCGGCGCCCAGGATGGTGTCGCCCGCCGTCACGGTGAGCGTGCCACCGCGGCGGCTGACGTGTGCGCCCATCTCGCTCAGGATCTCGGGGAGCAGCGCACCCGGCTGGGTGCTGTGGGCGGGCCACCCCGTCACGGACACGGAGCCGCCGGTGACCATGGCCGCGGCCAGGAACGGCGCCGCGTTGGAGAGGTCGGGCTCGATCGCGACGTCCTTCGCGCGGATCGGTCCGGCCGGCACGATCCATTCGCCGACCGCGGGGCGTTCGACGTGGACGCCGCGGTGCGCGAGGGACTCCACCGTCATGTCGATGTGAGGGATGCTCGGCAGCCGTGATCCGACGTGGCGCAGGTGGAGTCCGACGTCGAAACGGGGGGCGGCCAGGAGCAGCCCCGACACGAACTGGCTCGACTGGCTGGCGTCGATCTCGACCTCTCCGCCGCGGACGTGCCCGTGTCCGCGGACGGTGAAGGGGAGGGTCCAGCTGCCGCCGTCGTCGATGTCGACGCCCACCTCGCGGAGGGCGGAGACCATGGCGCCCATGGGGCGGTGCAGTGCGCTTTCGTGGGCCGTGACGAAGACGTCGCCGCGCGCGAGTCCGGCCACCGGCGTCACGAACCGCATGACGGTGCCGGCCTGGCCGCAGTCGACGGTCGCGGCGCCCGTGAAGGAGGACGGCGGGGTGACCCGCAGGTCGGGGCCGAACGGGGAACCCTCGTCGACCTCCTCGATCCCGACGCCGAGCGTCCGCAGGGCGTCGATCATGCGGGCGGAGTCGTCGGAGTGCAGGGGGGCGTGCAGCACGCCCGGGCCGTCGGCGAGGGCCGCGAGCACCAGTTCGCGGTTGGTGAGGGACTTCGACCCGGGCACCGTGACCGTGGCATCCACCGCGGTGCGCGCCACGGGCGCACCCCATTCGCCGCGCGGCGCGGCGGTCGGGGAAAGGGGGGAATACCCGTGGTCGCTCATCGGTTTCTACCCTACTGAAAGGGGACGACACGTGACCGCACTTCTCGAGCGCCCGGCGCTGCGATGGCCCGAACATACCCTCGACGTAGACTTGCCGTCGATGGATGACACGGCAGATGCGACGGAGCCTCGCGCGCAGTTCGAACAGCAGGCGCTGCCCTTCATGGACCAGCTCTATGCGGCGGCGATGCGTATGACGCGCAACCCGGCCGATGCGGCCGACCTCGTGCAGGAGACCTTCGTCAAGGCCTTCGGATCGTGGTCGTCGTTCACGCAGGGCACCAACCTCAAGGCGTGGCTGTACCGCATCCTGACGAACACGTACATCAACACGTATCGCAAGAAGCAGCGCGAGCCGTACCAGAGCGCCATCGACGACCTCGAGGACTGGCAGCTCGGCGGAGCCGAGTCCACCACGGCCACGAGCGCCCGCTCGGCCGAGGCCGAAGCGATCGACCACATGCCCGCGTCCGTCGTCAAGGACGCGCTGCAGTCGATCCCCGAGGATTTCCGGATGGCGGTGTACCTCGCCGACGTCGAGGGCTTCGCCTACCAGGAGATCGCCGACATCATGAAGACACCGATCGGCACGGTCATGAGCCGTCTGCACCGCGGCAGGCGGCTGCTGCGCGACCTGCTGTCGGACTACGCGAAGGAGCGCGGCATCCAGGCCGCGACGGGAGTGAAGAAATGAGCGACTGCGGCTGCGAGCAGGCACGACGCGACCTCGAGGAGTACCTCCGCAACGAGGTGTGCAAGACCGAGCACAACGACATCCGTGAGCACCTCGAGAACTGCCCCGGGTGCCAGGACGAGGCGCTCGTGGCACGCACGCTGACCGAGGTCGTGGCACGGGCGTGCAAGGAGACGGCGCCCGACGAGCTGCGCGATCAGGTGCTGGCCCGCCTCCGTTCGGTGCAAGCCACCCACTGATCCCGCGTCGTCCGGCGCCGGGGCGCCGCCCTCCGTAGGCTGGGGGCATGGCCCCATCGCAGACCTCGACACTTCCTCTGGATGCCGAATCCTCGGCGGCGCTGGCCCGGACCGGGCTCGAGTACGCCCTCGTCGACGCGGACGGAGACGGTTTCCCGCCGTTCCTGACGTCCGTGGCGCGCGGGTTCCTCGGTGAAGAGCCGACGCCCGAGCAGATCGAGAGTTCTCGTTCGGCGCTTCGGGCCCGACGACTGACGGGGGTGTTCGACCGCGCCGGTGAGCAGCCGGACGCTCCGGTCGCGACCGTGGACTCCTGGATCAGCGAGCTGACGGTGTCGCCGGAACGCACCCTGCCGATCTGGTCGATCAGCGCCGTCACGGTCGCCCCCACCCATCGTCGCCGCGGGATCGCGACGGCGATGCTCACGGGCGAGCTGCGGACCGCGGCAGCCGCCGGCTACGCGCTCGCGGGGCTCACGGTGACCGAGGCCACGATCTACGGGCGCTGGGGCTTCTCCCCGGCCGCCTGGGCGTCCCACGTGGTCGTCGACACGCGTCGCGCGCGGTGGACGGGTCCGGTCGCCCCCGGCCGTCTCGACTTCGTCCCGCGCGAGAGCCTGCCGGAGCGCCTCACCGCCGTGCACGAGCGGATGCGGGTGCGCCGCCCCGGTGCCGTCCCCGGTTGGGAAGGGCGGTGGCGCGGCATCGCGGGCCTCACCCCGGAGGCGCCGGATGCCAAGAAGGTCCGTGCCGTGGCGTACCGCGATCCCGAGGGGGTGGAGCGCGGCATCCTGGTCTACACGATCGCCGAGCGCGAGGAGTACACGGAGCACGAGCTCCAGATCCGGGCGCTCTTCGCCGACGGCGACGAGGCGCTCGCCGCGCTCTGGCGCTTCGCTCTCGAACACGATCTGGTCGGCCGCGTGACCGCCGAGCTCCAGCCGGCGGTGCCGCCGGTGCAGTGGATGGTCTCCGACCGCCGCGCGGTCACCGCGACGCTCACCGACCACCACTGGCTGCGGGTCCTCGATGTGCCGGGCGCACTGGCATCCCGTCGCTATTCCGGCCCGCTCGACCTGGTCTTCGGTGTGAGCGACCCGCTCGGGTTCGCCGACGGCGCGTGGCGCGTCCGCGTCGACGACTCGGGGGAGGCCGCCGTCGAGCGCAGCGACGCCGAGCCGGACGTGCGGATGCCTGTGGGCTCCCTCGCGTCTCTGCTCCTCGGGGGCGTGCGCGCGACCGAGCTCTCCACGGCGGGACTCGTGCACGGGGACGCCGCGCACCTCGGCGCGGTGGACGGGGCGTTCGCACCGGCCGCGGCGCCGCTCCTGGACATCTGGTACTGAGTGTCGTCCACAGAGTCGCCGAGTAGCATCCCGCCGATGTCCGACGCCGCACCCGCCCCCGCCGCCCCGCGGCGCGCGTGGCGTGCCCGCGAAAGGCTCGCCGCGCTGTCGCGGGCGGCTCGTCGCTTCGTCGCGACGCACCCGGTCTCGGTCGCGCTGGTGGTCGTGATCCTCTCGACCGCCGCTCTCACCGGCACCCTCTGGGGAGAGGACGCCTCGATCTGGGGCGCCGGACCCCTCGCGACCTTCGCCGCGGGGCGGTGGTGGACGCTGGTGACGGCCCTCGTGATCCCCGACTCCACGGTCGACGCGGTCGTGTCCGCGGCGCTCGCCATCTCGGTGCTGGCGTATGCGGAGCGGTTGCTCGGTTCGCGTCGGACGGCGGTGCTCCTCGGCGTCCTGGGGCTCGCTGGGCTGCTGACGGGCATCGGCTTCCACGCGGCCGCCTGGGCCGTGACCGACCTCCGACCGGTCGTGGCCGCCGAGGTGCCCGTCCTCGACCCGACGACCCCGATCGCCGGCGTCGTGATGGCCGCGACGGCCTTCGCGCCGACGCTGTGGCGCCGGCGCGTGCGCCTCGTGGGCTTCGCCGCCCTCGCGCTGTTCGCGCTGTACGCCGGCGACGCCGATTCGTGGTACCGCCTGAGCGCCGCCGTGATCGGTCTCGGCGTCGGCGAGGTACTGGCCCGAGGCCGCGAGCGCCGCGCCTGGCATCGCAGCTCCACGCGCGAGACGCGGACCCTGCTCGCGCTGGTCGTCGCCGTCGTCGGCAGCGGGCCGCTCGTCGCGCTCATCAGCGGCGGGGGACGCGGTCCTCTGTCGCTCGTCGTCGACGCGTACACGCAGTACGACGACGAACTGCTGGCGCGATGCGCCCGGGTGTCGTCGTCCGTGTGCGACGAGCAGCTGGCCCTCCTGATGACCCGCGGGCTCGGTCCGGCCCTCCTGGCCGTGACCCCCCTCGTGCTCATGCTCGTGGCCGCGTGGGGACTGCGGCTCGGGCGTCGTTCCGCCCTCTTCCTCGCGGTGTTCACCCTCGTGGCCTCCGCCGTCATCCCGGTGATCTCGTTGCTCGACGGTCGCCTGCTCATCGACCCCTGGGTCGACGGCAGCGGCGCCGAGTACGTGCTGTGGGCGGTGGCGACGGTGGTCATCCCGCTCGTGCTCGCCGCGGTCCTCGTGGCCGCACGGGGCCGTTTCCCGGTACGGGCGACGCGACGCGCGGCCCGCACCGTGGCCGTCGTCATCGGTGTGGCCTTCGTCGCGTGCGCGACGACGTTCTTCGCCGTCGAGGCGTTGGGCCGCCGATCCTTCGAACGCGACCCCTCGGTGGGCGATCTCGTGGTCCTCACCCTCCGGCGGTTCCTGCCACCGGCCTACACCAACCCCGCGGGGGCGGCGAACTTCCCGCACCACGGGCCGGCGCTCTTCGCCTACCAATGGGTGGGCGTGCTCTTCTGGGCCGTCGTGATCGCCGCGATCCTCTGGCTGTTCCGCCGCGTGCAGCGCCCCGACGCCGGTGACGCGCGCGTCTACCGCGAGCTTCTGCGGCGGGGGAGCGACACCCTCGGATTCCTCGGCACCTGGGCCGGCAACCGGCACTGGTACTCAGACGACCGGGACTGCGCGGTGGCGTACCGGCTGGTGGGCGACGTGGCGCTGGCGGTGGCGGACCCGCTCGCGCCCGAGGGCCGACGACCGGAGGCGCTGCGGGCGTTCTCCGACTTCTGCGTCGAACACGGCTGGATACCGGCGTTCTACAGCGTGCACGAGGACACCGCCGCCGACCTCGAGGCCCTCGGGTGGCGTCATGTGCCCGTCGGTGTGGAGACCGTGATGGATCTGGCCGACCTCTCGTTCGCCGGCAAAGCCTGGCAGAAGGTCCGGCAGCCGCTCACGCGGGCGGAGCGCGAGGGCTACACCGCGGTGTGGACCCGATGGCGCGAGCTCACCGTCCTGCAGGCCTCGCAGGTCGTCGCGATCGACGAGGAGTGGGTCGCCGACCGCGCCCTCCCCGAGATGGGTTTCACCCTGGGGTCGCTCGACGAGCTGCGCGACCGGGATGTCCGTCTGCTGCTCGCGGTCGGCCCGGACGGTCGCATCGAGGCCGTCACGAGCTGGATGCCGAGCTGGACCGACGGCGCGGTCACCGGCTGGACGCTCGACTTCATGCGGCGGCGGACGGACGGCCCGAACGGGATGATGGAGTTCCTCATCGCCAAAGCAGCGCTGCAGCTGCAGGAGGAGGGCGCGTCCGTTCTCAGCCTGTCCGGCGCACCGCTCGCCGAGGCTCCGGACGCGGCCGCGGACGGTGACCCGTCGGCGCTGCGCGCGTTGCTGCGCTGGCTCGCGGAGGTGCTGGAACCCGCCTACGGCTTCGCCTCGCTCTTCCGGTTCAAGGGCAAGTTCCGTCCCCGGTACCGGGAGCTGACGCTCGCGTACCGCGATCCGCTGCATCTCCCGGCGATCGGGGCGGCGGTCGGACGGGCCTACCTGCCCGATGCGTCACGTCGGGAGATCGTGGCCCTCGCCCGCTCGGCCTGGGGAGGTCGCCGATGAACCGTTTCTTCCTGTCGTTCGAGCTCATCGACTCGCCGCTGCTCGTCATCTGCGTCGTCGTGGCCGCGCTCGGCGTCCTCGTCGTCGTCCTGTGGCCGCCCCGACGGATCCTCCGGACGATCCTCGTCGGTCTGGGCGCCGGGGTCGTGATGTACGTCGTGGCCCGCGTGCTGGAGCACTTCGACGTCTTCCAGGGGCCCTTGCCCGCCGGTGCCGACTTCTGGGCCGCCGGCGGTGTCGCCGCGGCTGCGGTAGGCGTCGTTGGGATCTGCCGCCGGCCGTGGGTGCGCCGGATCGGCGGTGTCGTCACCGTCCTCGCGGCCCTGCTGGCCGCGGCGCTGGGCGTGAATGCGTCCTACGGGGTGACGCACAACCTCGCCGCCATCCTCGGCGTGCAGGCTCTCGACCCGGCATCCCTCCCGCAACAGGAAGCCGCGGCGGGGGACCCCGCGACCCTCTACCAGACCTGGGAACCGCCCGCCGACATGCCCGCGAAGGGGACGGTCAGCGCCCTCACCGGCAGCACCAGGATCCCGACGGGACAGTACGCGGCGCGGGACGCCTCGCTCTACCTTCCCCCCGCGGCCCAGGTCGCGAATCCGCCGGCATTGCCGCTCCTGGTGTTCATGATGGGGCAGCCCGGATCACCCGACCCGACCTCGCTCGCGAAGGCACTCGACGCGTTCGCGGCGACGAACAAGGGTCTCGCTCCCATCGCGATCGTCGTCGATCAGCTCACCGCCCCCGACCGCGACCCCGCGTGCGTCGACTCGAGCAAGTACGGTGCCGTCGCGACGTACATCAACCAGCTGGTTCCGCAATGGGCGGAGCAGAACCTCAACATCGTCAAGGACCACAAGTACTGGATCATCGGCGGCTTCTCCAACGGCGGCTCCTGCGCGGCCGTGTACGGCACGAAGTATCCCGAGACGTGGGGGCAGATGCTCGACGTCATGGGGAATGAGTTCCCCGGTTCGGAACATGTGGACCAGACCGTGGCGGACGTGTACGGCGGCGACGCCGCCGCCTTCCAGGCGAACAAGCCGTCGGTCATCATGGCGGCTGCGGCGCCGGGCACGTACGCCGGGCACACCGCCGTCTTCACGTGGGGCAGCCTCGACACCACCTATGGTCCGGGCCAGCTCGCGAACTCCCAGGCGGCGCAAGCGGCGGGATTCACGGTCCTCACCCACATCGTCAACGGAGCCGGGCACACCGGCGAGGCCCTCGACGGCAGCCTGGCCTACGCGATCCCGGCACTGGCTCCGGTTCTCGGGCTCGCCGCCCCGGCATCCTGAGGCCCTTCCGCACCCGATCCTGTACGACGGAGGGGCCCGGTCGCAATGACCGGGCCCCTCCGTCGTACCGCGTCAGCGCGCGAGCGCCGCCTTCATGATCTCGGCGTGCTCGTTCGCGTGCACCTTGGGCGACCCCGTCGCCGTCGACGCTGCGGAAGCGCGCGAGATGACACGGATGCCGCGCCCGCCCAGCTGATCGGCGACCTCGAGCGCGATGAACGGCCACGCGCCCTGGTTCTCCGGCTCGTCCTGCACCCACACCAGCTCGGCGTTCGGGTAGCGCTCGAGGACCTTGTTCAGTTCCTCAACGGGCGCCGGGTAGTACTGCTCGAGACGCACGAGCGCGATCTCGGGGTTCGGGTTCTTGTCGAGTTCGGCCCGCAGATCCCAGTGGATCTTCCCGGCGTGCAGGAGCACGCGCTTCACGGCGCCGCCGTCCAGGCCGCGGTCGTCGGCCAGCACCGGCTCGAACTTGCCCTCGAGGAAGTCCTCGACGGGGCTCGTCGCGCCGCGCAGTCGCAGCATCGCCTTCGGAGTGAAGACGATGAGCGGACGGCGGGGGCGCTGGTACGCCTGGCGGCGCAGGAGGTGGAAGTACGATGCCGGCGTCGACGGACGCGCCACGATCATGTTGTCCTGCGCGCACATCTGCAGGTAGCGCTCGATGCGCGCGGACGAGTGGTCGGGCCCCTGACCCTCGTAGCCGTGGGGGAGGAGCAGGACCACGCTCGACTGCTGGGCCCACTTCTGATCGGCCGACGAGATGAACTCGTCGATGACCGACTGGGCGCCGTTGGCGAAGTCGCCGAACTGCGCCTCCCACAGCACCAGGGCGTCGGCGCGCTCGACCGAGTAGCCGTACTCGAAGGCCATCGCCGCGTATTCGCTGAGCAGCGAGTCGTAGATCCAGAAGCGTCCCTGGTTCTCGCTGAGGTTGGCCAGCGGCAGCCATTCCTGGCCGTTGTCGCGGTCGTGCAGCACCGCGTGGCGCTGCACGAACGTGCCACGTCGCGAGTCCTGCCCGGCGAAGCGCACCGGGGTGCCCTCCATCAGCACTGAACCGAAGGCGAGCAGCTCGCCGAAGGCCCAGTCGATGTTGCCGTTGCGGCTCATGTCGAAACGCTTGTCGAGCAGCTGCTGCAGCTTGTTGTGCACCGTGAAGCCGTCGGGCTTGTTGACGAAGGCGTCGCCGATGTGGTGGACGACCTCGCGAGAGACGCCCGTGGTCTCGGGTGCGCCCACGACCGGCTCGTCGGACGCGTCGGCCGTGACGACCGGGTTGGCCCCGGTCTCGGCGGCGTGCGTGTCGGCGAAGGCGACCTCGAGGCGGTTCTGGAAGTCCTGCTTCGCCTGCTCGTACTCGTCTTCGGTGATGTCGCCACGACCGACGAGCGACTCGGTGTACAGACGCCGCACCGAGCGCTTCGCCTCGATGAGGTTCGTCATCAGCGGCTGCGTCATCGAGGGGTCGTCGCCCTCGTTGTGGCCGCGGCGGCGGTAGCAGACGAGGTCGATGACGATGTCGCGGTGGAACTCCTCGCGATAGAGGAACGCCAGGTCGGCGGCGCGGACGACGGCCTCGGGGTCGTCGCCGTTGACATGCAGGATCGGAGCCTGGATGGTCTTCGCGACGTCGGTGGCGTACACCGACGTGCGGGCATCGGTCGGGGTGGTCGTGAAGCCGACCTGGTTGTTCACCACGACGTGGATCGTGCCGCCGGTGCGGTAACCGCGCAGCTGCGACATCTGCAGCGTCTCGACGACCACGCCCTGACCGGCGAAGGCGGCGTCGCCGTGCACGAGGATCGGCAGCCACGAGAACGTGCCGATGGGCTTGCGGTCTTGCTTCGCGCGGACGATGCCCTCGAGCACGCCGTCGACGGTCTCGAGGTGCGAGGGGTTCGCGGCGAGGTAGACGGGGAGCTCGTCGCCGGCGTCGCCGACGAAGGTCCCCTCGGTGCCGAGGTGGTACTTCACGTCGCCCGAGCCGCGCTTGCTGCCGACGGCGACGGCGCCCTCGAACTCGCGGAACACCTGGCCGTAGGTCTTGCCGGCGATGTTGGTGAGCACGTTCAGCCGGCCGCGGTGCGCCATGCCGATCGCCGCACCGTCCATGCCCGCGGAGGCGGCGCCCTGCAGGATCTGGTCGAGCAGCGGGATGAGGGACTCGCCACCTTCGAGGCTGAAGCGCTTCTGGCCGACGAACTTCGTCTGCAGGAACGTCTCGAAGGCCTCGGCCTGGTTCAGCTTCGACAGGATGCGCAGCTGTTCGTCGTGGCCGGGCTTGGTGTACTTCACCTCGACGTTGCGCTGGAACCACTGGCGCTGGCCGGGGTCCTGGATGTGCATGTACTCGACGCCGAGCGTGCGGCAGTAGGAGTCGCGCAGCACGCCGAGGATGTCGCGGAGCTTCGCCACGCGCTTGGCGCCGAGCCCACCGGTGACGAACTCGCGGTCCAGGTCCCAGAAGGTGAGGCCGTGCGATTCGATCTCGAGGTCGGGGTGGGTGCGCTGGACGTACTCGAGCGGGTCGATGTCGGCCATGAGGTGGCCGCGGACGCGGTACGAGTTGATGAGCTCCTGCACGCGTGCGCTCTTGTCGATCCGCTCGGACAGGTCGACGCTGATGTCGGCGGCCCAGTGGATCGGGGCGTACGGGATGCGCAGCGCCGCGAAGATGTCGTCGTAGAAGCCGCGCTGACCGATCAGCAGCTCGTGGACCTTCTTCAGGAACTCGCCCGAGCCGGCGCCCTGGATGACACGGTGGTCGTAGGTGCTGGTGAGCGTGATGGTCTTGCCGATGGCCAGTTCATTGAGCGTCTTCTCGCTCGCGCCCTGGAACTCCGCGGGGTACTCCAGCGCTCCGGCGCCGATGATCGCACCCTGCCCGCGCATGAGGCGGGGGACCGAGTGCACGGTGCCGATGCCGCCGGGGTTGGTGAGGGAGATCGTCGTGCCCTGGAAGTCACCGGGGGTGAGCTTGTTCGAGCGGGCGCGACGCACGAGGTCTTCGTAGGACGCGAGGAACTCGCCGAACGACAGCGTGTCGGCGCGCTTGATGCTGGGGACCAGGAGCGCGCGCGTGCCGTCGGGCTTGGGCATGTCGATCGCGATGCCCAGGTTGATGTGCGCGGGAGCCACGACCGAGGGCTTCCCGTCGATCTCGGCGTAGTAGACGTTCTGGCTCGGGAACTCCTTGAGCGCCTGGATGAGCGCCCAGCCGATGAGGTGCGTGAAGCTGACCTTGCCGCCACGGGTGCGGGACATGTGGTTGTTGATGACGATGCGGTTGTCGATCATCAGCTTCGCCGGGATCGTGCGCACGCTCGTCGCGGTGGGAACCGTGAGCGAGTCGTCCATGTTGCTCGCGAGGGCCTTCGGCATGCCCTTGAGGACGGTGACGCGGTCTTCCTCGGTGCTCTCCGAGCCCGCGGACGGTACCGCGTTCGGGGCCTGCGCGGGGATCGGCTTCGGTGCGGCGGGCTTGGCCGTGGTGCGGGCCACGGGCGCCTGCCCGACCACCGGGATCGGCGCGGTCACGGGCTTGGGCTCCGTCGGTGCCGCCGCGGGCGGCGGGGCGGCTGCGGCGGATCCGTCGACGACCGGGTGGTACGCCTCCAGGATCGGCCACCAGGCCTTGTCTACGGAGTGCTTGTCGACCTTGAACTGTTCGTAGAGCTCGTCTACGAGCCACTCGTTCGCGCCGAACTCGCCCTCGCTCGAAGTACCGACGCCCGTCACCTGGCTCGACACAGTCGATCGCCTGCTTTCCTCGATGAAGATTCCTGTGGATGCACGCAGTCGTCTTCGTTGCGCACTCGTTCCAGCCTAGCCGAGGATTCCTGGCTCCTTCCGGGGTCTTGCCATTGATCGGATGTGGTGAGGTGGATGCCATGGAGTTCTCCGGTGCACAGCCCGATGTCGATCTCACCTACTCGGACGTCTTCCTGGTCCCGCGCCATTCCGAGGTGGGCAGCCGCCTCGCCGTGGACCTCGCGCCGGGGGACGGGAGCGGGGCGACTCTTCCCCTGGTCGCGTCGAACATGAACTCGGTGACCGGACCACGGCTCGCGGCGACGCTCGCGCGACGCGGTGGTCTCGGCGTGCTGCCGCAGGACCTGGCGC
Source organism: Microbacterium proteolyticum (assembly GCF_029639405.1). Lineage (NCBI taxonomy): Bacteria > Bacillati > Actinomycetota > Actinomycetes > Micrococcales > Microbacteriaceae > Microbacterium > Microbacterium proteolyticum. The sequence continues at coordinate 2,183,031 of NZ_CP121274.1, forward strand.
TCCCCGACCTGGTCGCCGCCGTCGGCCGGGTGAAGGCGCAACCGGTGGCCTGGGACACCCCGCTCGTCCTCCCGCCCGAGGCGACCGTCGCCGATGCCCGCCGCATCCTTCCGCCCATCGCCGGGCGCGGCATCGTGGTGGCCGAGGTGCGCCCGGACGGCGCGATCGACATCTCGCGCGTGCACGGCATCGTTCCCGCTCCGCGCCTGGCGACGGCCCTCCCGGATGCCACCCTCGGCGACATCGCGCGGCACGACGCCCCCGCGGTCGGCGTCGGCGAGGTGGGCGATCCGCGGGCCGTGTTCGCGCTCATCAGCGAAGCGGCCGTGGACATCGTCCCGGTCATCGACGGCGATCGCGTCGTCGGAACGCTCTCGGCGCGCAGCGCCCTGCGCGCTTCCGTCTACCGTCCGGCGGTCGACGCCGACGGCCGGCTCATCGTCGCGGCCGCGGTGGGGATCAACGGCGACGTCGCCGGGAAGGCTCGCGCGCTCGCCGCGGCCGGTGTCGACGTCCTCGTCGTCGACACCGCGCACGGCCACCAGGAGCAGATGCTGCGCGCGCTCCGCGAGGTCGCGGCCCTCGACCTCGGCATCCCGATCGCGGCCGGCAACATCGTCACCGCCGACGGCGTGCGCGACCTGACCGCGGCGGGAGCATCGATCCTCAAGGTCGGCGTGGGCCCCGGGGCGATGTGCACCACGCGCATGATGACCGCGGTCGGGCGGCCCCAGTTCTCCGCCGTGCTCGAAACGGCCGAGGCCGCGCGGGCGGCCGGGGCGCACGTGTGGGCGGACGGCGGGGTGCGCTATCCGCGCGATGTCGCCCTCGCGCTCGCCGCGGGCGCGGCATCCGTCATGATCGGCTCGTGGTTCGCCGGGACGATCGAGTCGCCCGGGGAACTGCTGCGGGATGCCGATGGGCGGATCTACAAGGAGTCCTGGGGCATGGCTTCGACCAAGGCCGTGCAGGGGCGGTTCGGTGGCCTCGATCCGTTCGAACGCGCCCGCAAGGAGCTCTTCGCCGAGGGGATCTCCTCGTCGCGCATCTACCTCGACCCGCAGCGGCCCGGGGTGGAGGACCTGCTCGACATGATCACCTCCGGGGTGCGATCGTCCTTCACCTACGCGGGAGCGGCGACGGTCGCCCAGTTCCACGACCGTGCCCGGGTCGGACTGCAGTCGGCCGCCGGCTACGAGGAGGGCAAGGCCCTGCCGGTCAGCTGGTGACCGACGCCGACGCCGTGACGTCGGCCTCGAGCGTGATCCACGCGCCCAGCTGGACGGAGAGATCCCGGTCATCGCCCGTCGGGAGCGCGGGTCGGCGCGGATCGGCCGGGAATGCCCCGTCGCGGCGCATCGCCCACAGCGCATCGGCGTTGCGGCGGAGGAGGCGGCGCGCGCGGTCCGCGTCCTCGCCGTCCATCCGGGAGGCGGCCACCCCGAGGTAGCGGGCCAGGATGCCGGCGAACAGGCCGCCGTCGCCGCCCCCGGCCGCGGGGAACAGGCCCTCCTCGGCGGCGCACCACCGGTCCACGGCCTCCAGGACGGTGCTGGCGCGGGTGCCGTCGCCGAGGGCGAGGGCGGCCCCGATCGCGACGCCCTGGTTGTACGTCCACAGGTCGGGACGCACGCCGCCGTGCTCGATGCCGTCGCGGACGAGCCCCGTCGCGGGATCGTCGAGGACCGCAGTCATCCACGCCGTCATCCGCTCGGCGAGGGCGCGGTGACGGCTGGGCGCGAGCACCATGGCGGCCGGTCCGTTCGCGGGGGCGTTGTAGAGGACGCTGCGCGTGCGCCACGGCAGCGCCCCGACGGCGGGGTCGAACGCCCCGGCGAGCAGTCGCGCGATGCGCGCGCGGGCACGACCGTGAGGGCGGGTCTCGGCGAGCGCGAGTCCCATCCACGCGATGTCGTCGTAGAACGGGGTGATCCAGGTCCCGGCCGTGCGCACGGTGATACCGCGCAGGAGGTCGCCGATCAGTCGTCGTCGGGCGGCCGACGGGCGGTGCCGCTCGGCCTCGGCCAGCACATGGACCAGATGGGCATGCCACCAGTAGTGCCAGGTGCGGGCGCCGTCGCCGTCCGTCGCCGCATGACCCCACGCGACGGGCCCGTACCGGTGCACGTACGCCGAGATGACCGCGTCCTCGGCGGCTGCGGCGCGCTGCTGCGTCGAAAGGGTGGCATCCATGCCCCCATCCTGGAGGGTCGGAACGGATGCCGTCGGCCCGGTGCCGGCGGGCGTGCGAGGCCCTAGAATCGGGGGCACGATGGACGACCCTCCCAGTTGTAGACCCGAGCCCCGACGACCCTCTCCCGCGCCGAGCGGGGGTGACGCGTGATGGATTACGTCATGTTGGGCGTGGGGCTGCTTCTCACGGTGGGCACGGGACTCTTCGTCGCGAGCGAATTCGCGCTGGTCAATCTGGACCGCGCCGATCTCGAATCGCGCCGCGCGGCGGGCGAGACGCGACTGTCGCTGACGATCGACGCGCTGCGGATCACCTCGACCCACCTCTCGAGCGCCCAGCTGGGCATCACCCTCACGACGCTGCTCACCGGTTACACGATGGAACCGGCGATCTCGAACCTGCTGCGCCCCGTCTTCCTCTCGTGGTCGATCCCCGAGGCGGTCGTCGTGCCGGTCTCGGCCGTGCTCGGCATCGCCATCGCCACGATCCTGTCGATGATCCTGGGAGAGCTCGTCCCCAAGAACTTCGCCCTCGCGGTCCCGCGTCAGGCGGCCAAGCTCGTCATGCCGTTCCAGGTGGCCTTCACCACGGTGTTCCGCCCCGCGGTCGCCGTCCTCAACGGCAGCGCCAACGGCGTGCTGCGCGCGGTGGGGGTGGAGCCCAAGGAGGAGCTGTCCGGTGCGCGGACGGCGGAGGAGCTCTCGAGCCTCGTCCGCCGCTCCGCCAGCGCCGGCATGCTCGAGAAGGACACCGCCTCGCTCCTGGACCGGAGCCTCACCTTCGCCCGGTTGAGCGCGGCCGACGTCATGACCCCGCGACCGAGCGTGCACGCGCTCGCCGCCGGTGAGCCCACCGACGCCGTCATCCAGCTCGCGCGCCGGACCGGGCACAGCCGCTTCCCCGTCTACGACGAGTCGATGGACGACATCATCGGCGTCGTGCACCTGAAGGCGGCCGTCGGGGTGCCCCGCGACCGACGCGGCGACGTCCCCGTCGCCGCCCTCGCCACCGAGCCGCTCCGGGTCCCCGAGACCGTCCACCTCGACACCCTCGTCTCCGAGCTGCGTTCGCGCGGCTACCAGATGGCGATCGTCGTCGACGAGTACGGCGGCACCGCGGGTGTGGTGACGCTGGAAGACCTGGTGGAAGAAATCGTCGGAGAGGTCCTGGACGAGCACGATCGATCCCGGGCCGGTGTCGTGCGCACCGCGGCATCCCTCACCTTCCCGGGCGACCTGCGCCCCGACGAGCTTCTCGACCGCGCCGGCGTGCGCGTCCCCGAGGGAGAGGTCTACGACACCGTGGGCGGATTCCTGATGGCCGAGCTCGAACGCATCCCGAAGGTGGGGGACACCGTCGAGGTCGAGGACGGCGTCCTCACCGTCCACCGCATGGACGGTCGTCGCGTCGACCGGGTGCAGTTCACCCCCGCCCCGTCCGAGGAGGGGGTCGCCGACCTCGTCCGCGCGGCCAAGGGGGGTGACCAGCGATGAGCGACTGGGCCGGAATCGCCTGGCTGGTGGTCCTGCTGGCCGCCAACGCCTTCTTCGTCGGCTCCGAGTTCGCCGTGATCTCCGCCCGACGCTCGCAGGTCGAGCCGCTCGCCGAGCGCGGGTCGCGGTCGGCGAAGACCGCGCTGTACGCCATGGAGCACGCGACGCTGATGCTCGCGACCTGCCAGCTCGGGATCACGATCTGCTCGCTGCTGATCCTGAACGTGTCGGAACCCGCGATCCATCACCTCCTCGCCGGGCCGCTCGGGCTGACGGGGCTCTCCGAGACGGCGGTCGACGTCGCCGGGTTCGTCGTGGCGCTGCTGGTGGTGTCGTACCTGCACGTCGTCTTCGGCGAGATGGTGCCGAAGAACCTCGCGTTCTCGCTGCCCGACCGGGCCGTACTGATGCTCGCCCCGCCGCTCGTGGCGGTGTCGAAGGCGTTCTACCCCGTCATCGTGGCGCTCAACTGGACCGCGAACCACATCGTGCGGCTCTTCCGCGTCGAGCCGAAGGACGAGGCGGCCTCCACCTTCACCCTCGACGAGGTCGCGACGATCGTGAACCAGTCCCGCCGCGAGGGGGTCCTCGACGACGCGGCCGGCACGGTGACCGCCGTGGTGGAGTTCACCGAGAAGAAAGCGGCGGACATCGCCGTGCCGATGGCCGATCTCGTCACACTCCCCGAGACGACCACCCCCGCCGAGATCGAGCGGGCGGTGGCGGTCCACGGGTACTCGCGGTACGTGATCGTCGACGCGCACGGGCATCCGACCGGGTACGTCCACCTCAAGGACGTCCTGCGGGTGGCGGAGGGGCCCGACGACGAGGCCGACATGGCACGGCCGATCCCGACCAAGCGCATCCACCACATGGTGTCGGTTCTGGAGTCGACCGATCTCGAGGACGCGCTGGCCCTCATGCGCCGCTCCGGTCGTCACCTCGCCCAGGTGCGCGACGAGGCCGGCGAGGTGCGCGCGGTGCTGTTCCTCGAGGACGTCATCGAAGAGCTCGTGGGCGAAGTGCAGGATGCCACGGCCCGCCGTCGGTTCGTCTGACGGCGGGGAGTGGCATCCGGGGTCCCTCGCACGAACTCCGCGATCCGCCCCTCCTCAGCGCCCCGTGACGGGTCGCGACGGAGGATGCGCGGGTCGCTGAGGTTGCGCGCTCAGTAGGCGCGCAGGTACTGGGCCGGCGCGGGAAGCTCGGCGCCGAGCTCGACCGCCGCGCGGAGGGCGTAGTGCGGGTCGCGCAGCCACTCGCGCGCGGAGAGCACCGCGTCGGCGCGCCCCTCGGCGACGACCGACTCCGCCAGGTGCGCGTCGTCGATCATGCCGACGGCGGCGACGAGGATGCCGGTCTCGCGACGCACCTTCTCGGCGAGGGGCACCTGGTATCCGGGGCCTGGCTGGATGCTCTGGTGCGGCACCAGTCCGCCGCTGGAGACGTCGATGAGGTCGGCGCCCGCGGCGGCGACGCGCTCAGCGGCGCGGACGGTGTCGTCGATGTCCCAGCCGCCGTCGGCGGCATCCGTGCCCGAGAACCGGACGAACAGCGCCGCGTCGGGGGCGGCGGCGCGCACGGCCGCGGTCACGCGCTCGAGCAGGCGCACGCGTCCGTCGAACGACCCCCCGTACTCGTCGGCGCGGTGGTTGCTCAGCGGCGACAGGAACTGGTGCAGCAGGTAGCCGTGGGCGGCGTGCACCTCGAGGACCTCGAAGCCGGCCGCGACGGCCCGGCGGGCGGCATCCGCGAAATCGGCGACGACCTTCTCGATGCCCGCGGCGTCGAGTTCTCGCGGCTCGGCGAAACCGGGGTACGCGATCGCCGAGGGGGCGACGGTCTCCCAGCCGCCGTCCTCCGTCGGCACGGACCCGCGGCCGCCGGTCAGCGGCGACGTCGTCGAGGCCTTGCGCCCCGCGTGGCCGAGCTGCACGCCCGGGACGGCGCCCCGTGCCCGGATCGCGGCCACGATCGGCGTCCAGGCCTCGACCTGGGCGTCGTTCCACAGTCCGACGTCGTCGGGGGAGATGCGGGCCTCCGGCGAGACGGCGGTGGCCTCGGCGATCACGAGGCCGGCGCCCCCGGCGGCGAACTGCGCGAGATGCACGTGGTGCCAGTCGTTCGGGATGCCGTCGACGGCGCTGTACTGGCACATGGGCGAGACCCACAGGCGGTTGCGCATGTCGATACCGCGGACGGTCAGGGGCGTGAAGAGGGTGCTCACGTCGGCCTCTCTCGTTCTAGGGTGACGCCATGACGGCGAGGGACTGGACGGGGCACGATGCGGCCCGCACACTTCGGAGGCCAACGGACGCCGACGACAAGTATTCCCGCGGGGTCGTGGGACTGCGTACCGGATCGACGCGGTACCCGGGTGCCGCCGTGCTCGGTGTCGAAGCCGCGTGGCGCACGGGGACGGGCATGGTGCGCTACCTCGGACCCGCGCGGGCGCAGGACCTCGTGCTGCAGCGACGGCCCGAGACCGTGACGGCCGACGGCCGCGTGCAGGCCTGGGTCATCGGATCGGGCACGGATGCCGCCGAGCGCGACGCCGCGGAGACGGCGGCGCTGCGCGGCATCCTCTCGGGCGAGGTGCCCGTCGTGGCGGATGCGGGAGCCCTGGACCTGGTGCCCGCCGCGTCGGCCCCGGTGATCGTGACCCCGCACGCGCGCGAGCTGGCACGACTGCGCGAGACGCTCGGGCTCGCCGCGGAGGCGGCCGCGGACGAAGAGGCGCGCGAGCGGGCGGCGGTGGAGACGGCGGAGGTCCTGCGCGGGGTCGTGCTCTCGAAGGGGGCCGTGACGATCGTCGCGGCGCCGGGCGGGTGGGTGCGGCGCATCGCGACGGGCAAGCCCTGGCTCGCGACCGCGGGCACGGGCGACGTCCTCGGCGGGGTCCTCGGGGCGGTGGTGGCGGGGGCGAGCGCCGCGGGACGCACCTCGCTCGACGACCTCGCGGCGTGCGCGGCGACCGCGGCGTGGTTGCACGGCACGGCGGGAACGGTCGCGGCCACGGGTCGGGGCGGGGCCGGCGGGCCGATCGCGGCGCTCGACGTCGCGGAAGCGCTGCCCGCGGTGGTCGCGGGCCTGCTCGTCGCTCCCTGACGGACTCGATCCCATAACGGTTGCCCGCCGCGGGGGCCGGGACGCCGCGTCCGCGGGCGGTCGACGGCATCCGCTCGTCGAGGTCGCTCAGGGACGCCCGCTTAGGATGATCCGGTGGTGAGGCGTGTCGTCGTTCTGTTGCTGGCGTTCGTCGCCGTCCACGTCACGGTGGGGATCCTGGGCTATCAGCAGCCCAACGAGCCCATGGGTGACGTGTATCTGGTGTACGAACCGTGGTCGCGCTGCGCCCTCTTCGGCGGCATCGACGTCTCCTCCTGCACGCGGTCGGACGCGTGGGCGTGGCCGGGGATCACCGAGAAGTGGATCTACCCGCAGCTCGCCTTCCTGCCGATGACGTTCGCGTGGGTGTTCGCGTGGGCCGTGGGGTACACGCCGGCCTGGGCGATCACGGTGTCGCTGTTCAACCTGGTCGCCTTCGTGGTGTTGGTCGGATCCGGTCGTTCGCGCGGCCGCGTCCTCGCCGCCTGGTTCTGGCTCGCCGCGATCCTCCTCATCGGGCCGGTCGGGCTCTACCGCATCGACGGCATCACCGTGCCGTTCGCGATCCTCGGCGCGCTCTGGCTCGTGCGGCGGCCGTTCGTGGCATCCGTGCTCCTGTCGGTCGCGATCTGGATGAAGGTGTGGCCCGCGGCGATCCTGGCCGCCGGTTTCGTCGCCATCCGCCGACGCCTCGCCCTCGTGTGGGGAGCGGTCGCCGTGTCGCTCGCGACGATCATCCCGGTCGTCGCTCTCGGCGGTGCGCCCTACGTCTTCGGCTTCGTCGGGGACCAGACCTCCCGCGGCATCCAGATGGAAGCCCCCGTCGGCGGGCTCTACATGTTCCTCGCCGCGTTCTACGTGCCCGGCTCCGAGGTCTACTACGACGGCGGCGTCCTCACTTTCCAGGTGACCGGCCCCGGCGCCGACGTCGTCATCGCCGCGATGACGCCGATCATGTTGCTGGTCATGCTGGCGGTGCTGATCGTCGGCGCCCGCAAGATGTGGCTCGGCGCGACCTTCCTCCGCGTCTTCCCGCCGCTGGCGCTCGCGCTGGTCACCGCCTTCATCGCGCTCAACAAGGTCGGCTCGCCCCAGTACTACGTCTGGCTGTTCCCGCCGGTGGTGATCGGTCTGTTGCTCGACCGGCGCCGGTGGTACGGCTTCGCCGCCCTGACCCTCGCGATCGCGGGGGTGACGCAGTGGGTGTACCCGCTGGTGTACGACGGGCTCATGGCCACCCACCCGGCGCCCTTCCCGGTGTTCCTGCTGGAGCTGCGGAACCTGCTCGGCCTGGTGCTGATGGTCTGGGCCATCGTCCGCGTCCTGCGGGCGCCCACGCACCGCGTCGCGCGCCCCGCAGACCTGCGCGAGTGGGTGCTCGGTCGACGTTCCGTGCCGGCACGGCAGACGACGACCTAGGCTCGGACCATGCTCATCGCGTTCTCTGTCGCCCCGTCCGGTGTCGGTACCGCTTCGGCGGAGAACGCCGACGGATCCGTCCACGACGCCGTCGCCGCCGCGGTGGCCGTCGTCCGCGCGTCGGGGCTGCCCCACCGCACGACCTCGATGTTCACCGAGATCGAGGGGGAGTGGGACGAGGTCTTCGACGTCGTCAAGCGTGCGACGGATGCCGTGCTGCCGTACGGCTCGCGCGTCTCGTTGGTGCTGAAGGCCGACATCCGCCCCGGCCGCACGGGCGAGATCGACGGCAAGATCGAGCGCCTCGAGCGCGCGATCGACGACGCGGGCTGAGTGCGGCGCCGCGTCCGCCCGGCATCCCGCGTCCGGCGCGGCCCGGCGTCTCGCCGTGGCGTCTCGCGTCGCGCGCGGCGTCCGGCCGCCGCGTCCGGCCGTGGCATCCCGATAAACGCGATTCCCGACCAGAAACGCGCTCTCCCGCCGTTTCTGGTCGCGGATCGCGTTTATCGCTGGGAGTGAGGGTCCGACACGCGGGGCGCCGAATCGATTCGACACCGCCGGGTACGGGCCACTAGCATCAGCGGGTGACCTCTTCGACGACCTCGAAGGGTGCGGCGAAGCGGGCGCTCCTTTCTCTCGCCATCGGCAGCTTCGGCATCGGCATGACCGAGTTCGTCGTGATGGGCCTGCTGCCCAACATCGCGCGCGACCTCCTCCCGTCGGCCTGGGCCGCTTCCCCCGACGACGCCATCGCCCAGGCGGGCTGGCTCGTGTCGCTGTACGCCCTGGGCGTGGTCGTCGGTGCGCCGACGATCGCGGGATCGGTGGCCCGGTTCCCGCGGCACCGGGTGATGATCGTGCTCGCCGCGGCCCTCGCGTTCTTCACCCTGCTGACCGTGATCGCGCCGACGTTCGAGCTGGTCGCGGCATCCCGGTTCCTCGCGGGTCTCCCGCACGGCGCCTACTTCGGCATCGGTGCGCTCGTCGCCGCCGACGCGCTCGGCCCCGGCAATCGCGCGAAGGGCGTCGCGTTCGTCCTCACCGGGCTCACCATCGCGAACGTCGTCGGCGTGCCGCTGGGCACGCTGCTGGGCCAGCAGGTCGGCTGGCGCGCCGCGTTCGCCGTCGTGGCCGGCATCTTCCTGCTCGCCACCGTCTGCATCGCGTTCTTCGTGCCCGCCCACCCGGGGCTGCCCGGACGCCGCCTCCGCGACGAGCTGCGGGTCTTCCGCCTGGGTCAGGTCTGGTTCGCGCTCGGCATCGGCGCGATCGGGTTCGGCGGCTTCTTCGCGATGTACAGCTACATCGCGCCCATGATCACCGACGTCGCGGGTCAGCCCGAGTGGGTGGTGTCGGTCGTCCTGGTGCTGGTGGGCATCGGGATGACGATCGGCAACATCGTGGGCGGCAGCCTCGCCGACAAAGACCTGCGATTCTGGTTGCACGTCGGGCTCATCGCCTTGGCCGCGGCATCCATCGGTCTGGCCCTGACCGCCGGCTGGATCTTCAGCCTCGCGCTGTTCGCGTTCCTGGTGGCCTTCTGCGGTGCGGCGCTCAGCCCCGCGATCCAGACGCGGCTCATGGACGTCGCGGAGGACAACCAGTCCATCGCCGCGGCGCTGAACCACTCGGCGTTGAACATGGGCAACAGCCTGGGTGCGCTCCTCGGCGGGCTGGTCATCGCCGCAGGCCTCGGGCTGGTCGCTCCGGCCTGGGTGGGCGCGGTGCTGGCCCTCGCGGGTCTCGTCGTCGCGGTCGTCGCCTACCGTGTCGAGGATCGTAGCGGACACCATCCCGCCCACCGGATGTCGGCCGCCGAGGCCGCGACCACCGCGATCACCGGTTCGATCCCGACGCAGGGCTGATCCCCGCGGTCGCACGCGTCCGCCGCCGTATCCGACGCGCGCGCTCGGATCTCAGTGTCCAGGACACACGGATTCCGCGGGCGCGCGTCCGCGTGTCTTGGACACTCGACGAACGCACCGGTTCCGCGCGGCTCGCGTTCCCTCTTCAGTGTCCAGGACACGCGGATGCCGCGGGCTCGCGTCGGCGTGTCTTGGACACTCAGCGGCCGCCCCGGTTCCGCGCGGCCGACCCCGGGTGTGGCGCCGCGGGAACCGGCATCCGGGTCAGACGGCGAACAACCGCCGCAGGTGGTGGTCGACGGCCGCGGTCTCGATGAGGAACCCGTCGTGGCCGAAGTCGCTCGTGAGCACCACCGCCTGATCCCCGTCGAGGGTGTTCGGGATGCCGCGGGCGATGCGGTGCTGCCCGTCCACCGGGAAGAGCCGGTCGGTGTCGACCCCGAGCACGAGGGTCGTCGCCGTCACCCGTCGCAGCGCGTCCTCGACGCCGTCGCGGTCGCGGCCCACGTCGTGGGAGTTCATGGCCTCCACGAGCGTCAGGTAGCTGTTGGCGTCGAAGCGGCGGGTGAACTTGTTGCCGTGGAAGTCGAGGTACGACTCCACCGCGAAGCGCCCGCCGCGGCCCAGGGGGCTGACACCGGACTGCCACGACCGCTGGAACCGCTGGTTCAGCTCGGTCGGGCTGCGGTAGCTCAGCATCGCCATGCGGCGGGCGAGAGCGAGCCCGCGGTGCGGCCCGTCGCCGTCGGCGGCGTCGTAGAACGCCCCTCCCGCGAAGCGCGGGTCCATCCGGATCGTGTCGGCCTGGACGGTGTTGAGCGCGATCTGGTCGGCGGTCGTGATCGGCGGCGACGACAGGATGGCGGCGCGCTCGACCCGGTCGGGGTGCCCGACCGCCCACTCCAGGGCGTGCATCCCGCCCATCGAGCCGCCGACGACCGCCGCCCAGCGGTCGATCCCCAGCGCGTCGGCCAGCAGCGCCTGCGCGCCCACCTGATCGCGGATCGTGAGGTACGGGAAGCGCGCGGCCCACTCGTAGCCGTCGGGCGCGATGCTGGCCGGTCCCGTCGACCCCTGGCATCCGCCCAGCATGTTCGGCGCGATCACGAACCAGCGGTCGGTGTCGATCGCGGCGCCCGGGCCCACGAGATCGCCCCACCAGCCGGCGGTGGGGTGTCCCGGACCCGCGGAGCCGCGGACGTGGCTGTCGCCGGTGAGGGCGTGGAGGATCAGGACCGCGTTGTCGCGCGCGGGGGAGAGTTCGCCCCACGTCTCGTAGGTCAGGCGGAAGCCGGGGAGGCGTTCGCCGTTCTCGGTGCGGAACTCACCGAACGCGGCGAAGCGCCGGTCGCCGACCGGGTCGCCGTCGCGCCACGCGCCGGTGGTCGGCGGTCGGCCGAGGAGGGACCGCGCATCGGCCTCCGTGATCGGCGCCGAGGGCACCGTGTCTTCGGAGATCTGCCAGTCCATGGCATCCATTCTCCCGGGTCGGGGCGTGGCCGGAGGGACTGTTACGGCGATGTCGGGGGCGCGGTCTAGCATGCACAGCATGGGGACATGGGGCACGAAGCCGTTCGACAACGACAACGCCGCGGACTGGGCTTTCGAGCTCGAAGACGCCGAGAGCTGGGATGTCGTCAGCGACGCGCTGCGCATCGCGGTCGAGGCCGCGCCGTCGGAACTCGAGGCGGACCAGGCGGCGATCGCGATCGCCGCCGGAGACGTCGTCGCCCGCGGCCTCGGCCGCGTCGACGGACCGGTCTTCTCGGACGAGGTCATGCCCTTCCTCGCCCGTGTCCCGCGGCCGTCTGCCGAGGTCGTGGCGCTCGCGGTGTCGGCGATCGCCGTCGCGACATCACCCGAGGGGGAGCTGGCGGAACTCTGGGAGGGCGACCCCGGTTGGCTCGCGGAGAACGACCAGCTCATCACGGCGCTCACCGGCGTCTGACGTCGTTGTCCAGCCCCGGCGCGGGGATGGCGTCGGCGGCGAGGATCGGAGCATGGCGAACTTCCTCCTCATCGCGGCCTCGAGCGACATCGGCGCCGCAACCGCCCGGCGTCTGCGCGACGCCGGCCACCGCGTGATCACCACCGCCCGCGACACGTCGGTGATCGAGCCCGACATGATCCTGGATGCCACCGACTTCGACGCCGTCGACCGGGTCGTGTCCGACGCGGGGGAGCTCGACGGCATCGCGGTGTTCGCGGGCTCGATGCTGCTGAAGCCCGCGCACCTGACCTCGCGGGAGCAGTACGACGACATCGTCGCCGCCTCGCTCACGACGTCCTTCGCGGCAGTGCGGGCGGCGGGGAAGCACCTCCGCGGAGGGTCCGTCGTCCTCACGTCGTCGGCCGCGGCGCTGGCGGGACTGTCGAACCACGACGCCATCGCGGCAGCGAAGGCCGGGGTCATCGGCCTGACTCTCTCGGCGGCGGCGAGCTACGCCGCGCGCGACCTGCGCATCAACGCCGTCGCGCCGGGACTGGTGCAGACGCGGCTGACCGAGGGCCTCACGGCGAGTGAGACGTCGCGCAAGGTGTCCGAGGCGATGCACCCTCTCGGCCGGCTCGGTGAGCCCGACGACGTCGCACGCGCGGTGGAGTTTCTTCTCGACCCGGCCAACGCCTGGATCACCGGCCAGGTGCTGGGGGTGGACGGCGGTCTCGGCAGCCTCCGCCCGCGGCAGCGCGTCTGACGCCGGGTTCTTCCGCGTGAGGGGTCACTATCTGTCGCTTCGGGCACCCGGAAGCGACAGATATTGACCCCTCACGCCCGTGGTCGCGAAACGAACGCGACGACGCCCCGACCCGGCGGACCGGGGCGGGGCGTCGCGGACGAGCGGGTCAGGCGCGAGCGGCCTCGGACAGACGCCGCGCGGCGGCGAGGGCCTGGTCGAGGTCGGCCTTGAGGTCGTCGATGTTCTCCAGACCCACCGACAGGCGCACGAGGCCCGGCGTCACACCCGAGGTGAGCTGCTGCTCGGGGGTGAGCTGGGAGTGCGTGGTCGAGGCGGGGTGGATGACGAGCGAGCGCACGTCGCCGATGTTCGCGAGGTGGCTGAACAGGTCGAGCGAGTTGACGAACTCGCGGCCGGCCTCCACACCGCCCTTGAGCTCGAACGACAGCACCGCACCGACGCCCTTGGGGGCGTAGTTGTTGGCCGCGGCGTACCAGGGCGAGGTGGGGAGCCCCGAGTAGTTCACGCTCGCGACGTCGTCGTGCGCCTCGAGCCACTCGGCGATCTCCTGCGCGTTCTGCACGTGGCGCTCGATGCGCAGCGACAGCGTCTCGAGGCCCTGGATGAGCAGCCACGCGCTGTGCGGCGAGATGGCGGCACCCAGGTCGCGGAGCAGCTGCACGCGCGCCTTGATGATGTAGGCGAGGCCGTCGCCGACGGCCGTCGTGTACGAAGCGCCGTGGTACGACGGGTCGGGCTCGGTGAGGCCGGGGAACTTGTCCACGTTCTCGGACCACGCGAACGTGCCGCCGTCGACGATGACGCCGCCGATGGTCGTGCCGTGACCGCCGATGAACTTCGTCGCCGAGTGGATGACGATGTCGGCACCGTGCTCGAAGGGGCGGATGAGGTACGGCGTCGCGATGGTGTTGTCGACGATGAGCGGCACACCGCTCTCGTGCGCGACGTCGGCCACTGTGCGGATGTCGAGCACGTTGATCTTCGGGTTGCCGATGGTCTCGGCGAAGAAGAGCTTCGTGTTCGGGCGGACGGCCGCGCGCCACGCCTCGGGGTCGTCCTGGTTCTCGACGAACGTCGTCTCGATGCCGAGCTTGGCGAGGGTGTACTTGAAGAGGTTGTACGTGCCGCCGTAGATCGAGCTCGACGAGACGATGTGGTCGCCCGCCTGCGCGATGTTGAGCACCGCGAACGTCTCCGCCGCCTGACCGCTCGCGACCAGGAGGGCTCCGGTGCCCCCCTCCAGCGCGGCGATGCGCTGCTCGACGACGTCCTGCGTGGGGTTCTGGATGCGGGTGTAGATGTTTCCGAACTCGGCCAGCGCGAACAGGTTCGCGGCGTGGTCGGCGTTGTCGAACACGTACGACGTGGTCTGGTAGATCGGCGTCGCGCGAGCCTTCGTCACCGGGTCGGGCTGCGCCCCGGTGTGGATCTGCTTGGTCTCGAAACGCCAGTTCTCGGGTGCGGACACGGCTGCTCCTCAAATCTTCGGAGACCGCGACGGGTGCCACGGCCTGCAGCGAGCGTACGGACGCCCGGTCGCCCCGACAACAGGGCGGACACGCGCCGTAACGTCCGTCGCGACCGCTCTCGCCGCCCGCCGGTAGCGTGGATGCCATGACGAGACGTGCGGTGGTGACCGGGGCCAGTTCGGGGATCGGTGAGGCGACGGCGCGGGAGCTGCGCGCGCGCGGATGGGACGTGGTCGGCGTCGCCCGCCGGGCCGAGCGTCTCACCGCCCTCGAGGCCGAGACCGGGGTCGTGGCGCACGTCGCCGACCTCACCGACGGCGACGCGGTGGCGACCCTCGCCGCGTGGCTCGAGGAGACCGGTGGTGTCGACGCGCTCGTCCACGTCGCCGGCGGCGCGCGCGGCACCGATCGCGTCGAGGACGGCGACCCCGAGCAGTGGCGGTGGATGTTCGAGGCGAACGTCCTGTCGTCTCAGCGGCTCGTGGCATCCCTCCTCCCGCTTCTGCGGCGGGCGGCCGAACGCGTCGGACACGCCGACCTCCTGTTCGTCACGTCGACGGCGGCGCAGACGGCGTACCCCGGCGGCGCCGGCTACAACGCCGCCAAGGCGGGCGAGTCGATGCTCGTGGCCGCCCTCCGTCAGGAGCTGAACGGTGAGCCTCTGCGAGTCATCGAGATCGCGCCGGGCATGGTCCGCACTGAGGAGTTCACCCTCAACCGCCTGGGCGGAGACCAGTCCGGCGCCGACAAGCTGTACGAGGGCGTCGAGGCTCCACTGCTGGCGGAGGACGTCGCGGACGTCATCGCGTACGCCGTCGACGCGCCCGGCCACGTCAACCTCGACCTGGTGACGGTGCGTCCCGTGGCCCAGTCCGCGCAGCACCTTCTCGCGCGCGGACCGTTGCGCGTCCGCGACGCGCGGGACTGAGCGGGCGGCTCAGGCGACGTCGCCGCGGGCGGCGCCGGCCGCCGCCTCCGCCTCGGCGGTGTCGGCGAACGCGACCTTCGGGACGAACAGCAGCAGCACCGCCGCGACGAATCCGCCCGCCGCGCAGATCGACCACACCGTGATGTAGCCGGCGAGCGGCGCGGCCGTCGCCGCGACCGCCGCGCCCGCGCCACCGGCGAGGACCACCCCGAACACTGCGGACGACATCGTGCCGCCGATGGTCTTGGTCGTGTTCGTCAGCGCGGATGCCACACCCGTCTGCCCCCGCGGAGCGGCCGCCGCGGCCGCGGCGGGCATCGCGGCGACGAGTGCGCCCGAGCCGAGGCCGGCGATCGTGAGGCACAGGAGCACCTCCCACAGCTCGGTGTGGAGGGGGACCAGGAGCAGGTACCCGACGCCCACGAGCGCGGCGGCGCCGATGAGGACCGCACGGGGACTCGCGCGTCGGGACGTGACGGCGAACAGGATCGCGCCGACGATCAGGGAGACGAGGTACACGCCGATGACGTTGGAACGGTCGGTGGCATCCAGGCCCAGCCCGTAGCCGAGCGAGGGATCGGTGCCGGCGTAGGTCGCGAGGGGCCCCTGAGCGCCGAGCAGACTGATGCCCACGAGGAACGACGTGACCTGGACCGGCCACATCTCCGGCCGGCGCAGCACGCGGATGTCGACCGCCGGGTCGGGGCGGCGGAGCTCGTAGCGCGCGAACACGACGAGCAGAGCCGCGCCGATCACGAGCAGCGGGACGATGACCGCGGGCCCCGGGCCCGCCGGGAGACGCACGAACGACAGTGCGCCCGTCAGACACAGCAGTGCGGCGGCGAGGAGGACGAACCCGCCGATGTCCAGGCGGCGGGATCCCGGCATCCGCTCCGACTCCGGCACACCGAACCAGATCACGACGCACACCAGGGTGACCGCGATCGCGGGGACCGTGAGGGCCAGACGCAGATCGCCACCGGTGGCGGCGAACAGGCGTCCGGCGGCGAGGGCGCCCGCGATGGCGCCGACCTGGAGGCCGACGACGAGCAGCCCCGCTGCCCGACGGGTCTGCGAGACGCCACGGCTCTGCCGGCGGCCGCGATCGAAGATGAGGGCGATCTCCAACGGGAGCCACACGACGTAGAAACCCTGGAGCGCCCACGCGAGGAGGAACGTCGGGAAGGAGTCGGCGAACACGAGCCACCAGCTCGCGGCCGCCGTGGCGATCGCCGAGCCGAGCAGGATGCGCTTGTGCCCGAACACGTCGCCGAGCTTGGCGAGGATGGGCAGCACCAGCGCGGAGAGCAGCAGTTGCGCCGCCTCGAACCAGTTGACGTCGGCATCCCGGATGCCGAGGTGCACGACGATGTCGGGCAGCAACGGCACGTAGTACCCCTGCAGGATGCCGCTGGCGAGCTCGACCAGCACGAACCACCCGATGAGTCCCGCGGTCACCCCGAGTGCGGACCCGCGCACCCGGCCGACCGCGCCCGAGACGCGCGACATGGCGCGAGGCTAGCACCGCGTGGGGCGGCATCCGGGAGACACCCTAGGGTGAAAGGCACACGAAGAGAGGGGATCCGCGTGGCGGAGACGACCGGCGAGCGCGAGCGACTGACCTGGGACGATTTCGGGGACGCGACGCGCGACATCTCCCGCGCGATCGTCGCCGACGGATTCCACCCCGAGGTGGTCGTCGCGATCGCCCGCGGAGGACTGCTGCCGGGAGGCGCGATCGCCTACGGCCTGGGCGTGAAGAACTGCGGCGCGCTGAACGTCGAGTTCTACACCGGCATCGGCACCGTGCTCGACGCCCCCGAGGTGCTGCCCCCCGCGCTCGACCTGTCCTACCTGCAGGGGCGGCGGGTCCTGCTCGTCGACGACGTCGCCGACAGCGGTCGCACGCTCGACCTCGCGGTGAAGCTGCTCGACCACCACGGAGCCGACGCGCGCTCCGCCGTGATCTACACGAAGCCCACGACGATCATCGCCCCGGACTACTCGTGGAAGGACACCTCGCTCTGGATCGACTTCCCGTGGTCGTTCCAAGGCTCGGTGCACGAGGAAGACGCCGCGTGACGGCGAAGTCGCTCGCCGATCTCGCCGCCGCGGGCTTCATCGATGCGTCGTGGGTGGAACCGCTCGCGCCGGTGGCGGGCGACATCGCCGCGATCGGTGAGCGGCTGCGGACGGAGGGTCAGCCCTACCTCCCCGCGGGCGACCTCGTGCTGCGGGCCTTCCGCACCCCGATCGACGCGGTACGCGTGCTCATCGTCGGCCAGGACCCGTACCCGACACCGGGCCACCCGATCGGGTTGTCCTTCGCCGTGGACCCGCACGTGCGCCCCCTGCCGCGGAGCCTGTCCAACATCTACCGCGAGCTGGCGGACGATCTCGGCATCCCGCCCGCTCCTCACGGCGACCTGTCGCCGTGGGCCGAGCAGGGCGTCATGCTGCTGAACAGGGTGCTCACCGTCGCCCCGGGCGCTCCCGCCTCGCACCGCGGCTGGGGATGGGAACGCGTCACCGAGCACGCCATCCGCAGCCTCGTCGCGCGCGGGACGCCCCTCGTCGCGGTGCTGTGGGGGAGGGATGCCACGAACCTCGCCCCGCTGCTCGGCGAGACCGCCATCGTCACTTCCGCGCACCCGTCGCCGCTGTCGGCGAGTCGCGGGTTCTTCGGCTCCCGTCCGTTCTCGCGCGTGAACGCGCTGCTCGAGGAGCAGGGCGCGGCCGCCGTCGATTGGCGTCTGCCCGCCTGAGCCGCCGACGGGTCCGCTCCCGGCCCCGGGTGCCTCGCCGTCGTCCGGCCGGGGCCCCGGTGCGGTTACGCGCCGGAAACCGGCGTCCCCGTAGAGTGGCGTCCGTGCTGGAAGAGGAGTACGAGAAGAGCCGCCGTCGGATGCCGATGCATCTGCGGCGGGCCCCCGAGCCCGAGCGGCCGTTCTCGTACGAGATCCGCCCGGCGACCGAGGGCGACATCCCCGACATCCGCGAGATCTATAACTATTACGTCCGCAACTCCGTCGTGACGTTCGACGAGAAGCCGTGGACCATCGCGAAGTGGCGCGAGAAGTTCGCGAAGCTGCAGCAGATCGATCTGCCGTTCCTCGTCGCCCAGGCGCCCAGCGGGCAGATCCTCGGCTATGCGCTCGTGCAGCCGTGGCAGTCCAAGTCGGCCTACCGGTACACCGTCGAGAACTCGATCTATCTGGGCCAGGCGGCCTCCGGCAAGGGGCTCGGGCGCGCCCTCCTCGAGGCGCTCATCGACGCGTGCGCGGAGAAGGGCATCCGCGAGATGGTCGCGGCGATCAGCGACAAGGGCGCGGAGGCATCGATCGCGCTGCACGAGAAGCTCGGGTTCACCGAGGTCGGCCGGATGGGGCGGGTCGGTTTCAAGTTCGGGCGCTGGCTCGGCGTGGTGTACCTGCAGAAGAGCATCCCGTCGAAGAAGAAGAAGCGGAAGCTCTTCGGCTGACGCGCGGCTCCGGCCTGTCGGCGCGATCCCGTCAGCGCGGGCGCGACGGCGCCGCGGACTGTCGTACCTCGTCGACGAGCGCGCGCCACGGACCCGCCACCTGCCCGTCGGTCAATTGCGCGCGGTGCACGGCGGAGTCTCCCTCGAGAACCTCGATGCGCCACTGGAACCGGTCGGCGCCACTCGGGGCCGACGGCGACGCGTCCCACGGACACTTCTCCACGAGCTTCCGCCATTGCGGTCGGCGGTCAGGCTCGGGCTCGGTGCGCCACTGCTTCGTCAGACCGGCGATACCGCCCGAGCGCACCACGACGATGACCAACCGGTCGTCCGCGGCCTCACGCTGTGGCATCCTCTGCGACGCCCACCCCGGCCCACGCGGCGCGGACGGCGTCGACCTCCTCCGACTTCTCACCGTACTCCGCGGCCGCGGTGGCGCGCGTGGCCGCGGCGAACGCGGCGAAGTCGGCCGTCGGGGACAGAGTCCCCGAGGTGAGGGTGCGGTACCAGACGAGTCCCGCCCGCTCCCACGCGAACCCGCCCAGCCGCGTGGCGACGAGGAAGAACGCGCGGTTCGGGATGCCGGAGTTGATGTGCACGCCGCCGTTGTCGTCGGAGGTCTCGACGTAGTCGCGCATGTGACCCGGTTGCGGGTCTTTGCCGAGCACGTCGTCATCGTAGGCGGTGCCCGGCGCCGACATCGAGCGCAGGGCCGTGCCCTGGACGGCATCCGTGAAGATGCCCGCGCCGACGAGCCACGTGGCCTCGTCGGCCGTCTGGCCGAGCGCGTGCTGTTCGGCCAACGCACCGAACACGTCGGACAGCGATTCGTTCAGCGCACCCGACTGCCCCTGGTACTCCAGGCCCCCGGCGGCCTCGGTCACCCCGTGACCCAACTCGTGCGCGATGACGCTGAGCGACCGGGTGAACCCGATGAACACGTCGCCGTCGCCGTCGCCGAAGACCATGCGCTCGCCGTTCCAGAACGCGTTGTCGTAGTCCTCGCCGAAGTGGACGGTCGCCAGCAGCGAACCGCCCGCTCCGTCGATGCCGTCGCGCGCGAAGGCGTCCCAGAAGAAGTCGAACGTCGCGCCCAGCCCGTCGTACGCCTCATCGACGGACCGGTCGCCGGTGGGGTCGTCGTCTTCGGTCCGGACGCGGCGGCCGGGCAGCCGTTCGGTGTTCCCGGCGTCGGAGATCACCCGGTCGGGCGCGGGGACGGCCTCGGCCACGAGCGCCCCTTCGTCGATCGAGAGGCGCAGGCGCGTGCGGACGTGGCGCGCCGGGCGCGGAACGGTGAGGGTCTTGCGCGCCGCGGCGGCCGCGCGCGCGAGGCGCGGATCGTCGGTCGAGGCGAGCCGATCGAGGAGGAAGGGGGGAACGATGCCGGGGGTCATGGGGCGAGGCTAACGCGGGCCACCGACACGGGAAATCCCTTGTGGAGAACGTCAGGTGTACGCCTCGGCGTAGAAGGTCGTCACCGGTGCGGAGCGCACGTCGATCCGGACGGACGTGACGCCGGGGAGGGGAGTGCCGCCCTCGCCGAGCTCGACGCGGTGGGGCTGTTCGTCGCACGCGACGTCGGTCTGCACGCCGCGACCGGAGGTCTCGGCGTTGACCTCGATCTCGACGGACGCCGTTCCCCCACCGAAACAGCGGATCTCGGCGGCGCTCAGGGTCATCGGCTGCTCCGACGCGAGGGTGATCCCTTCCCGGCTGCCGCCCACCGCCACCGCCCCGGTCCCGGTGACTCCCCAACCCGAGCCGAGCAGCCCTCGGGCATCCGCCCGCTCGGCCGCGACCTGCGCCAGCCAGTCCTGAGCCGCGGCGTCGTCGATGTCGGCCGGCGCGCAGCCGGCGCCCGTCAGGGCGAGCGCGCACACCGAACCGATGCACAGGAGGCGCTTCATGCGCTCACCCTAGTGCCGCCGTTCCCTCCCCGGTGCCGCTAAGCGGGGGCGCCGGGGAGCGTCGGCACCGAGGCCAGCAGTTGCCGCGTGTACGCGGCCTGGGGTTGCAGGAGCACCTTCTCGGTCGGTCCCTGCTCGACGACCCGCCCGTCCTTCATGACCACGACCTCGTCGCACACGTTCTGGACGACCCCGATGTCGTGCGAGACGAGCACGAGGGTGAGCTGCTGCTCGGCGCGGAGGTCGGCGAGGAGCCGCAGGATCTGCGCGCGCACCGTGACGTCGAGGGCCGACAGCGGCTCGTCGCCGACGAGGATGCGGGGGCGGTGCACGATCGCGCGCGCCAGTGCGATCCGCTGACGCTGACCGCCCGAGAATTGATGCGGGAAGCGGTCGGCGGCATCCGGGTCCAGGCCGACCTGCGCGAGCACGTTACGCACCCGCGCGCGCCGGTCGCCCTCGATCCCGAGCGCCCACAGCGGCTCGCCGACGATGCGCCCGACGCTCATCCGCGGATCCAGCGACGCGTACGGATCCTGGAACACGATCCCGGTGCTGCGCCGCAGCCAGTGCAGCGACCGGGCCGAGCCGCGGGCGTCGACGGCGCGTCCCTCGACCTCGACGGTGCCGGAGGTCGGCGAGTCCAACCCGAGCAGCAGTCGCACGAGCGTGGACTTCCCCGACCCCGATTCGCCGATGATCCCGACGGCGGAGCCCATGCGGACCGAGAGGTCGACGTCCTGCAGTCCCGCGGTGCGCTCGGGGCCGCCGAACCCGCGGGAGCGTGGGGTCAGGTACGTGCGGGAGAGGCCCCGGGCGTGCACGATCACGTCGTTCACGATGCGTCCCCCTCGTCGCGACCGATCTCCGGATGCCACAGCGTCGCGGTCGCGTCCCGCAGCAGCGCCTGGGTCACGGGGGAGGAGGGTGAGCGCAGCAGATCCTCGACGGCACCCTGCTCGACGACGCGCCCGTGCTCGAGGACCACCGCGTGCGTCGCGACCTGCGCGAGGACCGCGAGGTCGTGGGTGATGAAGATCAGCGACATCCCGGCATCCTGGACCAGGGATCGCAGGAGGGTCAGGATGCCGGCCTGGATCGTCACGTCGAGGGCGGTGGTCGGCTCATCGGCGATCAACAGCTGCGGGCGGCACGCGAGCGCCATCGCGATCGCCACGCGCTGGCGTTGGCCGCCCGAGAGCTGATGCGGGTAGCGCCCGACGATGCGCGCGGGGTCGGGGAGGGCGACGCGCTCCGCCTCCGCCACGGCCCGACGCAGCGCCTCGCGTCGCGGGACGCCCTCGTGGATGCGGATGGACTCGCCGATCTGTCGACCGACGGTTCGGATGGGGTTCAGGGCGGTCCGCGGTTCCTGGAAGACGATGCCGATGTCGTCGCCGCGCAGGCGTGCGAGCTCGCGGTCGGGGAGTCCGAGGATCTCGCGGCCGTTCCACCGGATGCTGCCCGTGGCGGTCGCGGCATCCGGGAGCAGGCCGAGCACGGCAAGGGCGGTCAGCGATTTGCCCGAGCCGGATTCGCCGATGAGGCCGACGCGGCCGCCGTCGGGAACGGCGAAGCTCACGCCGTCGACGACCGTGCGTCCGCCGATCTCGATGCGCAGATCGTCGACCTCGAGGCTCACGCGACCACCTCCGGCAGGTGCGTGCGTGCGCGGGGGGTGCGCTCGGCGAGCGTGGGATCGGCGGCCTCGCGAAGCGCGTCGCCGAGGAGATTCAGGCCCAGCACCGTGACCGTGATCGCCAGGCCCGGCCACACCACGGCGAGGGGGTGGACGGAGATGTAGGCCTGCAGATCGCCGAGGAGCACGCCCCAAGAGGGTTGCGTGATCGGGGCGCCGAACCCGAGGTACGACAGACCCGCCTCCGCGAGGACCGCCACGGCCATGCCCCACGACAGCTGCACGATGAACACCGGCGCCACGTTGGGGAGCAGGTGGCGCACGAGGTTCTGCACGGGGGTCAGGCCGCTCGCCCGACCCGCCACGACGAAGTCGCTCTGCAGCACCCGCCGGAGTTCCGGCCGGGTCACGCGGGCGATGTTCACGCCGAAGCCGATGCCGACCGACCAGATCACGACGGCGAGCGAGCCGCCCCAGACCGCGCTGATCATCATGGCGATGATCAGCACCGGGAAGGCGACGAGGATGTCGACGAGCACCGCGACGCTCTCGCGCACCCAGCGCGTCGTCAGGGCCCCGAGCGCCGCGAGAACGAGCCCGAGCAGCGAGGCGACGATCCCCGCGCTTACGGCGACGACGACGGTCGTGCGGGCGCCCGCCATGAGCAGGCTCAGGATGTCGCGGCCGTTCCCGTCCGTGCCGAGGAGGTGCGGCCACGACGGGTCGCTCCAGCGTGCGCGGGCGTCGACGCTCGCGGGATCGAACGGCGTCCAGAACAGCGACACGAGCGCCGTGAGCGCGATGACGACGACGACCAGGATGCCGAAGCGTCCCGTGCCGATGCTCCACAACCGGCGCAGGGCGCTCACGCGGCCTCCCTCTGGCGGGGGTCCAGGAAGCGGTGCACCAGATCGACCAGGAACCCGACGACGAGCACGAAGCCGGTGAGGGCGAGCAGTTCGCCCTGGACCTTCGGGAGGTCCCGGGCGGAGACGTCGGCGACCAGCATCCGACCGATCCCGGGGAGGGTGAACAGCTGCTCGATCACGACCGCACCGACGATGATGCCGGCGATCTGCAGCCCCAGGACGGTGACGACCGAGAGGCCGACGTTGGGGAGCCCGTGAGAGAGGAGCGCCCGTGTGCGGGTGAGACCCTTCGCGGCCGCCGTGCGGACGTAGTCCTGCCCCACGGCCTGCAGGGTGGCGCTCCGGACGAATCGCAGGAGCATGGCACCCTCGACGACGCCGATGGTGACGGCGGGGAGCACGAGCGCCCGGAACGCGGCCGACGGATCGTGCCACCCCCCGCGCGGGAAGCCCTGCGGGGGGAGCCAACCGAGCCACACGGCGAACACGACGACGAGCATCATGCCCGCCCACACCACGGGGACGGCGGCGAGGGCCTGTGCCCCGACGCTCAGCGCGGTCCCGTCGGCCCGACCGCGTCGGAGCGCCGACAGCACGCCGAACGGCAGACCGATCGCCAGGGCGACCGTCAGCGACATCGCGGCCAGCGGAACCGTGACCCGCGCCTTGTCGGCCAGCTCGGTCGCCACGGGGACGCCCGTGACCAGGGACGTGCCGAGGTCGCCGCGCAGGACCCCGCCGATCCAGTCGAAATACTGCTGCCACAGCGGTCGGGTCAGCCCGAGGCTCTCGCGCAGGGCCGCGATCTGCTCCGGCGAGGCCTGCGTGCCGCCGATGAGCAGGGCGACGTCACCCGGCAGCACACGCAGGGAGGCGAAGATCAGCACGCTCGACACGGCCAGGCCCAGAACGAGAAGGCCCAGCCGTGTCAGCGTGTAGCGGATCACTCCGACGAGACCGTCACACCGGCCAGCGGCAGGCGCACGTTGAGGGAGTTCTTCGGGAAGTTCGCGACGTTGTTCGCGACGGCCGTGAGCGGGGTCGAGAGGAACAGCCAGTCGGCGGCATCCTCGTCGGAGACGATGCGCGCGGCCTCGGCGAGGTAGTCGGAAGACTGCTGCTCGTCGGTGGTCGCGAGGGACTGCGCGTACAGGCTCTGCACCTTCGGGTTGTCGTAGCCGAAGTAGTACGACGGGTTGGCGAAGTTGCCGAAATCGCGCGCCTCCACGTGCCGGACGAAGCTGAGGTCGTAGTCGTGGTTGGTGTAGACGTTCGTCAGCCAGGTCGGGAAGTCCACCGACGAGACCTTCAGCGTCACCCCCACATCGGCGAAGGACGATACGAGGAACGTGGCGATCGAGGACGGGTACACGCTCGGGATGGTGAGGGTGAGGGTCAGGTTCTCCGCTCCGGCCTCGGCGAGGAGTTCGCGCGCGCGGTCGGGGTTGTACGAGATGCTGCCGGAGAGGTCTTCGTACCCCGGGTCGAGGGGCGGGATCGGGCCGTACAGCGGCTGCCCTCCGCCGAGGGTGTCGATGAGCGCCTGGTGGTCGATCGCCAGGCGCAACGCTTCGCGGACGCGCTGGTCGTTCAGGGGTGCGCGGGCGTTGTTGAACGCGAGCGTGCCCTTGTCGGTGGTCAGGCCCGACTCGATCTGGAAGCGGCCCGTGCCGGTGATCTGCCCCTGCAGCTCCGGATCGACCTCGAGCGCCGCGTCGAGATCGCCGTTGACGGCGGCGTTGACCGCGGCGGTGCGATCGGGGATGTAGTCGATCACGACCTCGGCCACGCCGGCCTTGTCGCCCCAGTAGGAGTCGTTGCGGGCGAGGGTGAGACTCTGGCCCGTGTTCCACGCCGACACGGTGAAGGGGCCGGTCCCGTTGGTCGTCGTCTCGAAGTTCGTCGTGTCGTTGTTCTTGAAGATCAGACCCGCGCGGCCCGTGAGGGCGAACAGGAAGTCGATGTTCGGCTGGCTGAGCGTCACGACGACCGTGGTCGGGTCGGGCGAGGAGATGGATGCCACTCCGGCCAGGTCGGCGCTGTTCTGGATGGTGGCGTCGTCCTTGGCGGTCTGCAGCGAGGACACGACGTCGTCGGCGGTCATCGCGGTGCCGTCGTGGAACGTGACGCCCTGGCGGAGCGTGAAGGTGTAGGTGAGCCCGTCGGGGGAGATGGTCCAGTCGGTGGCGAGTTCGGGGACGATGGCGTTGCCGTCGTCGCCGTTGCGGGTCACGAGGCCCTGGTAGACGTTGTCGATGAGCGCCTGCTCGAGGGCGGCGCCGCTGGTGCGCCGGATGTCGAGGTTCGACGGTTCGAGGGAGAGGCCGACGGTCAGCGTGGCGTTCGGGTCGGGCGCGCCGGTCGGGCCGGGCGTGGTCGATGTGCCGGTGCACGAGGTGAACAGGAGTGCTCCGAGGAGGAGCGCGCTCGTGGCGACGGCGGTTCGGCGCAGCATTGCGGGGTTGTCCTTTCGCAAGGCCCACGGCATCCGGGTGCGGTGCTGCCGTGGAGTGGGGTGAGGAAAGCCTACTTTCACCCGGCGCGCGCGACGCCGACCATGACATCGGGCGACGCCGCCCGGCCGTGGGGCGTCACGCCGCCGCGAGGGTCTCGCGCAGGAGCGAGGCGAGGCCCGCGGGGTCTTCCTCCTGCACGTTGTGCGCCGTCGGGACGACCCGTACCCGCGCATCCGAGGCGCGACGGACGAGCTCGTCCGCGTCGTCGGCACTGACGAAGCCGCGATCCGCGCGGACGAACACGATCGGCGCGCGGACGGCGGCGATGTCGTCCCACCCGGTCGACGCGAGCACCGCGCGCACAGCATCCGGCGTCGCCGTGTCCGCCCCCGCCGCGGCGGCGGCAGCGGCGAGGTGGGCGAAGTGGTGCTTCCACTCGATGCGACCGTCGGGGCGGACCCGGGTGTTGAGGAACACCCCGCGCTCGGCGGCGGGACGCGCGCCGCCCAGGCCGAACGCCAGGGCCTTGTCGACCAGTTCGTCGCGGCTCGCCCAGTCGGTCGGACCCGCGAAGAAGGCGCGCAGCTGCGCCGGGCCGCCGCTCGGGTCGATCCCGGGCGTGATGTCGACGATCACGACCGTGTCCACGAGGTCGGGGCGGGATGCCGCGAGGGCCGCGGCCGTGAGGCCGCCCAGCGAGTGCCCGACGAGGACCTGCGGCCCGTCCGTCCACGTCTCGAGAGCGGTGGCGACGTCGGGTGCGAGGACTCGGCCCACGTACGCCGCGTCCTCCCGCCACGACGAGTCCCCGTGGCCGGCGAGGTCGAGTGCGAGCGCCGGGACCCCCAGGTGCAGCAGCGTGGTGTCCCAGGTGTGGGCGTTCAACCCCGCCCCGTGCAGGAGCGTCACGCGGGGGGATCCCTCGCCCCAGCGCACGCCGCTGAGCGCGCGTCCGTCCGGGAGGGTCAGTCCGACGCGCTCGACGCGCGGGACGTCGACGCCGGCGGCGGCGGCCTGAGCGGGCAGGAAGGAGAACTCGTCGGTCTCGGGCATGACGCCAGCCTGTCACCGGCCGCCTCGGGGTCGCCAGCGGGCGGACTCCGACGGTCACATGCCGCCCCGCCCGACCCGGCATCCGGGGTCGGCCGTAGGCTGTCGCCATGGGCGAAGAACGACGCGTGCACCTGTCGAAGAGTGCTCCCGAGGCGTACGCCGCGCTGCGGTCCTTCTCGAAGGTCGTGGGCGGGATCGCGGCCGCTGCCGGGATCGATGCGCGCCTGCGCGAGATCGTGCAGATCCACGCTTCTCAGCTCAACGGCTGCGCCTACTGCGTCCGCGTGCACGTGGACGGGGCGGTCAAGGCCGGGGTCGATGCCGATGTCATCGCGCAGATCGCGACCTGGCGCGAGTCCGGCGTCTTCGACGAACGCGAGCGTGCGGCGCTGGAGCTGACCGAGTCGTTCACGTTCATCCACGAGGAGGGCATCGCCGACGAGGTCTACGACCGTGCGGGCGGCATCCTGAGCCAGGACGAGTACGTCGCCCTCAGCTGGATCCTGGTCGCCATCAACGCGTTCAACCGCGTGGCGATCGCCGGACGCTATCCGGTGCCTCCCCGCGGCTCGGGGGCGACGCCGGGCGACGGCGCCCCGCCGCCGGCCACGGCCGGACACGACCACGGAGGCGCCGCATGAGCTCGCTCGTGTCGGGTGCGACCAACTTCCGCGATGTCGGCGGTCTGCCCGCCGGTGCCGGGCGCAGCCGCCCCGGGGTGCTCTACCGGTCGGGCAACCTCGTGCACGTCGACGACGACGGCCTGCGCGCGATGGACGACCTGGGGCTGCGCCGCATCATCGACCTCCGCGACGATGCCGAGGTGCACTACGCGCCGAGCCGCATCGACGGACTCGACCTCGAGGTGCAGCGCGTTCCGCTCTTCCTCGGGTCGGTGGAGTCGTTCTTCGAGCGCGACGTCAGCCTCGGCGAGCTGTACGCCGAACTGGTCGAGGGCTCGGCCGCGCGCATCGTCGAGGCGGTGCGGGGGATCATCGACACCCAGCCCGTCCTCATCCACTGCACCGTCGGGAAGGACCGCACGGGAGTCACCGTCGCGATCGCGCTCGCCGCAGCGGGGGTCGACCGTGACGCCGTGATCGACGACTACGCGCGCACCGAGGGGCTGCTCCCCGCCGAGCGAAACCGCCAGGTGCTCGCCGGCATCCGGGCGCTGCACCCCGAGAACCGGCACGCGGAGGAGCTCGCCACCCGCTCGCCGGCCCCCGTGATGCGCGGCCTGCTCGAACGGCTCGACACGGAGTACGGCTCGCCGGCCGGCTTCCTCCTGTCCCACGGCCTCACCGACGCTGAGCTCGATCGTCTGCGGGCGGCCCTGATCGAGTGATGCTCGGCTCATCCTGGGCCGCTACACAGGTTAGGCAACCCTTCATCGCGGGTATAGTGGATGCCATCATGTCCACGCCCGCCGAGCACAACGACGCCGCCTGCCGCGCCTCGCGCCACACGCGCGTGCAGCACCTCATCACGGCCGACGAGACCTCCCTCGCCGAGCTGGAGGCATTGCTGTCGACGTTGCCGATCTGCTCCACCGGACGCCTCTTCGTCGAGGTTCCCGACGCGTCGTGGATCACGCCGATCGCCGCTCCCGCCCGGATGACGGTGACGTGGCTCGACCGCTCCCGGCGCGGCGGTGCTCCCGGCACCGGTCGCGCGTGTGCGCCGGGCGAGGCCCTGACGCGCGCGGTCGCCGGGTGGGCCGGCGAGATGCTGTGCTGCGACGACGACGCCACGCGCATCTTCCTGCTGGGCGGCTACCTCGGCACCGCCGAGATCGTCGACGAACTGACCTCGCGCCACGGCGTGGAGGCGGCGGCCATCCACACGCCCGAGCGCTTCGGGATCACCACCGCCCGCTGAGGCGGCGGTCACGTGCCCGCTGAGGCGGCGGTCACGCTCCGCGCGGGACGTAGTTCCCCTCGACGAGGCCGGCCTCGATCTCGAATCGGTTGCGCAGCGGGTCGCGGCCCGCGAGGAAGTACAGCAGCGGCATGAGGAAGCCGTAGCGGCGCCACTGGCGCACGTGGACGGCTTCGTGCCCGAGGACGGCGTCGGTGGGCGGGACGTCGCCGGTGAGGAAGCAGTCGCCCACGCACACGCCGCCGCGCGGGAACGCCCACGGCGGGAGCCCGCGGAACACCCAGAGCCCGTTCCGGCGCTCGATGCGGCCCGTGCTCCACAGCGACCCCCACACCCAGCCCACCGTGCGGCCGTACCAGAATCCGGCACGGCTGATCGGCGAGTCCAGGAGCACCGGCGGGATGAGGCGGTCGATCCGGCGGCCCCGGGCGACCGCCCGGTCGGCGCGTTCGCGCCAGCCCGCCGGCGGGCGGGGGAGCGGGCTCACGCGAGCGCTCCGACCAGGCGCAGGATCGTCCCGAGGTCGTCGACGGCCGCCGCGGGCGACGAGGGCGAGAACTCGGTGATCGTGGCACCCGCGAGGGGCACCCGTTCGCGCAGCCGGCGGATGGATGCTGCGACGTCGGCTGCGGCCGCACCGAAGGGCTCGGCGAAGGACACCCCCGTGATCTCGGAGGGGTCCAGCGCATCGAGGTCGACGTGCACGTGGACGCGCGCGGCGCCGGTCGACACGACCGCTTCGGCGAGGGCATCGGGATCGGATAGCGCGGATGCCGGGATCACGCGGATGCCGTGCTCGTCGATGAACCGTTGCTCCTCGGCATCCAGAGAACGGGTGGCGGCGAGCACGACACGGGACGAAGGGATGCCGGGGTCGAGTCGGAGAGGGTCGACGCCGTCGCCGAGGATCGCGCGCAGGACCATGCCGTGGAAGGCCCCGCTCGGCGAGGACTCGGGGGTGTTGAGGTCGGCGTGCGCGTCGATCCAGACGATCGCGAGGTCGTCGCCGGCGACCGCGGACACCGCGCCGAGCGCGACACCGCAGTCGCCCCCGACGGTGACGGCGTGCTCGCCGGGTGCCGCCGACGCGACGGCGTCGGAGATGCGCTCGCGCATGCGCGCGAGAGCGCTCGCTCGCAGCACCGCGGTCCCCTGCGCGTCGCCCGCCTCGGTGGGGGCGTCGAGGGCGATCGTGGCCGCTCGGGGCAGGTCGCCCGCGATCGCTTCGGCGCCGTCGATGAGTTGCATCGCGCGGGACGACGACGATCCCTGCCACTGCGGGGCGATGACGAAACGCGTCATGACATGCCTGTCGGGTAGGGGAGCGCACCGCCCGCGGGGCCGGTGCGCTCCCGGGTCGATCAGAGGTCGGGGCTCGGGGCGTCGATCGCGGCGCGCTGGGGGCCGCCGGTCTTGAGCGCGGCCAGGCGCGCCTCGACCTCGGTCAGCTCGCCCACGTCTTCGAGCGCGTTGAACTGCGCGTCGATGCTCGACGCCGCCAGCTCCTGCTTGCCGGCGGCGAGAGCCTCCTCGCGACGGATCTTGTCTTCGAAACGACCGAGCTCGCTGGTCGGGTCGAGGACGTCGATCGACTTGACCGCGTCGTGGACCTTGTTCTGGGCTTCGGCGACCTTGGCGCGGGCGAGCAGCTCGCTGCGCTTGGACCTCAGCTGCTCGAGCTTGGTCTTCATGCCGTTCAGGCCGTCCTTGAGCTTGTCGACGACCTCGGTCTGCGAGGCGATGGTGGGCTCGGCGGCCTTGGCTTCGCTTTCGGCGGTGATCTGCCGCTGCAGCGCGATCTTGGCGAGGTTGTCGAACTTGTCGGCCTCGCCGACGTTGCCGGCGGCGCGCAGTTCGTCGCCCTTGCGGCTGGCGGCGAGGGCCTTGTTGCCCCACTCCGCCGCGGCCTGGACGTCTTCCTGGTGGTCGCGCTCGAGCAGGCGCAGGTTGCCGATGGTCTCGGCGATCGCGGACTCGGCGTCGGCGATCGAGTTGGAGTAGTCGCGGACGAGCTGATCGAGCATCTTCTGCGGGTCCTCGGCCTGGTCGAGGAGCGCATTGATGTTCGCGCGGACGAGGGTCGAGATCCGACCGAAGATGGACTGCTTGGCCATGCGGGATTTCCTTCCTGAGGCGACCCTGTCGAGTCTGGTGCCGATTTCTACGAGTTTTCTGTGACGGCCGTCGCGGGCCGGGTGCGGGGCGTCAGAAGCGGCCCCCTCCGCGTCGCGAACGCGATCCCGCCGAGGATCCGCCCGAGCGGCCTCGGGACCCGCCGGAGCGCGAGCCGCCGCCCCCGCCGCCCCCGAGTCCGCCCATTCCTCCGAGCATGCCGCCGAGGCCGCCGAGCCCGCCGCCGCCGAACCCTCCGCGCGAGCGCGAGCCCCCGCCGAGGATCGCGTTGACGGCGATGCCCCCGAGGATCGCGCCCATCATGTCGCCGCCGCCGCCCCCGCCGCGGTTCCCGGCGAAGGCTCCGACGTCGTTCTGGGCGAGCGAGGAGGCCTGGCCGGCGAGGTCGGCGGCGCGCTGAGCGGCCTGGAGGGCGGATGCGGGGTCGGCCGCGCGCAGCTGCTCGGCCTGGACGAGGGCGGCGCCGGCCTCGGCCAGTCGGGTGCGTGCGGTCGGTCCGACCGCGCCGCGGCGCGCGGAGATGAAGTCCTCCGTCGCCGAGACCTGGGCGCGCGCCTGCACGAGGACGCTGTCCAGCTGCGAGGAGGCGCGGCGGCGCCTCTCGGCCTCGTCGTGCGCGGCGCTGAGGACCGCGTCGATCGCGGTGTTGCCCTGCTCGAGCGCGGCGAGTGCGCGGAGGGGTGCGGTGCGCGGGGGAGCGAGGGCGGCGCGCCCGGCGTCGAGATGGGCGCGCGCGGTGGCGACGGCGCCCGCGATGCGCCCGTCGGGATCGGGCAGGGCTGCCGCGGCGACGAGGTCGCCCTCGATCTCGGCGATGAGGTCGGCGGCACGGCGCTCGGCGGTCGAGAGGTCGGCGGCCAGCGAGGCGACGGCTTTCTCCAGACCTTCGGCCTGGGCGACCGCGGCTTCGCCGCCGCGGATCGCGACGGCGGCCTCCCCGGTGGATCCCGAGGCGATCGCCTGATCCGCCGTCGAGAACTGCCGGGCGGCGAGGTCGAGCCGGTCGCGCGCCTGCGCCGCGTTGTCGGCCACGGTGGCGAGCGCCTCGTCGGCGTAGCGTTCGCGGAGGGCCGCGAGATCGCGTGCGGTCCCGTCCACCGCCGCGGTCGCGGCGGTGTGCCGCTCACGGGCCCGGGCCACGGCCCCGGGGGCGTCGGATTCGAGGGCGCGGAGCTGATCGAACGCGGCGGCCCTGGCATCCAGCGACTCGTCCGCCGTCGCGCACAGGCGCAGGATCTCGACGTAGCCTGCCCGTCGCTGTTCCGGGGTCTCGGGCACATCGTCGTCGAGCTGCTGCGAGATGGTGAAAGCGCGGTCGAGGTCGGCTTTCGCCTGTGCGAGCGCCTCGGCGAACGGAGTGGCGGCTTCGTCGCCGAACTGGGCGCGCGCGAACCCGAGTTCCTGCTCGCTGGCTTTGATCGCGTCGTCGGTGGCGACGAGCGCCGATCCGGCGCGGCGCGAGAGGTCGTCGAGGCTTTCACCCGCCGCCGGCGCACCGGCGGTGGCGGAGCGTCGACGGCGCAGCCACAGCCACAGCAGTCCGCCGCCGAGCGCGAGCACGAGGAACACCACGAGCGCGATGAGCGCGATGTCCGGTCCCCCTCCGGCCGGGGTGGGCGGAGTGGGCTTCGTGCCCTGCGCCGCGGCCGTGATCCCGGTGGCCGCAGCGTCGGCGGCTCCGGCCCAGTCGCCCGCCGACAGCGCGGGCTGCACGCGCTCCTGCTCGATCGCGGCCAGTTGATCGGCGGTCAGCGTCCCGTCGTCGACATCGCCCGAGAGGTAGTAGGCGCGACCGTCGACCGATACCGCGAGGAGGTACTGGTGGGGGCCGAGGCTGTTGCGGTTGGCGGTCTCATTGGCCCAGTCCGCGGCCGAGGTCGGCTCGGTGAAGTCGTCGACGAAGACGACCCACAGGTCGAGCCCGGTCTGCTCCGAGAGTCGCAGCAGTCGCGATTGCACCTCGGCCTCTTGCGCGTTGGTCAGCACGTCGGCCTGGTCGAGCACGTAGCTCGATCCGAGCGGCGGGGGCGGCACGGCCCACACCGGTGCCGCCAGACCGAGGACGGACACCGCCGCGACTACGAGACCCGCCATGATCGCAGCCGTCTTCGGCTTTCGCATGCATACCCCTTCGGCGCTGAGGCCCCCACTCTATAAAGGCCCCCGGACACGCGGGAAGGCTCGGCGCGTCCGCCCTGAGCGCACGCGCGCGGCGCATAGGCTCGGGCGTTCGGAGGTACCCCCATGGACGATCGCTACGGCACCGATGTGCTCGCCCGCGGCTGGCGCGACGCCGGGCGCAAGAAGGCGGCCGAGGTCGCGGCATCCGTCGATCTCGTCGTCGAGGTCGCCGGCGACGGATTCTGCGGAGCGGTGACCCGCCTCGACGGCATGCACGTCGAGCTCGAGGACCGCCTCGGCCGATGCCGCCTGTTCCCTCTCGGGGGCGGGTTCCTCGTCGACGGCGAGCCCGTCGTGCTCGTCGCGCCCGCGGCGGCGCCGAAGGGTCGCACCCGGACGGCGTCCGGGTCGTTCGCCGCTCCCGACCAGCGGGCCCGTACGGCGCGGGCGAGCCGCATCCTCGTCGAGGGCAAGCACGACGCCGAACTGGTCGAGAAGGTGTGGGGGGCCGACCTCCGCGCCGAGGGCGTCGTCGTCGAGTTCCTCGAGGGCGTCGACCTTCTCGAACAGACCCTGGATGCCGAGCCCCCGACGGCCGAGCGTCGATACGGCGTTCTCGTCGACCACCTCGTGCCGCACTCGAAGGAGTCGCGGATCGCCGAGAAGATCGCGCGGGGCCGCCACGGCGCCCACGTCCGGATCGTCGGCCATCCCTTCGTCGACGTCTGGCAGTGCGTCACACCGCGTGCGCTCGGGATCGCGGCGTGGCCCCAGGTGCCGCGCGACGTCGAATGGAAGGTCGGCGTCTGCCGCGCGCTCGGCTGGCCGGCCGAGGAGCAGGCCGACCTCGCCCGCGCGTGGCAGCACATCCTGTCGCGCGTGACGACCTTCCGCGACCTCGAACCGGCCCTGCTCGGCCGCGTCGAGGAACTGATCGACTTCGTGACCGTCCCGTGAGCGGCCGGAAGCCCCGCGACCAGTCGCGTGACGGGCAGAGCGAGCCCGAGGACGGCTCGCCTACCCTGGATGCCATGGAGACCCCCGTCTACCGAGATCGCCCGGTGTCGTTCGTCCGGCGCAGCGGGCGGATGTCCGAGGCGCAGGACCGCGCGTGGGCCGAGCTGTCGCCGTTCTACCTGCTGTCGGTGGAGCGGGATGCCGCGGCCACCAGCGTCCGGCCCGGAACGGCGGTCGACCCGGCCGAGGTCTACGGGCGTCGCGCGCCGCTGATCGTCGAGATCGGCTCGGGCCAGGGCCACCAGATCGTGTCGGCGGCCGCCGCGCATCCCGACGCAGATTTCCTCGCCGTGGAGGTGTTCTCCGCGGGACTCGCGCGCACCATGCTCGATGCGGACCGCGCCGGCGTCCGCAACCTGCGTCTGGTCGAGGCCAACGCCCCCGAGGTGCTGGAGCACCTGCTGCCGGCGGCATCCGTCGACGAGCTGTGGGTGTTCTTCCCCGATCCCTGGCACAAGAAGAAGCACACCAAGCGTCGACTCGTCGCGCCCGAGTTCGCGCGCGTCGCCGCGCAGGCGCTGCGGCCCGGGGGGACCCTCCGCCTCGCCACCGACTGGCAGGACTACGCCGATCAGATGCGCGCCGTGCTCGACGCCGCGCCCGCCTTCGAACGGGCTTTCGCGGGGGAGTGGGCCGAGCGGTTCGACGGTCGCGTCCTGACCGCCTTCGAGCGCAAGGGCATCCGCGTCGGTCGCGACATCCGCGACCTCACCTACACCCGCGCCACGCCATGACCGCCCACGCCGCCGCACCCGAGCGCGTCCGCCGCACGTGGACGCCCGCGCTCGTGCCGGCGGCGCTGGTGTGCCTGGCCGCGCCCGTGCTGTTCGTCGCTCAGGTCGTGTGGCTCGGCTGGATCGTGCTGGCGGTCGCCGTGGCATCCGCGGTCCTGGTCGACCTCCGCGCGGGGACGCCGATCGTTCCGGCACCGCGTTCGGCGCCCGTCCCGAGCCTCGCCCGCGACGTCTTCCTGGTGGCGCTCGGTCAGTTCGTCGTGAGTCTCATCCCCCTCCACGCCGAGCTCGACGACGCCGCCTTCGTGCGATTCACACTCGGCCTCGGCGGGGCTGTCGTCCTGCCCTACGTCCTCTCGCGGTTCCTCTTCCGGGATCGGGCGATCCGGTTCCCCTGGCGCGGCGGTGGGCGATGGGCGTGGTGGCAGTGGGCCTGGCTCGCGGGCGTGATCGTGCTGGGATGGCTGATCCTGCCGCTCTACTTCGTGACCTCGGGCGTCTACATGAACTGGCCCGTCGTGGACACTCCGGAGCTGATCGGTCGACTGTTCGTCGGTGTCGGGGCGGTGGGAATCTGGGACGAGTTGTTCTTCGTGTGCACGGTGTTCGTGCTGCTGCGGCGCCACCTTCCCGACCTGACGGCGAACCTGCTGCAGGCGATCGTCTTCGTCTCGTTCCTGTGGGAGCTCGGCTATCAGGCGTGGGGACCCGTGTTGACGATCCCGTTCGCGCTCGTGCAGGGCTTCCTCTTCCTGCGCACGCGCTCGCTCTGGTACATCGTCACCGTGCACCTGCTCTTCGACGCCGTCGTCTTCGGCGTTCTCGTCCACGCCCACAACCCCGGCCTGGTGTCGATCTTCCTCGTCTGACCGGACGGACGGATGCCGTGCACGGCCGCTGCTCAGGGGCGATTGCTACCGTGTGGAACGCGTGCGAACGGCACCACCGGACGAGGGATCAGTACCCGGACTGCGACAAGACTGGCCGAGGAGTTCGTCATGTCGTGGATCGTTCTGGCCGTCTCCGGCGTCCTGGAAGCGGTGTGGGCCACAGCGCTCGGCCGGTCGGAGGGCTTCACCAAGCTCTGGCCGAGCGTCGTGTTCGCCGTCGCGCTGGTGGCCAGCATGGGCGGGCTCGCGTGGGCGATGAGAGAGATCCCGACGGGGACGGCGTACGCGGTCTGGGTCGGGATCGGAGCGGCGCTCACCGTGGTCGTCGCCATGGTCGGGGGAGCGGAGCCGGTATCGGTGGTGAAGATCCTGCTGATCCTGGGTCTCGTCGGCTGCGTGGTGGGCCTGAAGATCGTCAGTGACACCCACTGATCAGGGCATTTCCTGAATGTCAACCGTGAAGGCCGTTCGCATGCATCCGGTACGCTCTGGGCGAATGCACTTGTCCGGGCCGGACACCGTCGTCAGCAGCCCACTTCCTCCCTGTGTGAAAGGTTCCGAGTGAGCGCACCGCCGAGCGAGCTGGTCCCCACGGTACGACCCGCCCCCACCGACGATCGCCTCGCGCCGCTGCGTGCGGGTGGACGTCGTGTGCTCGACTCCCGTCTCGGGCAGGCCCTGCGCCGCTACGGCGAGGATGTGCTGCGCGCCCCGCAGGGCGTCGAGCCGATCGAGCGCGGCGCGTTCACGCGCGTGCTGCTGCTGTGGGCGATCGCGCGCGTGGTGAACTTCGGCCTGCTCTGGGGTTTCTACTCGATCGCGAAGGCGGCGCGCTGGGGCTTCGGACCCGACAGCGAGCGGCTCGGGACCTTCTTCGACTACCTCACCGGCTGGGATGCCGACCGCTACGGTCAGATCGCGGCGCAGGGCTATCCGATGTCGCTGCCGATGAACGTGTCGGGCGACATCCTTCCCAACAACTGGGCGTTCCTCCCCGTCTTCCCGTTCCTCGTGCGCACCCTCTCGGGGGCGACGGGGCTCGGGTGGCAGCCGGTCGCCGTCCTGATCAGCCTCGCCGCGAGCCTGGGCGCCACGTGGGTGCTGTTCCGCCTGATGCGCACCGTCACGAAGCCGCGCGCCGCGTGGTGGTCCGTCGTGTTCTTCTCGTTCGCGCCGATGTCGTTCCTCTTCGCGCTCGGCTACAGCGAGGGCCTGTTCATGCTGCTGGTGTTCAGCGGCATGCTCCTGGCCATCCAGCGGAAGTACCTGTGGATCCTGCCGCTCGGGCTGATCGCGGCGTACACGCGCCCCGGCGTGCTGGCCTTCGGCCTCGCTCTCGGCATCCTGTTCCTGGTGCGGTTCTTCCGCCGGCGGGTCGATCCCTTCCCCGTGCGCGAGTGGGCGTCCCTCATGGCGACCGGGCTCACCATCGCGGTTGCGGGTCTGTCGTGGAGCCACATCGCCCAGGACGTCACCGGAACCAAGAACGCGTACATCCGTACCGAGCTGGGCTGGTGGCTGGACTACGTCGGCAACGACGACTTCATGCCGTTCACCCCGTGGTTCCGTCAGGCGGGCACCCACCTCGGTGTGGTGGGCATCATCCTGGTCGTCGCCCTGATCGTGGCGTTCGCCGCCCTGTTGTGGTCGCGTCCCGTGCGCCGCCTCGGCCTCATGGTCGTCGCCTACACCTTCAGCTACGGCGTGTACATCTTCGCCGTCTTCCTCCCGCAGCAGAGCACGTTCCGCCTGCTCATGCCGATGGCGCCGATCCTCGGCGACGATCGGCTGTCGTCGACCCCCCGCCGTCGCACCGCGATCCTCGTCGGATGCCTGGTCCTGCAGGCCGTGGCGATCCTGCTGCTGTGGACGCGCGGCAACCCGTGATCCCACGGGCATGACGAAGGGGCGGGCACACGTGTGCCCGCCCCTTCGTCGTCCGGTCGCGGCGACCTCAGTCGGGACGGCCGCCCGGGTCGACGGCATCCACCACGTCCTGTTCGACGTCGTTGTCCGCCTCGAGCTCGGCGGTCCCCGTCGGTCCGTCGACCTCGTCGGCCCCGGAGGGGTCGGGGGAGGGCTCGGGCGGGAGAGGCACCGTCGGCTCGTCCGGGGTCGGGGCCAGGGGTTCTGCCGGGAAGTCGGGCGACGGTTCCCCCGGGATGGTGGGGAGGTCCGGCGTGCCGGGGGCGGTGGGCGGGTCCATGGGTTCAGGGGTGGGGAGAGTCATGGGTCCAGCGTTCGCGGTGTGCGGGTGTCCCGCGAGGGCCTACCGATCCGCGGCGCCAGGGTGTAGCGGCAGGGATAGGCTCGTGCGGGGAGCCGATCGCGAGGGGATGCCGTGTCCACAGCCCACGAGGTGACGCGCCGCGAAGCCATCGACCAGTACCGCATCGTCGGGGCGCTGCCCGAACCGGATCTCCAGGGGCTGGTCGAGTTGGCGGCGACCATCTGCGGCGTGTCGACCGCCGTCATCAACATCATCGACGACCGCGCCCAGCACCAGGTCGCCGCCGTGGGAGTGCAGGCGGCATCCTGTTCCGTCGAGGACTCGATGTGCGCCGCGGTGCTCATCGACCCGGGCCGCGTGGTCGTGCCCGATGCGCGCGAAGACCCGCGGTTCCGCGACAACGCGTTCGTCACCGGCGTGATCGCCTCCGTGCGCTTCTACGCGTCCAGTCCGCTCATCACCCCGTCGGGCGTCGCGATCGGCACGCTGTGCGTGTTCGACGACGAGGTCGGTGACCTGACGGATGCCGACGCGCGCGCGCTCGACCTGCTGGCGCACCAGGTCATCGACGTCCTCGAGCTCCGGCGCCTCACCCGCGGTCTCGCGGAGTCGAACACGCGGCTCGAGCAGTTCGCGACCCAGGTGAGCCACGATCTGCGCAACCCGCTGACCGCGCTGTCGGGGTTCCTGGAGCTCGCGGCGGACAGCCCCGAGATGATCGACGCCCCGCGAGCGTCGCGCTCTCTCGCGCGCGCCGAGGCCGCGGCCTCGAGGATGACCTCGATGGTGACCGATCTGCTCGACTTCGCCCGCATGGGGGGAGCGCGGCCGCGCTTCGGCAACGTCGACGTCGGCGAGATCGTCGACGAGGTGCTGGAGGACCTGGACGGTGCGGTGGTGGGTGCGGGCGCCGAGGTCGTCGTCGACGCGTCGATGCTCATCCGCGCCGACGACACGCTTCTGCGCGTCCTCCTGCAGAACCTCATCGCGAACGCCGTGAAATTCACGGTCGCGGCGGGCCGCGAGCCGCGCGTCTTCGTCACCGTGCAGGAGCTGCCGGACGGGTGGCGCCTCCTGGTGGACGACAACGGCGACGCGGTCGACCCGGCGCTCCGCGACCGCATGTTCGAGCCGATGCAGCGCGGACACGACGCGGAGGTCCCGGGGTTGGGCATCGGGTTGGCGACCTGCCGGCGGATCGCGCACGCCCACGGCGGACACATCGGACTCGAGCGGTCGCCCGCCGGGGGGACGCGGGCCTGGGTCGTGCTCCCTTCCGACGTCGCGGCCTGACCGGCGGGCCGGGTGCGCCTAATGGTCGCGGTGCGCCTGCGCAACCACCGTGACCGGCGGGGGCGGCGACCCGTAGCGTTGTCGGCATCCGGTCGGGAGTCCGGGCCCCGGCCGAACACCCCCCGGCCGACGACCAGGAGGTGCTCCCCGATGGCCCGCAACGTGCGACTGCTGCACTGCACGCCCGACGACGTCTTCCGTGTGCTCGCGAACGGCTGGCTGTATCCGCTGTGGGTGGTAGGGGCGTCGCGCATGCGCGACGTGTCGGACGAGTGGCCGAACGAGGGGGCCGAACTCCACCACTCCTTCGGCTCGTGGCCCGCGCTCGTCAACGACACGACGGTGATGCGCGTCTGGGATCCGCCTCGACGCGCGGTGCTCGAGCCGCACGGCGGACCGATCGGCATCGCGCGCGTGGCCGTCGACGTCAAGCCGCGCGGCGATGCGTGCGTCGTCCGACTCCAGGAGGAGCCCGTGACCGGGCCCACCACGCTCCTCCCCGACGTGGTGTTCGACGCCATCACGCGCTGGCGCAACGCCGAGACCCTGCACCGTCTCGCCTACCTCGCCGAGGGCGGCGCGCCGGGGACCACCGGGGGAGCGGCCGCCATCGGCCATGCCTCCACCGCCGAGAAGGAACCGGTCCGGCGATGAGCGAGCGATACGACGCGATCGTGGTCGGATCGGGGCCCAACGGCCTCGCGGCCGCCGTCACCCTCGCGCGGTCCGGTCTGTCGGTGGCCCTGTACGAGCGGCAGGCGTCGCTCGGCGGCGCGTCATCGACCGGCGAGCTCACGCTGCCCGGCTTCCACCACGACCTCGGATCGGCGGTGCATCCGCTCGCTCTCGAGTCGTGGTTCTTCCGGGAGTTCGGTCTGGAGCGACGCGTGCCGTTGGTCGTCCCGGAGGTCTCGTTCGCCCACCCGCTGGACGGCGGGCGAGCGGGCCTCGCCTACCGCGACCTGAACCGCGCGGCGGAGGCCATCGGCCGCGACGGGGCGGCCTACGCCCGCCTCATGGGACCGCTCGTCGCGCACCTCCGCGGAATCGCCGACTTCACCGGCAACGCCCTGCTCCGCATCCCGGGCGATCCCCTCGCGGCCTTCCTCTTCGCCATCCGCTCGCTCGAACAGGGTGGGCCCTGGTGGAACGCGCGATTCCGCGAGGAGGTCGCGCCCGCGCTGATCTCCGGGGTGTCCGCGCACTCGATCCTCGCGCAGCCGAGCCTCCCGGCCGGGGGTGCCGGCCTGGTGCTGCAGACCTACGCGCACGGCCGCGGATGGCCGATCCCCGTCGGGGGCAGTCAGGCGATCGCCGACGCCATGGTCGCCGACCTCCGTGCGCACGGCGGTGTCGTCAACACGGGCGTCGACATCACCGACCTCCGTCAGCTTCCGGCCGCACGGGCTGTTCTCCTGGACATCACGCCGCGCGCCCTGGTGGGCCTCGCCGGAGAACGGATGCCGGCCGGCTACCGCCGCGCGCTCGAGCGGTTCCGCTATGGCGGGGGAGTGGCGAAGATCGACTTCGCCCTGTCGGAGCCCGTGCCGTGGGCCGACCCGGACGTCGCGCTGGCGGGAACGGTGCACGTCGGCGGGACGCGATCGGAGATCGCTGCCGCGGAGAACGCGGTCGTGCGGGGAGAGCTCCCGGACGCCCCGTACGTTCTGGTGTCGCAGCCGTCGCTGTTCGACGCGACGCGCGCGCCCGAGGGGCGTCATGTGCTGTGGGCGTACACGCACGTGCCGGCCGGCAACACGGCCGACCGCGAGGCGGCGGTCGTCGCGCAGATCGAGCGCTTCGCGCCGGGCTTCCGCGACACGGTCCTCGCGACGTCCTCGCGCACCGCCGTCGACATCGCGTCGTGGAACCCCAACTTCCCGGGCGGTGACATCTCGGCCGGTGCGCCGTCGCTGCTGCAGCTGGTCGGGCGTCCCGTGTACAGCCCCGAACCGTGGCGCACTCCGATCCCGGGGGTCTACCTGTGCTCGTCCTCGACGAGTCCCGGACCCGGTGTGCACGGCCTCGCCGGGTGGCAGGCGGCGCTCAGCGCGCTCCGCCACGAGTTCGGCACGCGCCTGCGCCCCGACCTCGCCCCGCGCCCCGACCAGCTCGCAACCGCCTAGGCGGGCGCGGGCGGAGGCAGCGTCTACGCGGCCGGGCCGTGCGGCGGCGGGTCAGCCGATCTCGCCCGTGGGCGAGGCGTCGGTGTCCGCTGCGTCGTCGGCGTCGTGCTGGGCCGCAGCGCCCTCTTCCGGTGATTCCGATCCGGCGCCGGAGGATCCGGTGTCGGGCGCGGCGTCGTCCTCGGGACGATCGGATGCGGTGTGGTCGGTCATGGAGACTCCCCTCGTCAGCGCCGGAGATCGGCGACTTGCGCGACGGTGCCACACGTGCGGCGCGGTGTCCAGGGGGTGGTGGAGCAGAGGTCGCGCGTGGCGTCGAGACCGGGTCGCATCAGATGGGGGAGACGCCGTAGCGTTCCGCGAACTCGGCGCGAGCGGCATCCTCGACGTCGTCGGCCTCGTCGCGGAGGTCGACGACCGGTGCGGCAATCACAGGTACGGCGCGAGCGCGCCGGCGGTGAGGGCGAAGGCGAGCGCGGCGCTGCCGGCGGCGGTGGCCAGGACGACGGTGGCGCGCTCGGCGCGGAGCCGTCGCGCCGTGTTGACCGGGTCGGTGGTCGATCGCAGCGACGCCTTGGCGCCGTCGAGCGTGTCGTAGCGACCGATCGGGACTCCGTGAGCGTCCCGCGAGACGAACCCCCCGGACACGCTGTCCACACACCCGAAATACTCGCCGCCGCGGTGTGCGACCCAGAAGCCGGAGTCGACCTTGGCCCAGAGAACCCGCACGCCCGTGCGCGGAGCGACGACCGTCGTCATGCGTGTCTCCATCCTCAGGCCGCCGTTCGCAGCGTCGACCGGCGGGGTGCAGGGGCGGAAGTGCGCACCGGCGCGGCCGTCGCGGGGATCTCGGCGTCGAGGGCGACCATGAGGCCGGCCGAGGAGTTGGCCATGTCCGCCATGTCCTTGAGCGTCTGAGCGTTCAGCTGCTCCGGTTCCGCGCTGTCGAAGACGAAGCGCAGGGGGATCGCCGGCTGCAGCCACAGGGTGGAACGACCGGGGGCGCCGTCGACGTGGGTCCAGCTCACGGTGAAGCTTTCGCTGCGGCGGAGCTTGGTGGCGACGACCACCTTGAGGTGCGACAGGAGGCGATCCGGGATGCGGATGGGCTCGGGCGTCGTGCCGTAGTAGAGGTGACCCATGGGGGACTCCCTTCGTTGGTTTAGCTGCATGAAGAACATACTCGCTTAGTAACTAGTTTGTCGAACTATTTGTTTCGTTGTACTATGACGGGATCGACAGCAAGGGGCGTACACCATGACGGACATGCGTGCGGTGTCGCAGAGCCTCTCTCCTGGCGGAGACCGTGACTCGGGCACCTACTGGTACGGAGGCGAGCCCGCCGACCGCCGGGTTCGGAGCAAGGCCGTGCTCGAGGCGCTGCGCGTCTACCGGGCGGCGGAACTCGCGATGCGTCGGCGCACGCGCGAATCCATGTCGATGGGCGAGAACGAACTGCTCGTCCTGCGTTATCTGCTGCGGGAGCCCAACCGCCGGGTGCGTCCCGGTGAGCTCACTCGCTACCTCGGCCTCTCCACCGCGTCGACGACGGCGATCCTCGACCGCCTCGAGCGATCGGGGCACATCACGCGGACGGCCAATCCCGACGACCGTCGCAGCATCTTCATCCAGGCGACCGACCGTGCCCACGCCGAGGTGCGTCAGACCCTCGGCAACATGCACGACCGCATGCTCTCGGCCGTGATCGAGATGTCGGCCGAGGAGTCCGCGGTCGTCGTGGACTTCCTGCACCGCATGAGCGACGCGGTCGACGGAGTCGCCGTCGACGCCGGATCCGCAGCTTCGCCGTGATCTACGTGCTCGTCGGCGGACCGCGCGACGGACAGCACGTGGATGACCTCCCACGCGGATACCGCCTCAGCCTCGACGAACCGGCTCCCGAGCGGTTCGCCGAGTTCGACACCGTGCGCGCGGTGTGGTTCGAGCTCGATGCCGCGATGTTCCGCTCCGCACAGCGCCGCGATTGACGGGTGCGTATCCCACTCGCCTCGCCTCGCGCAACCCGCCTCGACGAGGCGACGCGAACGACGACGCTGGACGCATGAGATGTGTGACCTACGCCGGCGAGACCGTGATCACCACCGATGATGTGGCGTCGTCCCTCGTGGAGCTGACCGCCGCGGTGGCGAAGGAGGGTCAGGCCGAGGCCGTGAGCATCCCGATCGTCACGGAGGACAAGAAGGTCGCGCAGGCGGAACTCGTCATCGGCGTCGGCAACGACGTGCTGTCGGCTCCGGTGGAATGGGCGGGCGAGGAGCCCGACTTCGCGGCGTGGTCGGAGGATCTCCGTAACCACCGGCTGTTCCCGCGATCGGCGTTGCGCGTGGTGGAGCCGGTCTCATCGGACGAGGACGAACCCGTGGACTGGGACTTCGACCAGCCCACGCAGGCCTGACGCACGCCTCGAACGCTCCCCGACGCTCCCCGTAGGGTGGAGGACATGGGGAAGCGGAGCGCGACGTGGCGTGTCGGGGGAATCCTGCTCGCGGTGTGCGGTGTCCTGCGCCTCGGGGGCGCGCAGATGGTCGGCTCGCCGGTGGTGACCCAGACCCTGATCGATGTCGTGTGGGCCCTCGGCATCCTGGTGTTCGCCTTCGGGTTCCGCAGGGCCGGGAGCGTTGTCGCGCGGCGGCCGCTGGGACTGACCGCTCTGATCGTGCTGGCCCTCGCGCCGCT
Source organism: Microbacterium proteolyticum (assembly GCF_029639405.1). Lineage (NCBI taxonomy): Bacteria > Bacillati > Actinomycetota > Actinomycetes > Micrococcales > Microbacteriaceae > Microbacterium > Microbacterium proteolyticum. The sequence continues at coordinate 2,226,736 of NZ_CP121274.1, forward strand.
CGTCGTGAACCTCTCCTACAACCTCGCTCCGGTGCAGGTCGTGTCGTCCGAGCCGTCGACGGAGTGGCAGGCCTTCGCCGTGAGCTGGACGGGGGCGGCCGTGTCGATCGCCGCCGGCCTGATCGCAGCGACCCAGATCGCGCGCCTGGGCGCCGTGCCTGCGCGCTGGCGCTGGGCTCCGATGTGGGCGCTCGGGATCAGCGTGGGCGGTGCCGTGCTCGTGCAGGTCGTGTGGGTCGCTCTCGGCGCCGCGGGTGCGGACCAGGCGGTCCTCGTGGCGGTGGGTTTGATCGGGTGGGTCAGTGCCCTCGCGCCCACGCTCGGGCTGGGCGTCGTCGCGCTTCTGGCCGCCGCGACCGATCGCGCGCCGGGCGTCGACGTGTTCCGCTCCTCCTGACGCTCCCGTCGACAGGCCCCCGCCGCTCAGCGGGGGCGGATACACCCCGGGGCGGATGACGCCGGCCCGGTGCCGAAGAGACGATGAGTCGTCGGATCGTCCTCCCTCGATCGACGCTCACCCGATCGGAGCCCCATGCCGCCGACCGCCGTCGCCTCGCCCCCGCCCGTCATCGCGACGCCCTCGACGTCCCGCGCGTCGGCGTCCTCGCCCGCGGGCGCGCCGCCCTCTCCGCGACGGATCATCCGGATGCCACGGGCCAGTGCCGCGCTCGCAGCCGTCATCCTGCTGGTCAGTCTCGTGCAGTTCCGCGGCAGCGTCCTGCTCGGCGACGGGCCGTTCGACGTCCGGGAGTTGGTGCGGAGTCTGTTCACGGTCGATCAACCGGTGCTGCTGCCGATCGTCCTCGTCGCCGTCCTCGTCGGTGGCGGTCTCGCCGAGCGTGTCCTGGGTGCCCGTCGCCTGCTCGTGGCCTTCATGGGCGGCGGTCTGGCGACGTCCGTGGCGGGATTGCTGATCGGCGCGGTCGAGAGCGCCGTCCTTCCGGGCCTGCCGCTGAACTCGGAGGTGTTCACGGGAGCGCCCCCGATCGCGGCGCTCCTGGTCGTCGCGATGACCGCGAGCGGCTTCGTCGGCGCGCTGTGGCGCCGGCGCGTGCGGTGGGCGAGCGCCGTGATCGCCCTCACCCTGTTCCTGTACTCGGCGTCGGCGAGCGACCTGTACACGCTCCTCGCCCTCCCGGTCGGCCTCGCGCTGGGCCTTCTCCTCGGCGGTCGCCCGGTCACGCTGCGCGTCCACCGCAGCTCGCACCACGAGACGCGCGTCCTCCTGGCCGCGCTGACCGCGGTGACCGCCGTCGGCCCGGTGGTCGCGACGTTGTGGGGGAGCGGGGCGGGTCTGCTGTCCGTCTACGGGTGGCTGTCCTACGACCCGCTCACCGTGGTGGACGGACAGGTGTGCGTCGTGGGGTCGGAGCTCCTCGCGTGCTCCCCGGCGGGATGGTCGACCGGCCCGCTGCAGGCGAACGCCGGATGGATCGCCGCGCTCCCGCTGGCGGTGCTGCTCGTGGCATCCTGGGGCATCCTCCGTGGGCGCCGGGGCGCGCTGGGCATCGCGATCGCGGTGAACCTGCTGGTGTTCGCGGGAATGATGTACGTCTTCGCCGTCACCGAGCCCGACACGCTGGCGGCGCTCGCGGTCACTCGCGACGCGGATGCCGCGTCGGCGGTGTGGCAGATCCTGGTCGGGGTGGCGGTGGGGGCGCTCGTGCCGCTCGCGGTCGCGGTGACGCTCTTCGTCTTCCGCCGGGCCGCGCGGATCGGATCGGCTCCCGGGGCACGGTCGCTGTTCCTGGGGACCGTCGGTCTCGCCGGTGTCGGCACCTTCGTCACGTCGCTCGTCGGGACGATGGCGTTCTCGCACCACTTCAGCCCTGAGCCCGGGGCCGGGGCCGTGCTCCGCGCCACCGTCCTGCGGCTGGTCCCTCCGTCGCTCCTGCCGAGCGAGTCGATCGCCTTCGTTCCCGTGACGGGGTGGGCGCAGGCGCTCTGGTACCTGCCGTCCGCGGTCTTCTGGGCCGTCTGCGTCGTCGCCTCCGTGCGGTTCGTCCTGAGCCCGGGGTCGGCGGCGCATGCGGGTGATCGCGCACGGGCGCGCGCGGTGCTCGAACGGGGCGGTGGCGGGGCGCTGTCGTTCATGACGACGTGGACCGGCAATGCCTACTGGTTCGCCCCCGGCGTCGACGCCGCGATCGCCTACCGCGTCCGCGGCCGCATCGCGGTGACGCTCGGCGGCGCGTTCGGCCGTGATCGCACCGATCCGGGGGTCGCCCGCGCGTTCGTGGATTTCTGCGGCGAACGCGGCTGGACACCGGTCTTCTACAGCGTCGACGACGCCGAGAGCGCCACCCTCGACGAGCTCGGGTGGAGAAGGACCCAGGTGGCCGAGGAAGCCCGCCTCGACCCGGCGACCTGGACCCCCGCGGGCAAGAAGCGACAGGATGTGCGCACCGCCACCCACCGCGCCGCACGGGAGGGCGTGCGGGCGGAATGGACCCGGTGGTCCGAGCTCTCGTTCCGGGACCGGGCGCAGATCCGCGAGATCTCGGAGGCGTGGGTCGCGGACAAGACCATCCCCGAGATGGAGTTCACCCTCGGCGGCGTCGAGCAGATGACCGACCCCGCGGTCCGCCTCATGATCGCGCGCGACGCGCAGCACCGCGTGGTCGCGGTGACGAGCTGGATCCCCGTGTATGCGGCATCCCTCGTGCAGGGATATGCCCTGGACGTCATGCGTCGCCGGCACGACGCGATGAACGGCGTGATGGAGTTCGTCATCGGCGCCGTGGTCGAACGCCTTCGCGGCGAGGGGTGCGCCGTGCTGAGCCTGTCAGGTTCGCCCCTCGCTTTCCACCGGGACGAGGTGGATGCCGAGTCGGATGCCGTCGAGCGCTTCCTCCGTCAGCTGAGCGTCCTGCTGGAGCCCGCGTACGGCTTCCGGTCGCTGGCGAACTTCAAGAAGAAGTTCCAGCCGGAGTTCGCCCCGATGTGGATGGTGTACCCCGACCCCGCGCAGCTCCCGGCCGTCGGACTCGCTCTGATGCGTTGCTACGCGCCCGGGCTGACCGTCGCCCGGGCAGCACGTTTGGCGGCGGGACTGCGCGCGTCAGCGCGGGAGAAGGCGGCGGCCGCCGGGTGACGCCGGGCGCTCAGATGCGCTCGGGACGGTACTTGTCGTCGCTGAAACCGACGATGAGGTAGCCGATGACCCAGAACACCACCAGGAGGAAGAACGAGAAGAACCCGCCGTGGCCGAAGGCCCGCCCGAGGCGGATGGCGACGATGATGTGGAAGACGATGTTCACGATCGGGATCAGGTAGAGCAGCGACATCCAGCCCGAGAACCCGGCGATCTTCACGAGGAAGATCGCGTTGACGATCGGGATGATGGCGAGCCAGCCCGGGTATCCGGCCTTCGTGAAGATGCGCCACAGCGCGACGACCGCGAGGACGTAGATCGCCAGCCCGATGAGCGAGTTGGTGGTGTTCAGCGCGAAGATCGACGTCTGGTCGAAGATGGTGTTCGGCGAGGAGGTCAGCATGCCGCTCATCGTAGGGGCACGACCGCGTCCTCCGGGGTGCGGCGGAGGTTACGCTCGCGTCATGCCGATCACCGTCGACTCTCGGGGGATGCCATGACCCGCGACCGCAAGTTCGAGTGGGGCGGGCTGAGCGCCGGGCGAGAGGACTTCGTCACGGCCGCCGAGGCACTGACGGCTCTGGAAGAACTGGTCGCGGAGTACGCCGACCTGTCTCCGGAGACGGGGCTGTCCGAGGGAGAGGCGTTCGTTCGGCTGTCGGCGGGGGAACGGTGGGCGATCGTCTCGACCCCGGGCACCCGGTGGTTCTCGGTGCGCGTGCATTCCGGGCACCGCGCGCGCCTCGACGACGCCACCTCCACGCGCGCGGAGGCGGCGATGCTGTTGCGGACCTACGTCGCGGTCGGCGCGGCCTCCGTGCGCGGTGAGGCCGTGATCGACGGCGACCGGCTGACCGTCACCGCCGCGGGGCGCCGCGTGTCGTTGGTCCGCCCGATCGCCGACCGACTCCGCGGGTGGGTGCGCGGCGGTCGCTGAACGGTCTTCCACCGGCGGGTCAAGCCTCTGCGCCCGTGCGGCCGACCCTGCGACGCTGGGGATCCGCCAACGAAGGGAACGACCATGAGCGATCCGCAGAACACCGGCCCGGCCGACGACTCCGAGGACCTCGGCGACGACCAGACGGTGGCGCCCAGCCAGACGAACGACGTGGACGAGCAGTCGAAGGCGCCCTCCGGCGACGACCCGGACGCCGACCACCAGGCCACCGGCATCGGGGTCATCGGCGACGAGTGACCCCGTCTCCCCGGTCGGGGGCGCGTCTGCCACGATGCTAACCTTGACCGGTCCGCCTCCGTAGCTCAGGGGATAGAGCGTTGGTTTCCGGTACCAACGTTCATGCCTGTACTATGGCGGAAACACGCAGAAAAACCAAACACGGAGTACCCCAACTGGTGCCCAATGTGTTTTGCCTCCGTAGCTCAGTGGATAGAGCATCGTCTTCCGGTGGCGAGGGCCGCAGGTTCGATCCCTGCCGGGGGCACACGTAGAACGCCCCGGCGACCATCATGGTCAGCCGGGGCGTTTCGTCGTCGAGTGTCAGTCGCCGTGCGCCTGGGTGATGATCTGATCGGCGGAGTGGAATGCCCCGCCCTGCGCGATGCCGGATGGCGCCCACCCATCCCCGGTGATCCACGCCAGGGTAGCCGCGACATCCCCGTGATTCTTGATCGCGTAGTGGCGGGCGAGATCCTCGGCGCTCTCGTAGGCGGGGGTGATGGGCGAACCCTCGCTGACTGTTTCCCAGATCTGCCACCACTCGCCGGTCGGCGGTTCGATCGCGCTCCAGGCTTCAGCGATCGCCCCTTGGCCCACGAACCGCTCGCGGCTGGCGGAACCGCCACACGTGCCGCATACGTACGTCAGCCCTTCGCGCTCGCACCGCGCGCGGATGACGATGTGAGCGTTGATCGAGTCGTGCCCGAAGCCGCCCAGGGACCACGCGTTCACCTCGGCGGCGGTCGGGTGGTAGGGCTCCTCTCGGTCCTGCCAGCCGGACCCGGGAACGAAGACGCGTGTTAACTCCCACAGGCGGTCCTCGGCCACGAGTGTGTCGACGTCCTGCTGCGAGAGGTGGTGCATCCACTGCTTGTTCCAGTGGGCCAGCAGGCGCTCGGCCTCGCGGACGATCACACTCTCGCCGGAACCGTAAAACTCCGGTGAACGCTCGACGTTCCGCTCTGCGAAGGCACGCACGGCCGGTGTCTCGACGGTGTAGGGCGATGAGCCCGTGCTGGCCGGGTCGAACGGGCGGTATCCATACCACTCGTCTTGGAGTCGCTTGCCATCGGCGGACAGGCCGTGCTCGCAGTCTGGGCACGAGTCCGCGCGAAGCCACTCAGGCATCATGAAACCCTCCCAGACCTTGTCGAGAGGCCAATCGAAGTTCGCCGGAACGCGGCGAACCTCGCGGCCCATTAGTTGCGCGCCCCTTGCTCATGTGTGGACAGGGTTTCGGTAGACTGCATGGCAGCCCTCCATTCGGTTGAGTCGATATGGTCGGCAGGCCCGGGTCGAGTGTTCACGCACTCCCCGGGCATTCCCATACAGATCACACTACCCGTGATCCACACTGATCACAACGCCGGCTTGTCGTCTCCCAGCCGTTGCGCGCGTAGATGCAGCTCCTCGGTCAGGAAGCTCGACGGCGCGACAGACACGGCGCTACGCAACCCGCCCTCGGTGAAGTCCGTCTCGTGCAACCAGCCCGTGCGCAACAAGGCCAACACGGGGTCTGCACCGTACGCACGAGCGATCAATATTGCACCGTCGGCGGGGATCTGACCGGCGCGCACCCACCTACCCACGGTTGTCGCGCCGAGGCCGATCCTGCGTGAGATGGACTGGTGAGACTCGCCCTTTGTTGTCTCAGCCAACCATTTTCGCCAATCCTGGCCCGCCATACACCATTACCGCCCTTTCGCACATAGCCAGCACATAGAACAGTTCACTTTCGATCGAACATCTGTTCTATGTCCGTGCAGTCACGTACAGTTAGCCGTCTCGCCCTGGGTAACACCAGAAACAACCGTCATCCCTCGCCCGAGGGGACAGCACAGCAGGGGGACACTGTGACCAGAATCAACGACGATTCAACCTTGACCGAACTGATCCGCGCCGCCCGAGCCGTGGGAGTGACACCGGGGGAGATGTACGCGTCGATCTTCGGCGCCGACGACGAAGCCACCTACGGGGTAGAGGCGAACGCCGTAGCTCAGTAGGGTTCGCTACTTCTTCCCGGTCGCCTTGTCGGCCGCTGCCCAGATCTTCGACAGCGGCACATCAAGAGCCTCAGCGATACGGCGAATGTCTGAGATCTTCGAGTCGCCGGTGCCGTAGAGGGTGCGTGAAACCGTCGCACGGGGGACGCCGGAGATCTCGGCGAGGTCGTCGAAGGTGAGCTTCGTTCGGTCCTTCTCGACCTTGAGCGCGGCACCTACCGCTTTGGCGTACGCCTTGTCGGCGTCGTTCAGCTTGCTCTTCTCCATACAGATCATGGTAGCCATTTCAGCCCATTTGGGTTGTGCTCTGTAGAGAGCAGGCGTAGTGTGCTCTGCATGGATCAGATCACAGACCCGGTTACTGACGCAGTCAGAACCGCGATCGAGGACAACTTCCCCTCCATCCGAGCCGCTGCATCAGCATCCGGCATCCCCTACACCACCCTCGACCGCCGTCTCCGTGACGGCTCCTGGACCCTCGCAGAGCTGAGAAAGCTCTCCGCAGCAACCGACACCAACCTGCTCGAGGCGGCGGCACGATGACCGCCCCCAGCAAGCGCATGTACACGCGTGAAGAAGCCGCGGAGTACTGCGGCATCTCGTACTACAAGATCGCGAACGCCGTGCGGAACAACACCATCCCGGCGCGCAAGAACGGGCGAGACATCCTCATCGACGTCGCCGACCTGGACGCGTACATCGACAGCTTCGAGGTCGCGTGATGACGCAGTTCGCGATCATCGAGGGTTACCCAGAGGGCGATACGTGGACTCATTACTTCCATGATGTCGAGACCGCCAAGTGGAACCTGCGCGCGCTCCGCGAGGCTCACCCGTGGCGCGAGTACGTGCCCGTCGGCTTTGACGAAGACGCTTCCGATCGCGCCTGACCCCATACACAGACCCGCCCCCGGATTGCAGCCAGGGGCGGACCGTAAAGGAAGGAGGGCAGTACAGATGCCCACCAACAACAGAGTACCCGTCAACCGAACCGTGGACGCCATCATCGTCGCACTCCGCGGATTCACCGAACTGGTCCGCGAGAACCCCTGGATCGCCGAGAACCTGGGCGACGACGCTGGTATCCGGTTTATGTTCCCCGTGAAGGATCGTGCGACGGTCGAGAAGTACGCCGACCTGTTCGACGCTCCGTCAACGGAACTCGTCGAGGATGCACAGTCGCGGCTGTTCGCGGTCGGCGATCTCGGCGTGATCGAGTTCGTCGCAACGGCACGTGTGGCACGCGAGTACGTCGTCATCCCGGCTCTGGGAGAGGCGGTGGCGTCGTGACCCGCAGCGAACAATCTCGAAATCACCGTGGATTCTTTGCGGTCGGAATCTACCGCCCGAAGACGGAAGCAAATGTCGGTTCTCTGCTGAGAACTGCGTACCTGTACGACGCGGCGTACGTGTTCACAGTCGGCAGGCGATACCGCCCGCAAGCAAGCGACACCCCGCGAACTCCCCGACACATCCCACTGTTTCACTTCGAGACGATCGACGATGCAGTCAACCACCTTCCCGACTCCTGCCCGCTCGTGGGTGTCGAGCTTGATCCGCGCGGGCAACGTGTTGACAGGTTCCAGCACCCCGAGCGAGCGGCGTATCTACTCGGTGCCGAAGACGCTGGGCTCCCGTCTCACGTGCGGGACATGTGCCACGCGCTTATCGAAATACCGACCCCTCAGCCGCAATCGATGAACGTTGCGGTAGCAGGATCCATCGTCATCTACGACAGGCATGTGAAGTCTGAGCGACTGGTGGTGGCGTCGTGAACATCCTCGACCCGATCCCGGAACCCAAGGCTGCGAAGGCTGCACACGAGGCCGCCGTGACCGCGCTCCGTCTCAACCGCAACATCACGCAACGTCTCGCCGAAGCCGCGTTCATCCCCGCACTCAGCCTGCTCATCGGTGCGGCGGTGATCCCGTGGTGAACGACGCCGGCAAGACCGTCCTGTACGCGCTCCTCCTCGGTGGCGCACTCACAACCGTCGCGATCATGCGGGGACACGTCGATGTTGCGGCCGTCCTCGCGTGTGTCGCATTCGTCACCGCCGCGTGCATCACCATCGGCGCGCGCATCTACCGGAAGCAGGGGAAGTCATGAGCACGTCAAGCCCGACCCGGGTGAATACCGAGTATGTGCGTCGTCACTACTCTCATGGCCCGACCGCATACTTCGAGGACGGTTCGATCGCGAAGATGCCGACCGCAGCCGATGTCGAGTACGCCGGGCGGCAGTTCGATCAGTGGCTGGCCGCGCACGACGCCGACGCTCTCGCCACCCTGCCTTCCCCGCCCGCCGACGACGTACGCGAAGCGGTGCGGTTCCTGCTGCACACCGGAGGCGTCAATGTCGACGGCGTGCAGGACGCGGACCTGCTCGCGTCCGAACTGTTCTCCCGGTTCGAGGTTCGCTTACGCGGGACGGTCACCGAACCGTGCGAGTGGTGCCCTGAGCAGCACACCGGCTTCGCGGAGTGGCATGGCGATGGCCTGACGCACCCGTCGTGCGGACGCGAGGGGCACGGGATGAACTACGAGCCTGCGAACAGGAGCACGACATGACCGATGAGAACGTGATCAAGACCGTCGAGGGACTGGACGCCCTTACCCCCGGCGAGTGGGTCATCGACGCGGACGGCGACGCGCTATGCCTCGTGGACACCTACCTCGGGTGGCCTCAGCGCATGTGGATGCCGAAGGCGAAGAAGGGCCGTGTCGGCCTCGTGGTGAGTTTGGGGCACGCCACCTTCCCTGTCGCTCTCGCCAAGATTGACCCGGAGTACGTGTGCAAGCACGGGCGCGGGACGAACGAGTGCGGACACTGCTACGTGTGCGGGGCCGTGGTTGGCGAGAGGAGCGAACGTCACTTCGACGCCGAGACCATGGCCGTCGTGCGCGAGGCGGGTCGGATGAACGCCGCGTACGACGAGGCCCACCGAGCGAGTGTGCAGGGACCCGAGGTGCAGGCTCCCGACGACTGCTCTTGCGAGGACCGCGAAGCGCTGGTCCGTCCGGAGGGACTCGTATGCGGCACATGCGGCAAGGTCATTGATCCTGATTGGGAGGCCCGGTCGTGAGCGCCGAGAGCGACGCCCGCAGACTCGCTAACATTCGCGCGTGGATGAAGGGCCGCGATCTGGCTCCCGTCGCCTCCGTCCGTCGTGAAGACCTCGACCTGCTGCTTCGTATCGCGGACGAACGGGACGAACTCGCCCGTCAACTCTGCGCCGAGGTGGAGAAATGACCGCGCCGAGAGCGGACATGACCCGCATCCGTGAAGACCACGGACGCGCACAACAGCGCCACGAAGACGCCATGTGGCACTCCAGCGGCCACACGAACGGGCTCGGCACAACAGCGAAGCAGTACCACCGTGCGTCCTGGTGGGCCGGCATCGAGTACGTCCTGAACCTGCAACACGACATCGACAACATGCCCGCGGGTGAGCTGTTGGCCGAGCTGCGGAAGGGTGCCGGCTCGATCTACTGGCCCCTCAAATCCGGCGACCCGACGTTCTGGACACGCTGCCCCCGCTGCAACGTCTGGGGACTCCTCGACATCGAGGGAATCTGCCCCACCTGCACCTATGAATTCCAGGAGAACGACTGACATGACCGAAGCAACCCAATCAAAACTCGTCAACTCATGGCCCGACCCCTCCGCCGACGAAGACGACGAAGGATCGTGGCCACCTCCGGACCGGTACAGCGACTACCTGATCACTGGACACCTCGCCGACCTCATCCGCGCAAGAACTGGGGAATCCGGAGCGGTGCACTTCATCGAGCGCGAAACCGAGGTGGGCTATTCCGAGTGGACATCCGAGAGCGACTACGAGGTGACCATTCAGGTCGGCTCGTTCCGCCGCAAGTTCGACGGGTCTGCTGACACCGAGTATCTGTACCAGTCGGCGCTCCCGAAGATCCAGAAGTGGCTGGACGGTGACGAGTCATGACACTCCGCACTTTCCCGGATCTCGTGCAGGGATCCGACGAATGGCTCGAGGCGAGACGTGGCATCCTCACCGCATCCGTCATCGGAAAAATGATCACCCCGTCCACGCTCAAGCCCGCAGACAACGACACCTCACGCGGCGTCATCATGACCCTCGCCGCCGAGCGCATCACGGGACACGTCGAATACGTCCACCCCTCCTTCGATATGCAGAGGGGCACTGACGACGGGCCGTTCGCCCGCGAGAAGTACGCCGAACACTACGCACCCGTCACCGAAGTCGGGTTCGTGATCCGCGAGGAAGACACGTACCGGATCGGATACTCGCCGGATGGTCTCGTCGGCGATGACGGTCTCATCGAGATCAAGAGCCGCCGCGCCAACGGTCAGATCCTCGCCTTCCTCAGCGACAAGGTACCGACCACCAACATGGCCCAGGTACAGGCGGCGCTGTTCGTCACCGGCCGCAGATGGATCGACTACGTGAGCTACAGCGCCGGCCTGCCCCTGTACGTCAAGCGCGTCTACCCCGACCCCGCCTGGCACGCAGCGATCGCCGCGACAGCCGAACGATTCGAAACCGAAGTCGGCGTCATCGTCGACCGATTCCACCGGGCATCCGAAGGCTACCCGGCAACCGAACGCCGCCCCGAACTCGATGAGATCAGGATCTGAAATTGGACATCTCCGAAACCCTCGCACCGAAGTCGGCGCAGCTCGACTACGAAGACTTCCTCGGCGGACCCAAGACACTGACCGTTCAGGAGGTTCGCAAAGGTCCGTCCGACGAGCAGCCGATCGAGGTCGTGTTCATCGAAGCCGACAGACCGTGGAGGCCAGCAAAGACCGTCCGCCGCCTGTTGGTGGCGTGCTGGGGAAGCGACGCCAGCGTCTACCCCGGCCGCAAGGTCACGCTGTTCGGCGATCCCAAGGTGAAGTGGGGCGGCGTTGAGATTGGCGACATTCGACTGTCGCACGCGTCGCACATCGATGGACCGTTGCGCGTCGCCTTGCAGGTGACACGGGGCAAGCGGGACGTATTCACCGTCGAACCGCTCAAGGCTGACCCGCTCATCGAACTCCTGCAATCCGCCGACACTCTCGACGCGTTGAAAGCCGCGTGGGAACAGGTGACACGACAGGGCAAGTCGAACCTGCCCGAGCTGATCCAGGTCAAGGACGCACGGAAAGCCGCACTGACCTCGGGAACGGGGGTGACGGCATGAGCACGCAAGCAGCCCGGGCCGAAGTAGCCGATGCGCTCCTCTCGCTGGGCATCACGAACGAACCAGACAAGTACGACGACGGCATCCACTCGTGGCGGTGCACTCACCCCGACGTGTACGGGCGCTGCACATGCTTCGACGAGGCGGTGGATGAGATCACGGCGATCGATTGGCGTGTGTTGGGTGGTCTGGTCCCCGGTTTCATCCCCGTCGAATGGGTGCGTGTCGGCGACCGGATCATCGACCACGGTGTTGAGGGCGTCGTGTCGCACATCAAGCCGCAACACGCCAACCTCCGCGACATCCTCCACGTGTTCCTCGACTCCGGGCACGTGTCATTTGCGAAAGTCACACGACAGGAATGGGTACACGTGATCGAAGCCACCAACCACCCGGACGGGAGTGCGTCATGACCGCGCCCGTGAAGGTCATCCCGACCACCTACGCGACCATGCACACCTGCAATGCGTGCGACGTGTGCGGCAACTTCGGATGTCTCGACTCGCACGGCCTGTGCGATGCGGTGAACCCGGAACAGACGGCCGGATGCTTCCGCGAGCCACTGCACGACGGGCTCCACACGTTCGAGATCGGTCGAGCGGTTACCCGTCCGAGCGGACGGGGGTCTGGCTCGTGACGACTGTGGGTGAGAGCCGGCGCCGTTACTCGATCGAGGTTGAACGGCAACCATCCCGCTACTTCGAACCCGCCGCATACCGGGAATGGTGCGCGCGAGCCGACGAATGGGCCAAGACGAACGGAAGGAACGAATCATGACCACGCAACGCCAGAAGCTGTACGTCGCCAAGTGCCGCTGCGGATGCGGCTTGTGGGCTGCGTTTAAGACTCGCCGGCTGACCATCGACGAACACGGCCGGTACCGGGAGCAGGGAATGTACCGCTCTACATGGCAGCACGCGGTCATCAGCGCCGTGCGTTGGACGAAAGGCTACTCACTCCTCTAGCTCTCGTGAGACGGGCTGGTTCGTGCGCCAACACGAACCAGCCCCACCCAACAGCCCCGAAACCCCTACCAAAAGGAACCAGAACCATGAGCACCACTCATGATGCCAGCACCAAACGGACCAGACGCAACAGATCCAGCGCCAAGAAAGCCGGCACCGACCACGAAACCAGCATCGTCCGCTACCTCGCCGCCGTCCTGGGTGACGACCGCATCGAACGCAGGGCAAAGAACGGGGCCAACGATCGAGGCGACGTAACCGGCGTTCGCACACCCCTCGGCGGACGTCTCGTGATCGAAACGAAGAACTACGGCGGACAGTACAAGGTCGGACCCTGGCTCAAAGAAGCCGAAATCGAACGCGGCAACGACGACGCGGTCATGTCCGTCGTCGTCGCCAAACGACGCGGCACCACCAACCCCGCCGAACAAGTCGTCTTCATGACGCTCGCCGACCTCGCAGTGCTGCTGGGTGGTGATGTGAGGTGATCGACCCGTTTGTGCCGACCGACGCCGAAGTGCGCGAAGCGATCGCTGAATGGATGTGAACGCGCCGGATGTGGCGAACCGACGTCAGCGCCGCGGATGGCCTCGAGTTGGACCGATACCTCTCATCTCGCGAGGTGCCGCATGAGTACGGGTTCCGGGTGCATCACCTGCGACACCACCGGATGCACGCAAACCATCCACCAACGCGACCGGGAATCGATCTACGAACTCCGAATCCGCGCGGCTCGAGACCACGGATGGATGGTCGGATTCAACCCATGGGGTGGCGACTGCGATGACTTTTGCGAGGTGCACCAGTGATGTGGGCACCCGAAACGCAGCCGCGAGACAAACCCCGCACACCCTGCAAACCCTCCTGCTGTTGGCTGCCCTTCTCCTGGTGCGGCCGGAACGAGGAATGCGACTGCCACAAGGAGAAGGGGGTGCGTAATGGTTCGTAGATTCCTGCGCCACATGCCTACCGACGTCTACCACGTATGCGACGAACAGCATCGCCTGCTCTACGTCGGCATGTCGGCAAACGTATTCAAGCGGATGCGCGAGCACAAGAAGTATGCCGGATGGTGGCCGATCGCATATGACGGATACGTCATCCAGTATGCGACCAGAGAACAGGCGACCGCGGAGGAGGCGCGCGCCATCAGGGACGGCCGACCGATCTTCAACAGGCGCTCAGAAGCGTTCCGCGCAGATGGTCCCGAAGGCGAGATCACGGAGTACCTAGAGATCTTCTGGCGCGACGGGGAGGTGTACGTCGATGCCGAGAATTCGAACCATTAAGCCGGAGTTCTGGACGGACGGGGCGATCATCTCGCTGCCGTACGAGACCCGGCTGTTCTACATCGGCATGTGGAACCACGCGTGCGACCGTGGGCACCTGTCCGACGACCCGTTCGGCCTCAAGCTCAAGATCATGCCGGCCGACCCGATCGACGGCGCCGACCTGATCCAACAGCTCGTGCAGGCCGGGAGGGTGCGTCGCATGTCTCTCGAGGACGGTCGCGGGTTCCTGGTCATCCCGAGATTCGGTGACCACCAGCGCATCGACACCCGCTGGACGTCGCGCTGCCCCGTGTGCGCTCACCTCGACTCGCAGGAACTCGCAGAAACTCACGCGAGTTACGGCGGGAATTCACGAACTCAGAGGGAAGGGAAGGGAGGGGAAGGGAAAGGAAGGAAAGGAGGGGAGAACGCTGACGCGCCCCCCCTGTACTGCCCCAGCCACCCCAACGGCACCGACCAACCCTGCCGAGCATGCGGCGACTACCGGCGAGCACGTACCGCCTGGGAGAAGGAACAGCGCACACAGCCGACCCCGACGCCCCGCCGAGAGAAGACCTGCGAGATCCACGCCGAGTACCCGCTTCCTTGCGATCGGTGCGCGGCCGACGAGAACGGACTAAGCGCATGAGCGGCAACTACGAGCGCTTCATCGAACTGGATGACATGGGTTGGTCGGCGCGAATGATCGCCGCCGAGCTGCATGTGAATGAACGCACTGTCACCCGTTGGCGTCAAGCATCCGGCCGGCTGAAGCAGGAGCGGCAGACGCGTCACCCCGACACTGACCGTCAGACCGCGCTCGACCTGATCGAGCAGGGCGCGTCGCTTCGGGAAGCGGCGAACACGGTCGGCGTGACGGAGCAGACGATCCGTCGTTGGTTCCCGGATGTGCCCGCGTGGTCGAAGTCTCAGGCGGGCCAGTACGGGCAGATGTCGCGTCGTCTTTCACGGCTGGGGTGGGCTGCATGACCGCCCCGGCTTCCAGATCTACAACCGAAACCCCTACCAAGGAGAACCAGAAATGAGCACGACCATCGAGGCCGGAAACCTCACCAGCGAACACGTCGGCCGGAAGGTGTCGGTCACGTGGAAGAAGGATCTGATCACCAGCACGGTCACGGACAAGCTCGAGCAGATCACGCACCGTGGTCGGTCGGTGACGCTCTACTTCGAGCGCACCAAGTGGCTGTCTTCGGCCCTCATCACTGGCACGCATGACGACGGCCTGACCGTCAACTTCGAGGACGTCGTGACGATCGAGGAGGTGTCGGCATGACCGGCGAAACGACCCTGACCGTCATTGGCAACCTGACCGCGGATCCCGAGCTGCGTTACACGCAGAACGGCCTTCCGGTGGCGAACTTCACCATCGCGTCGACTCCTCGCACGTTCGATCGCCAGGCGAACGAGTGGAAGGACGGCGACCCGCTGTTCTTGCGGGCGAGTGTGTGGCGGGAGTTCGCCGAGCACGTCGCCGGTTCGCTGACGAAGGGTTCCCGTGTCATCGCGACCGGGCGGCTCAAGCAGCGTTCGTACCAGGACCGTGAGGGTGCGACGAAGACGACGCTCGAGCTTGAGGTTGATGAGATCGGGCCGTCTCTGCGTCACGCGACGGCTGTGGTGACTCGTGCCGCGTCGTCATCGGGTGGTCAGCGTCAGTCGGCGCCGGTCTCGTCGGATGGTTCGTGGTCGACCCCGCCGGCACAGGGCACGTGGGGCGGTGATGGCATTGCTGAGCCGATCCCGTTCTGAGGAGCGCATCACGTCGTACAAGCCGTGCCCGAGGTGTGGTGTGCCGCGTGAGGCTCGGCGTTCGACGGCGCTGTGCAGGTCGTGCGCGGATGTTCTCACCCGGGCCGAACGGAAAGCGTGGAGCAAATGACGAGCTACTGGGAGACCGAGCGGGAGTTCTTCGAGGCGCATGTCAGCCCGGGGAACGTCGGTGAACTTGTCGCCGCCGCTCAGAACATGACGTCGAAGGCGATCGACTGGAACGGGGACGCTGAGGAGCTGACGTGGACGATCGACGACGGCAAGGTGGTTATCTCGTTCCCGGGTGGGTCGAAGAGTGTTGGGTGGGACGGCAAGTGACGGGCGCGCGTGAGTGCCTGCGTGGTTGCCGGACGTTCGATGTCGCGGAGGATGGCACACGCACCCCGAAGCACTGGGCCGCATGCACCGACACCGAATGCCGTGGGTGTGTGGTGCGTGAGGCTGCGGACGGTGCGTTAATCTGCGCGGGGTGCCTGGGTCGTGCACGCCGGCTCGTGTCGGACGCACCGGAACTGCTCGAGCGTGTGCGTTCGAAGACGGATCCGCGGACGAGGCGTGATGGTGGGGAGAATCAGCGCACGAGGCCTGCTCACCCGCCGCATGTGATCGACGCGGACCACCTCGACGCGATCATGGCCGTCGAACAGGTCATCGGCGCCGACGTCGACTGGTTGGCGAATCAGGACTCGGGTGTCGAGTGGCTTAGCGAACTTATCCTCGACCGTCATAAGCCTGCACCGGATGGGACGCGTGAGTCATGGTCGGTGCAGGACGTGATGGACCGGTGGGGTCTCGAGGACAAGCCGGAACCGCACCGGTACGTGTTCCCCGACGACGAACCGGACGCGGAGGTTGCGTTGCCGGTGCGGGAGTGGTTCGACCCGCTGCTGGACGTCAAGCAAGCCGCGAAACAGGCAGGGGTGACCGTCCGGGCCGTGCAGAAGTGGGTCAAGGAAGGCCGGTTGACGCCGGTCGCGAGATTGAGAGCGGGGGACGGGAACGTGCACACGTACTTCCGAGCATCCGACATTGAGAACACCAACCACGCGGATGGTGGCCTGTGATGGGCGGGCCAGTCACCTCCGAGCCGAGAATGCCGGCGGGATGTGAGCGAGGCCAGTGCGATGGCATGCCTCCCGCCGAGTGGTACGCGGACGGAACGATCTGGCAGTGCGGCCACTGCGGGCGCGAATGGATCGTGTGGTCAGCCAATCAGTGCGGCCATCCATTCTCGGCGTGGAGGCGAGGCGATTCGTAGCCGCGGATTCGGTGCGTGACTCGTTCGCACCCTTCTGGTAGGCTTACGCCTATCCAGGTTCCATGACAAAGCCCTCCACATCACGTGGGGGGCTTTCGTCATCCCCGGAACATGCTTCGTTCCACCCGCCGCACGCTTCCAACAACCCGCACGAGGCACGCATCGCGTGACCACCTGCCCTTCCTGAAGCTGCCAGAGCGAGTGTGGAACGCAGAACCACCCACAGGCGAGGCTTGCGCGTTCCCCCTCGACGCCGGAGTTGTGCGGCCAAAGAACGCGCGCATAAGACCTCCCCGTCCGATCCTGCGATGAATGCGGGGCGTGTGGCGGGTCGCAGGAAGGCCGACCAATCGCGGCCGAAAACGGTGCACCGGCGAGGGTGCACCGAACAAACACGCATGGCCGAGTGCAGGCCTAACCGCGTCAAACGTGCGAGCCAGGAACGGCTGAGGCGCACACGGGGCTGACAGGAAAGCCCGGCACGAGCGATCCAGTCGTGGCGATGCGCCGCAATAGACGCGTTCGGTCGGATACACGCGGTTCGACTCCGCGCAGCTCCACATTGAAAAAGAGACCAGTCCGGAGTGGTGACGCCGGGTCTTCCGTAATTGGGCGCCTCCGAAGGAGTTGGAAGAGACAAATAGCACCACATCCAAAGACCCCAAGTGATCCCGACCATGCGCGGGAGAGCGGCCGATGTAGCGCGTACGACGGCCTGGGGCAACTCTTCACAACTGAATGATGGCTTCGTTGGCTGACTCGAACGGACGTAACACCGGTGGCTCTCGCAGAACGGTACGCAAGAACCGAACCCAAGTCGAAGTTCCAAACCTGGCTCGACGGACTCGCCCCCGAAAACTACCTCATCGTGCACGGTTGGCTCGAAGACACGACGATCCCCAACGCCCGCATCGCACAGATGATCCGCGACGACGACCCCGACGACAACTTCACCGGCTACCCGGCCAACAAAGACACCATTGCAGAGTGGCGGCGCACACATGGCACTCGCTGAACGCAAGTTCACGATCAACCCAGCCGTCCGAAACCGGATACTGATCCTCGACGTCGAGCGAGTATCCGGCATCACGCAACAGGCTTGGTGGGACCGCAAGGATCTGCAGAAACGGTACATTCACCACGAAACGGTGATCCGTGAACCGCGCACGACGATCGTCTGCGCCAAGTGGTATCACGACAATGAAGTGATCCGCCTCGCCGAATGGGGCCGTGGCGGGCGCGGAACATTCCTCAAGCGCGTGCATGCGCTCATGGCATCTGCGGACATCATCGTGGGTCACAACGTCGATGGAGCCGATGTGCCGTGGCTGCTCGGTGACTTTTACATCCCGCGCATCGGACACAAGCACAAGCCGAACCTGCCCCCACTGCCGCCATTCAAGACCATCGACACGCTCAAGGTCATGCGCCGCGAATTCAAGTCGGGTGCACCATTCAAGGGCCTCGACGCGCTCTGTCAGATTCTCGGCATACCCGCCAAGACCGACGCGTACGACCGTGACGCGATGGACCGCGCAGTCGCCGGATCCGTCGAAGACCAGCAGCGACTCACCGACTACTGTGCCGGCGACGTCATCGCCACCCAAGGTCTGTTCGACGCCCTCCGACCGCACATGAAGACCCACCCGCACCTGTTCGTGGATGGCAAAGACAAGCTCACCGTCTGTAACCGCTGTGGGAACGAAACCGTACCGTCTGGGCGTCGCTACATCGCCAACGTCCTTTCCTACTCGATGCGCAAGTGCACGAGCTGCGGCGGATACTCGCGACTCTCCATCGAGCCCGAGCGTATGTCCCTAGTCCGGGGAGTTTGACGCCCGAGGCGATAGAATGAGAACGGCCCGAACGAGTGCTACCAACACTCGCCGGGCCTGACCGAATCACCTTGGCTAGAAGGAGATCGGCTGTGACTCAGCCTACCTGCAAGCTCGACTACTGCGACCGCGCGGCCACCCTCAAGGGTCTGTGCCGCGGCCACTACAGCCAGCAATGGCGAGGCGCCGAGTTCACCCCGTTGCGCCATCGGAACTCCGGCAAGCCATGCCGGTTCCCCGGCTGCCCAAAGACGCTAGACGGGCACGCCGCGCAAGGTCTATGCCAGTCTCACTACCGACACTGGCGGCAGTTCGGGAACCTGGAGCCCACCCGCGGCAAGAACGCCGGCCTGAGGTGCGCTAAAGATGGCTGCGAAAAGGCGCTTGGCGTCAGCGACGCGCGCGGCCTATGCGGACGCCACTACTCTCAGTGGCGGACGGACAACGGCCCCCGATGCACGATCGATAACTGCTCCCGCGTCATAGCAACGGGTGGTTTGTGTCAGCGGCACTTCAAGCGCAAGAGAAGCCACGGCGACCCGCACCACAAGCACCCCGTCAAGGTCTGCCTCGAGTGCGATCAAGACTTCCGGCCGTCCGTATGGCGCCAAGTTGTATGCCGCGCGTGCGTCCGCGAGCACACCAAAAAGCGGCGCGACTCGGTCCGGTACGCCCAAACCGACCGTGACATGCGGCGCCTTCTCAGCAGGTTTCGCAACGCGTGCGCATACTGCGGCGGATCTCTCACCGCAGGCATGCATCTAGACCACGTCTGGCCCGTTTCGCGAGGCGGCGTAACTGGCATATCGAACATTGTCCCAGCGTGTGTCGCATGCAACCTGTCGAAGTCGAACAAGTCGGTTATGGAGTGGCGCGTCTGGAAGCTCAACCGTGCCGCATGAATCCTCCCGTTGCGACGGTGGGGTAGGGCTGCTCGGGCCGCGTCCGGACGAACGCACCGAGCACACCCGAATACCGCGCACGCAGACGGCTAACCGGCGTAAGTGTGGTCAACACCGAAGCAAAGGTGCGCGCATGGACGAATACGTCTCATGTGACCAATGCTCGGCGCGGGCGTACATCTTCGTCGAACTCGCAAACGGCGGCGAACTGTCCTGGTGCATTCACCACGGCAAACACCACACCCCGGCCCTACAAGCGGCCGGGGCAATCATCTTCGACCTGTCATACACGCTCGAATGAGAAAACCCCCCAAGTGCGCTTCCGTGAGAGGCGTGGGGGGTATGGCGAATCCCATGCTACACGCGTTGGAGGGGTGATGGCTCGCACGACCGTAGTCCCCGTCATGATCAAGGAAACGCGGCCTGACATTCCCGGCCACGCTGGGCGCACCGAAACGCACTCAGCAAAGCGCCGAGCATCTATCGGTGATGGCCGCTATTGGCTCGTACGGCGTCGTGGGCTGTTCCGACGCTGGCAATGGCTTCCGGTGCGTGGCGCGTTCGTAAGCCTCTTCGAGTTGGAGGGTAAGGACCGGGCAATGACGCATTCAACGCGGAAAACCGGAGAGCCGAACCAGGATGCACTAGAGGCCGCTGCACTCAGCGAGGCGACCGAGACGCCCACGCGATGGCTCGCACGTAATCTCCTTGCCGTACAAAAAGAACGGGACACGTTCGGGGTAGAAGCCGTACTCGAACCACGCCGCCGCGTCGACTGGACCGAACCCGCAACCGAAGAAGGCGCATGGGATCTGCCCACCGAATGCAAAGTCGGCGAAGACTGATGCGGCATAAAACCCACAACGTCGGCTGTGTGATCTACCCCACACTCGCATTCATCCTCGGCATCACCGCCACCATCTACACCAGACCACGCATCCCCGCACTCCTCTGGTGGCTGTTCGGAAACGGGAAGGCATGAGCATGAGCGAGCAAGAACTGCGCGGACACTGGTCGAATGGCGACCCCGTGCACATCATTACCGACGGAGTGAACCGCCGCATCGCACCGAACCTGAATGGCGCGGAATGGATCCCCGAAACGGATTGATGCCACGCTGCGGGATCTGCGGCGAACCAACCTGGGGCATCTGCTGCGACGTCGTAAGCGAATACCTCAGCGACGACGAGGAGCAACAGTGAGCGACGCAACCAAAGCCGCGCTCTACAAAGCCCTCGAAGCCCACATAACCGACGTCACCGAAGGCGGACTCGTCACCGACTGGGCACTCATCGCAGCCACCACCAGCGTCGAAAACATCGGCACCGGAACAACCCGCTACTGGCTCGAAGGCAAAACCGGCCAACCCATCCACGTCACCATCGGCCTCCTCCAATACGGCCGCGAAACCACCACCTGGGGCGACGACGATGACGACGATTGAGGAAGCGCAAGTCGTGATCCGGTGGCTCGAACGATTCGCATCCCAAGGCATCGTCACCATCGGCGGCAAAGGTGGCGCGCTCGAAACGGCGAAAGAGATCGCTTCCGATGACTGACGGCTACGAATGCGCTGGCTGCGGATACACCTACCAATCCGTACTCGCCGCCGCGCAATGCTGCGAAGGATTCGACGACCTCCCACCCTTCACCCGCAACTACGAACTCGGCAAAAACTAAGGACGAGGCATGTCGACGGTCCACACGTACCCGGTCAACGACCTGATCGAACACAACACGGACGGCGAGGACTGCCAGTGCGGGCCATCGACAGAGCCCGTTGAAAGCGACGACGGGTCAATCGGCTGGCACATCATCCACCACTCACTCGACGGTCGCGAGTTCACCGAACCCGACTACACCGGCCCATCCATGCCGACCGAGGCGCGCTGATGGACTGGGGCGACCTCACACCAGACGAAATCGCCGCAGTCAAACGAGTCTGGCGCCGCATGCGACGACGCAGGCTCTGGCAATGGGTACGCGACCTTTTCACCGGGCGGCCCTAATGCCCGCCAAAGGGCGACCATGGAACCGCGAGGCCGCAGCATTCAAAGCTGAATGTGCGCGCAGGAGCGCACCCTGCTGGATCTGCCACAACGCCCGAGGGCCGATCCAATACGACGCCGAACCGCGCACGCCGATGTCATTCAGCGTCGACCACGTGACACCCACCTCACTCGGTGGTGATGCAGTGCGCCGCGCCAACTTCAAGCCGGCGCACTACCCACGGCTGTAACTCATCCCGCGGCAACGCCTCACGAGGCGACTACCCGACAACGCGCCGCTGGTAACACACTGCTCACCCTGTCGGGGGTGAGAGCCCGCAGACGGATTGATCCCCGTCGTGGCGGGCATTTCTCGTACCCACCGACATGGGGAGCATCAATGCGTACCTGCACTATCGACGGATGCGACCGGAAGCACGTAGCCAAGGGACTCTGTAAGACCCACTACAACCAGGCAAACCCGAACCGCCATCCCAAAGTCCTCGTGCCGTGCGACGAGTGCGGAGCCGAATGCGAGAAAGAGAAGCGTCAAGCGCGCTACTCCAACACCTTCTGCTCACTACTGTGCCGAGACCATTTCCGATTCGGGCCTACTGATTGCGTGCTACCCAAAGATCACTGGGCGCGCTGGTACGGCAGAAGCGAGAAATGGTACCCGCCCATGCCGGAAACCCTCGAGTGTGGGTGGTGCGGCGAAGAGTTTACGCGCAAGACTGTGCGCTCAAGATTCTGTACTTCTAGATGTGGGACGAAGTTCAAGCAGACTAAGCGCAGAGGAACACAAGCCGGATCGCCCGGGACATACTCATGGGCAGACATAGTCAAGCTCTGGCTCAAGTTCGATAAGTGCTGCGCATATTGCAGGTTGTCCGTACCGATGACGAACATCGAAGCAGAACACGTCATACCCCTCAGCAAGGGCGGCGCCAACAACACGACCAACCTCCTGCCTTCATGCAAACGCTGCAACTCAGACAAGCGAGACCTGCTGCTCCACGAGTGGGCACTCGACAGGGAGCGGCGGCACCTCGACC
This sequence comes from Microbacterium proteolyticum, assembly GCF_029639405.1. Lineage (NCBI taxonomy): Bacteria > Bacillati > Actinomycetota > Actinomycetes > Micrococcales > Microbacteriaceae > Microbacterium > Microbacterium proteolyticum. The sequence continues at coordinate 2,249,265 of NZ_CP121274.1, forward strand.
CAGTTCACACCGCATGGGCACCCGACGACGAGCGCTACAAGCACCTCGTCATGTCGACCCATGCCCTCGCCGCATAGGGGTGGGGGCCGAGGTCAGGCCCCCCTCGACGCGGTGGACCACCGGGGAGGCGACCCTTCTCTCCCCACGCAAAATCCGACCCTCTAGGAGGTCTTCTGTGGCCGTCCTGGATGAGGTGAAGCGTGAGCTTGAAGGCGTCTCTCTCCCGGGGTGGAAGCGCGAGACGGCGTTTGCTCTGGCGGCTGCCATGGACGATTCTCCGAACGCTTCGACGGCGAAGGAGTTGCGGGCTCTGATGAGTGAAGTGTCCGCTAAGCCGGTTGCGACTGGGGATGTGAGCGATGACCTTGCAGCTAAGCGAGCAGCTCGCCGTTCCGCCGCGGGTTAGGTCGGTTCCTGAATACTCGTTCACGTCTGGCGTTGAGGCTGTTGAGCTTGCGGAATCGGTCGGTCTCGAGCCGGATGACTGGCAGGCGGCTGCGGTATACGACATCCTCGGCGAGGATGATGCTGGCAAATGGGCCTCTTTCGAGTCTGCGGTCATCGTGCCTCGACAGAACGGGAAGGGCACGATCTTCGAGATCGTGCAACTGTCCGACCTGTTCCTTTTCTCGTCGGCGCAGCGCGACTTCTTGGCCATCCACACGGCCCATGAGTTCAAGACGGCGCAGGAGGCATTCCGGCGCTTGCTGTTTTGGGTGGAGAACACGGACTGGCTGCGTAAGAAGGTCAAGCGTGTTTCGACAGCCCACGGCGAAGAAGGTATCGAGCTGCTGAATGGCGCTCGCCAGCGATTCTTGGCGCGATCGAGCGGTTCCGGCCGCGGTTTCTCGTGCGATCGGCTCGGGTACGACGAGGCCTATCACCTTCCCGAGGAGACGGTGGCGGCTTCGCTCCCGGCCTTGTCGGCGCGACCAAACCCGTCTGTGATCTATGCCTCATCGGCGCCGCGAGGCGACCAGTACGGCATTGTTCTGCGGCGGGTGATGCGGCGGGGACGCCGCGAGCCGGAGCATCGCGATGAACCGCAGCCCGACAAGGATCCCAACCTTTGCTACATCGAGTACAGCGCTGATCCGAAGGCGGATCTTGACGACCCGGCCGCCCGGTTGCAGGCAAATCCGGGAGCTTCGTCGCGGCGCAAAGTTCCTTCGCTTGAGTACATGCAGAAGGAACGCGCCGGCATGTCCGAGGTCGCGTTTGCGCGCGAACGTCTGGGAATCCTGGACGAGAACGAGGGCGCGAGTGTCGTCGATCTCGAGGTCTGGGACTCGCTTGTCGAGGTCGGGGTGCAGCCGTTTGATCCTGTTGCTTTCGCTATTGACGTGAACCCGGACTCGAGCTTCACAAGCATCGCAGTAGCGGGCGCCGCCGCTGACGGCCGATTGTTCTGCACGGTCGTTGACCGGCGCCGCGGTACTGGTTGGGTCGTCGACCGCGTGGAGGAGCTGCGTGACAAGTGGTCGCCTACGTCGATCACGCTGGACGCGATCAGCCCCGCCGGTTCATTGCTTCCAGCTTTCGCGGAGCGCGGCGTTGAGGTCGATGTTGTTACGACAACCCAGTACGGGCAGGCGTGCGGCGCATTCAAGGCTGCCGTGGACGAAAAGCGGATTGTTCACGAGGGGCAGTCGGGCCTGCGTGCGGCTCTTGAGTCGGCTCGTAAGCGTCCGCTAGGTGAGTCCGGCCTGTGGGGTTGGCATCGGCGCGACACGACCGACATAACCCCTCTTGTTGCAGTGACTTTGGCGACGTTCGCTCACGTGCGAACATCTGGCGCAGCCCTCGGCGCGCCGTCCGATAACCGTGTGATTGTGTTCCGATGAGGGGGATACCTTGGCTGACCTCTCTGTGACGGAACTGTCGATGCTGACGAATATGCGGGATACGCTCCTGCGTGCCCGTCGGCACACTGATGAGCTGAACGACATCTATGAGGGTGTGCAAAAGCTCGAGCAGTTGGGTTTGTCGATTCCGCCGGAGCTTGAGCAGTTTTCGGTGATCTTGAATTGGCCGCGGGTGACCGTGGATGCGGTTGAGCGTCGCTTGGATGTGCAGGGCTTCCGTGCTGGTGACGGGAAGCCGGATCCGTACCTGTGGGATGTTTGGCAGTACAACAACATGGATGAGCGGCAGACGTTCGCTCATGTTGATGCGCTGGCCCTTGAGCGGTCGTATGTGTGCGTTGGCACGAACGATAAGGACCGCGACTTTCCACTTATCACGGTGGAGTCTCCTCGGGAGATGATCGCTCTTCGTGACCCGCGCACGCACCGGATTACGTCTGCTATTCGTTCGTATGACGCGAAGGATGGCGACGATCAGCGTTTGACGTGGTACCGCGAAAATGTCACGCGGTGGCTGATTCGTAACCAGAACGGCTACTGGGTCGATGAGTTTGAGCCAGACTTTCACAACCTGGGTGCTGTGCCTGTTGTGGCGATGGTGAACCGGAACCGGTCCACGCGTCGCCGCGACAGCATCCTTGAGGGTGTTTCGGAGATGACGGACATCATCCCGATTGCCGCTTCGGCGTCTCGTGCGATCACGAATGCGCAGTTGCTGCAGGAGACGATGGTTGCGCCGGCTCGTGGCGTCCTGGGTGCCACTAAGGGCGATTTCATTGACCAGAACGGCGAGCAACTGTCCGCGTGGCAGACGTATTTCGGCTCCGTCTGGGCTTTGGCGAACAAGGACGCTAAGACGTTCCAGTTCGATGCTGCGGAGATGCGCAACATCGAGACGATCGTGAACGTGTATGCGCGTCAGGCGTCGTCTGTGGGAGGCCTCCCGCCGGACTACTACGGCCTGAACACGCAGAATCCCCCGTCTGCTGAGGGTCAGCGCGCGGGGGAGACCCGGCTGATCAAGAACGCGGAGCGCAAGCAGACGTCGTTCGGTCACTCGTGGGAGTCGGTGCAGCGTCTTGTGTACCGGTTCAAGACCGGTGCTTGGTCGGATGAGGCACGCAAGCTCGAGACGATCTGGCGTGACGCTGGTACGCCGACGGTGGCTCAGGTGACTGACGCGATCGTGAAGCGCTACCAGGCGGGTCTGATCGATTGGGAGACGGCTCAGGAACGCATGGGGGAGACTCCGGTGGCGATTGAGCAGATGCGTGAGCGCCGCAAGGGTGATCTTGAGTCTGCGATGACGGCTGGGGTGCAGAACTTCGTTCAGGGGGTCTGATCGTGGGTGTCGCGGAGGACGCGCAGGCTACTCAGGCGGCGGCGATTGCACGTTCTGATCGGGCTGCGAACTTGTCTGTTCGGTTGTGGCGTCGGGTTGATGCGGCTGACCTTGATGGTTCTTGGGATGCCGTGTCTCCGACCGTCGAGGCTGCGGTTTCCGCTGCGACCGTCGCGAACGCGGGCACGGTTGGGGCGTTCACGAACCGAACGGCTCGCGCTGATGGCCTGACTGGCGACCTGTTGAACCCTCGTGCTTTCGCAGGCGTAACGGGGTCCGGTGTTGCGTTGGCGCAGTCCCTACGTGGCGGGATCATCACCGCGAAGCAGGCGCTTGCGGGTGGCGCGTCTCTTGCTGACGCAATGATGGCCGGCGGGACGTACCTGACGCTGCTGGTCAAGACGGCGGTCGCCGATGTCGAGCGTTCATCGAGTGTTGCCGCGGCAACTGGCAAGGGGTACGTCCGCTACGTGCGCCTGGTGAACCCGGGCGCGTGCTCGAGGTGCGCGATCTTGGCCGGTTCTGACCGGTACAGGTCGAACTTCCAGCGTCACCCGGCTTGCAGGTGCTCGACAGTCCCCGTGAAGGGGATGAGTATCCCGGATGGTCTACACGCCAGCCCAATGGATCACTTCTGGTCACTCAGCCCCGCCGAGCAGGAACGGGTGTACACGAAGTCTGGTGCGGAGGCGATCCACGCTGGCGCCGACCCTATCAAGGTCGTGAATGCCCGACGTGGGTCCACTCGGGTACGTCTCGATCGGGTCGTCCAGTATGGCCCGGCCCGTATTCAGCGCTCTGTTATCGGACGCAACGCTGACGGCACTCCTGTCCTTGGCTACGCAACGGTCGAGGGAAAGACACGCCTTGGAAAGCGCCTCAACGGAGTGCAGCGGCCACGTCTCATGCCCGAGACGATCGTCGACTTGACGGACGACGTCGAAATGCGCCGCGTTCTGCTGCGTGACGCCGGCTATCTCACCTCGCCGGCTCAGCCGCGCGAACTTTTCCGGCAGCAGGAATCAGACCGGCAAGAAGCGGACGCGTTCTACCGCTCCAAGGGCATCTTCGTCGGCTAACCATCATCTTCCCCGTCTGGGGCTACGCCTACGCGCAGCGGTCAATGCGCGGACACAGGAGACGCAAAATGAGCGACGAGAACGCGCCTTCGGGCGACGAGAACGGCGGCAACAACAGCGGGTGGACGCCCCCCGCATCGCAGGAGGAACTCAACCGCATCATCGCGGAGCGGGTTTCCCGAGAGAAGGCGAAGTACGCCGATTACGGCGACTTGAAGGCCAAGGCGAGCAAGTTCGATGAGCTTGACGCGGCCAGCAAGTCCGACCTTGAGAAGGCTCAGCAGCGGGCGGCGGAAGCCGAACGCGAACGGGACTCCGTTAAGGCCGAGACGCTTCGCCTGAGTGTCATCGCACGCCACCAAATCCCCGCCGACTACCACGAGTTCGTGGTCGGTTCGACGGAGGAAGACCTGGAAGCGAAGGCGCAGAAGGTTCTCAAGCTCATTGGCTCCGACAGCCCTTTCCCGAAGGCCGACCCGTCACAGGGTGCCGGCGGCGGTGCGGGCAAGCCATCCACCGCGGATCTGTTCGCAGATTTCGCGGCCAAGAAACTTTGACCCTGAAAGGACAACCTCATGGTTGATCTCTCTCGCGGCACTACGAACGCCGCATCTCTGCTCCCGAAGGAGATCTCGACTGAGATCTGGTCGGGCGTCCAGGAGGAGTCCGCTGTCATGCGGCTCGCTCGTCAGATCCGGGTTCCCGGTTCTGGCCTGACCATCCCCATCATCACCGGTGACGCTTCGGCGGACTGGGTGGCTGAGACCGCGGCGAAGCCTGTTTCGCGTGCGACTCTCGACAAGAAGCAGCTCACCCCGTACAAGCTGGCCGTGATCGAGCCGTTCTCGAACGAGTTCCGTCGTGACCTTCCCGCTGTGTACGACGAGCTGCGTCGCCGCCTCCCGAACGCGATCGCGCGCAAGTTCGACTCGACCGTGTTCGGTTCTTCGGCTCCTGGTTCGAACTTCGACACCCTCGGTGGTGCGACGGCCGTCCCGATCGGCCCGCACGCGACCGACGTGAAGAAGAACACGTACAGCGGCCTCGTGAAGGCATACACCGACATCGCTGCGGCCGGTGGCACGCTCGACGGCTGGGCGCTGTCCTCGCAGGCCAAGGGCCTCCTCCTCGGACAGGTCGACACGGTGGGTCGCCCGCTGCTGTTCAACGACATCCAGGCAGGTTCGCCGGTCGGCAACCTCCTCGGCGAGCAGGTTTACTACTCGAATGGTGTCTACGCCGCCGGCACTCCCGCCACCATCGGTTTCGCTGGCGAGTGGGACTCGGCGTACTGGGGAACGGTCGAGGGCATCAAGGTCGACATCTCCAACCAGGCGTCGATCGTCGATGGGACCACGTCGGTCGCTGTCGGTGGCGGCGGTTCGGGCACGGTCACCGTTCCGAACGTGATCAACCTGTGGCAGCAGAACATGTTCGCTGTCCTGGTCGAGGTGGAGATCGGCTTCGTCGTCCGCGACCTGGCCCGTTTCCGCAAGATCACCAACGCGACCATCTCCTGACCCTGACGAGAGGGGGACGCAATGTCCAGTCCTGCCGTGTTGCAAGACCTGACGAACAGGTCGTTGCGTCCCCTCTCCGAACAGGAGCAGACGGTCGGCGTTGTGCTGCTTGAGGATGCGTGGAATCTCATCCTCTCGCAGCGCCCGTCTGCCGCTGACCGCATCGCAGACGCCGCGTTCAAGGCGCTTGTGGTGCAGGTGCAGTGCGCTGTTGTGCTGCGCGTGCTGCGGAACCCGGAAGGGAAGCTCGAGGAGCAGATCGACGACTACCGTTATCGTCTCGACTCGGCGACCTCGACGGGTGCGCTGTATCTGACGGACGCCGAGTTGGCGCTTCTGGGCGCTGGTGACGGCGAGTCGGATGGGGCGTGGACGGTGAATGGTTCCCGTAAGCCTGTTGTGGGTTGGTGGGAGACGCCGGATCGGTGGGTGCCGTCCACATGAGCGGTGTCCTGAGTTTTGGTCGCGCCGCGGCCGTGTCTCGTATGACGGAGTCGATCACGGCTGGTCGGTTCACGGATGGTGTGGATGAGGTGACGGGTGATCCAACGCGTGTCCTGGTGGGTGACCCGTTGTATGTCGGTCCTGCGCGTGTGAAGTACACGGCGAATGCGGTGCAGAACGCTGTGGGTGCGTCGCAGTTGGTGACGACTCAGCAGGTTGTGGTGTCGATTCCTACGCAGCCTGCGACGGTGACGCCTGGTGAGGGTGAGTTGCCGTCGGTTGGTGTGTGGCCGTATGTGAATGTGACGTTGCCTGAGGGCACGGTGATTACGGTGACGGCTTCTTCGTCGGATCCGGCGTTGGTGGGTCGGTCGTACACGGTGGATGGTGTGGCGACGTTGGGGCAGTCGACGGCGCATCGTTACCCCGTGACCGAGTTGTCGTAGGGGGTGTGCGGTGGCTGATGACTTCTCTGAGCTTCGGGTGCTTGCTGCTGACCTATCCGAGGCGCCTGCTAAGGCGCAACCACTGATCAAGAAGGCGCTGCAGAAGACGGCGTTCGATATCAAGCGGGATTGGCGTAAGCGCGCGAACCGCACGGGTCTGCGAAAGTATTCGGCCGACATCGACTACGAGGTGAAGACTCCCGCTGGCCTCATTGAGGTTGAGATCGGCCCGACAATCGGTGATTCAGGTTCGTTCGGTCTCGTCGAGGACGGCGGGGGGAATGTTCGTTCTCGGCCGCAGCATGCTGCGCGTGATTCTCTGCGCGACAATGAGCAAGACTTCATCAAGGGCATTGAGATCGCCTTGTTCGACGCGACGCGGGAGGCCATCGAATGAGGGCTGAATTCAACGCCTTCAAGGCTGAACTTGCCGTTCCGTCCGTGCTGAACAACCGGGTGTTCACTGCCGTTCGCGTAACGGATGCGGGCGAGCTTGTCCGCGACAACTATGCGGTCACGATTCCGTACCTTCCCGAGCTTGATGACAAGCGGTACACGGCGCCGCAGACGGCGAACTCTGCTGAGTTGTGCGAGTTCGATGTGCGCTTTGTGGGCACGACGGCTGATGCTGTGCTGCTCCTGCTGGATGCCGCGCTCGAGCACATGTTGTTTCGTGTGTTGACGATTCCGGGTCGCGTGTGTGATCCGATCCGGGTCGATCGTACGGCGAATGATCGTGCGGGTATGCAGTTCGACAAGTCGGCGCGTTTGTTCTACATCGACGCCACGTTCGTTTTCACCTCAAGGAGCGCATGATGCCGTTTGTTCGTGTGAAGTCGGCGGTGAAGACAGACCCGCAGCACGTTTTCAGTGTCTCGCTCGCTGAGTACGAGGCAAACCGTGACGTGTATTCCCGCGTGGGTAAGGGCATAGATGACGAATCCTTCCCGCCCGTTTATGTGGAGCCGGTGAAGCCCCGCAAGTAGAAGTTTCCCGACTGTAACGCCCCTGCCTTTGGTGGTGGCGTTCGTCGTTAACGCGTGCCGTCGACCGGCGGCATCACTAGCCCCTGTCCAGGGGCATGAACCCCTTTTGGAGGGACTATGGCTCTTGAAGCCGTGCCTGCTGGACAGGCATCTGACGGACGCGGCCTGGTGCTGTTCGTCCCGGCCATCGCAAACCCCGGAGCGCCGACGGCTGCCGAGCTGAACGCGGGCACCGTGAAGGCGCTGACGTACTCGCTGGTGCCGGATGGTTTCCGTCACGAGACCACGGAGAACGTCATCACCGATGGGCGCTACACGCTCAAGCAGGTTCTCGAGCTCGCTGGAACCGTGTCGGACACGCTCGAGGTTCAGTACGTTTCGGACACTCCCGCGCAGACCGCGCTGACGGAGGGTGTGACGGGCTTCATCGTGCACCGCCTCGGTGTTCCGAATGAGACGGCACCCGCCGCCGGCCAGAAGGTCGACGTGATCCCGATTCGCGCGGGCGTGCAGCGGAAGGTCGCGCCGACCGCGAACACGCTGCTTCAGCGCATGCAGAAGCTGTTCGTGACTGGCACCGTGCAGCGCGACGTCGCGGTCGCGGCGTAATCGACTCCTGTCGGGCGGGTTCCACCTGCCCGCCCGACAGGTTCCCTCCACAGGTGGATCAGGTGGAGAACATGGATCTTAAGAAGCTGATCGCGCAGGAGCGCGCGAAGGCTGAAGGCCCACAGCCGACGGTGACAAAGACGATTCCTCTGGGGGAGTCGGGTGCTGACGTCACGTTTGAGAAGCTGCGGGGCGACGCGTGGCAGGCGCTTGTGGCTGAGTACCCGGCCCGCGAGGACGTGGTGTCTGATTTCACGATCGGTTACAACGAGCGTGCGGTGACTCTGAACTACCCGCTCGAGCACGTCACCGTGGACGGTGAGCCGGTCGACGTCGAGACGTGGGCCGAGCTGTATGAGGTGCTCGATGGTGTCGGCCGTAACCTGCTGGCTCTCGGTATCTGGCAGGTGAACGTTCAGGACGCGATCAACCGTCTCGCGGAGCTGGGAAAAGCTCGGGCGGCGCTGTTGCAGACATCTCCCGGCAATCGGGCGTCTCGCCGCGCCGCTTCCAAGGGTGGGAGCCGGCAGAAGTAACGACAGTCATTCGCGACGCCAACGGTCAGGTCACCGGTTGGGTGACCGTGCGGGAACCCGAGTTCAGTGACGCGGATCGCGCGGCGTGGTTCGCCTCCCATCTCGAGGAGCATCGCCCGCGCGGCAAGCATGGCATCCCGCTGGACGAGGCGATTGACCCTGCCCATCAATATGACTGGGTCGTTCCCCTGCCGACCACAGATTTCGCCCAAGAGAAGTTGAACATGGCGCAGGAGATGTACGCGAAGCGCAAGGACGCTGGCGAGGTCCTGCCGGATCCGGAATCGCTGCTGTGGCAGGTCAAGCGTTCTGCCGGTACGGGTTCCCCACCGACCGAGACATGACCCACAGGATCCCCGCGGCTACGGCTGCGGCGATGCCGAGTGGCCACGCGCCGAACACTAGGGCGCCGAGTGCGCCGACGCCGCAGATCGCCGCAAGCGCGCCAAAGAGCACGTAGACGACGAACGCGAACCGCTTCATGCGCTGAAGCATACCGACATGACCCGGAGGTTGCTATGGCGGATCGGGTTGTATCGATCACTCTCCGGGCCAAGATCGCCGAGTACAAAGCGAACATGCTCGAGGCGGCCAACGCCACTCGGGCCGTTGGTACTGAGGGCGAGAAGCTGGCTCAGGTTAAGGAATCCCTGAACCTGCTCGGTGGTGCCGCGCTCGGCATGGGTGCTGCTCTCGCTGCCGGTGTTGGCGTAGCGATCAACTCGTTTGCTCAGTTCGACAAGGCCATGTCGGCGGTCGCGGCGACGGGTGAGGATGCTCGGAACAACCTGGGCGAGCTGCGTCAGGCCGCTATCGACGCGGGCCAGTCGACGGTGTTCTCTGCCTCGGAGGCGGCGAACGCGATCGAGGAGATGGCTAAGGCGGGTGTGTCCGCGAAGGACATCCTCGGCGGTGGTCTCACTGGTGCCCTGAACCTTGCCGCCGCTGGTGGGCTGGGTGTCGCTGAGGCGTCCGGCATTGCCGCGACGACGTTGCAGCAGTTCAAGCTCGAGGGCAAGGACGCGTCGCACGTAGCCGACCTTCTCGCCGCCGGTGCTGGCAAGGCGATGGGCGATGTCACCGACATGGCTCAGGCGCTCAACCAGGGCGGTCTTGTGGCGTCGCAGTTCGGCATCTCGGTTGAGGAGACGACGGGCACGCTGGCGGCGTTCGCTCAGGCTGGCCTGCTCGGGTCTGATGCGGGTACGTCGTTCCGCACGATGCTGCTGCGTCTGGCGAACCCGACTGATGAGTCCGCCGCGCTGATGAAGGATCTCGGGATCAACGCGTATGACGCGGGCGGCAACTTCGTGGGTATGGCGAACCTGGCCGGCCAGTTGCAGAAGTCTCTGGGCGGTTTGACGCAGGAGCAGCGCAACACGAGCCTGGCCATGATCTTCGGTCAGGACGCCATCCGTGGCGCGAACGTGCTGTTCGACGAGGGCACCGCTGGTATCCGCAAGTGGACGTCCGAGGTTGACGATCAGGGTTACGCGGCCGAGACGGCGGCGACGAAGCTCAACAACCTTTCCGGTGACGTGGAGAAGCTGCACGGTGCGCTCGAGACCGCGTTCATCACGATGGGTGAGGGCGCTAACGGTCCGCTGCGTTCGCTTGTGCAGGGCCTCGCGAATCTCGTTGATGGGTTCAATGATCTGCCCGACTGGTTGCAGCAGACGACTCTCGGCGTGGTTGCCCTGATCGCGGGTGTTGCCCTCCTGGGCGGCGGGATGCTGCTCGCGGTGCCAAAGATCGCAGAGTTCAAGAACGCGATGGAAACCCTGAACCTCTCCGGGGGGAAGGTGGCTGGTGGGCTTCGAGGTCTGGTTCGGTTCCTGGGTGGGCCGTGGGGTGTTGCGCTGGCTGTGGCCACCGCGGCGACCATCGGGTTCAACAAAGCGATCGAGGACGGTCAGCCGGTCCAGGCTGAGCTGCAGAACAAGATCGCCGCGTCCACGAAGTCGGTCGATGCGTTCCAGGCGGCTTTTCAGCGCGGGGGACTCGAGACTGCCCTGTGGGGCAACTATGCCGACCAGTTGAAGGATCTTCCGGGCCTGTTGGATCGGGCGGCTGCTTCAACGAATGACTGGCTGGACTTGAGCCGGAACGAGATCGGTGGTCTCGATTCGATCAAGCAGTACGGTGACGCGTTGGCGAAGGTGGCGTCTACGGACATGCCGCGCGCTCAGGCGTCGTTCGCTTCGCTCCGTGAGCAATACAAGCTGAACGACGCGCAGGCTCTTGAGCTGTTGAAGAACATGCCGGCGTATCGGGACATGCTGCTCGATCAGGCTACGGCTGCTGGCATCACCGCGGACGACACCTACCTGCTGGCCGCTGCTATGGGTGAGAACTCGAAGGCGACGGACGGTAGCAAGAGTTCGTCACAGGATGCCGCCAAGGCGTACCAGGAGACGGCGGATAAGGCTTCCGCGCTCGATGATCAGATCCGCAAGCTGATTGATTCGGTCAACGAGGCGAACGGTGTCGGTCAGGATGCTGTGTCCGCGAACCTGGACTACCAGGATGCGCTGGCGAAGGTCGATGAGACGATCCAGAAGGCCCGTGATGGAGCCGATGGTTACGCGCTCACGATGGACACGAGCACGCAGGCGGGGCGCGACAACACGGCCATGCTTGTGGATCTGGCTTCTCAGGCGCAGGACGCCGCTGAGAAGCAGTTCGCGCTGGATGGGAACACTGCCGCTTACAAGAAGAGTCTTGAGGATGGGCGTCAGGCGCTCATTGATCGCGCGACGGACCTTGGCATGAACGCCGAACAGGCGCAGGGCCTTGCGGATCAGATCTACCGGATTCCGTCCGAGACGCAGTGGAAGGTGATCGCCGATACGGCGACGGCCAACCAGCAGGTGTCGGACTTCCTGAACCGGTGGAACGGTGTGCAGATCCGGGCCGAGATGTTCCTGGATTCGTCGGGCGGCAACCGCGCTGCTGCCGCGTCTGCGGCGCGGTACACGGCTCAGGCGCAGGCGTATCTGAATGCGAACGGTAACGAGTCGGGCGGGTTCTACAGCAACGGCGTGCGGGCGTTCGTCAACGGTGGGTTCCCGTCGGGGATCTACCGCGGTGGCGCTGAGATCCACAAGTTCGCGGAGAAGACGCTTCCGTGGGAGGCGTACATCTCCCCGAAGCCAGATAAGCGCGCCGAGAACATCGGTATTTGGCAGGAGACGGGTCGGCGTCTTGGTGCGACTGCTGCTGCCCCGTCGGTGTCGATCGTGGGCGCGCAGATCAGCGGGTCTTTGGATCTCGGTGATGGTCTCGTGGGCGTGATTCGCGGGCAGATTGTTGCGGCGCAGGAGGCGGATTCGCGTGCTTTGTCGCGCGGGAAGGTGAATCGCTGATGGTTGCTGCACCGGTTCTGACTGGGTATGTGGATGCTGACCCGGCGCCTCGTGTTGAGGTGTTGTTTGAGGAGTTCGCTGCTGGCACGGAGACGGTGACGGTGTACCGGTCGGCGTTCGGGCGGGAGCGTCAGGTTCGTGGTGCCGTGAATGCGGCCACGGCTGGCGCTCTCACCCGCATCGATTTTGAGGCGCCGTTTAACACGCTGTTGTCGTATCGGGCTGAGATGTTCGATGCAGATGGGATCTCGTTGGGGTTCACAGATGTGGGCACTCTCGGTGATGTGATTGAGGGTTTGCCGCCGGGTGAGGTTCTGGCGCCGTCGGATTCGCTGGTGCCCGGCGAGTTCGTGGCGGGTACGGGTCTGATCGTGCAGTCGACGTGGCTGCACAACCCGCTGTTTCCGCAGGGTGCTGTCCCGGTAGAGCTGTACCCGACGACGGGTGAGTCGATCTCGAGCCCTGCGGCTGGTGTGGTGTCGCGCCCGCGTGGTCGACGTGTGGGTGTGATGTTGGCTGAGCTGGCTCTGTCACGCTTAGCTGGCCCAGGCTTGTCGCTTTGATTTGGCCCAGCTCGTCGGCTGCCGGGGTGTCGTTGTCGGTCTGATTTGGCCCAGGGCTGAGGGTGTCCTCGTTCGGTATCGAGCGAGGAGGGGCCTGTGAGGTCGAGGGTGGAAGAGTTCGCCGAGATTCGTCGTGCGGCGCGGGTCGAGGGGTTGTCGATCAACGCGCTGGCGAAACGGTTCCGAGTGCATCGACGCACGGTCCGTCAGGCGTTGGAGTCCGCAGAGCCGCCGGCGCGGAAGACCCCGGTCCGGGCAGCGCCGAAGCTCGATGGGGTGCGGGAGCTTATCGACGGGATGCTGCGGCAGGACATCGACGCGCCGCGGAAGCAGCGGCAGACCGCGACCCGGATCTGGCACCGGCTCCTGGACGAGCACGGCGCCGATGTCGGCTACCCGACGGTGCGTGACTACGTGCGGTGGCGGCGGCCGGAGATCCTTGGCACCAGCGGGGTGTCGCGAGCGATGGTCCCGCAGGAACACGCGCCCGGCGCTGAGGCGGAGGTCGATTTCGGGGAGCTGTGGGTGATCCTCGCTGGGGTGAAGACAAAGTGCTACATGTTCGCGTTCCGCCTCTCCCACTCGGGGCGTGCCGTGCACCGCGTCTACCCGACGCAGGCGTTGGAGGCGTTCCTGGAAGGCCATATCGACGCGTTCGAGGAACTCGGCGGTGTCCCAACGCTGCAGATCAAGTACGACAACCTCTCACCCGCAGTCACGCAGGTTCTCTCCGGCCGGGCGCGGGTAGAGACCACACGGTGGGCGTTGTTCCGATCGCATTACGGGTTCGACGCGTTCTACTGCGAGCCCGGGATCAACGGGGCGCACGAGAAGGGCGGCATCGAGGGCGAGGTTGGCAGGTTCCGCCGCACCTGGCTCTCACCCATGCCCGTCGTCGCGTCCCTCGCCGAGCTCAACGCCCGGATCCGTGAATGGGATCTGCGGGATGAGAGACGGCGGATCGGGCAGAAGATCAGCACTGTCGCCCAGGACCTCTCCTCCGATCGGGAGCATCTCGCGCAGCTGCCGAGGGATCGGTTCGACCCGGGCCTGGAGCTCTACCCGCGGGTCGACAGGTCCGGGCTGGTGACGGTGCGGCAGGCGAAGTACTCCGTCCCGGTCCGGCTCATCGGCCGCAAACTCCGCGTCTCGCTGCGCGCGTCTGAGCTCGTCGTATTCGACGGCCGGCAGGTCGTGGCCCGGCATGAGCGGGTCATCGAACGCTACGGGCAATCCGTCCAGCTCGATCACTACCTCGAGGTGCTCCAGCACAAGCCCGGCGCTCTCGGCGGCTCCACCGCCCTCGCCCACGCCCGCAACACGGGCGCGTTCACTGGGCTGCATGAGGGGTTCTGGGCGGAATCGAGGAAGGTCAACGGTGATGCAGCCGGCACGAGAGAGCTCATCGACGTGCTCCTGCTGCACCGCACTATGCCGACCCCGGCGGTGCTCGCTGGAATCAGTGCCGCGCTCACCGTCGGCGCGGTCACTGCCGACGTCGTCGCCGTGGAAGCGCGCCTCGCGGCGGCCCAGCTCGAGAAAAATGACATCGCGCTCATCGAGGCGCCGACGTTGCCGAAGGTGGTGTCGCTCACGCAACGTCGTCTCACCGACCCGGCCGCGGTCATCGCCGGCCTCCCGCAAGACAACCGGCCCCTCCCGTCCGTCGCCGGCTACGACGCATTGCTGACCAAGAGAGCCGCGAAACACGCGGTTACCGCATCCATGAGTGAAGGAGCCTCCGGCGCATGAGTCCGACCCTCACGAACGTTACGACCACGCTCCGCCACCGCCGCGGCCTGACTGAGGAAGCCGCCGCGGCCGCCGTCGACTCCGCCTGCCGACGGCTCCGGCTGCCGACGATCCGGGCGGTGATGGAAGAGGCGACGCAGACCGCGAAACGGGAGCAACTGTCCTACCTCGGCTACCTCGCCGAGCTGCTCCTCGCCGAGGTCGACGACCGGGACCGCCGCTCCATCACGCGCCGGGTCCAGAACGCCGGCTTCCCGCGGCAGAAATGGTTGGGCGACTTCGACTACGACGCGAACCCGAACATCAACCCCGCCACCATCCACACCCTCGCGCAAGGCGACTGGATCCGCCGCGGGGAACCCCTCTGCCTCATCGGCGACTCCGGCACCGGCAAGTCGCATCTCCTGATCGGGCTCGGCACCGCCGCAGCCGAAAAGGGCTACCGGGTCCGATACACGCTCGCGACCCGGCTCGTGAACGAGCTCGTCGAAGCCGCCGACGATATGCAACTGAACCGCACCATCGCCCGCTACGGTCGCGTCGACCTGCTCTTGATCGATGAACTCGGCTACATGGAACTCGATCGCAGAGGCGCCGAACTCCTGTTCCAAGTCCTCACCGAGAGAGAAGAGAAGGCATCCGTGGCGATCGCGACCAACGAAGCCTTCAGCGGATGGACGAAGACATTCACCGACCCGAGACTCTGCGCGGCGATCGTCGACCGACTCACCTTCCACGGCACCATCATCGAGACCGGGACCGACTCATATCGACTCAACCACACCAGGAAGACGCCAGCGCGCTAGCGGTCCAGACGGCCGCCAGCATCCAGATCTTGTGCTCCTCATCTGGTACAACTTGTGATAGACAAGTGGCACAAGAGATTGGATGAGTGATGTTGATGAGCGGTGCGCGCATGTTCGACCCAGCCCAGTTGATCGCAGGAGCGTTCTCGCTACCTGCAGTCTCGTTCTTCGTGGCATTGGTCCTTGCGGCAGGTATAGGTCTCTACACGTCACGGGCTTCTGCTGCTGCACGGCCGCTTACCGCAGAGCCGCGATCAGTTCGAGCGCGATACGCACCCGAGCGGCGTGCGATTGGATGGGCCGCGGCCGGGGTGCTCGTCTTTTTCTTCGTTGACTACGTGATCCGCGGCTACATCCTCACTGGTGCGGATCGTCTTCATTGGTGGCGATTCACCACCCCGATCGCGTGCGCCATCATCGGTCTCGGCATCGTCCTCGCTTTCATCGTGACGAGGGGGACGACCCCGGCGGAGGTTCCCGTGATTTCGGCCGAACGTCGAAGCTGGGTGAGCTTCAGCTCCCGGTTCGCGCTCATCAGCCTGGGGCTCACGGCTCTGATCCTCGTGGTGACGACCGTTGCTGCCGGTCTCGCATCGTCACCCAACGTGCAGGGCCAATACGTCTGGCTCGTCATTCCCATCCCCAACGAAAGCACGATCGACCCGATCCGTCTGCCCTTCTACGGGTGGACCTACGGGCTGCCGGTGCTCACCAGCCTGGGTGCCCTGCTCGCCGTCGCCTGGTCCGCGTTCGATCGCAATGCGGCGCGCCCATACCTCCACACCGAGACCCTCATCGCCGAGCGGGCTGCGCGTCGAGAGGCCGCGCGCAACGTCACACGCGTGACAACGGCGGCGGTTCTTCTCACACTCGCCGGCGCCTGGCGTTTCATCGCAAACTCGGGATCGGTTTCCCACCTGACCGTCACGGGGCAGAACGGGGACAACCCCTACGACGCCGCCTGGCGATACGCCGAGCTCGCCGTCGCCGCGGGATGGTGCGCTCCCATTCTCGAGATCACCGGGTTCGTGCTGCTACTCCTCGTCGCTGGCAGTGGCCTGCGACGCCGCCCAGCGACCCGCCAACCATCGGCTCCGACCGAGACACCGGCGACCCTGGAGGCAACGCGATGACATCGCACGTCGTCGTCACCACACCCGAAGAGAGCAACCCAGCGATCGACATCTACCGGCAGCTTCGCGGGCTCATCGTCTCAGGCCAATTGGGCGCGAACGAGCGGCTTCCCACGGTGCGCCAGACCGCCGCAGACCTCAAAGTCGCGCAGGGCACCGCGGCGAAGGCCTACAAGATGCTCGAGCAGGATGGACTCGTCGTCACCCGGACCGCGGCCGGGACGCGCGTGGCAGACTCCGCCGCAGTGCTGCCTCAATCGGTGATCCGGCGAATCCGCGAACTCGTCGACGAAGCCGCCGCCACGAACACGGACCACGACGACGTGATCAATGTCCTCCGCGCGATACTGCAAACTCGATCCGGCAACGCGCACCATCCAGCCTGACGAACACAGCCCTTCAGAAGACACCATCTTGGATGGGCCAAATCAGGCCGTCCCCCCTGGGCCACAAGACGTTGACAAAGCCACTGAGCCGCGTCAGGGTGTCACTGGGCTGGTGTTCGATGTGGTCGCGTCTGATTTGGACACGGCTGATCGTGTGCAGGCGCTGATTGGCACACCGGACCGTGACTTGACGCCGGTGGTGTGCGTCCGTCTGGGTGTGGATGATGCGCGGCTGAGGGTGCCGCAACCGCTGTTCCTTGGTGTGTTGAACATTGAGGAGGTGGGTGTGGATGTCCGTTGGGGTGGGCAGAACACGATCCAGAAGATGCAGGGTGACGAGGTTGACCCGCCGGTTCCTGGGTTGTTTGTTCCGTTGCTGACGGCGGCGGATATCAACGTGTCTTTTGCGTCTGCGGCGTTGCTGAATTCGCAGCACGCGCGGGCGATCGATCTGAACCGCCGCTACGACCTCGCAGGGGCCGCGTCGGCGTAACAGGAACGGGTGGGGTATGCGTCAGCACACGGATGATCTGTTGGATGCGCTGGCGGGTTCTTTCACGCGGCGTGTCCTGGTGAATGTGTTCCATGGGACCGACCGGGTCGCCACGGATCTGGCGTTTGAGTCGTGGTCGCTGGAGAGCGACCTTGATTCGGCGGTGGGCACGTCTGGGTCTGGTGTGGTGGTGTACCCGTCCGTTTCGGGCGAGTCGCTATCGCCGGAGGGAACGAAGGGTGTTCTGTCGCCGTTCCGTGCGCGCGTGGAGCTGGTGATGGAGGTCAGTGCGGGCGGGTTCCGGGAGCGTGTGAGCCTGGGCTTGTTCCGGGTGGTGACGGTCCCTGAGGCGCGTGATTACACGGCTGACGTGGATGGTGTGTCGCGTGTGGTGTCGTCGCGGGTGAAGATCGGGTTTGCTTCTCTGGCTGAGGATGTGCGGCGTCGCGGGTTTCGTTTCCCGGAGCAGCCGCCGCAGACCGATTCGTGTTACCGGGAGTTGCGTCGTATCACGGGTATGCCTGTGTTGGAGTCGGTGCCGGATGCGGCGATTTCGGGGAATCCGACGTGGGAGGCGAAGCAGGGCGGCCGTTTGGATGCGGTGCAGAAGCTTGCTGATCAGATGTCGGCGACGGCTGTGGTGAACAGTGCGGGCGCGTGGGTTCTGGTGCCGGATGAGCAGGGCGAACCGGTGGCGTCGTTGCACCTGGGGGAGCGGGGCACGGTCCTCGATGTCGGCAATGAGATCGACACGGACACGGTGTACAACGTCGTCGTCGGCCAGTTCGAGGATGACGACCGTAACCCGATCTACGCGATCGCTGAGGTTGAGGCTGGTGATCTGCGGCCCGATTCGCTGTACCTCGAGACGACCCGCTACTACTCGTCCCCGTTTGTGAAGACGCAGGAGGCTGCGGAGTCGGCGGTGCAGGCGATTCTGGCGTTGTCGACGGGCGCTCAGGTGTATGACGTGCCGATCCAGTGTCACATCAACCCGCTGATCGAGGTGGGGGATGTGGTGTCGCTTGAGGGGTGGGTTCGCCCGCTGGTGGGGCGTGTGGTGAAGGTGACGTTGGGTGATTCGGCGTTGATGAACGTGACCCTGTCGGTGAGGCGTGCACTGTGAGCCTGGGTGAGCAGATCGCGCGTGTTGCCGCGTCTATCCCGTCGGTGCGGTCGGAGACGGCCGTGTTCGTGCGGATGGAGGGTGCGTACGCGGTGGTGAACGTCGGGCTGTCGACGATCCGTGTCGCGAACGTGGGTTGGGTTCCTCCGGTGGCGGGGATGACGGTTCAGGTGGAGTGGCGTGACGGTTTCCCTGTCGTGTCGGGGCCTGCGCGGGCGTTGAACCCGGTGGGTGTGATCACTGGTGCGGGGACCCCTCGGGCGACGGTGCAGGTCGATGGTGTCGACTACCTGCTGTTCATCCGTGCCGGGTATACGCCGACGCTGGGTGACACGGTGACGGTGAACTGGCAGACGGGGATCATCGAGGGCGCGATCACGGGGCAGGACGCACCGGAGACACCCCCGGAGGCGGGGAATGTGCCGCAACCGTTCCGTGAGCTGGTGGTGAAGGCGGCGAACTCGGGCCGGTTTCAGACGTCGTGGTGGGGGCCGGAACCGTGGGCGTCGAACAACAACCGCGGTATTTGGACGTATGAGAACCGCATCCGGGAGACGCTGCGTGACGCGAACGTGACCCGCATCGAGATCAACTTGTCGTTGGTGGAGTCGCTGGGTAACGCGTCGATCGGTCTGCACAACTACGGGTCTATCCCGGGTGGTTTCCCGGACATTCATGACGGTTACCCGATGCCGGCGCGTTCCGGGTGGGTGGAGTTGCCGCAGTGGTGGGGCAACTGGTTGCGGGACAACGTCGGCGGTATCGGGGTGTGGGCGCCGGGTGGTGGCTACAACCGGTGGCAGGCGGTCCGTTTCGATTCTTGGTCTGGTGCTCTGCGGTTCGCGGGGACCATGTGAAAGGTGTGACATGACGTCTTACGCGAAGGATTCGACGACGGGGAAGCCCCTGTTTCGTGACGCGGATGCCCCGGATATCAAGCAGGATCCGCAGGAGGCTGCGGATTATGCGGCCGAGGTGGGCAACATGATTGTCGGCTCGACGGCGTACATCGCCGGTTACCCGTATCAGCGGAAGGGTCTGTCCGCGTACGACACGACCGAGAACATTCTGAAGCGGCATAACGGTACGGGTTTCAAGCCTGCTGAGCCGCGTTACGGGCTGACCGCTCAGGGCACGTCGAGCACGGGAACGGTGACGGTGGCGCATGGTCTGGGTGTGATCCCGTCGGCGGTGATCATCACGGACAAGTCGAATGGGACGGGCGCTGACTCGACTCGCAAGATTGGTTATGTCGGGGCGAACTCGACGACGTTCACCGTTGTCGTGTGGAACGGTGGCAGCCCGCTCGCTGGTAACCCGGTCGAGTTCTTCTGGGTCGCGTACCCGTAAGCGGGGAGGGGTTTCGCATGGGTTATCAAGCACCTGTCCCGTACACCCGGTCGACGTCGTGGGCGGCGCACAAGCGGCGCAATCCTCCGTCGACGGAGCCGGGCATCGACATGTTCTGCCCGATCGGCACACCTGTTCTTGCGGCGGCGGCGGGCCGTGTCGTGGACACGGGCGACTCGATCGCACCCGCCACCGGCCGGTACGTCACGATCGACCTCGACGACGGCCGCCGCGTCCGCTACCTGCACCTGTCGCGCCGGGTTGTGAAGATCGGCGACCGGGTCAGTCGGGGTCAGACCGTCGCGTATTCCGGTGCCTCGGGGTACGGCGAAGAGGACTGGTCGTGGAACGTCGCCGAGACCGGTGGCGCTCACGTCCACATGACGCTGTGGCCGACGCAACGCTACGTGTTCGGCACGTCGGGGACGTTGGACCCTGAACCATTTTTCGATGCTGGCGGTTTCGCTGGTATCAGCGTGAAGCCGTTCGAGGAGGACGACATGTTCAGTGAAGATGACCGGGCGCGAGCCAAGAACATCGAGAACATTCTTGCTGGCTTGCAGAACGCTGTCGGTGACCCGAACCACGGTGTCGCGGTGGCTGCGGTTGAGGCGAGCGAGCGGGCTGGGAACGCGGCGAACATCGCGTCCGAGGTTCGCAACCTGATCCTCGACCCGAAGGTGGGGATCCTGCAGGCGATCGGGAAGCTCGACAACGGCGGTGACCGTCCACTCGCTGATGCGGGTGACGTTGACCTCGCCGCGATCGCTTCGGCCGTCGCTGATGAGCAGGACCGTCGGGCACGCGAGCGTCTGTCGAAGGGCGCATGACCCGCTGGCTTTCCGCCGGTGACAACGTGACGATCCCGATCACGGGTGGCATCACTGAGGGCGGGCTGATCATCATCGGCATCCTGGTCATCGTGATCAGCGCGCTGGTGGTTGTCGGCCTGGTCATCTGGCGGTTCGGGTCTCAGATCGCTGCCCGAATGAAGGCTGTTCAGGATCAGGTCGCGAACGACCACAAGAAGCCTGACGGCACACCGATGCTGCTGAGGGATGACCTGGACGAGAAGCACGACGAGAACGCGAAGAAACTCGACCGGGCGCTTGAGCTCATCGGCACGATCCAGCGTGACGTGGCGTTTCTGATGCGGCGTTCGATCGCGCAAGAGGACCGCATCGACGACCTCGAAGACACGGACGGGCGAACACGTCGAACCCGTCGCACCGACACCTGACCCCGGACACCCCGGGGTCTTTCTCATTCCCCGGGAGGGAACCATGAAGGCTCTGTTCGATTCCATCGTCCGAACTCTGTCGCCGATCATCGTCGGCGCGGTGATTGGTTGGGCGGTGACTCAGGGCATCAACCTGGACCCTCAGTTCGAGGGTGCTCTGACGCTTGTGATCACGGGCGCGTTCCAGGGCGTGTACTACGTCGCTGTTCGCCTGCTCGAGCAGTATGTGGCGCCGAAGTTCGGGTGGCTGCTGGGTGTGCCCCGTCAGCCCGTGTATGTCGCGCCGGCAGACCCTGCGGGGTCTGGTGACCCGCACACCGACATCTTCCCCGGCACGGGCGCTCACAACGAGTGATCCGCATTCTTCTGGCGGCGGCGGTCCTGTTCTGGACTGTCGCCGCCTTCACGTACCCGCGCTACACCCACGCCCATGAAGGGAACCCCTGAATGCCTATCGGTTATGTAACCCAGTCGTGGGTGAACAACGACGCGTCTAAGCCTCTGAACGCGGTCCGCCTCACTCACATCGAAGATGGCGTCAAGGCGTCCGCGGATGGTGTCGATGCGGTCAGCGCGACCATCGCCGGCCGCCTGTCGGATGCCACCCTTAAGTCCACATTCGTATCGCTCACCGCTGCCGCGAAGAACCCGGACCTGCTGATTGCTGGCAGTATCACTCGAGACTCGAATCAGGCGGTCACGTCGGCTGCCGTCGTCTGGCCGGATGGGACCCCTGGCACTTTTACTGCTCTGGTGCTGTCTACGGCGTTCCCTGGTGCTGTCGATTCATACAAGATCACGTACGGCTCGCCCGTCACCAAGACCTTCACGCAGCCGACGGTCACGCGGAACACGGCCGGCGCCGTCACGAACGTTCCGCAGATTGTGGTGAGCTGACATGGGCCTCCTCGACGTTCCTGCGGTCACCCTTGCGAATCTCGCCGCCGCGATGGGGTCGGCGGTGACCACGCTTGGTTCTCCCCTACAGGCGGGCATTGACGCGAACTACCAGCGATTCACCCCCCGCTCGGGTCGGGTGAATCTGCACTATGCAGACAAGCCCGTCGTCTCCCTCCGCGTGGACGACTCCAGCACGCCGGACTACACGATGGCCACGCTCATGACTGCCCGCGGTCTCGTCGGCACGTTCGCGATCATCTGGCAGCGGGTGCTCGACGGCACCGGAACGACCCTCGCGCAGTACCTCGAGATGCAGCGGAACGGTCACCAGCTTGCCGTGCACGCGCGGTCGGCGACTTCGCACGGTGTCGCACCGGCGAACTTCGCCGCGTTCCTCGACGAGGTTTACACCGCGCGCCAGGAGATGATGACCGCGGGTCTGATCGTCGACCACCACATCGCCCCCGGCCCGTGGGGCACGGACCCGAACAGCCCGTACTACTTCGACAGCCTGAAGAAGCTGGACACCCCAGAGGGGCGTTACCTGCGGTCGATCTACCAGACCAGCGACTCGTACCTCCTCGACTCGATGACGGGCCTGACTGGCGACCCGCGGCCGATTCCCGCGATGTCGGAGTACGCCGCGCATCACACGACGTGGGAAACGAACACCCTGTCGGACATCACGAACCAGATCGAGAAGCTGAAGGCGCGGTCGCAGCCGTCGTCGATGCAGGTCCTGACGCACGGGTACACGCTGGACGCGTCGACTGGTTCGAGCGTGTCGACGGCAACGTACACCGCGTGGCTGGACTACCTCGCCGCGGAGCGCGACGCTGGCCGGCTGTACGTGATGACGGAGTCCGCCGCGCTGCTCGCCCGCCCTGGCGCCCGGCTGAACCTGTTCGGTGACGCGAGCTTCGAGAAGTTCACCACAACCCCGGCGCAGTCTGAGTGGCTAGGCGGCACGGGATCGTCGTCGACCGCGGGGGAGACCTCCGGTAACGCGGTGGCCCTGGCATCGGGTATTGGGAACGGCATCTACCAGTACGTCCGCGCGGTCGACGGATACCGGTCGATGGAGATTACCGCCCGAGTGAAGCACATCAGCGGCACCTCGCCCGGCACGGCTCGCCTGCTCGTGCAGTACACCGGAGGCAACCCTGACGGGTCGAATGCCGCTAACGTGCAGAAGACCCTCTCTCTCACGGCCGGGTCGGGGTGGCAAACGATCCGCATGCCGTTCGGAATCCTTCCCGGCATGTCGGCCGCGAAGGTGCAGCTCATCAACAACACCACCGGTTCGGTGATCGCATTCGACGACGCCGCACTTCGCGTCTGCTGACGCCCCACGAACGAAACGCCCCCAGCGCCTCATTCCGAGGTCGCTGGGGGCGTTTCGTCGTTCACCAGGCGCGGCTCTGCTGGTCCGTGATCTCGTGCTCCTCACAGCAGTACACGGACCCGTCGATCGTGGGGATGTCGCACAACCTGCACCGGCCCTCCTCCGTGCCGCGCAGTAACCGCAGGTACGTGGCCTTCCACGACGACGGCAGAAGCGGGACCAGAGCGAACGCGAACAGCAGCACACCGCCCGCACCGAGGATCAGGCCGAGAAGGCCGTGGATATCGAGAGCGATGATGCTCACTACGACCGCTGCACCGCAGGCCGTGAGGATGATGGAACGAATGGTGGAGCCTCCCCAGGAAGGTTCGATGGTAACCCCGCCGGGGACGGTCAGGGGTCGTTTCGGATGGTCACCGCGTTACGCCACACAACCGGCTCCCAATGATCACCACCCACATCCACCGCCACGATCACAACCCGATCATTCGCACCCACAGCGACACCCGGCTCACGAGTAGACGGCCTGTCACGCCACGGAACCCACACCCACACAGGACGCGGAACCTTGAACCACTCCACCGGCTGCGAACCCCACGCCGGTTGAGGAATCGTGCACGGCGCCAACCTTGCAAGCGTCTGCTCGAGCTTCCCATCCGTGACCTTCGTCGAACCCATGCCGGCGACCATACGCGCGACCACCGACACGAACCGCAGCCGACTTGTAGTTGCCGCGTGACACTCCAAGCCGGGACCGGTTCCACTTGCAATAGAACACAATTAATACGATTCGCGCGGGCTACACGAACCGTAGCCAGATCAGCGGATCTGTGCACAGGGGCGAGGTAATCAGCGGACGGCTTATATGACCGGATGCATAAGCCGCTCCTACCTGTCGAGCTTTCGGACGAGCCACGCGACCATCGGCTCAAGCCACCGGTAGACAAGCTCGTACTTGATGCGACGCCACGCGATGCGACCCTGCGCCTGAACGCGCACCTCGCGCACATGCTTCACGTCGCCGTAGATGACCTCATGCAGGCTCATCACCCGGCCCGCCTTAGTTCCTCTTGGAACAGCCGCACCTGCTCGTCGTGAAGAGGGCCAGATAGTCTGTCGTGCAACCACGAGCGGATCTCGAGTGTCCACCAATATCGCGAGGTGCCGAAATCGGTACCGCACGCCGAGCATGCCATTCCTTTGTCGCGCATGTCACCGATCATCCCTTGTTGCGGGCCGCATGGCGTTCATCAGAACGGATACCTCGCCTCAACCCATCGCAAGATGCGCTTCTGTACTACCTCATTGAGGGGTTCGAGCGCATCGACGATGGCCTGCATGGACGCAAGCTCTGTGTCCACGTCGGCTTCGTCAGTCTCTGCATCGCTCATCGTGCTTCCTTCTCTCCTGTGGTGGCGGGCAGGGCGAGCCACATCGCCGTGCCGCACTTGACGGCAGCGTCGGTTGTCCGGTGGCCGTGACTGTGCTCGCATCGAGCGAACGGCTCATCACCCAGACGTGGTGCCAGTGTCGCGCGCCACGTCTGCCGCGTGATCCGACCGGATGCCTCATGAAAGAGGGGAATCACGAGCACTTTGGCTGCACCCTGATCCATCACAGCGCCTTCGTTCGTTGACATCTGTTCGTTGCCGTTGGCGCAGACTCCGTTGTCTGCGTGACATCTTCTGAGTGCTTGGGTCACCGCCACCGGCCTGGGGGAGTTCGTTTCCATGTCGATCACACTAGCCATGATCCGTCCGGATCACAAGTCACTGTTGCAGCATCGGGAACCCGAGCAGACCGGACACGCGCGTCATACCATCCCGAGCACGCGCATCATCCGCACCCGACGCATACGACCGCGACATCGCACGCGACGAATGACCCACAATCCGCTGAATCACATCCTCCGGAACGTTCGCCGCATACAACAGATCCACCGTCGTGTGCCGCGCATCATGCAACCTCACCCGCGGCTTACTGATCCCCGCCTGCTTCAACGCGGCAGGCCACGCCTTCGACGCCTTATCCGGGTCGATCGGGCTGCCATCCGGGTTCGTGAACACCAGTCCCCACTCATTCCCCGGAGTGTTGGCCAGCACCCACTGCAACAGCGAATACAGCGGCTCGACAAGAGGGATGACACGCCACCCAGCCTTCGACTTCGGCCGTGTCAAATACAGCCCGTTCGACAGGTGCCGGTACTCGTAATCCGCGGGCACATCCAGCCACCGGTCAGGGCACGCGTGCCCACGAATGAACCCGCACGAGTATCCGGTGCGCGACGACTCACACCCGTGCGACCATCCGAGCCGCTGCAACTGCCACGACAACTCGATGCGCGGCGAACCATCGAAGTGGATGCTGTCCCACTCGAAACCCAGCACTTCACCACGCCGCGCACCCGTCAGGATGAATGTCGCCCACAGCGCACCCTCCACGGTCCCATCGAGCGCGTTCACGAGCCGGCGCGCCTCATCCACGGTGAGCACGTCCAGGCGCGCTACAGCCTTACGTGGCGCGTCCATCAGCTCACACGGGTTACGGCCGATGCGACCCTCACGTTCCGCCTGACGCAACGCCGCAGACAGGACACTGAACACGTTCCGCTGCGATGTTGACGACGCACCATCTGCCTGCATCTTCGCCGTCACCCTGCGAATATCCGTCGGCGTCAGCTTGTCCAGGCGCGTCCGACCGATCACCGGGATCACATGCGTTGCCACCACAGACCGGTACGACACCATCGTCTTCGGGCGACGCTCATGCGGTGCGATCTCCCGCAACCAATAGTTCAACCAGGAGGCGGTGGTCTGTGACGCGGTCGGGAGGTCGCCGCGCTCCTCAAGCTGCTTTCGGAAGGCGTTCATCTCACGGATGACCTTCGCCTTGTCCTTACTGCGGATCACACGGCGCCGACGTTTCGGTGTGCCGTCCGGGTTGTTCTCGCGTGGGGGAAGCTCGAGCCGACCAACCCACAGCCCCTTCGCCTCATCGAACGCGAGGGAGCCTTCGCCTTTACCGCGTGCCACCAGACTCCCGTTCACTCGAGCCGTGCCATTCGTTGAATAGGTCGACAGCAGCGCCAGGCTTGCAGTCTGGACACCCTCCGCACGGCTTGTCCGGGGTGCCGGTGTCACATGGACGACTAAATTGTGGCGCCGTCCACGTCAGCAGCACGCATCCAAATGGCGGGCGATCGCCCTTTGGGCCAATCACGGCGTCTGGCCTGCTGAATCGCATCCGCCCGGGCAGGAAGCGCGTGCGGAGCGGCGAGGACTCCTTGTCGCGGTATGGCTCGACAAGTTCTTGCCACCAACGCTGTTCCGGCCGGTTTGCGGGAAGTAGCATCACAATCCCGCGAGTGTCCGGCCATTCCTGCCATGCCTTCGAAACCCATGCGTGCAGGTCTGAGTAGGGAGGGTTGCACCACACTCGTTCGCCAGCCCACGACTGAGCGAGACCGTCGTCCGCGCGGGTGTAGTACCTCGCCGCCTTTGCGTTGTGCGGGGCCGCCGCGACGTCGAGAGTAAACGGCTCGCCGTACCTGGTCTCAAGATCCCGAACGAACTGTGGGTCGGTTCCCCTGTCGTCCACCTCATCGAGAGCGCCGCGTGCGCCCGTCTGCTGCGGGTGGTTCCGCGCCTTAAACCCGGAGAGCATCAGGCGCCTCGACCGGCTTCTAGTGCGGCGCGCGCCATTTTTCGGTAGTCCTCGATGCCGTAGGTGCCGTTCTGGTACTCGGGATCGTCTTTGGCGATGGCGTGCGCGGCGGCATCTACCTGGGCGTCGGTCGGTTCGGTGACCGTCCCGCGTAGGCGAACCTCGCCCGAGAACACCGGCACCAGTTCGGGATACGCCTCGATGATCCGATCAGCAGCACGGGCGAACGTACCCTCGTCGTGCACGTTGTGCTTGCTCAGGAGGATCGCCAGGTTCAGCTGTGCGGCCTGCTCGGGCGAGTCCGAGTCGGGAGCGTGATCGGGTCGCGTGGTGGTGCGGTAACGCAACTCCGCCTCGATCTCCGCCATGATCGCTCGCTTCATGTACGACATCGCGACGTCGGGCATACCGTGCGACCCCTGGCACTTCGGCTTGTGGCACTCGGGCCACTCGAACTCGACGGCCTCACGACTGATGCCCGCATTGTCTGCTGCCGCCCACAGGCGCCCCATGAGCGCCTTCACATCGCTGTCGGGTGCTTCGCGTACGTCGTCGGCGGGCGGGGAAGACAGGAACCCGGAAGCCGACGACGACAGCACCGATCCGGTTAGCACGTCCCGGAGCGCCTCGATGACGCCCTCAGCTTCGGCACGAGTCACGTCGAACCCGGTGACGAACTGACCCCGCTCGATGGACACCTGGAACCGGTCGTCCCGGTACGGGGCCGCAGTGACCTGCCAGTCGGCACTCAACGGGTCACCGCCACGGCGATACCCAGCTCCACGACCACCAGGAACCCGAGAACCCCGTCCAGGCCGAACTCGCGCAGCCACGCGGTGAGAGCTTCGCGCACCTCGCGAGCCGCATCCGCAGTTAGGTGCATCCGCCGCTCGTCGTCGTACCCGAGCCACACTCGGAACTCTGTGGCGAGCGATGATTCCTGCACCGTGATCGTGCGCACCGGTTGCCCGGTGTAGTCCGCGTTGGGAATGCGCCAGATCGCAAACCCTGCGGACGTCTCCGCGCGCTTGACTTCGGTCGGTTCGGTGACCGTCCCGCGTAGACGAACCTCGAACCGGGGATCAGCGAGGATCACTTCGGCAATGCCCCGGCAATCGGCAAGGACGGCACGTTCGTGGTGATCGCATTCCCAGATCACTCGCGCCAGTGCTTCGCGTACGTCGTCGGTGGGCGGGGAAGACAGGGCATCGGGCGGGGGGATCTTATAGTCCTCACTGCCCAGCCAGAGAACCCTCACGCCGGATTCTGTCGACTGCCAGAGGATGGTCTCGGACTCTTCGAGCGGCGGATCACCGCTCGTGTCGAGGTTGTCCCACAGGCCCGTCACGGCCCGACGCCACACCTCGCCGCTACCATCCATCACGACAGAACGCGTCGGCAGGTCGTCGATCTCAGCGACGGTCCTTAGCACCTTGTTATCCATATGGAAATGGTACGCCTGATCCGTGCTGATAACAAGAGCGTGCCCTGTGGTGTGCCCATTGTGTGCCCGGGTATACCCGAAGACACCATGCAACTCCCGCGGAATCACGCGGTCTGATCACGTTCTGTCTGATCAGTGTAGATCAGGCGTTGAGTTCCGGTACCAAAGGTCGCAGGTTCGATTCCTGTCGGGGGCACCACCGGTAAGGCTCCGATCACTCGCTCGCGAGGGTCGGAGCCTTCGTGTTTCGGTGGCGTCTCGACCGCCGCGGACCGCCGCCGCGCCGAGAACAGGCGCCGCGTCGAGAACAGGCCGATCCGGCCGACAACCGCCTGTCGTCGTTACATCCCCTGTTCTCGTGACACGACGACTCCGACCGCCGCGCTCGCCGTTGTCAAGACCTTCCGCCCGATCGGCGTGGGACTGGCATCCTGACCTCACCCTCCCGAAAGGACTGTCATGAGCATCGGAGCCGGAATCGCGCTGATCGTCATCGGCGCCATCCTCGCGTTCGCCGTGGATCTTCCGAACGACTACGTCGATCTCACGACGATCGGTCACATCATGATGGGCGCGGGGGCCGTCGTCTTCATCATCGGACTGGTGCTCCTCGTGCGCCGTCGGCAGACCGACACGGTGACGCGCACCGAGGGCGTCGGCGGCGCGCAGGTCACCCGTTCGACCACCCGGTCGTCGAACGACGACCTCGTCTGACCCTTCCGCGGGGGGCGTACGACCCCTGAGGACACCTATGACCGACACCGATACGACGCAACCGGCCGATCCTGCCGCCGCCGACCTCTTCGATGGGCGCTACCGCCTCGGCCGTGTGCTGGGAACAGGAGGATACGCGCGCGTCTACGAGGCCGTCGACACGTCCCTCGGGGGGACCGTAGCGCTGAAGGTGATGATCGGCGACGGCGCCGATCCGGCGGATGCCGCGCGCGTGCGGTCGGAGATCCGACTGCTCGCCTCGTTGTCGCATCCGTCCCTGGTCACCCTGTACGACGCCCGTCTGTCGTCGACGCCCACGTACCTCGCGATGGAGCTCATCGCGGGTCCGACGCTCACCGACGTCATCGGGCGCGGACCTGTTCCGCCGGCCGATGCCGCCCGGTACGGCCGCGAGATCGCGGAAGCCCTGGCGGTGGTCCATTCGCGCGGCATCGTCCACCGCGACGTGAAGCCCTCGAACATCCTCCTGCGGCCGCCCGCCCACACGGGGGAGCGGACGCGGGCGACGCTGGCCGACTTCGGGATCGCCGCGCTCGTCGGCGCCACGCGGGTCACCCGCGCCGACACCGTCATCGGAACTGCCGCCTACCTCAGCCCTGAGCAGGCGCGAGGGATGCCGGCCGCCCCGGCGAGCGACGTGTACTCCCTGGGGCTCGTGCTGCTCGAGGCCCTCACCGGTCGACGCCCGTTCGGAGGGCGCACCCCGCACGAGGCTCTCGCGGCGCGTCTGGTGTCTCCGCCGGACATCCCGGACGATCTTCCCGCCCCGTGGCGCGCCCTCCTGTCGCGCATGACCGCGATCGACCCGGCCGAGAGACCGGATGCCGCCGCCCTTGGGGCAGAGTTCCGCGCCCTTCCCGGCGAGTCGGTGCCGCCCACTCCGCTCGGCGCCACGGCGCTGATCGACGGGCCGGAGCCCGACGAGCTCACCCGCACGCGGGTCCTCCCCCCGGTTGCGGCGCCGCCGCGTCGAGGGGGCCGTCGTCGCGCGGTCATCGTTGTTGCCGTGATCGCGGCCGTGCTGGCCGTCGGCGGTGCGGCCGCGGCGATCGGGGTGAACGCCTCGGCCCCGGCATCCGATCCGTCGCTGCCGTCGCTCCCCGCGCCGCTGGACCAGCACGTCGACGACCTGTGGAAGGAAGTGGGACCGTGACCCGGCGCCGTGTCCTGTCTCCCGTGCTCGCGCTGGCGGTCGGTCTCGTGCTCGCGGGCTGCACGCCGCCGGCCGCCGAGCCGAACGCGTGGCAGGGTGTCGTGCAGACGCTCGCGAGCCAGGCGTCGGCGGGGGACTACTCCTCCGCGTCCGCGACGTTGGACCAGCTCGAGGCCGACGTCATCGCGCAGCGCGACGCCGGGACGATCGCGTCGGCCGAGGCGGAGGCGATCCTGTCCCGCATCGCGACCGTCCGAGCCGACCTGGCGTCTCTCGCGCCGAGCCCGGAGCCCACTCCCGAACAGACGACGGAGCCGGTGACGGAGGACACCTCCGAGCCGACGCCGAGCACGGTCTCCGACGACGGAGCGACCGACGACGAGCAGAAGGAGCCCGCGGGACCGGGCGAGAAAGACTCGGAGAAGTCGGGCAAGGGCGACAGCGGCAAGGGCAAGAGCGACGCCCCCGCCGCCCCCGGCGGACCGGGCAAGAAGGACGGATGAGCGAGGCGCGCCGCACCCCTCCTCCGTCGTGCGAGGATTGCCCGGTGCCGCGCCGAGTGACCGCTGAACTCGACCTCGATCTGGGGGCGTCCGTCGACCTCATTTTTCAGATCACCGCCGCCCAGGGCGTTCCGCTCGCCAGCGAGCAATTGACCTTCTCGAGCGGCGATCGCGTGTACACCCCGACCGAGATCGTCGACCAGTCGGGCAGTCGTCTGCACCGTCTCGCGGGCGAGCCCGGGCCGCTGACCGTGCGGTACGAGGCGGTCGTCTCCGGGGCGTCTCCGACGCTGCACACGAGCGATCTCGAGACGATCACGTACCTGCGCCCGAGCCGGTACTGCCAGTCGGACGAGGTGTTCGCGCAGGCGCGTCGGCAGTTCCGCGGACTCGCCGGGGCCGACCTGATCGCCGCGGTCTCGTCGTTCGTGGCATCCAGCGTGACGTACACCCCGGGGCTGAGCCTCGGAACCGATAGCGCCGTGACCACCCTCATGACCGGCCAGGGCGTCTGCCGCGACTACGCCCACGTCGTGATCGCGCTCCTGCGCGCGATGGACATGCCCGCCCGCTACGCCGCGTGCTACGCGCCGGGCCTCGAGCCCATGGATTTCCACGCCGTCGCCGAGGCGTACCTCGACGGTGCCTGGTACGTCATCGACGCCACCCGGCTGTCGGACCGTCGGTCGCTCGTCCGCATCGCGACCGGACGCGACGCCGCGGATTGCGCCTTCTTGAGCTACCACGGCGGGTACGTCGGGCTCGACCGCATGTACGTCGACGCCGTGCACGAGGGGGATACCGCGGATGCCGCGTCCTCCGACGACCACGAAGCCCTGGTGCAGATCGGCTGAGTCGGGCCCTCGGGCGCCTCGGCCTAGAATTGCAGGGTTATGGATCCCGCAGCCCTCTCCACCGCTCTGCTCGCCGTCATCGTCCCGCTCGCCGAGGCGCGACGCGAGGGTTCGTCCGCGGGGATCACCGCTGCCGATCTTCCGCTGGAGCGGCCCAAGAACCGTGACCACGGCGACTGGGCGTCCAACGCGGCCCTGAAGCTGTCGAAGGTCGTCGGGGCGAATCCGCGGGAGTTCGCCGCCGAGATCGCGGCGGGCCTCGAGAGCGTCGACGGCATCGCGAGCGTCGAGGTCGCCGGTCCCGGCTTCATCAACATCCGACTGGATGCCGCCGCCGCCGGCGCCCTCGCGAAGACCGTCGTCGAGCAGGGCGCGGCGTTCGGAACGAACGACTCCCAGCGCGGCAACACCATCAACCTCGAGTTCGTCAGCGCGAACCCCACCGGCCCGTTGCACATCGGCCACACCCGCTGGGCGGCCCTGGGCGACGCGATCGCGCGCGTGCTGCTGGCGAGCGGCGCCACGCTCGTCCGCGAGTTCTACATCAACGACGCCGGTGCGCAGATGGAGCGCTTCGGGCGCTCGGTGGTCGCGGCGCTGCACGGCGAGCCGACCCCCGAGGACGGCTACGTCGGCGCGTACATCGCGTCGCTGGCCGAGCGGGTCGCCGCCGCGCGCCCCGACATCCGCGACCTCGACCGCGCCGAGCAGATCACGCTCGCGACCGAACTGGCGTACGGGTTCCAGCTCGGCGAGATCCAGGCCTCCCTCGAGCGCTTCAACGTGCACTTCGACGTGTGGTTCTCGGAGCGCACGCTGCACGCCCGCGTCGACGGGCAGCCGAGCCTCGTCGACGAGGCGGTCGACCGCCTGCGCGAACAGGGGCACGTCTTCGACGACGAGGGCGCTGTGTGGGTGCGCACCACCGACTTCGGCGACGACAAAGACCGTGTCATCCGTCGGTCGAACGGCGAGTACACCTACTTCGCCGCCGACGCCGCCTACTACCTCAACAAGGGCGACCGCGGGTACGCGCACAAGATCTACCTCCTCGGCGCCGACCACCACGGGTACGTGCACCGCCTCAAGGCCCTCGCGGGCGCTGCCGGCGACGACCCCGAGAAGGACATCGAGGTGCTCATCGGGCAGCTCGTCTCGATCAACGGCGCGAAGCTCTCCAAGCGCGCCGGCAACATCATCGAGCTCGACGACCTGCAGGAGTGGCTCGGAACCGACGCGCTGCGGTACTCGCTCGCTCGGTACCCCGCCGACTCGCCGCTCACTCTCGACCCCGAGATCCTGCAGAAGCGCACTAACGACAACCCGGTCTTCTACGTGCAGTACGCCCACGCCCGAACGCACAACGTGGCCCGCAACGCGGCGGACTCGGGTGTCGACCGGTCCGATTTCGCGCCCGAGCTGCTCGAGCACGAGACCGAGTCCGCGCTCCTCGGTGCCCTGCAGGAGTACCCGCGCATCGTGGCGTACGCGGCCGAGGTGCGCGAGCCGCATCGCGTGGCGCGCTACCTCGAGGAGCTCGCGGGCCTGTACCACCGCTGGTACGACAACTGCCGTGTCATCCCGCTCGGCGATGCCCCGGTCGAATCGGTGCACCGCACCCGCCTGTGGCTGAACGACGCGACCGGTCAGGTGCTGCGCAACGGCCTGGCGCTGCTCGGCGTGAGTGCCCCGGAGCGGATGTAGTCATGGTGGATGCCGCACGCCCCCGCCGACGCACCGGACGGGTGATCGCCGTCGTCGCCATCATCGTCGTCCTGATCGCGGGACTGCTGGTGGCAGCCGAGTTCATCGCGCGGTCGGCGGTCGCGAACACCGTGCGCTCGCTCGTCGTCCAGCAGGTCGGCCTGCCCGCCGACCAGCAGGTCGACGTCGAGGTCCCCGGCATCGTGCTGCCCCAACTTCTGAAGGGGCGCCTCGATCAGGTGGCGGTGTCCGCGGACGATGTGGCGCTCGGCCCGCTGAACGGCGACGTCCGCGTCGACCTGCAGGACGTGCCGGTCGCGGGCGATGCCCCGGCGGCGGGGGGATCGGCATCCGTTCGCCTCGATCCCGACCAGTTGCGCACCCTTCTCGCGCAGATCCCGGGCTTCCCGGCCGACACGGTCGGCACCGCGGCCCCGGATGTGACCCTGACGACGCAGTTCTCGGTGTTCGGCGTGCCGATCCCGGTCGGGATCTCGGCCACGCCCGGCGCGGCCGACGGAGACCTCACGCTGACACCCAGCTCGTTCGACCTGGGCGGCAACCGTCTCGACGCCGACGCCCTGCGCGGCCAGCTCGGCGGGGTCGCCGATGCGGCGCTGAAGACGTGGAGCCTCTGCATCGCCGACCGCCTCCCCGCCGGATTGCAGCTGGATTCGGTCAGTGTCCAGGGGGAGGACGTGGTGGCGACCTTCGCCATCGACGGCCGTCTGCTGAACGATCCGGCGCTGCAGCAGAACGGCACCTGCGGCTGACGCGGTCGCTCGCGGACCGGCGGTAGCCTCCGGGCGGAGCGGGCGTGGGACGGGGGCGGCATATGCCGTGCCCTAGACTGCAAGGACTGCCCGTCGCGTGACGCCCCGCGGGGGCAGGAGCCGTGATCCGCGGCCGTCGCGTCGCCGCAAAACCCGATTGGTTCCTCCGTGTCCGCCTCGCACTCCGCGCTCGTGCCCGAGTGGCTCACCGCCCCGGCCGAAGCGAACGAGCTCGTCGCCTCCGTCTGGCCCTCCTCGGCCCGTCGCTCCGACGACGGTTCCGTCGAGATCGGCGGGGTGTCGGTGTTCGACCTCCGCGACCGCTTCGGGACCCCGCTGTACGTGCTCGACGAGGACGAGGTCCGCGCGCACGCCCGGCGCGCCCGCGCCGCCTTCTCCGCGGCCGCCGAGCGGCACGGCATCCGGTCCCGCGTCTACTACGCGGGCAAGGCCTTCCTTTCCACCGAGGTCGTGCGGTGGGTGACCGACGAAGGTCTCGCGGTCGACGTGTGCACGCGCGGCGAGCTCGAGGTCGCCTTGGCCGCCGGCGCCGACCCCGCGCGCCTGGGGTTCCACGGCAACAACAAGAGCGTCGGCGAGCTGGAGCGGGCGGTGGAGGTCGGAATCGGCTCCGTCGTGGTCGACAGCCCCGTCGAGATCGAGCGCCTCGCCGCGATCGCCGAGCGCCGCGGTGCGGTGCAGCCGGTGCTCGTGCGCGTGCGCACCGGAGTGCACGCCGAGACGCACGCGTTCCTGGCCACCGCTCACGAGGACCAGAAGTTCGGCTTCTCGCTCGAGGGGGCGGCCGACGCGGTCGCGCGCATCCGCGAGCTGACGAGCCTGCGTTTCGTGGGACTGCACGCCCACATCGGCTCGCAGATCTTCGACTCGGCGGGCTTCCGCGAGTCCGCGGCCCGCCTCGTCGACCTCCACGCCGACCTCCTGGCCGGGGGCGACATCCCCGTGCTCAACGTCGGGGGCGGATTCGGCATCTCGTACACGTCCGTCGACGACCCGCGACCCATCGAGGACATCGCCGACGGCATCCTCGACGCCATCGCCGACGAGTGCGCGGTGCGGGGGATCGCGATGCCCGACGTCGCGTGCGAACCCGGCCGCGTCATCGTCGGACAGGCCGGTGTGACGCTGTACGAGGTCGGGACGGTCAAGAAGGTCACCGTCGGAGACGACCTCGAGCGCACGTACGTCAGCGTCGACGGGGGCATGAGCGACAACGCGCGCCCCGCCCTCTACGGCGCCGATTTCTCCGCCCGCGTCGTCTCGCGGACGAGCTCTGCAACCCCCGCGCTCTCGCGCGTCGTGGGGCGCCACTGCGAGTCGGGAGACATCGTGGTGGATGCCGAATACCTTCCCGCCGACGTCGTTCCGGGCGATCTCCTCGCCGTGCCCGCCACCGGCGCGTACTGCTTCTCGCTCGCGAGCAACTACAACTACACGCCCCGCCCGCCGGTGGTGGCCGTCCGCGACGGCCGGGCCCGCGTGATCGTGCGCGGCGAGACCATCGACGATCTGCTCGCCCGCGACGTCGGCGTCGCGGCATCCGCTTCCCCCACCCCACCCCACGGAGACACCGAATGACCGACTACCGCACGCTCCGCGTCGCGCTGCTGGGCGCCGGTGCCGTCGGCTCGCAGGTCGCCGACCTGCTGCTCAAGCACCGCGCAGAACTCGCCGACCGCGCCGGGGCGAACCTCGAACTCGCCGGCATCGCCGTCCGGAACCTCGACGGCAAGCGCGACGCCGACCTGCCCCGCGAGCTGTTCACGACGGATGCCGAGACCCTCATCAACGGCTCCGACATCGTCATCGAGCTGATGGGCGGCATCGAGCCGGCCCGCACGCAGGTGCTGCAGGCGATCAACTCGGGTGCGGACGTCGTGACCGCCAACAAGGCGCTCCTCGCCACCCACGGTTCCGAGATCTTCGAGGCCGCCGATCAGGTCGGCGCCGAGGTGTACTACGAGGCCGCGGCCGCCGGTGCGATCCCGATCATCCGGCCGCTGCGCGACTCGCTCGCGGGGGACCGCGTCGTCCGCATCATGGGCATCGTCAACGGGACGACGAACTACATCCTCGACCGCATGGACACCGAGGGCGCCGACTTCGGCGAGGTCCTCGCCCAGGCGCAGGCCCTCGGGTACGCCGAGGCCGACCCGACCGCCGACGTCGAGGGATTCGACGCCGCGCAGAAGGCCGCCATCCTCGCGAGCCTCGCGTTCCACACCACCGTCCCCCTGGATGCCGTCCACCGCGAGGGAATCACCCGGATCGACGCGGCGATGATCGAGTCCGCGCGTCACGCCGGCTACGTCATCAAGCTCCTCGCCGTGTGCGAGCGTCTCGCCGCCGCCGAGGGGGAGGCGAGCGAGTCCATCTCGGTGCGCGTCTACCCGGCGCTCGTGGAGCGCACGCACCCCCTGGCGAGCGTCCACGGCGCGAACAACGCCGTGTTCGTCCAGGCCGAGGCCGCCGGAGACCTGATGTTCTACGGTGCGGGCGCGGGCGGGGTGCAGACCGCTTCGGCCGTGCTCGGCGACGTCGTCTCGGCTGCGCGCCGTCACATCGCCGGGGGAGTCGGTGTCGGCGAGTCCACCCGCGCCAACCTCCCGACCGTGCCGATCGGGCGCGTCATCACGCGCTACCAGATCACGCTCGAGGTCGACGATCAGCCGGGCGTGCTCGCCACGGTCGCCGGCATCCTCAGCGAGGGCCGCGTCTCGATCGCGACGGTCGAGCAGACCACCATC
This sequence comes from Microbacterium proteolyticum, assembly GCF_029639405.1. Lineage (NCBI taxonomy): Bacteria > Bacillati > Actinomycetota > Actinomycetes > Micrococcales > Microbacteriaceae > Microbacterium > Microbacterium proteolyticum. The sequence continues at coordinate 2,286,148 of NZ_CP121274.1, forward strand.
GAACCGGATGCCGAGAACCCCGCCGCCGGGGCCTCCGCACGTCTGGTCATCGGAACACACCAGGCCCGTGAGCAGGATTTGAGCGAGACCGTCGAGCGTCTCGCCGCGAGCGGCGTCGTCGAGCGCGTGGTCTCCGTACTGCGCGTGGAAGGGAACTGACATGGCACACGTCTGGCGCGGAGTCCTCCGCGAGTACGCCGACCGTCTGGGCGTCACCGACGCCTCCACCGTCGTGACGCTCGGAGAGGGCGGTACGCCCCTCATCCCCGCTCCCGCGCTCTCGCGGCGCACGGGGGCCGACGTCTACGTCAAGTTCGAGGGCATGAACCCCACGGGCTCGTTCAAGGACCGCGGCATGACCGTGGCGCTCTCCCGCGCCGTCGAGCACGGTGCGAAGGCCGTCATCTGCGCCTCCACCGGCAACACGTCGGCTTCGGCCGCCGCCTACGCGGCGCACGCCGGCATCACCGCCGCCGTCCTCGTGCCCGAGGGCAAGATCGCGATGGGCAAGCTCAGCCAGGCCGTCGCCCACAACGGACGTCTCATCCAGATCCGCGGCAACTTCGACGACTGCCTCGAGATCGCGCGCGAGCTCGCCGACCACTACCCGGTGCACCTGGTCAACTCGGTCAACCCCGACCGCATCGAGGGGCAGAAGACCGCAGCGTACGAGGTCGTGGAGCAGCTGGGCGACGCCCCCGACTTCCACTTCATCCCCGTCGGCAACGCCGGCAACTACACCGCCTACTCGCGCGGGTACCGCGAAGAGGCCGACCGTGGCGTGTCGACGCGCGTGCCGCGCATGTTCGGTTTCCAGGCCGCCGGCTCCGCGCCCCTCGTGCGCGGCGAGGTCGTGAAGAACCCCGAGACCATTGCCAGCGCGATCCGCATCGGCAACCCCGCCTCGTGGGATCTCGCCCTCGAGGCGCGGGATGCCACCGACGGCTGGTTCGGCGCGATCGACGACGAGGGCATCCTCGAGGCGCAGAAGATCCTCGCGGGCGAGGTCGGAGTGTTCGTCGAGCCGGCGTCGGCGATCAGCGTCGCGGGTCTGCTCAGCCGTGCCGAGGCGGGCGTCGTCCCCGCGGGGGCGAAGGTCGTGCTGACCGTCACCGGCCACGGACTGAAGGACCCGCAGTGGGCACTGCGCCGGGCCGACGGCACCACGGTCGAGCCGACCGTGGTCGACGCCACCACCTCGGAGGTCGCCTCGGTCCTCGACCTGAAGCCGGTGGCCGAGTGACCGCAGCCCTCGGGCGCCGTGTCGCGGTCCGCGTGCCGGCGACGAGCGCCAACCTCGGTCCCGGGTTCGACACGCTCGGACTCGCGCTGAGCGTGTACGACGAGCTCACCGTCGAGGCCCTTGAGCCCGGTCGCCTCGAGATCGAGGTCTCGGGCGAGGGCACGGCGGACGTGCCGCGCGACGCGTCGCATCTCGTGGTGCGCGCGCTCGCGCACACGTACGCCTCGGTCGGGCGGGAGCTTCCGGGGCTGCGTCTCGTCGCGCACAACGTCATCCCGCACGGGCGGGGGATGGGCTCCTCCGGTGCCGCGGTGGTCGCCGGCATCCTGGCCGCGAAGGGCCTGCTGCAGGGCGAGGTCGAGTTCACCGACGTCGACCTGCTGCGCCTCGCGACCGAGATGGAGGGCCACCCCGACAACGTCGCCCCCGGTCTGTTCGGCGGTCTCACGATCGCGTGGATGGATGCCACCGGCCCCCAGCACAAGCAGCTCATCGTGCATCGCGGTGTGTCGCCGCTCGTGCTCGTCCCCGGGTTCACGATGTCGACGGCCGTCGCACGCAGCCTGCAGCCGCTGCAGGTGCCGCGGGAGGACGCCGTGTTCAACGTCTCCCGCTCGGCGCTGCTGATCGCGGCGATGACCCAGAGCCCCGAGCTGCTGATGGCGGCGACCGAGGACAAGCTGCACCAGAACTATCGCGCCCAGGCCATGCCCGAGACCGACCGCCTCGTGCGGGAGTTGCGGGCGGCGGGATACGCGGCGGTCGTCTCCGGCGCGGGACCGAGCGTGCTCGTGCTCGCGGACGGTCCGGGGCAGCGCGTCGCCGCGGCGGACCTCACCGCATCCGTCGTCGACACCCCGTGGCAGGCGCTCATGCTCGCCGTCGACGTCAAGGGTGGTACAGTGAAGCCCGCAGAGGGTTCCGCTTAGCACGCGAATCTGAGCCTCTGCACCATTTGCGAAATCCGCAACAAATCGCGAACCCGGTCTCGGCTGCAGTCTCCCGAACCGCTGGTGTGAGTCTTCGTCTGCTCTCTTGCGGCGATACCCCGCGATCTGACCATGTTTCATTTCTGAGGAGCACTCGTGGAGTCCATCTCCGAGACCCAGCCCGTTGACGCGCCCGAGGGCGCTGACATCCCCACCGAGGAGCAGTCCGCCGCTCCCGCCGACGAGACGTTGTTCGATACGCCCGTCGACGCCGAGGGCGCCGACGCCCCCGCGGACGAGGAGCCTGCCGCCGAGCAGGCACCCGCCGAAGAGGCCGCCCCGGCCGTGGACGACGCGCCCGTCGAGGCTCCGGCCGATGACGCCGCGCCTGCCGATGCCGCGCCTGCCGACGCGCCCGCCGCCGACACCGCTCCCGCCGTGGAGCCGGCCGCCGAAGAGGCTGCTGCGGCTCCGACGGAGGAGCCCGCCGCCGAAGAGGCGCCCGCCAAGCCCGCCCGCGCCCCCCGCAAGCGCGCCCCGCGCCGTGCGAAGAGCGCGCCCGCCGAGGAGGCGCCCGCCGAGGCCGCCACCACCGAGGTCGCCGCGGTCGAGGCCGCCGCCACCGAGGCCGAGACCCCGGCCGAGACGGTCGAGGCTCCGGTCGAGGAGACCCCCGCCGCCCCCGCGGAGGCGCCCGAGGTCGTCGCCGACGCGCCCGCCGTCGAAGAGGCCGCCACCGAGACCCCCGAGGCCGAGGAGAGCGCCGAGACCGCAGCCCCCGCCGCCGACGGCGAGTCGGCGGACGAGTCGACCGAGACGCCGTCGCGCAGCCGCAGCCGCAGCCGGTCGCGCAACCGCAACCGCAACAAGGTCGAGAACGCCGACGCCGCCGCCCCGGCGGCGAACGCCCCCGCCCCCGCCGAAGAGTCCGAGGCGCCCGCGCAGAACGGCCAGCAGGCCCAGCAGCAGAACCAGGCGAACAGCCGGAACCGCCAGCGCAACAAGCGCCGCGGTCAGCCCACCACCGGTGACGAGTTCGAGGGCGAAATCGGCGAGGACGACGTCCTGATCCCGATCGCCGGCATCCTCGACGTGCTCGACAACTACGCGTTCGTGCGCACCACGGGCTACCTCCCCGGTCCGAGCGACGTGTACGTCTCGCTCGGCCAGGTGAAGAAGTACAACCTGCGCAAGGGCGACGCGGTCGTCGGCTCGATCAAGCAGCCGCGCGAGAACGAGCAGTCGAGCCGTCAGAAGTACAACGCCCTCGTGAAGGTCGACTCCATCAACGGGCTGTCGGTCGAGGACGCCGCCGCGCGCGTCGAGTTCGGCAAGCTGACGCCGCTGTACCCGCAGGAGCGCCTCCGCATGGAGACGGCCCCCGAGAAGCTCACGCAGCGTCTCATCGACCTCGTCGCCCCGGTGGGCAAGGGTCAGCGCGGGCTCATCGTGGCGCCCCCGAAGGCGGGGAAGACCATCGTGCTGCAGCAGATCGCCAACGCGATCGCGCACAACAACCCCGAGGTCCACCTCATGGTCGTGCTCGTCGACGAGCGCCCCGAAGAGGTCACCGACATGCAGCGCACGGTCAAGGGCGAGGTCATCGCCTCCACCTTCGACCGGCCCGCGGAGGACCACACCACGGTCGCCGAGCTCGCCATCGAGCGCGCGAAGCGTCTCGTCGAGCTCGGTCGCGACGTGGTCGTGCTGCTCGACTCGATCACCCGTCTCGGCCGCGCCTACAACCTGTCGGCGCCCACCTCGGGCCGCGTCCTCACCGGTGGCGTGGATGCGTCGGCGCTCTACCCGCCGAAGCGCTTCTTCGGCGCGGCGCGCAACATCGAGAACGGCGGATCGCTCACGATCCTGGCCACCGCTCTGGTGGAGACCGGCTCCAAGATGGACGACGTGATCTTCGAGGAGTTCAAGGGCACCGGCAACAGCGAGCTGCGTCTGAACCGCCAGCTCGCCGACAAGCGCATCTTCCCGGCCGTCGACGTCAACGCGTCCTCGACCCGGCGCGAAGAGATGCTGCTGTCGCCGGACGAGGTCAAGATCACCTGGAAGCTGCGTCGTGCCCTCGCGGGTCTCGACCCCCAGCAGGCCCTCGAGGTCGTGCTCGGCAAGCTCAAGGAGACGCAGTCCAACGTCGAGTTCCTCGTCCAGATGCAGAAGTCGATCCCGGCTCCCGCGCGCGGAGACAACGGGCACGACAACGGCATCCGCTGAGCCGTGTCGGATTCCGGCATCCTCGAGTCCGTCCGCGGGCTGCTCGACGAGCACCGGCAGGTCGAGCTCGAACTGAACGACCCCGCCGTGCACGCCGATGCGGCGCGCGCGAAGCGGGTCAACCGGCGCTACGCCGATCTGAACCGGATCGTCCACGCCTACGAGGCGTGGCAGTCCGCGGCGGACGACCTGGATGCCGCGCGCGAACTCGCCCGTGAGGACGAGGCCTTCGCCGAGGAGGTGCCCGCGCTCGAGCAGCGGTGGGCGGAGAGTCAGGAGCGGCTGCGTCGCCTGCTGATCCCACGCGACCCGGACGATGCCCGCGACGTGATCATGGAGATCAAAGCGGGCGAAGGCGGCGCGGAGAGCGCCCTGTTCGCGGCCGATCTGCTGCGGATGTACCTCCAGTACGCGGCATCCATGGGCTGGAAGACCGAGCTGCTCGAACGCAACGAGTCCGACCTCGGCGGGTACAAGGACGTCCAGGTCGCGATCAAGGGATCCTCGAGCGACCCCGCGCAGGGCGTGTGGGCGCACCTGAAGTACGAGGGCGGTGTGCACCGCGTGCAGCGCGTGCCGGCGACCGAGTCGCAGGGACGCATCCACACGTCCACGACCGGTGTGCTCGTCTTCCCCGAGGTCGACGAGCCCGAAGAGGTCGCGATCGACCCCAACGACCTGAAGATCGACGTGTTCCGTTCGTCGGGCCCGGGCGGTCAGTCGGTGAACACCACCGATTCGGCGGTGCGCATCACGCACGTGCCGACGGGGATCGTCGTGTCGATGCAGAACGAGAAGTCCCAGCTGCAGAACCGCGAGGCCGGAATGCGCGTGCTGCGCGCCCGGCTGCTCGCCAAGCAGCAGGAGGAGCGCGACGCACAGGCCGCCGATGCGCGCCGCTCGCAGATCCGCGGCATGGACCGCTCCGAGCGCATCCGTACCTACAACTTCCCCGAGAACCGCGTCGCCGATCACCGCACCGGGTACAAGGCGTACAACCTCGACCAGGTCATGGACGGCGCCCTCGGCCCGATCATCGAGTCGGCGATCACCGCCGACGAGGAAGCGCGCCTCGCCGCGCTCTCCGAGAGCTGACGCTCAGGTCGGCGGCGCCCCCTTCGTGCGTGTCGCGTGCACAACGAAGGAAAGGTGTCCCCGGCGGGGCAGAAACCGCTGTTCTTCGCAGACCGGTTCCCGATCCTCCTTCGTTGTGTCCGCGCCGGATGCAGGCTCAGGCGTCCCACGCGGGCGGGTGGGGGAGCGGGCCGCGTCGCAGCTCCAGCTCGGCGCCGAGCGCCAGCAGCGTCGCCTCCCCGCCGGGGCGTCCGATCAGCTGCACCGAGACCGGGTGTCCCGTCGCGTCGACGGTCACCGGGAGAGTGAGAGCGGGCAGCCCCGCCACGTTGACGAAGCTCGAGTACGGTGCGTACTCCACCTGCATCGCGAAGGTGCGCTCGGGGTCGTGGCCGGCGTACGCGCCGACGGGCTGCGGAGCCTGGGCCAGGGCGGGGGTCAGGACGGCGTCGAAGGCCGCGAAGTCGGTGATCGTCCGCCGTTCGAACGCGCGCGCCTCGGTCAGTCCTCCGAGCAGCTCCGGCGCCGAGAGCGCCCGGCCCTCCCGCACGAGCCAGGCGGTGAGCGGCTCGACGAGGGTCATGTCGTGCGCGCTCAGCGGGATGCGCGCAGCGCTCGCGCGCCACAGCACGCGGAACAGGGCGGGATAGCCGACCGGATGCCAATCGGCATCCGTGACGGGGTGTCCGGCGTCGCTCAACCAGACGGCCGCCGTCTCGAATGCCGTACGGGCGGCGGGGTCGAGGACGATGTCCTCGTCGTCGTCCCAGGGGGAGACGGTCGTCGCGCCGATCCGATACGTCGCGGATCCGGTGCGTGCGGCACGGACGAAGGGGCCGCGCCCCGGCGCCGCCGTCGCGTAGGGGAACGGCGAGAGCCCCACGAGCGCGTCGAGCAGCAGGCCCGCGTCCTCGACGGTGCGGGCGATGGGGCCGGTGACGGACAGCCCGTCGGGGGAGTCGAACCCCGACCCGATGGGCAGCCGTCCGCGTGACGGCTTGAGCCCCACGACGCCGACGGTCGCCGAGGGGATGCGGATGGAGCCGCCACCGTCCGATCCGACCGCGGCCGGGAGGAGTCCCGCGGCCACGGCCACGTAGTCGGCGCGCGCGCGCGATCCGTAGCGCGTGGGGACACCCGCCCGGGCGACGAGGTCCTTCTCCGCCGAGGGCACGCCCCAGAGCGGGCCACGGTGTCCGCCGGCGTCGAGCGCGGCGGCGCGCGCGAGCGCGGACTCCGCGGTGACTTCGGCGAAGGCGCCCAGATCGGCTGCGCGAGCGATGCGGTCGAGGTAGTGGGAGGTCAGTTCGACCGGCCGGATCCTGCCGTCCCGGAGCGCCGCGACCTGTGCGACGAGGGACAGATCGTGCAGGCGCGTCATTCTTCGAGCCTAGGCCCGCCGTTCCGCTAGCCTCGCAGCATGAAGACCCGGTTGCTGCGCGTGCTCGTCTACCTCGCCTCGGCGGCGGCGGGGCTCGTGCTCGCCGATCTGTTCGTCGGCGGCTTCCGGATCTCGTGGCTCGACTGGTGGGGCTTCCTGGTGGCGATCGTCGTGTTCGCGATCGTCCAGAGTCTCGCGACGCCCCTCGCCACCCGGGTGGCGGAGAAGCACGCGCCGCTCCTCCTCGGGGGGATCGGCATCATCGCCACGTTCGTCTCGCTGCTGGTCGTGGCGGTGCTGCCGTCCGCGGGCGTGCGGATCACGACCGCGGCCGCCTGGTTCCTGGCGCCGCTCGTCGTGTGGATCGTGTCCGCCATCGTGACGTGGGTGCTGACGGTCGTGCTGATCGACCGGCGGGCCCGGACGGCGCCTCCGACGAAGAGCTGAATCCGGTCAGATCCAGTATTCGGGGGCGGTGAGCAACGCTCGGGTGTCGTCGCTCGACCGGCGCGCCCGCGCTTTCGCCGGAACGCCGACCAGCACGCTCTCGGGGGCCGCGTCCCGCGTCACCACGGCGTTGGCGCCGACGAGGCTGTGGGCCCCGATCGTGATCGGGCCGAGGATCTTCGCCCCCGCCCCCACGGCCACACCGTCGTGCAGCGTCGGGTGGCGTTTGCCGCCCTCGCGCTGGCGTCCCCCGAGGGTGACGCCGTGGTACAGCATGACGTCGTCGCCGACCTCGGCCGTCTCACCGATCACGACGCCCATGCCGTGGTCGATGAAGAAACGGCGCCCGATCGTCGCCCCGGGATGGATCTCGATGCCCGTGAGCCATCGCGTGATCTGCGAGATCGCCCGAGCCGGGAACCGCAAGCCCCGCACCCACAGGCGGTGCGCCACGCGGTACGACCACACGGCGTGCAGGCCGGGGTAGAGCAGCGCGATCTCGAGACCGCCGCGGGCGGCCGGGTCGCGGAACTTCGCCGCGGCGACGTCTTCGCGAACGCGGGAGAGGGCCCCCACGTCAGTTGTCGCGCAGGTCTTCGTACAGGGCGGTGGAGAGGTAACGCTCGCCGTACGAGGGGATGATGACCACGATGTTCTTGCCCTCGGCCTCGGGGCGACGTGCGATCTCGAGGGCGGCCCAGATGGCGGCGCCGGAGGACATGCCCACCAGGATGCCGTCCTTCGCCGCCGTTTCGCGGGCCAGCCGGATAGCGTCGTCGAACTCGACGTCGATGACCTCGTCGATGATGCTGCGGTCGAGGATCGCCGGGACGAAGTTCGGTCCGATGCCCTGGATCTTGTGGGGGCCGGGGTGGCCCTTGGTGAGGATGGGGGAGTCAGCGGGCTCGACCGCGACGACCTTCACGCCCGGGACGCGTTCCTTCAGCACCTGACCGACTCCGGTGATGGTGCCGCCCGTGCCGATCCCGGCCACGAAGTAGTCCACCTTGCCGTCGGTGTCGCGCAGGATCTCCTCGGCGGTGGTCTTGCGGTGGATCGCGGGGTTCGCCTCGTTCTCGAACTGGCGCGCCCAGACGGCGCCGGGCGTCTCGGCGACGATGCGCTTGGCCTCGTCCACCGCGAACGACATGCCCTTGGTGGGGTCGGTGAGCACGAGCTCGGCACCGAACGCCCGGAGCAGCACGCGACGCTCCTTCGACATCGACGCGGGCATCGTCAGGATGACCTTGTACCCGCGCGCCGCGCCGACCATGGCCAGCGCGATACCGGTGTTGCCGCTCGTGGACTCCACGAGGGTGCCGCCGGGCTTGAGCTCGCCGGAGGCTTCGGCGGCGTCGACGATCGCGATGCCCAGGCGGTCCTTGACGCTCGAGGCGGGGTTGTAGAACTCGAGCTTGGCCAGGATCTGGCCCCCGGCGCCTTCCGCGACGCGGTTGAGGCGCACCAGCGGGGTGTCGCCGAACGCGGAGGTGATGTCGGAGTGGATGCCGGGCATGGCTCGCCTTTCGCCGTCGGTCGGATCGCGACAATCCTAGGTGAGCGGCCGGACACCGCGGCCGTGTGTGACGCTGCGCGACTAGGCTCGGGAGCCGTCATGCCCGAGCCCGTATCCTTCGCCCCGTCCCCCGTCGCCGACGTCGTCCGTGCCACCGCCGCGCGCTTCGCCGCCGCGGGCATCCCCGACCCCCAGGTGGATGCCGAACTCCTCGTCGCCCACGTCCTGTCCACGTCGCGCGGGGGAGTGCAGGCCGCCGCCGTCCGCGGCGATCGCCTGTCCGCCGATGCCGCGGCGGCCCTCGCCCCGCTCGTGGACCGGCGCTGCGCGCGCGAGCCGCTGCAGCACCTGACGGGGCTCGCCCCCTTCCGATCCCTGGAACTCGCCGTCGGACCGGGGGTCTTCGTCCCGCGCCCCGAGACCGAGATGGTGGCGCAGCTCGCGATCGACGCCCTGCGCGCGGCGGCATCCGCATCGCCGATCGCCGTGGACCTCGGCACCGGCAGCGGAGCCATCGCCCTCGCCCTGGCGACCGAGGTCCCCCACGCGCGGGTGTTCGCCGCCGAGAACTCCGTCGACGCGTTCATCTGGACGAAGGAGAACGTCGCCCGCATCGGCGCGACGAATCTCACGCTCGCGTTCATCGACCTCGCCGATGCGTTCCCCGAGCTCGACGGAACGGTCTCGGTCGTGGCATCCAACCCTCCCTACGTCCCGGACGACGCGATCCCGCGCGACCCCGAGGTGCGGCTGTTCGACCCGCCGGCTGCCCTGTACGGCGGACCGGACGGGCTGGATGCCGTGCGCGTGCTCAGCCGCGTCGGTCTGCGCCTCGCGCATCCCGGCGGCACCATCGTGATCGAGCACGGCGAATGGCAGGGCGCTGCGATCCGCGAGATCCTCACGGCGGACGGGTGGCGGTCCGCGGCGACCCACCCCGACCTGACGACGCGCGATCGCGCCACGACCGCCGTTCGCCCCTGACCGCGCAACGGTCCGCGCCTCGGTAGACTGTCGCCCGACATGTCACCCGTCTACGACTGCCGTGACGAGTCGCAGCTGCTGTCCGGGATGCGCCACGCGCGTCAGGCGATCGGCCGAGGCGAACTCGTCGTGCTCCCCACCGACACCGTCTACGGCATCGCCGCGGACGCGTTCAACGCGCGCGCCGTCGCGGGCCTGCTCGAGGCGAAGGGGCGTGGACGGCAGCAGCCGCCGCCGGTCCTCGTTCCCGGCGTCGGGACCCTCCGTGCTCTGGTCGCCGAGGTGCCCACCGCCGTCGACGACCTCGTCCACGCCTTCTGGCCGGGCGGGTTGACCATCGTCCTGCCCGCGCAGCCGTCCCTGTCCTGGGACCTCGGTGACACGCACGGCACCGTCGCGGTCCGCATGCCCGCGCAGAACCTCACGCTCGAGCTGCTCGAAGAGACCGGGCCGCTCGCGGTCTCCAGCGCGAACCGGACCGGCATGCCCGCCGCGGTCAGCATCGACGAGGCGCGCGACATGCTCGGCGACAGCGTCGCCGTCTACCTCGACGCCGGACCCAGCGAGTGGGGCTTCGCCTCGACGATCGTGGATGCCACGTCCCTCGTCGGCGGGAGCGAGCCGCTGATCCGCGTGCTCCGCGAAGGCACGATCTCCCGCGCGCGTCTGCGCGAGGTGCTCGGCGACCTGCTCGAGCCCGACCCCGAGACGGGCCCCGCCGACGGTGCCGCCTCGTCGGCGCCGGATACCGCCGCGGATGCCGAGGCGCCGGGTCCGTGACCCAGTACCTCCTCACCATCCTGTTCACGGCGGCGGTCACTCTCGCCCTGTCGTGGGTGGTGTGGAAGTTCGCCCTGCGCTTCCGGTTGTACCCCGGCATCCGGGATCGCGACGTGCACAAGACCCCCACTCCGCGCCTCGGCGGGGTGGCGATGTTCCTGGGCGTCGGCGCGGCCTTCGCGCTGTCGAGCCGGAACCCCTACTTCGCGATCTTCTGGACCGATCCCGTGCCGGTGCTGTCGCTGCTGGGCGCGGTCCTGCTCATCGTCCTCGTCGGGGTCGTCGACGATCTGTGGGATCTCGACTGGATGATCAAGCTCGGTGCGCAGTTCATCGCCGCGGGCATCATCGCGTGGTTCGGGCAGCTGCAGATCCTGTCGCTGCCGATGGGGGCGCTCACGGTGGGGTCGAGCTGGGTGAGCTTCCTCCTAACCGTCTTCGCGCTGGTCGTCGTCATGAACGCCGTCAACTTCATCGACGGCTTGAACGGTCTGGTGGCGGGCGTCTGCCTCATCGCCAACGGGGTGTTCTTCGCCTACTCCTACCTGCTCGTGCGCGACACCGGCGCGAGCACGTACTTCAACCTGGCATCCTTCATCGCCGCCGTCCTCATCGGAGCGTGTCTCGGGTTCCTCCCGATGAACTGGACGCCGGCCAAGCTGTTCATGGGGGATTCCGGAGCACTCATGCTCGGCCTGTTGATGGCCAGTTCGGCCGTGGCCATCACGGGGCAGCTCGACCCGGCCGTCCTCGACCCGGAGCAGCTCGGCCGTTCCCAGCTGCTCGGAGCGTTCATCCCGATCCTCCTGCCCGTCGTCATCGTGCTGCTGCCGTTGCTGGACTTCGGGCTCGCCGTCATCCGGCGCCAGTGGGCCGGACGGTCGCCGTTCTCGCCCGACCGGAAGCACCTGCACCACCGCATGCTCGACATGGGGCACAGTGACCGCGACGCGGTGCTCATCTTCTACGCCTGGACGGCCGTGGTGAGCCTGTCGTTCCTCCTGATGTACATCGGCACGCAGCAGAGCTGGCCCGGCGACTACTGGATCGGCATCGGCTTCGGTGCCGTGGGCGTCGCGGCGTGCATCGTGCTGACCCTGCTTCCCTCTTACCGTCCCTCGCGTCGGCGTGCCCGTCGTGCGCAGCCCGCATCCCCGGAGACCTCCTCATGACCACCGCTTCCCCCGCCGCCCGCCGTCCCCTCTCGAGCACGCCGTTCCTCCGCACGGCGTTGGTCTGGGGCGGGATCGTCACCGCGGTCCTCCTCGTGGCCGGCGCCGTGATCGGTTTCGCCGTGGCCGGCCCCGGAGGGGTGGGGAGCGCAGTGTCCGGCGTCGGCGTGAGCGCCGTCTTCCTCGCCGTGACGGCCGCGAGCATCCTCATCGCCAACCGCTGGTTCGGCGATCCGCTCTACGTCCCGATCTTCTTCGGCATCGTGCTCGGCGGGTGGCTGCTCAAGCTCGTGCTGTTCATCGTCGCGATCGTGATCCTGCGCGGCCAGGACTGGGTCGATCCGAAGGTGTTCTTCGTGGCCCTGGTCGTCAGCGTCATCGCCTCCCTCGCGGTCGACGTCGTCGTGCTCCTGCGGATGCGCGTGCCCAGCGCCAGCGACGTGGACCTGCCGACCGATCCCGATGAGGGCGACCGTCGCGCCTGACCCTCTATAACCCGGGGTTCGCGAACCGCGGGCACGTTAGTCCGTCGGCGAGACGAACGATCGGCCGAGACTCATGGATCAGCCGGGAGTTTGATAGGGTGGGGTAAGTACCCACCCGCGACGGGGACTCTCCCCAGACTCGCACTTCGGGTGCCATCACCGACCATCGTCGCAACGGTTCACACCGATGCCCCGAAGCTGGAGCCAGCGCTGTCCACTCAAGCTGCGACCCTGATCACGAACTTCGCGTCTGCGGGTGCGGAGTTCCATCCGCCCTCCATCAACGAGTTCTTCCCTGACGCGGTCCTGTTCGAGGGCACGATCTTCGCGATCACCCGCATCAACCTGGTGCAGATGCTGGCCACCGCCGTGCTGGTCATCCTCTTCGTGGTCGGCACTCGTCGCATGAAGCTCGTTCCCGGGCGCTTCCAGAGCGTCGTGGAGATGGGGCTGGACTTCGTCCGCGTCAACATCGCGGAAGACCTGCTCGGTCGCAAGGACGGTCGCCGCTTCCTGCCGATCCTCACCACCATCTTCTTCATGGTGCTGTTCATGAACATCACCGGCATCATCCCCGGCCTGAACATCGCCGGCACCAGCGTCATCGCCGTTCCGCTCCTGCTCGCGATCGTGGCGTACGTCACCTTCATCTACGCGGGTGTGAAGAAGAGCCCCGGCAAGTTCTTCCGCAACGCGCTCATGCCCTCGGGCGTGCCGTGGCCGCTGTACATCATCATCATCCCGCTCGAGTTCCTCTCGACCTTCATCATCCGACCGATCACGCTGACGCTCCGTCTGCTGATGAACATGATCGTCGGCCACCTGATGCTGGTCCTCTTCTTCGCCGCCACCCAGTTCTTCGTCTTCGGCCTCGGCGGCTGGTGGACGGCGCTCGGCGCAGGAACCCTGGCGTTCGGCTTCGCCTTCACCCTCTTCGAGATCCTGGTGGCTTTCCTCCAGGCCTACGTTTTCGCAATTCTCACCGCGGTCTACATCCAGCTCGCGGTCGCGGAAGAGCACTGAGCGGCCCGGCGCACGCCGAGCCACCCAACCGAAAGGAAAAACCCGTGGACGCAACTACGGTTCTCGCCCAGGTCACCGGTTCCATCGCCACCGTCGGCTACGGCCTCGCCGCCATCGGCCCGGCCATCGGCGTGGGCATCGTCGTCGGCAAGACGATCGAGGGTGTGGCCCGTCAGCCCGAGCTGGCCGGTCGCCTGCAGGTCCTGATGTTCATCGGTATCGCCTTCACCGAGGCGCTCGCGTTCATCGGTATCGCGACCGGCTTCATCTTCGGCTTCTGATCCGGCGCACGATCTACGTAAAGGAGACGAGATGCTGAGTGCTCTTGTCACCCTCGCCGCCGAACCCGCCGGCGAAGAGACGCACAGCCCGCTGATTCCGGCTGTCTACGACATCGTCTGGTCGTTGGTGTGCTTCGTCATCATCCTCTTCGTGTTCTGGAGGGTCGTCCTGCCCCGCATGGCGAAGCTCCTCGACGAGCGTGGTGCCGCCATCGAGGGCAACATCGCCAAGGCGGATGAGGCGCAGCGTCAGGCCGAGGCCGCGCTGGAGCAGTACACCGCTCAGCTCGCCGAGGCCCGCAAGGAAGCCGGCGAGATCCGCGAGGCCGCCCGCGAGGACGGCAAGAAGATCGTCGCCGAGGCGAAGGAGGCCGCGTCTTCCGAGGCTGCGCGCCTGACCGCCGCGGCGCACGCGCAGATCGAGGCCGAGCGTCAGTCGACGCTGGTGTCGCTCCGCGCCGAGGTCGGCACGCTCGCGGTCGACCTGGCCGGCAACGTCATCGGCGAGACCCTCTCCGACGACGCCCGCGCGCAGGCCGTGGTCGATCGTTTCCTCGCCGAGCTCGAGGCATCCGAGAAGGCGGCCCAGTAATGGGCAGCGCGACCACTCAGGCGCGGACCGCGACGGCGGAGGCGCTCACGAACGCCTCCGGCGTCGACCTCGACGTCGCCCGCGAGCTGTTCGCGGCCGTCGGCGCCGTGAACGGGTCGGCACAGCTGAGCGGCGCGCTCTCGGATTCGTCGGCACCGGCTGCCGCGCGCGCCGCGCTGGTGACGGCCGTCTTCGGCTCCGCGTACCGTGAGACGACCGTTTCGCTTCTGCGCCGTGCGGCGGAGCAGCGGTGGTCGACCGCGGCGGAGTTCGTGGACGGGCTGGAGGAGCTGGCCGTGCGCGCTGCCACCGTCGCCGACGCGTCGGTGGACATCGAAGGAGAGCTGTTCCAGTTCTCCCGCACCGTCGCCTCCAACGGCGAACTCGAGCTCGCCCTGGGCGGTCGCCTGGGCGACGCGTCCGGCAAGGCGTCGCTCGTCTCGACGCTGCTCGACGGCCGCGCCAGCGCCCCAACCGCGCTCATCGTGTCCTCGCTCGTGCAGAACGCGCGCGGTCGTCGCGTCCGGTCGCTCCTGCGCCGGGCGGAGTCGATCGTCGCCGATCAGCGCTCGAGCATCGTGGCCACCGTCTACGCGGCGGCGCCCTTGAATGGCGCGCAGCAGACACGACTCCAGAACGCGCTCCGCGCGCGTTACGGGTCGGCGGTCAGCCTCAACACCGTGATCGACCCGACGGTGGTCGGCGGACTGCGCGTGCAGGTCGCCGACGACGTCATCGACGCGAGCGTGTCCGCACGTCTCGCCGACCTTCGCCAGCGCATCGCCGGCTAAGACTTTCCCGCCCGAGCGGGTGGAGATCTGGGGGCTCGCGCCCCACGAACGAAGGAAGACAATGGCAGAACTCTCTATCAGCCCCGACGTCATCCGTGACGCGCTGAAGGACTTCGTCAACGCCTACGAGCCGACGGGCGCGGGTGCGACCGAGGTCGGCACCGTCGTCGATGCGGCTGACGGCATCGCCCACGTCGAGGGACTGCCCGGCGTCATGGCGAACGAACTCATCCGCTTCGCGAACGGCACCCTGGGCCTGGCCCAGAACCTCGACGAGCACGAGGTCGGCGTCGTCGTCCTCGGCGAGTTCTCCGGCATCGAAGAGGGCCAGAGCGTCACCCGTACCGGCGAGGTCCTCTCGGTCGGCGTGGGCGACGGCTACCTGGGTCGCGTCGTCGACCCGCTGGGCAACCCGATCGACGGTCTCGGCGAGATCGCGACGGAGGGGCGTCGTGCCCTCGAGCTCCAGGCGCCGGGCGTGATGCAGCGCAAGAGCGTGCACGAGCCGCTTCAGACCGGCATCAAGGCCATCGACGCGATGATCCCCGTCGGTCGCGGCCAGCGCCAGCTCATCATCGGCGACCGCCAGACCGGTAAGACGGCCATCGCGATCGACACGATCATCAACCAGAAGGCCAACTGGGAGTCGGGCGACGTCAACAAGCAGGTCCGCTGCATCTACGTCGCCATCGGCCAGAAGGGCTCCACGATCGCTTCGGTCAAGGGCGCCCTCGAAGAGGCCGGCGCGATGGAGTACACCACCATCGTCGCGGCCCCCGCGTCCGACCCCGCCGGCTTCAAGTACCTCGCGCCCTACACGGGTTCGGCCATCGGCCAGCACTGGATGTACGGCGGCAAGCACGTCCTGATCATCTTCGACGACCTGTCGAAGCAGGCCGAGGCGTACCGCGCCGTTTCGCTGCTCCTCCGTCGCCCGCCGGGCCGCGAAGCGTACCCCGGTGACGTCTTCTACCTGCACTCGCGTCTGCTCGAGCGTTGCGCGAAGCTGTCCGACGAGCTCGGCGCCGGTTCGATGACGGGTCTGCCCATCATCGAGACCAAGGCGAACGACGTCTCGGCGTACATCCCGACCAACGTGATCTCGATCACCGACGGCCAGATCTTCCTCCAGTCCGACCTGTTCAACGCCAACCAGCGTCCCGCGGTCGACGTGGGTATCTCGGTCTCGCGCGTCGGCGGTGACGCCCAGGTCAAGTCGATCAAGAAGGTCTCGGGCACGCTGAAGCTCGAGCTGGCGCAGTACCGCTCGCTCGAGGCGTTCGCGATGTTCGCGAGCGACCTCGACGCCGCGTCGCGTCGTCAGCTGGCCCGCGGTGCGCGTCTGACCGAGCTGCTGAAGCAGCCGCAGTACTCGCCGTACCCGGTCGAGGAGCAGGTCGTCTCGATCTGGGCCGGTACCAACGGCAAGCTCGACACCGTCGAGGTGTCCGACGTGCTCCGCTTCGAGCGCGAGCTGCTGGACTACCTGCGACGCAACTCGACCGTCCTCGACACGCTGCGCGAGACCAACGCGCTGGGTGACGACACCGTCGCCGAGCTCGAGAAGAAGATCGACGAGTTCCTCCTCGAGTTCCAGCCGGGTGACGACCAGGGCGCCGTGGGCGCCGAGCAGGTCGATGCCGCCGAGGCCGAGGACGTCAACCAGGAGCGAATCGTCAAGGGCCGTCGCTAACAGCGACGACACGAGAACGGAATCATGGGCGCACAACTGCGGGTCTACAAGCAGAAGATCAGTTCTGCTCAGACGACCAAGAAGATCACGAAGGCGATGGAGCTCATCGCGGCTTCGCGCATCCAGAAGGCGATGGCGCGTGTGCGCGCGGCGTCGCCCTTCGCGCGAGCCGTGACGAGCGCCGTCTCCGCGGTGGCCACGCACTCCTCGATCGACCACCCGCTGACGACGGAGCGCGAGAACATCCGTCGCTCCGCCGTGGTGATCTTCACCTCCGACCGCGGCCTCGCCGGCGCGTTCAACTCGCAGATCCTCCGCGAGGGTCTCGAGCTGGCCGAGCTCCTGCGGACGCAGGGCAAAGAGGTCGTGTTCTACCTCGTCGGGCGCAAGGCCGTCGGCTACTTCCAGTTCCGCCGCATGCCGAGTGCAGCGCAGTGGGTCGGCGACACCGACACACCGCAGTTCTCGACCGCGGAGGCGATCTCGGATGCCGTGCTCCAGGCCTACCGCGCCGGGGGAGAGAACGACGGCGTCGACGAGATCCACCTCGTGTACAACCGTTTCGTCAGCATGATGACGCAGTCTCCCGAGTCTGTTCGTCTGTTGCCGCTCGAGGTCCTCGAGGCGGAAGAGGCCCCCGCCCAGGCGGAGGTCTACCCCCTCTACGAGTTCGAGCCCGACGCCGAGACCGTGCTCGATGCGCTGCTGCCGGTGTACATCCAGAGCCGCATCTTCAACGCCCTCCTGCAGTCCTCCGCGGCCAAGCACGCCGCAACGCAGAAGGCGATGAAGTCGGCCAGCGACAACGCCGACAAGCTCATCACCGACTACACCCGCCTGCGCAACAACGCGCGCCAGGCGGAGATCACGCAGCAGATCGCCGAGATCGTCGGCGGCGCCGATGCTCTGTCATCCGGCAAGTAAGTTCCCAAGGAGAGAAGAAGCCATGAGCCTCACCGCCGAGAAGACCGACGCAGCCGTCGTCGGCCGCGTCGCGCGTGTCACCGGGCCCGTCGTCGACATCGAGTTCCCGCACGACGCGATCCCCGAGATCTACAACGCGCTCAAGACCACCATCACCATCGGGGACGACTCGACCGAGATCACCCTCGAGGTCGCTCAGCACCTCGGTGACGACCTCGTCCGCGCCATCTCCCTGAAGCCGACCGACGGCATGGTCCGCGGCCAGGAGGTGCGCGACACCGGCGGCCCCATCTCGGTGCCGGTCGGCGACGTCACCAAGGGCAAGGTCTTCGACGTCACCGGAGAGGTGCTCAACGCGGCTCCCGGCGAGACAATCGAGGTCACCGAGCGCTGGGGCATCCACCGCAAGGCGCCGAGCTTCGACCAGCTCGAGTCCAAGACCGAGATGTTCGAGACCGGCATCAAGTCGATCGACCTCCTCACGCCCTACGTGCAGGGTGGAAAGATCGGCCTCTTCGGTGGTGCGGGTGTCGGCAAGACCGTCCTCATCCAGGAGATGATCCAGCGCGTCGCTCAGGACCACGGTGGCGTCTCGGTGTTCGCCGGTGTCGGCGAGCGCACCCGTGAGGGCAACGACCTCATCGGTGAGATGGAAGAGGCCGGTGTCTTCGACAAGACCGCCCTCGTGTTCGGCCAGATGGACGAGCCGCCGGGGACGCGTCTGCGCGTCGCGCTGTCAGCCCTGACGATGGCGGAGTACTTCCGCGACGTCCAGAAGCAGGACGTGCTGCTCTTCATCGACAACATCTTCCGCTTCACGCAGGCCGGTTCCGAGGTCTCCACGCTGCTGGGCCGCATGCCCTCGGCCGTGGGCTACCAGCCGAACCTGGCCGACGAGATGGGTGTGCTCCAGGAGCGCATCACCTCGACGCGCGGTCACTCGATCACCTCGCTGCAGGCGATCTACGTCCCCGCCGACGACTACACCGACCCGGCTCCCGCGACCACGTTCGCTCACCTGGATGCCACGACCGAGCTCTCCCGTGAGATCGCGTCGAAGGGCCTGTACCCGGCCATCGACCCGCTGACCTCGACGAGCCGCATCCTCGACCCGCGTTACATCGGCGCCGACCACTACCGCGTGGCCACGTCGGTCAAGCAGATCCTCCAGAAGAACAAGGAACTGCAGGAGATCATCGCGATCCTCGGTGTCGACGAGCTCTCCGAGGAAGACAAGATCGTCGTGTCGCGTGCACGTCGCATCCAGCAGTTCCTCTCGCAGAACACCTACATGGCCAAGAAGTTCACCGGTGTCGAGGGCTCCACGGTCCCGATCAAGGAGACCATCGAGTCGTTCGACGCGATCGTCAAGGGCGACTTCGACCACGTCGCGGAGCAGGCGTTCTTCAACGTCGGCGGCATCTCCGACGTCGAGGCCAAGTGGGCGCAGATCCAGAAGGAGAACGGCTGACATGCCGCTGCGCGTGAACCTCGTCTCGGCCGACGCCGAGGTCTGGGCCGGGGAGGCGTCGCTGGTCGTCGCCAAGACGGTCGAAGGCGAGATCGGCTTCATGCAGGGTCACGAACCCGTGCTCGCGATCCTCGCCCAGGGCGAGGTCCGCATCACGGGCGTCGACGGTACCAAGGTCCTCGCGAACGCCGAGGACGGGTTCCTGTCGATGGCGGGCGATGAGCTGACGATCGTCGCCGGTCACGCTTCGTTGGTCTGACACTCTTCTCCTCGACGCGCGTCGTCCGGTTCGCCGGGCGGCGCGCGTCGTTCGTTCCTCCGAGGTCGCATGTTCGTTCTCCTGCCCCCTTCCGAGACCAAACGTCCCGGCGGCGACGGCCCGCCGATCGATCTGGGCGCGCTCGCGCTGCCCTCGCTCCGCCCGCTCCGGGAGCAGGTCGTCGACGGGTTGATCGCCCTAAGCGCCGACGAGGACGCCTCCGCACGCGTCCTGAAGCTGAGCGCGCGCCGTCTGCACGAGATCGCCGACAACGCGGCCTTGCGTTCCGCGGGAACCCTCCCCGCGGTGGACCGCTACACCGGGGTGCTCTTCGACGCTCTCGATGCCGGCACCCTCGACGCGTCCGCCCGCGCGTGGCTGGGCTCCCATGCCCTGATCCATTCGGCGCCGTTCGGCCCGGTGGGCGCGCTCGACGGCATCCCGGTCTACCGGCTCGCGGCCTCGACGTCGTTGCCCGGCCTGCCGTCCCCGCGACGGATCTGGGCGGATGCCGTCACGACGGCGATGGGGCGGGCCCGACCGGATTTCGTCGTCGACCTGAGGTCGGAGGCGTACGCCGCGTTGGGGCCGGTCCCCGCGAACGTCGACGGCGTGTACGTCCGGGTGGTGTCGGAGTCGTCCGACGGAACCGTGCGTGCGCTCAACCACTTCAACAAGAAGGCCAAGGGCCACCTCGCCCGCGCCCTCGCGAGCACGCACGCGCAGATCGGCTCGCGCGGAGCCCTCGTCGAGTGGGCCCGGTCGCAGGGGATCGTGATGCGCGATCGCGGGGTCGGCGAGGTCGACCTGCTGGTCTGAGATCCACGGGTCAAGGTACTGTCAGCCAACACTCAGCTTCGCTAGCATGACCTACGCGGGAGACACCCGTCGCTGATGCGAGCGCCAGCTCGCATCCGGCCCGAGAGGAACTTCGTCACCATGATCCATCTGGCTTACAACGACTACGGCGCCAGCGATGCCGCGTCGGCCGCCGCCTTCCTGATCCTCGCCCTGTTCGGTTTCCTGTTCGCCATCGTCGGCTACCTCATCAGCGCGTTCCTGCTGTCGAAGGTCTTCGAGAAGGCGGGCGTGCAGGGCAAGTGGCGCGCCTGGGTGCCGGTCTACAACTACCTGGTGTTGGCCAAGCTCGGCGACCTCTCGCCGTGGGTGATCCTCGCCCTCGTGGTCGCCTCGGTCATCCCGATCCTCCAGTACCTGTCCGGTCTGGCTCTGTTCGTCGCGATGATCATGGTCGCCTACCGGGTCAACGCCAAGTTCGGTCGCGAGTGGCCGATCCTCCTGCTGTTCATCCTCGGCCCGCTCGGACAGTGGATCTGGCTCGGCATCCTGGCGTTCGGCAGCAACCCGTGGAACCCGAACATCCAGCCCTCGCCGTGGGCGAACTCGTTCCTCGCGGACAAGACGGTGTGGAACGGTGTCCCCGTGCAGCCGGGTCAGCCGGTGCCGGCAGCACCTGCCGCAGGCCCCGGTGCTCCCACCGGCTACGCTCCGCCGGCCCAGCCGTACGCGCCGCCGCAGGCGCCCCCCGCTGCAGGCACGACGCCGCCCCCGCCGGCACCCCCGGCCGGTCCGACGCCCCCGCCCCCGGCGGGCCCGCAGGTCTGACACGCACACGATGACGAGCTCCCCGCGTCCGTCGCGGGGAGCTCGTCATCGTTGTCCCCGGGAACGCCGCGCCCGTGGCATCCGTGGGCACCGTCCGTCGGTCGACTAGGATGACAGGGCCGTGCGGTTCCGCCGGCGGAGATGTCGGCCAACCGGAGGATCTTTTCGTGCCCGAGGTGACCACCCACACGCGCACCGTTCCCCTGACGGGCGGCGCACTCGATCTCTCCTGGGCGGCGACCACCGACACCGGCAAGCGCCGCGAGGTCAATCAGGATGCGCTGCTCGCCGAGTTCCCCCTGTTCGTCGTCGCCGACGGCATGGGCGGCCACCTCGGCGGTGAGATCGCCAGCGCCAGCACCGTCGACCGCCTCCGCGCCGTCGTCGAGAGCGGCATCGTGTCGCCGAAGAACATCGAGAAGGCGCTCTCCCGCGCCGTGAAGGACATCGTCGCCCACCCCGAGACCACCGACGAGGGAACGGGGACGACCCTCACGGGCCTCTACCTCGAGGCCGGGGGAGACGAGCCCCACTGGGTGACGTTGAACATCGGAGACTCGCGCGTCTACCTGCTGCGCGACGACGACATCGTGCAGATCACCACCGACCACTCCGTCGTGCAGGAGCTCATCGCCGCGGGGCGTCTGAGCCCGGAGGAAGCCGAGAACCACCCGTACGGCAACGTGATCACGCGTGCCGTCGGCCCGAGCGACAGCGTGAAACCCGACTACCTCCGACTCGAGGTGCTCGACGGCGACCGCTTCGTCATCTGCTCGGACGGTCTGACGAAGGAACTCACCGACTTCGGCATCCGTCACTTCCTCGAGGCCAACCCCGATCCCGCCGACGCGGTCGAGGCGATGATGGCGGCGGCGCTCGAGAACGGCGGCCGCGACAACATCACCATCGTCGTGCTCGACGTGGCCCGACGCGCCGCCTGAGCGCGGTGCTTGACCCGGGGGCCTGCTGACTCCTACGTTCAGCAGATGACCACCGCACCCGAACGGACGGCCGGCAAGGGCCTCGCCGCGGGTACTCTCGGCCTCTGGGGATCGACCGTCATCGGTCTCGCCTCCACCGCGCCGGTGTACTCGCTCGTCGCCACCCTGGGCTTCGTCGTCCTCGCTGTGGGAGCCTCGGCCCCCATCGCCTTCATCATCGCCTTCATCCCGATGCTGTTCATCGCCTTCGCGTATCGCGAGCTGAACAACGACGTCCCCGACTGCGGCACGACCTTCACGTGGGGGACCAAGGCATTCGGTCCGTGGGTCGGTTGGATGGGCGGATGGGGCGTCGCCGTGGCCGGCATGGTCGTGTTGGCGAATCTCGCGCAGATCGCCGGCATCTACCTCTGGACCCTCATCGGCGACGGCTCGCTCGCCGAGAACGTGCCGCTCGTGACCGCGACCGGTGTCGCGTTCATCGCCGCCATGACCTGGGTGAGCTACCGCGGCGTGGAGATCGGGGAGCGCATCCAGAACATCCTTCTGGGCGTGCAGTACCTCGTGCTGGCGCTGTTCGTCATCGTGGCGCTGTGGAAGTTCTTCGACGGGACGGCCCCGAACCCCACGCCGTTCGACCTGGCCTGGTTCAACCCGTTCGGCTTCACCGACTGGAGCGGGTTCACCGAGGCCGTGCTGCTGGCGCTGTTCATCTACTGGGGCTGGGACACGTGTCTCGCCCTCAACGAGGAGACGAAGGACCCCAAGCGCATCCCGGGACGCGCGGCCCTGCTGACCACCGTCATCCTGCTCGGCACCTACGTCGCGGTCACGGTCGCGGCGATGATGTACGCGGGCGTCGGTGAGGACGGGACGGGACTGGCCAACGTCGACAACGCCGACGACGTGTTCCTCGCGCTCAAGGACGGTCTGTTCGGCCCCTTCGGGTGGATCCTCATCGTGGCCGTGCTGATCTCGGCCGTGTCGTCGACGCAGACCACGATCCTCCCGACCGCCCGCGGCACGCTGGCGATGGCGGCCTACAAGGCGCTCCCGAAGCGATTCAGCACGGTGCACCCGCGCTTCCAGACGCCGTCGTTCTCGACCCTCGTCATGGGGATCGTCGCGAGCGTCTACTACGTCGGCATGACCCTCATCAGCGACAACATCCTGCAGGACTCGATCCTGTCGCTCGGGCTGGCGATCGCGTTCTACTACGCGATCACGGGCTACGCCTGCGTCTGGTACTTCCGCCGCGACCTGTTCACCTCGGCCAGGAACCTCTTCTACCGCGGCATCCTGCCCCTGCTGGGCGCGCTCATGCTCACGTACGCGTTCGTGCAGTCCGCGATCGACATGTACGACCCCGAGTACGGCTACACCGTGCTGTTCGGGATCGGCGGGACGTTCGTGCTGGGAATCGGCTCGCTCGCGATCGGCGTGGTCCTGATGGTGCTCTGGTACGCCTTCCCCCGGTCGAAGCCGTTCTTCCGAGGAGAGAGCTTGAACCGCGACACCGCGGTGCTCGTGCCCGAGGAGCCGATCGCCTATCCGCGGTCGGTCGACGGCGGCATCTGATCCACGTCGCGCCGGTCGCCTCCTCGGGGGCGCCCGGCGCGGCCGCGCGTGCGACCAGGTCGCGGTCCGTCAGCGCGGTTCCGCGTCAGACTGCGGCGCGGATCGCTCCGACCGGCTGACCCCCGCCGAGGACGCCGAGCGGCAGCGCCGCGAGTGTGTCGGCGACCGCGGAGGCCTCCAGTGCGCCCGCGCGCTCGAGCAGCCGCAGGGCCACGGCGTGCCCCGCCCGGTTCGACCCGTCGAGCATCTTCAGCGCGACGGTGGTGCCGTCCTGCGCCGTCATGACCTGCACGCCCTCGGCGCCCATCTTGGCGAAGACGCCGAGTCGCTCGATCGCCACGGTGTCGGCCCGGCCCGGCCCGTCGATCGTCCAGGGGTTCTCCCGGACCGCGCGCACCAGGGCGCCGGCGCTGCGGTGCAGCGCGAACGGTGACCGTTCCGAGGAGGTCGCGATGCGCTGGATGGCGCGGGCGAGTCCGGTGAGGGTCATGGCGTAGACAGGTGCGCCGCACCCGTCGATCGCGGTCGTGGTCAGGCGTTCGCCGACCAGACGCTCGATGACCTCGCGGATGTGGACCTGCAGCGGGTGCTGCGGGTCGAGGTAGTCCGCCGTGGACCAGCCGTTGGTGACGCACGTGAGCAGCATGGCCGCGTGCTTGCCGGAGCAGTTCATGCGCAGCGGCGACGGCACGCCGTGGTCGCGGACCAGTTCGTCGCGGGTCTGCGGGTCGCTCGGCCAGGCCGCGGGGCAGCCCAGGTCGTCCTCGGTGAGGCCGGCCGACTGCAGGATGCCGCGGGCCACCTCGACATGGCGGTCCGTGCCGCAGTGGCTCGCCATCGACAGCGCGAGGCGTTCTCCGCTCAGTTCCGCACCCGCGGACAGGCACGCGAGGGCCTGCAGGGGCTTCATGCTCGAGCGGGGGAGGAACAGGGCCGAGGGGTCGCCCAGAGCGAGATGCTCCGACCCGTCGGGGGAGAGCACCACGGCGACGCCGTGGTGGCGCGACTCGATGAATCCGTTGCGCTCGACGACGGCGAGTTCGACGGCATCCGGGGCTGTGAGAGGCATCCGTCCATCGTATCCGGCGGCTCCGGACGACGCGGGAGGGGGCAGGATGGACACCATGATCGGAGAGCACCAGTACCGCCTGCACGCGACGTGGACCGGCGACCGGGGGAGCGGCACGAGCGGATACCGGGACTACGACCGCTCGGTCTCGCTCGAGGTCGACGGCAAGCCGCTGCTGGAGGCGTCCGCGGACAAGCCGTTCCGCGGCGACCCGGCGAAGTGGAACCCCGAAGAGCTGCTCCTGGGCGCCCTCAGCGAATGCCACCTCCTGTCGTACCTGCATGCCTGCGTGACCACGGGAGTGGTGGTGGTCTCCTACAGCGACGACGCGACCGGGACGATGGTGGAGGACGGCAAGGGCGGAGGAGCGTTCACCGACGTCCTGCTGCGTCCCCGCGTCGTCGTCGCCGACGAGTCGATGATCGCCGCCGCGGTCGCAGCCCACCGGCAGGCGCGCGAGTGGTGTTTCATCGCCAACTCGGTGAACTTCCCGGTGCGTCACGAGCCGGTGGTCACCGCGGCCTGACGCTTCGCGCGTCGTACAGTGGGGCCATGCAGCTCGAATCCGCCCTGCGACGCCTCGACCGCCTCGCGGGCGGACGACAGGCCGACCATCGTGTCCCCGCGTCGGACGATCCGCGGGTCCGCCGCGCCTTCCGGGCGATCACGCTCCTCCTCGCCGCCGGATTCCTCCTGGGTGTGGCCACCATCGTCGTCGCCGCGGTCATGACGATCGGCGGGGACGACGTCGGGTTCGCCGTGTGGATGCGGTGCCTCGTCGTGCTCGGCATCACGACGACCCTCTTCTACTTCCTGTGGCGGGCGCGGGCGGGCTGGTACTGGGCGTTCCGACGCCTCCAGCTGTTCAGCCGGATCTTCCCGGTCGTCGCCCTCGTCCTCGCCGCGATCCCGGGCCTGTACCCGTTCTGGGTCGTCACCGAGCAGATCCTCTTCGCGATCCTCCTCATCGGCGTCTCGGACTACCTGCAGTCCGATGCCGTGCGAGCGGCGTTCCCCAAGCCCGGTCGGTGAGCCTCGGCATCCGGATGCCGGAACTCCCGGGAACGACGGAACCCCGCCGGCAGCGAGCCGACGGGGTTCCGTTGTGACGGGGGCGCTCAGCGCACGTCGTCGTCGACCCAGTCCATGGACTTGGTGACGGCCTTCTTCCACAGGCGTAGCTCGCGGTCGCGCTCGGCGGAGTCCATGTCGGGCTCCCAGCGCTTGTCCTCCTGCCAGTTGGCGCGGAGGTCGTCGAGGTTGTCCCAGAAGCCGACGGCCAGGCCGGCCGCGTACGCGGCACCCAGCGCCGTCGTCTCGGCGACGACCGGGCGGACGACCGGCACACCGAGGATGTCGGCCTGGAACTGCATCAGGGCGTCGTTGGCGGTCATGCCGCCGTCGACCTTGAGCTCGGTCAGGTCGACACCGGAGTCGGCGTTGACCGCGTCGAGCACCTCGCGCGTCTGGAAGGCCGTGGCCTCGAGGGCGGCGCGGGCGATGTGCCCCTTGTTGACGTAGCGCGTCATGCCCACGATCGCGCCGCGGGCGTCCGGACGCCAGTACGGAGCGAACAGACCCGAGAACGCCGGCACGAAGTACACGCCGCCGTTGTCGTCGACCGAACTCGCGAGCGCCTCGACCTCGGGAGCCGAGGAGATGATGCCGAGCTGGTCGCGGAGCCACTGGATCAGCGATCCGGTCACGGCGATCGACCCTTCGAGGGCGTAGCGCGCGGGCTGGTCGCCGAGCTTGTAGCCCAGCGTCGTCAGCAGGCCGTTCTCCGAATGGACGATCTCCTCGCCCGTCTGGAAGATCAGGAAGTTGCCCGTGCCGTAGGTGTTCTTGCTCTCACCCGGGTCGAAGGCGGCCTGACCGAACGTGGCGGCCTGCTGGTCGCCCAGGATGCCGGCGACGGGGGTCTCGCGCAGGAGCGAGGAGGACTCGACCTGCCCGTAGACCTCGGAGGAGGAGCGGATCTCGGGGAGCATCGACTTCGGGACACCGAAGTCCGCGAGGATGTCGTCGCGCCACTGGAGCGTCTCGAGGTCCATGAACAGCGTGCGGCTGGCGTTGGTGACGTCGGTCGCGTGGACGCCGCCGTCGATGCCGCCGGTGAGGTTCCACAGCACCCAGGTGTCGGTGGTGCCGAACAGCAGGTCGCCGGCCTCCGCCTTCTCGCGTGCGCCGTCCACGTTCTCGAGGATCCACACGATCTTGGTGCCCGAGAAGTAGGTCGCCAGCGGCAGGCCGACGATGCTCTTGTAGCGCTCGGTGTCGCCGTCGGCGAGACGGTCGACGATCGACTGGGTGCGCGTGTCCTGCCAGACGATCGCGTTGTACACCGGCTTCCCGGTGTTCTTGTCCCAGACCACCGCGGTCTCACGCTGGTTCGTGATTCCGACGGCGGCGATGTCGTGGCGGGTGATGTCGGCGCGGCTGAGGGCCAGACCGATCACTTCCTGCGTGTTGCGCCAGATCTCCAGCGGGTCGTGCTCGACCCACCCGGCCTTGGGGAAGATCTGCTCGTGCTCCTTCTGACCGACGGCGACGACGCCCCCGGACTTGTTGAAGATCATCGCGCGCGTCGAGGTCGTGCCCTGGTCGATGGCGAGGACGTAGTCGGCCATGGATGGACTCCTTTGTCAGTGGTGGGTTGAGGTGGAACGGAGGAGGGAAGGGGGTGGGCACGGGGGCGCCGACGGGGCGCCCCCGTGGGAGGTCACTGGCTGAGGTGCAGCAGGACCGGGGAGAGGACACCGGCGAGGAGACCGCCGATGAGGGGGCCGACGACCGGCACCCACGAGTAGCCCCAGTCGCTCGAACCCTTGCCCTTGATGGGCAGGATCGCGTGCGCGATGCGAGGTCCGAGGTCGCGGGCGGGGTTGATCGCGTAACCGGTCGGGCCACCGAGGGAGGCGCCGATACCCACCACGAGCAGCGCCACCGGGACGGCGGCGAGCCCGCCGATGCCGCCGGGGACGCCGATGTCGGCGACGCCGTAGTCGGCGAATCCGAAGATCACGAAGACCAGGACGAAGGTCGCGATGATCTCGGTGACCAGGTTCCAACCGTACGAACGGATGGCGGGACCGGTGGAGAACACGCCCAGCTTGGCGGCGGGGTCGGGCTCGTCGTCGAAGTGCTGCTTGTAGGAGGCCCAGGCCAGGACGGCACCGATGATGGCGCCGACCAGCTGCGCGGCGACCGCGACGAGGAACTGGACGAAGCCGATCTTGCCTGCGACGAGGAGCCCGATGGAGACGGCGGGGTTGAGCTGAGCGCCGGAGTAGGCCGACACGATCACGCCGGCGAACACGGCGAGACCCCAGCCCCAGTTGACCATCAGGAATCCACCGGCATTGCCCTTGGTCTTGGCCAGTGCCACGTTGGCCACCACGCCACAACCCAGCAGGATCAGCATGGCGGTGCCGACGACCTCCGAGAGGAAGTACAGCCCCAGATTCACTTCTTGCATGTCGTCATCGACCTTTCTGTTGTGCCCGGCCGCCATCGGCTCGGGCATGTAGCGGCTCGGTTGTTCTGAACCTACGACCGCCGTGCGGGCGCGCAACAGACGGCGCGCCCGCACGTTCTCTCAGATTCGCGCCACCCCGGCCTCGGCCAGATCGACGCGGTGCGCGGTCCGCAGCGCCTCGGTGGTCGTCGCGATCTCCTCGTCGATGCGGGCGGCATCCCATCCGAGCGGCCCGGCGACCGCTTCGGCGACCTCCCGCAGCGTGCGCTCGCTCATCCCGCCGACGAAGGCGAGGTGCGTGCGCCGCAGCAGCACGTCGATGAGGTGGACGACCTGCTCGTGCTCCGCGATCCAGACGAGTTCCTCGCGGTAGTAGCCGGGAGCGTGCTCGAGGGCGGTGGGCTCTGCCGGCAGCACGCCGAGGATCGCGTCGGCGCGCGTGCCGTAGCGCTCCAGCATGGCCTCCACGACCGCGGTCGAGTGCGCATTCGTGCGAGCCGACACCCAGCGGCGACGCTCCTCGGGAGTGGTCGGGAAGCCCTTGCCGCCGCCGATGGGCAGGCCCTGGGTGCTGACCCGGTGCGGACGGCGGAGGCTCTGCAGCGCCTTCATGCTGAGGTGCTCGGCGAGGGCGCGGAACGTGGTCCACTTGCCGCCGACCAGGCTCATGGCCGGGATGCCGCCGATCTCGTCGTCGACGATGCGGTAGTCGCGCGAGACGAAGCCGGGGGCGGTGTCGTCGTGGCGGGGGAGGGGGCGGATGCCCGAGAAGGTGTAGACGATCTGCGAGCGGTCGACCGGCACGGTCGGGAAGACGTGTCCGATGAGGTCGAAGAAGTACTCGATCTCGTCGTCGGTGCACACCACCGGCTGGGAGGGGTCGGCGTCGATGTCGGTCGTTCCCACCAGGACGCGGTCCTTCAGCGGGTAGATCAGGACGATGCGGCCGTCGGAGTGCTCGAAGAAGATCTCGCGTCCACCGGTCGCGGCGAGGAGTTCCGGATTGTCGAGCACGATGTGCGAACCCTTGGTCCCTCCCATGAACTGCGTGGTGAGACCCAGTGCGCCGTTGGTCAGGTCGGTCCACGGGCCGGAGGTGTTCAGGATCACCTTGGCCTTGACGCTGAACTCCTCACCGGAGACCTCGTCGCGCACGCGGACGCCGTTCTCGTCGGCACCGACGGCCGAGACGTAGTTGACGGCCTGCGTGCGACCGCCGCCGGCGACGATGCCGTCGTGCAGGACGTCGAGCGCGATGCGCTCGGGGTCGTGCATCGAGGCGTCGAAGTAGGTGGCGGTGTAGGCGAGATCGGGGTTGAGCCGGGGCAGCTCCGCCAGCGACTTCTTCTTGCCGAGGAACCTGTGACGGGGAACCGAGCCGCCGTCGCGCGAGAAGGTGTCGTACATGATCAGGCCGACCTTGATCAGCAGGGCACCGCGCTCGTTGGGCTTGCCGCGACCGTGGGTCACGAGGAGGCGGAACGGTGCCGACAGGATGCCCGAGAACGTCTTGTAGATCGGGATCGTCGTCTCGAGGGGCTTGACGTAGTGGGGAGCGGTCTTGAGGAGGTCGTTGCGCTCGGTGACCGCTTCCTTCACGAGGCGGAACTCGCCGTTCTCGAGGTAGCGGATGCCGCCGTGGACCATGTGGCTCGAGGCCGAGGATGCGCCGGAGACGAAGTCGCCGCGCTCGACGAGGGCGACCTTCACGCCCTGCAGGGAGAGATCGCGGAGGGTGGCGATGCCGTTGATTCCCCCTCCGATGATGAGGACGTCGAGGTCTTCGGCGTCACGGAGCGCCTGAACGTCGGCGCGGAGCGAAGAAGAGGGGGACGACATGTCGACTGCGACCTTTCGTTGTGGGTACCGAAGAAGAATGCGCGCCCCTGCACGTTGTTGCAAGCCCCTTGAACAAACGTGCAGAATGGGCAAGCGCAGAAAGGCCGGCCATGACGACGCAGACGGAAGAACGCTCGCGCGACGCGCTGCGCGCAGCGCAGCTGTACTACATGCAGGACCTCACGATGGATGCCATCGCCCATGAGATGCGCGTCTCCCGGTCCTCCGTCTCCCGACTCCTGCAGCACGCCCGGGACGTGGGGCTCGTCACGATCTCGATCAGCCCGCCCGACGATGCGCGCGGTCAGATGGCGCAGCGCATCGCCGATCGCTTCGGGATCACCGCCCACGTCGTGCCCACTCCGGCGCGCACCTCCGAGGCCGAGCGTCTCGAGCGCACCGCCCTGACCGCCGCACGCATCCTCGCCGAGCGCATCGAATCCTCCATGACCATCGGCATCGCGTGGGGATCCACGCTCTCGGCCATCGCGCGGCACGTGCCGGCGAAGGACGTGCACGACACCCACATCGTGCAGATGAACGGGGCCGCGAACCTGCGCACCTCCGGCATCCCGTACGCGGGGGAGATCCTGTCCCGCCTGGGGGCGGCGTGGTCCTCGTCCGTGCACCAATTCCCGGTGCCGGCGCTGTTCGACGATCCCCGCACCAAGCAGGCCATGTGGCGGGAGCGGTCGGTCCGGTCGGTCCTGGAGATCCAGCAGCGCGTGGGCCTGTTCGTCTTCGGGCTCGGCTCCCCGCACGCCGAGGTCCCCTCCCACGTCTACAGCGGCGACTACTTCGACGAGCGCGACCGCGCGATCATCGAGCGGGAGGGCGTCGTCGGCGACTGCGCGACGGTGTTCTACCGTGTCGACGGCTCGTGGGACATCCCCGAACTCAACGCCCGGTCCAGCGGTCCCGACCTCGACACCGTGCGCCGCATCCCGCGCCGGTTCTGCGTCGTGTCCAGCCTGTCGAAGCTGACGGCGCTCCGCGGAGCGCTCGCCGCGGGACTCGTCACCGAGCTCGTCGTCGAAGAGGCTCTGGCCCGGCGCCTGCTCAGCGTCACTCGCTGAGGGACGCCGGGCGCGTCACACCTCGCCGAATCCGTCGTCGATCAGCGTTCGCAGCTCCTCGAGCGCCTCGGCCGCCTGGGCGCCGGTGGCGGTCACCCTCACCCGTGCGCCCTGGCGGACGCCGAGGGCCATCAGCGCGAGGAGGCTCCGCGCCGATACCGGGGGCGTCTCGCCACCGATCTCGGCGATCTGCACATCGGCGTCGAACCGGGAGGCGGCCTTCACGAACGTCGCGGCGGGGCGGGCGTGCAATCCGGAGGGATTGATGACCGTCGTCTCGAACGAGAGCTCGTCGCCCGACTGCGCGCTCTCGCGCTCCGGTGACGGAGCGGCCGCCTCCGTCGCGCCGAGGTGCACGCGCTTCGCCTCGGCCGCCCCCGCGACCTCGGCCGCCACCTGCGCGAGCGTCGCGCCGCCCGCGGCCGTGACGACCGCGCTGACCAGACCCTCCACGAACGGGGCGGGGCTCAGGATCACGCGATCCGGTGCCGTGGCGAACTCGAGCGCCATCTCCGCGCTCAGGAGGGCGGAGCCCAGATCCATCAGAACCAGGACGCCGTCGCCGGAATCCGCCGCATCCAGGGCCTCCGCGATCGCCGCGGCATCCGTTCCGAGATCGCCGTCCGGACCGCCGGCCGCCACCAGGACGGTCGGCGGGTCGCCTCCGCCCATCCGCAGTGCCAGATCCACGGCGGCCTCGGCCAGCGGACGACTGTGGGAGACCGCGACGATACCGATCACCCCCGTGCCGCCAGAGTGTCGCTCAGCGTCTGGAAGAGGAGCGCCGTGGATGCCGCTCCCGGGTCGACGTGCCCCGCGCTGCGCTCGCCGAGGTAGCTCGCGCGGCCCTTGCGTGCCACGAGGGGTTCGGTGGCGTCCCGGCCGTGCGCGGCCGCTTCCGCGGCGGCCGCAGCCGCGCCGGCAGCGTCCGCGCCGGCGGCGACGGCGTCGTCCCACGCGGTGACGGCGGGGAGCTGGGCATCGACCATCGTCTTGTCGCCGGGCTCGGCCTTGCCGCGGGCGACCACGCCCTCGGCGCCGGCCCGGAGAGCCGCGCCGAGGGAGGCGGCATCCGTCCCCTCCGCGAGAGCCGGCCCCATCCGCAGGAAGAACGTGCCGTACAACGGGCCGCTCGCTCCACCGACCGACGAGACCAGCGTCATCCCCACGGTCTTGAAGAGATCGGCGGCGGAAGCGGGCGGAGCCTCGAGCTTCGCCACCACGGCGTCGAGGCCGCGGGCCATGTTCGATCCGTGGTCGGCGTCGCCGATGGCGGAGTCCAGAGCGGTGAGCTCGTCGCGGTGCTGCTGCACGGCGTCGCGGAACGCGCGGATCCAGGCGACGAGGTCGTCGGTCGAGGCGGCCCCGCTCATGCGCCCCACCGGAGGCCGGGGGTGACCACCGGGGCGTCCCATAGGCGCAGGAACTCGTCGTCGGCCTTGACGACCGTCAGCGACGCTCCCGCCATGTCGAGGCTCGTGATGTAGTCGCCGACCAGGACGCGCTGGACGTCGACCCCGGCCTCCGCGAGCAGCGGGGCGATCTCGCCGTACAGGAGGTACTGCTCGATGAGCGGGGTGCCGCCCAGGCCCGACAGCAGCACGATCGCGGGCCCGACGGCCTCGCCGAAGTCGTGCACGATCGGGTCGACCATGAGCTTCGCGATCTCGTGCGCGGTGGCGAGCTTGACCCGGGTCCGGCCGGGTTCGCCGTGGATGCCGACGCCCACCTCCATCTCGTCCTCGGGCAGCTCGAAGGTCGGGTGGCCGACCGCGGGGACGGTGCAGCTGGTGAGCGCGACGCCCATCGAGCGTCCCGAATCGGACACGCGCCGGGCCAGTGCCGCGACCGCGTCGAGGTCGGCGCCCTCCTCGGCGAGCGCTCCGACGATCTTCTCCAGGATCACGGTCGTCCCGGTGCCGCGGCGACCCGCGGTCCACGTGGAGTCCTGCACCGCGACGTCGTCGGCGACCACGACCGACTCGACGCGCACGCCCTCGGCGGCGGCGAGTTCCGCGGCCATCTCGAAGTTCAGCACGTCGCCGGTGTAGTTCTTCACGATGTGGAGGACGCCGGCTCCGGAGTCGACGGCCTGCGTCGCCGCGAGCACCTGATCGGGCGTGGGCGAGGTGAACACCTCACCGGCGGCGGCGGCGTCGAGCATCCCGCGGCCGACGAACCCGCCGTGGAGCGGTTCGTGCCCCGATCCGCCGCCCGAGACCAGGGCGACCTTGCCCTCGCGCGTGGGCTCACCGCGCAGGATCACGCGGTTCTCGGTGTCGATGCGAAGCTCCGGATGAGCGGCGTGGATGCCGCGCAGGGCCTCCGCCAGCACGTCGGCCGGGTCGTTCACGAACTTCTTCACGGGTGCCTCCTCGTCGTGGCTGCGGCGGTTTCGGGCCCGCCCCTTCAGACCCTGCTCGCAGAGGGCCGCCACGTCAAGGGCGTCCGCTCAGATGCGCTCGTGCGGGAGGACCTGCTTGATCCGATCGATCGGATTCTGCGCGGGGGCCTCGTTGTAGGCGTTGGACAGTTCCTGCTCGCTGAGGGCGTGGATGGCCGCCATGATCTCGTCGGTCGCTCCGCGTCGTGCCCGGCCGGAGGAGGCCACGCCATGGGGGGACAGGTCGAGCGCCTCGCCGAAACGGACGGTGATCCGTTCCTTCGTGGAGGGGACCTTGGCTCCGACCGGCATGACCTTGTCGGTGCCGATCAGGCCGACGGGGACGACCGGAGCGCCGGTCTGCAGCGCGAGGAAAGCCACGCCCGTCCGGCCCTTGTAGAGGCGACCATCAAGCGAGCGCGTGCCCTCGGGATAGAGCGCCACCGCGCGCCCGTCCTCAAGCAGCGCACGCTGCTGGTCGAGGGCGTCGAGGGCAGCCTGTCCGGCGCCGCGCTCGACCGGGATCGCGCCAATGGCGGTGAAGAACTGACGCGACGCCCACTTCTCGAAGTACGCCGACTTCGCGAGGAAGTGCACGGGGCGCGGCGAGGCCACGGGGATCGCGATCGAATCGATGAACGACAGGTGGTTGCTGGCGAAGATCACGGGGCCGGTCCGCGGGACGTTGTCCCGCCCCTCGACACGTGGCCGGTACACGGCCCGGGCGAGCGGCGCGATGAAGAAGCGCCCGAGGCCGTAGGCCGCGCCCATCTGCTTCGGTGGGACGGTGGGGGTGCCGCCCGGTTCGTCGGAACTCACTCGTCGAGGCTACTGCGCGCCGCATGCGTCCCCGTGCATGGGGCTCTCAGCGGCGCCAAAGCCGCATGGGGGATGATGGGTCGGTTCCCGTCGTCTCCGAGAGGTCTGCCGTGCGCATCCGCCCGATCGCTTCCCTGTCCGTCGCCGCTGCCGCGGTGCTCCTCCTGGCGGGGTGCACGGGTTCGTCCCCCGACAGCCCGACCCCGGATGCCAGTGGTTCCGCCGACGCGGGAACCTGCCAGAGCGCCCTGTCCCAGGGTGAGGTGTCGAGCGACGTCCAGGTGACGGGCGATTTCCAGGGCAAGGTCGCCGTCACGATCCCGGACGGGTACACGCCCGCAGGACTCGAGCGCACCACGCTCGTCGACGGTTCCGGCCAGCAGGTGCGCGCCGGAGACGTCCTGAAGGCCAACTTCACCCTCGTGGATGCCGACACCGGTGAGGTGCAGCTGGAGACCCAGACCACGGCTCCCGACGGGATGGACACCCTCATCTCCTCGCAGCAGATCTTCGGTGCGGCCCTCGAGTGCGCCACCATCGGTTCGCGCACGGTCTCGGCCTTCCCCGCCGGCGTGCTGGGCGAGGGATCGCCCGCCTTCCTTCTCGTCGCCGATGCGATCGAAGAGCTCCCGACCCGCGCCACCGGCACCGAGGTCGCGCCCGCCGAGGGCATGCCCACGGTGACGTTCGACGACGCGGGCGCCCCGACCATCACGATGCCCGACGCCCCGGCACCGACCGAGACGCGCGTGGTGAACCTGCGCCAGGGCGACGGCGACGTGGTGAACTCCGGCGACCAGGTCATCGTCCAGTACACCGGCGCGCTGTACGACGACGGCACGGTCTTCGACTCCAGCTGGACCAGCGGCACTCCCGCGCAGTTCGCCACGACCGGCGTCGTGCCCGGTTTCCAGAAGGCGCTCGAGGGGCAGACCGTGGGCTCCCAGGTCCTCGTCGTGATGCCGGCATCCGACGGATACGGAGAATCCGGCCAGGGCAGCATCCCCGCCAACGCGCCGCTGGTGTTCGTCATCGACATCCTCGGCGTCCAGCACGCGGAGGCCGCCGCTCAGTAGGCTGAGCGGATGCGTCGCGTCGTCATCCTCGGCTCCACCGGTTCGATCGGCACCCAGGCCCTCGACGTCATCCGGGCCAACTCCGATCGGTTCGAGGTCGTCGGCCTCGCCGCGGGCAGCGACCGCGCGGGCGTCGAGGCGCAGGCGGCGGAGTTCGGCGTCGACGCCGTCGCCCTCGGAGCCGTCGAGGCCGAACAGCTCGTCCGTGACATCGCGGCCGATGTGGTGCTCAACGGCATCACCGGATCGGTCGGTCTCGGGCCGACTCTCGCGGCGCTGGAAGAGGGGCGCACGCTCGCGCTGGCGAACAAGGAGTCGCTGATCGTCGGCGGCGACCTCGTCACACGACTGGCCGCGCCGGGGCAGATCGTCCCCGTCGATTCGGAGCACTCCGCGATCGCCCAGGCGCTGCGCTCGGGGGAACCGGACGAGGTCCGGCGGCTGGTGCTCACGGCATCCGGTGGCCCTTTCCGCGGGCGCTCCCGCGACGAGTTGGCGGAGGTGACTCCGGCGCAGGCGCTCGCCCACCCGACGTGGGACATGGGGCGCGTCGTCACGACGAACTCCGCGACCCTGGTCAACAAGGGGCTCGAAGTCATCGAGGCGCACCTGCTGTTCGACGTGCCCTACGAGCGCATCGACGTCGTCGTCCACCCGCAGTCGGTCGTGCATTCGATGGTGGAATTCCTCGACGGGTCGACGATCGCGCAGGCCTCGCCCCCCGATATGCGCCTGCCCATCTCGCTCGGTCTGGACTGGCCGCACCGCATCGCGGGCGTCGGAGTCCCCCTCGACTGGACGACCGCGACGCAGTGGACGTTCGAGCCCCTCGACGAGAAGGCCTTCGGCTCGGTCGCCCTCGCCAAGCGCGTCGGGCGCGCGGGGCGCACGTACCCCGCGGTGTTCAACGCCGCGAACGAGCAGGCGGTGGACGCGTTCCACGAGGGGCGTCTGAGCTTCCTCGAAATCGTCGAGGTCATCGAACGCGTGGTGGAGCGGCACGAAGCCCCCGACACGCTGACGCGGGAATCCCTGGCCGAGGCGGAGGCGTGGGCGCGCCGAACGGCCGACGCGGTCATCGCCGCGCGCTGACGCGCGCGCGTCAGCGGGGCCGGGGGCGCGAGCTCGCGCGGCCGGGGACGGGGTCAGGCGGGGAATTCGACCGGGCGCTCGGGGTCGGACGACGGCGTGCGGTCGGTCGGGTACGGCACCGGCCACTGCGGATCGGGCACCGGCCAGCCGGCGGCGCGGAGCGCGCGGCGGGAGAGCTCGCGGGCCGAGTAGGGCGTCCGCACCCCGCGGATGTCGCGGTAGTCCTGGTGACCGGGGCCGGCCCACAGGATCGCGTCGCCCTCCCCGACGAGCGCGACGGCCTCGAGGATCGCGCGCTCGGGCGGGGTGAACTCGTGGATCTCGGCGTCGGGCTGCGCGCGGCGTGCCCCTTCGACGAGCACCTCCCGGATGGCATCCGGATTCTCGTGCCGGGGGTGGTGGTCGGTGACGATCAGGATGTCGCTGCCCTCGACGGCCGTGCGGCCCATGTCGTGGCGCTTCGTCGCATCGCGGTCGCCGTCGGCGCCGAAGAGCATCACGACGCGCCCGGGCGTGACGCGTCGCACCGCGGCGAGCGTCTTCTCGAACGCGTCGGGGGAGTGGCCGAAGTCGACGTACACCGCAGGTCCTGAGGGTCCGGACACCAGCTGCGTGCGTCCGGGGAGGGATGCCGCGATCCGGCCGCCGTGGAGGGCGCCGGTCAGCGCCTCCCACGTGTGACCGGCCTCGAGCAGCATGACGATCGCGAGGCCCGCGTTCGCCGCCATGTGGCGTCCGATCACCGGGACCACGGTCGTCAGCGAACGCCCGTCACGGTCACGGAGCGTGAACTCGGTGCCGTCCTGGCGCTCGTCGACGATCTCGACGGTCCAGTCCGCGCCGGCGGTGGGATCGGCGGCGATCGCGGGCGTGACGATCGTGACGACGGGGATGTCGGCACGCGCCGCGATCTCGGCACCCGCGGGGGAATCGAGGCACACGACGCCGCGACGCGAGCGGTCCGAGCGGAACAGGGGGAGCTTGGCCTCGAAGTACTCGCGCATGTCGGCGTAGTCGTCGAGGTGGTCGTGCGTGAGGTTCGTGAAGCCGGCGATGTCGAACAGGAGGCCGTCGACGCGGTGTCGCGTGAGGGCCTGCGCGCTCACCTCGACGGCGACCGCCTGGACCCCGCGCTCGCGCATGAGCGCCAGCAGGGCGTGGAACTCGGATGCCTCGGGCGTCGTGAGCCGCGACACGATGACCTCGCCGGCGATGTGGCGCTCGGCCGTGGACGACAGTCCCGTGACGACCCCGAGCTGACCCAGGATGCCTTCGAGCAGATGCGACACGCTGGTCTTGCCGTTCGTGCCGGTGGTGGCCAGGAGCTGCGGCAGATCGTCTTCGGGTCCGGTGCCGTACACCCACGCGGACAGGTCGCCGAGGAGCGCGCGGGGATCGGCGACCACGACGATCGGGACTCCCGCTTCCGCGGCGATCTCGGCGCCGGCCTCGTCGGTGATGACCGCGACGGCGCCACGCTCGGCCGCGGCGGCGACG
This sequence comes from Microbacterium proteolyticum, assembly GCF_029639405.1. Classification (NCBI taxonomy): domain Bacteria; kingdom Bacillati; phylum Actinomycetota; class Actinomycetes; order Micrococcales; family Microbacteriaceae; genus Microbacterium; species Microbacterium proteolyticum. The sequence continues at coordinate 2,323,896 of NZ_CP121274.1, forward strand.
AACTCCGCACCGTGACGGTTGACGCCGCGGATCGCGACGAACGCCTCTCCGGCGCGCAGATCCGCCGTGGCCAGGGTGATGCCCGTGAGGACGGTGCCCTCGACCTCGCCGACGCTGCGCTCGCCGAAACGGCGGGCCAGCTCCGAGAGGTGGCGGCGCGGCGGGTGCTCCGGCCGGAGGACGGGCGGGAGATGGGAGGGCGTGTCAATCGGCATCCTCTCCATTGTCTCATCCGACCCCGCACAGGCCCCGCATCGGCGGCGCACGGGAGGTTCCAAGGGCCGTGGCGGTATCGTCGGCGGGTGACCGCGATCGCCTTCCTCATCGGCGTGCTCGTGCTCGTGATCGGCCTGGCCGTCTCGATCGCCCTGCACGAGATCGGGCACCTGCTGCCCGCGAAGCTGTTCGGCGTGCGCGTCGGCCAGTACATGATCGGGTTCGGCCCCACGCTGTGGTCGCGCCGCATCGGCGAGACCGAGTACGGATTCAAGCTTCTTCCGCTCGGCGGATTCATCTCGATGTCGGGCATGTACCCGCCCGCCCCCGACGGCGATGCGCAGCCCACGCGTCGCTCGCGGCTGTTCGCGACGATGATCCAGGACGCGCGCGACGCGAACGCCGAGACGATGATCGCGGGCACCGACCGCGTCTTCTACAAGCTGCCGGTCTGGAAGCGCATCGTCATCATGCTCGGCGGGCCGGTGATGAACCTGATCCTCGCCTTCGTGCTGTCGGCCATCGCCGTAAGCGCCATCGGCGTGACACAGGGAACGACGACGGTTGCCTCCGTCTCGCAGTGCGTGATCCCCGCGAGCGACAACCGCACCGACTGCGCCTCGACCGACCCGGTCGCCCCGGCGGCGGCCGCCGGCATCCTTCCCGGTGACGTCATCGTCTCGGTCGACGACACCCCGGTCTCGACGTTCGACGAGATGGCCGCGATCATCCAGCGTTCGCCGGGTCAGGCGCTGCCCGTCGTCATCGAACGGGACGGTGCGCAGCAGACGGTGACGATCACTCCGGCGACGTCGAACCGGGCCGTGACGGATGCCACCGGGCGTCCCGTCCTGGATGCCGCCGGGTCGCCCGAGTATCAGACGGTCGGCTTCGCGGGCCTCAGCCCGCAGTCGGCTCTCGTGCCGCAGCCCATCTGGTACGGCCCCGAGGCGACGATCCAGCAGGTCGGCCAGGTGGCGCAGATCATGACCCAGCTGCCCGTGCGCGTCTACGACACCGCGGTGGACCTGTTCACCGGCCAGCCCCGCGACCCGAACGGTCCGCTGAGCGTCGTGGGCGCCGGCCGCCTCGCCGGCGAGTTCGCCGCGGTCGACGCTCCGATCCTCGCCCGCGTCCAGGCGATCGTCTCCCTTCTCGCGTCGCTGAACATCGCGCTGTTCGTGTTCAACCTGATCCCGCTGCTGCCGCTGGACGGCGGACACGTCGTCGTCGCCCTGTGGGACGGCCTCAAGCGCTGGTTCGCCCGCGTGCGCGGCAAGGTCGCACGGCCGGTGGATGCCACCAAGCTCGTGCCCGTGACCTTCGTCGTGGTGATCCTGCTCGTCGGGATGGGCGGCATCCTGTTCCTCGCCGACGTCTTCAACCCGATCCAGCTCTTCTGAGGCGGGACCCCCGACGTCAGAGCGCGGCGGCGATCAGACGCTCCAGGGTGCGCATGCCGTCGCGCGACAGGATCGACTCCAGGTGGCCCTGGACGCTCGAGAAGCGCTCGCCGCGCAGGGCGTAGACGTCGCCGGTGACCGGATCCGCCGCGACATCGACCGGAATGTCGCGGTCGCCCGCGGGCAGGTTGGACACCGCGTCGGTCGGCTCGGCGACGGCCGTGACCGACCCGAACGTGATCCCGCGCTCGGTCGTTCCGGGGGCGACCCGCGCCGTGAACGTGTTGTAGAACCCGATCGACGCGTCCTCGCCGAACACGTCGACGCTCTTTTGCAGACCCTGGTGCGGCTGCGCGAGGGGCGCGAGATCGATGCCCAGCTGGTCGGCGAGGATCTGGTGGCTCAAGCACACCGCGAGCAGGGGAGCGCGGCGGAAGAGCCGGCGGGAGACGACGTGGTGCATCGCGGAGATGCGGTCGCTCGCGTCATCCCGAGGGTCGCCCGGACCGGGCCCTGCGACGACGAGGTCGGCGGCATCCACCTCGGCCGGGGTCGCTTCGGACCAGTGCACGATCCGGGCGTCGAGCCCGAGGTGGCGCAGCTGGTGGGCGAGCATCGTGGTGAAGCGGTCCTCGGCATCCACCACCAGCGCCGTGCGCCCGGCGAAGGGACCCGAACCGTCGGGGTCCTGCGGGTTCATCCAGAACGGAGCGAGGCGGTCGTTGCGGGATGCCAGCAGCTCGGCGATCGCGGGATCCTCGGCGAGCGGGCGGCGCGGGGCGACCGGCGCGTCGGGATCGGCGTCGGGGTCGGCCGCGGGGGCCGCGTCGCGCGGGATCGCGCCGATCGCGCCCAGCACGCCGGCGGCCTTCCCGTGCGTCTCGCCGACCTCGCCGTACGGGTCGGAGTGGCGCACGAGCGTCGCGCCGACCGGGACGCGCAGGCGGCCGTCGACGAGGTAGGCGGTGCGGATGAGGATCGGGGCGTCGAGGTCGTGCGTGGGGCCCTCGGTCGCGCCGTTCGGGGTGAAGAGGGCGGCGACGCCGGAGTAGTAGCCGCGCGGGGTCGTCTCGTACCGGGCGATCACCGTGCACGCGTTCTGCATCGGGGAACCGGTCACGGTCGGTGCGAACATCGTCTCGCGAAGGATGTCGCGCGGGTCGAGCGTGCTCCGCCCCCGCAGCATGTACTCGGTGTGCGTCAGGCGCGACATCTCTTTCAGATGGGGTCCGGTGATTCGGCCGCCGTCGCTGCAGACGGCGCTCATCATCTTCAGCTCCTCGTCGACGACCATGAAGAGCTCCTCGGTCTCCTTGGTCGAGCGCAGGAACTCCGCGAGCGTCTCGGCCGTCGCGCCGCCCTGCGGGTGGCGGAACGTGCCGGAGATGGGGTTCATCGTCACGATGCCGTCGCGGGCGCTGACGTGCGCCTCGGGGCTGGCCCCCACGGCGACGTGGCCCGGCGTCACGACGGCGAACGTCCAGTAGGCGCCCTTCTCATGCTCGAGCAGCGCACGGAACCACGTCAGGGCGGCCTCGCGCGGATCGGCGTCGACCCCGGCGACGAAATCGCGACGGATGACGAAGTTCGCCCCCTCGCCGCGCCCGATCTCGTCGGCGATCACCCGGCGGACGATGTCGGCGTACGCCTCGTCGCCGATGTCGAACCCCGCCCCCTCCAGGGCGACCGGGGTGGCGGGCAGGGATGCCAAAACCTCGGCGCGGGGGAGCGGCATCCGCTTGTCGATCACGAGGCAGCGCAGCGGTGCGCCGTCGTCGTGACACACGAAGCCGCGCTCGCGCACTTGACGGAAGGGGACGAGTGCGAGCACCTCGCGCGGGAGGCCGTCGGCGTCGACGAGCGGGATGTCGGCCAGCAGCTCGACATCGACGACGGTGCCGGTGAGCAGCTCGACGGTCGCGTCGTCGCGGGCGATGAGCGCGAACGGCGCACTGCCGGTGAGGAGGTCGTGGATCAAGGAGGAGGGGTCGGGCCCGGTCATCGAAGTACTTCCGTCAGTGATCGAAGGTCCGGAGCGGCCGCCGGAAACACGAAAACCGCCCCGATCCCGAGGGAGGGCGGTCTGTCGCACGCGTGCTCACCGCCTAGACGGTGGGCCACCAGCCGGTATACGCGCGCATGGCGCCGAATTTATCACAGAGCGGCCCTCAGCCCCCGCCCGGGTGCGGCGGCGTAGGCTGTGGGCGTGCCTGCAGTGAACATCGGGATGCCCCGCGTGCCGGAGGTCCTCGCGCCTCGTCGCAAGACCCGTCAGATCAAGGTCGGCAAGGTCCTCGTCGGCGGTGACGCTCCCGTCAGCGTCCAGTCGATGACGACGACGCCCACCACGAACATCAACGCCACGCTGCAGCAGATCGCCGAGTTGACGGCATCCGGCTGCGAGATCGTGCGCGTGGCGGTGCCGTCGCAGGACGACGCCGATGTGCTGCACATCATCGCGAAGAAGAGCCAGATCCCGGTCATCGCCGACATCCACTTCCAGCCGAAGTACGTGTTCCAGGCGATCGACGCCGGGTGCGGCGCGGTACGCGTGAACCCGGGGAACATCCGCAAGTTCGACGACCAGGTCGGCGCGATCGCCAAGGCCGCCAAGGACGCCGGCGTGTCGCTCCGCATCGGCGTGAACGCCGGGTCGCTCGACCGCCGCCTGCTCGAGAAGTACGGCAAGGCCACCCCCGAGGCGCTCGTGGAGAGCGCGGTGTGGGAGGCGTCGCTGTTCGAGGAGCACGACTTCCACGACTTCAAGATCTCGGTCAAGCACAACGACCCCATCGTGATGGTGAAGGCGTACCGCCTGCTCGCCGAGCGGGGCGACTGGCCCCTGCACCTCGGTGTGACCGAGGCGGGGCCGGCGTTCCAGGGCACCATCAAGAGCGCGACGGCGTTCGGCATCCTGCTCTCCGAGGGCATCGGCGACACCATCCGCGTCTCGCTGTCGGCGCCGCCGGCCGAAGAGGTCAAGGTGGGTCACCAGATCCTGCAGTCGCTGAACCTCCGCGAGCGCAAGCTCGAGATCGTCTCGTGCCCATCGTGCGGTCGCGCGCAGGTCGACGTGTACTCCCTCGCCGACAACGTCACCGAGGGCTTGAAGGACATGACCGTCCCGCTCCGCGTGGCCGTCATGGGCTGCGTGGTGAACGGTCCGGGCGAGGCGCGGGAGGCCGACCTGGGCGTCGCGTCCGGAAACGGCAAGGGGCAGATCTTCGTCAAGGGCCAGGTCATCAAGACCGTGCCCGAGGCCGACATCGTCCAGACGCTCATCGAGGAAGCCAACCGCCTCGCCGACGAGATGGGCCCCGACGCCGCCCCCGGCACCGCACAGGTCATCACGGCCTGACGAGTCCACCCGTGCGGCCGTGGCCCGCACGCGGGTTCTGCGGAACCCGGTAGCGTCGGAGGCCGTATGACCGCCTCTCCCGCTTCCGACGCGCCCGCGTCCCGCCCGCTCATCGCGGGTGTCGTGACGGCCCTCGTCGGGTTCACCAGCACGTTCGCGGTCGTCCTGACGGGCCTCCGCGCCGTCGGCGCGACGGCCGACCAGGCCGCCAGCGGTCTCCTGGCCCTGTGCGTCATGGTGGGTCTCGGATGCCTCTTCGTCGGTGCGCGGTACCGGATGCCGATCACCATCGCGTGGTCGACCCCCGGGGTCGCCCTGCTCGCGGCCACCGGTGCGGTGGACGGCGGGTGGCCGGCCGTCGTCGGTGGATTCCTCGTCTCGGCGGCCCTGATCCTGCTCGCCGGCTTCTTCCCGCCGCTCGGCGCCCTCATCGCCCGCATCCCGCCGTCGATCGCGCAGGCGATGCTCGCGGGCGTGCTGCTGCCGCTGTGCGTGGCCCCCTTCACCGGGCTGCTCTCGGATCCGTGGGGCGTGGCTCCCGTGCTCGTGGTCTGGCTCGTCGCCGCGCGGCTGCTGCCGCGCTGGGCCGTGCCGCTGGCGTTCGTGGCCGCCACCGTCGTGATCGTGGTGGGCATCGTGCAATCGGGCGCGCGGGTGGATGCCACGACCCTCGTGCCCCGTGTCGAGTTCGTGGCGCCCACCCTGACGCTCGGCTCCGTGGTCGGGATCGGTCTGCCCCTGTTCGTGGTGACCATGGCGTCGCAGAACGTCCCCGGCGTCGCCGTGATGCGGAGCCTCGGGTACACGGTGCCGTGGCGTCCGGCCATGATCGTCACGGGCCTCGGGTCGGCACTCGGAGCGACCGCCGGGGCGCACGCGATCAACCTCGGCGCGATCAGCGCCGCGATCGCGGCCGGCCCCGACTCGCACCCCGACCCGCGGCGCCGCTGGCTCGCGAGCATCTCCGCGGGCGGGTCCTACCTCGTGCTCGCCGGTCTCTCATCGGCTTTCGCCGCGCTCGTGCTGCTCGCCCCCGCGGGCGTGATCCCCGCGGTCGCGGGGGTCGCGCTCTTCGCCGCGTTCGGCTCGGCCATCCAGCAGGCGATCGACGACCCGGGCGAGCGGATGCCGGCCGTGGTGACGTTCCTCGTCGCGGCCTCGGGCGTCGCGGTGGCCGGGGTCAGCGCGGCGTTCTGGGCGTTGCTGGCCGGGCTGCTGGTGCGCACGGTGCTGCACGCGGGGCGGCGACGGGCGGCCTGAGCCGCGCTCAGTGGAGCGTGCCGCCCGGAAGCGCGGCGTCCACCGGAGAGTCGACCGCCGCCCGGAGGGCCGCCTCGAGCCCCCACACGATGTCGCCGAGCGGCAGTGAGCTCGCGCCGTCGGGGGCGTTCTCGCTCGCGTACGGCACGTGGAGGAACCCGGCGCGGATTCCCGGGGCCGCGGCGGTCTCGTGCAGCGCCGTGAACATCACGTGGTTGCACACGAACGTGCCGGCGGAGTGGGAGAGGGATGCCGGAACACCCGCCGCGGCGATCGCGGCGGTCATCGCCTTGACGGGGAGCGTGGCGAAGTACGCGGCGGGCGCACCCGCCACGCTCGGTCGGTCGAGCGGCTGGTCTCCGACGTTGTCGGGGATCCGTGCGTCCGCGAGGTTGATGGCGACCCGCTCGGGCGTGAGGCCCGTTCGGCCGCCCGCGAGGCCGACGGCCACCACGACGTCGGGGGAGTGCTCGCGGGTCAGCGCGCCGAGACGCGCCGAAGCCCCGGCGAACTCGACCGGCAGCACCTCCGAGACGAGCGTCTCGGGACCGGCCCACCGTTCGGCGATCAGGCGCACGGCATCGCCCGACGGGTTGGTCGCGTCACCGGCGAAGGGCTCGAAGCCCGTGAGGAGGATGGTCGTCACCCCCTCACGGTACGTTCCTCCAGACCAGGTCGTACTCGGCGCGGATGCGATCGCGCGCGTCGGCGTACTCGGGCACCGCGTCGAAGAACGCGAACTTCCGCGTGATGACCGAGTCGGTGGCATCCGCGTCGGGTTCGACCACGTACGCCGTGAACGTCTCGGCGAAGTCCTCGGACACGTTCGTCGCTGCGTAGTCGCTGACGAAGTCGTCCTCGTGGGCCTGGTAGAACTCCCACGCCACGTCCGCGTCGACGTTGTCGCGCGCGGGGGCGTCCGCGTATCCGGCCCAGAATCGGTCGGCGAAGCGCTGGAGGTCCGAGCCGGGGAGCAGGCATCCGGCGCCGGCCCATTCGGTCGCGCACTCGACGGCTGAGGGGTCGGTGTCGTCCGCCCCCAGGCTCAGCATGTGCGCGTACTCGTGGATGAGCGTCGTCATCAGCAGATCGCGATCGTCGGCGTAGGCGAGGTTCGCGGCGAACACCCATTTGGTGGGGTCGTCGGCACTCGCGACGTAGGCGAGCATGTCGCTGTCGGGGTCGTCTCCGGTCTCGTACCCGGTGATCATGGATGCCGCGAACTCGGGGGTCGTCACCCGCAGGAGCTCGCTCCAGACCCGGCTCGACCGCCCGTCGGGCGTGGGGGTGAGGGTGGCATCGCTCGTGACCGTGAAGACGTCGGTCGTGGTGAACTCGGGGGACGCCTCGATGCTCTCCCGCCCGGCCCCCGCGAGGGCGTTTCCGGCCCCCACCCCGGCGCCGATGGCGACCCACGTCAACACGCCCAGGAGGACGGCGGTCGACGCGCTCAACAGCGCGATCCAGCGGGGACGCATGTGCTCACCCTAGGTCGCGGGGATCGCGTCCGCCGCGCGTTGTCGTTTCGTTATCGAATCGGCTCGGCGTGCGGGAACCTATCCGGGAGTCGCGGACACTACAGGGTGTGGAAGATGACGACGCCGGGCTGTGGGCTCGGGTGCGCCAGGGGGATGAGCTCGCGCTCGCCGCGCTGTTCGATCGGTACGAGGGGCGGGTTTTCCGGCATGCGTCGCGGCTGTTGACGCACCGGGAGGATGCGAAGGATGCCGTGACGGTCGCGTTCTTCGAGCTGTGGCGCAAGCGTGCGTCGGTGCGGCTGGTGGAGGGGTCGCCGTTGCCGTGGTTGTTGAACACCGTGGCGCATTGCGCGCGGAATCTGGAGCGGTCGGGGCGGCGGTACCGGGCGTTGCTGGACCGGGCGCCTGTGGCTGAGCCGGTGTCGCACGATCAGGACGACAGCGGGGTGATGGTGGCGTTGCGGCGTCTGCCGGAGCGGGAGCAGTCGGTGGTGGTGCTGTCGGTGCTGGAGGGGTACTCCGAGCGGGAGGTCGCCCAGGCCCTGGGTGTTCCGGCGGGAACGGTGAAGTCGCGGCTGGCTCGCGCGAAGGCGAAACTCCGCGACGATCTGGCGCGCGAAGGGGTGCAGGCATGAACGACGAACTGACGCCCGACGAGCGCGCGGCCATGCGTGCGCGGATCGTGGGCGGGGCGCGGGATATCGCCCCCGTCGGCGCTCACCGGAATGCGTGGATCGCCGGATCGGTCGCGGCGGTGCTGGTGGCGGCGATCGCCGGTGGTGTGGTGGCGGCGTCGACGTTGTCGGCACCGCAGATCGCGAACACCCCGAGCCCGAGCGCCACGGCGACTGTCGCACCGGTCGACCCGACCCCGACACCGACCCCGACCCCGACGCTTCAGCGCACAGTGACCTCGCCCACGTCGAGGTTCTCCTTCGATTGTGGGGACGTCGCGCCGCGGGTGGCCGAGATCTTCGGGGGTACCGTGCCCGAGGTGGCATCCACCATTCCTCGGCGCCGCGGGAACTTGTGGCAGCCGGGTCCGATGGAGTACTCGTTCGCGCAGGCGGGGGCGCTCTACTGCGAGTTCGGCGACCTTCTCGGAACCTCGGCGACCATTGCGCTGGTGCCCGAGGCAGAGGGGGCGATCGAGGATCAGGCGCGCGTGATCGGCTGTGACGGCGCTCAGGCGTGCGAACTCGTGGACGGTACGTACGTTCTCGTCGAGGTGACGCTCAGCGAGTCGGACCAGAACGCCTCCAACGTCACGTCGATCGTTGATGATGTGCGAGCTGCTCTTGGCGCGGAGGTGCTCGCCGCTCCTCCATCGGCATCCCTGTGGGAGCCGCCCACCGGCACCACGCCGCTCACCGGGGATTGCGCGACGATCCTGCCTGCGCAACGTCTCACCGAGATCCTGGGTTTGGCCGATGTCCGGGTGGCCTCCGAGCTGGAAGGCGGCTGGAGCCTCCAGTCGTGGATGCTCTACGGGTACTGGGACGCCCCGTTCTGTGAGTTCAGAGGTCTTGACGCAGATCAATCGGAGCGCGGCTTCGCCGGCCAACTCATGTGGCTCCCGGGCGGGGAATGGGCGTACGACGTGGCGATCACGGGCGCCGTCGTGGACGCCCCCGGCGGTCGGTCCACGGATCGCGTCCGGCTATCGGGTGAGAGTCTGAGCGAGTTCCAGGACTTGGGCGAGACCTTCTTCGTCGACGTCCTCGTCGACGGCAACTGGGTGCGCTACCAACTGCTCGACACCGTGGAAGAGGCGGCGCGTCCGGCCATCGCCGCCCGGATCGCCGAAACGATCTTCGAGCAGGTCTACAGGTGAGCGACGACGCCGGGCTGTGGGCTCGGGTGCGCCAGGGGGATGAGCTCGCGCTCGCCGCGCTGTTCGATCGGTACGAGGGGCGGGTTTTCCGGCATGCGTCGCGGCTGTTGACGCACCGGGAGGATGCGAAGGATGCCGTGACGGTCGCGTTCTTCGAGCTGTGGCGCAAGCGTGCGTCGGTGCGGCTGGTGGAGGGGTCGCCGTTGCCGTGGTTGTTGAACACCGTGGCGCATTGCGCGCGGAATCTGGAGCGGTCGGGGCGGCGGTACCGGGCGTTGCTGGACCGGGCGCCTGTGGCTGAGCCGGTGTCGCACGATCAGGACGACAGCGGGGTGATGGTGGCGTTGCGGCGTCTGCCGGAGCGGGAGCAGTCGGTGGTGGTGCTGTCGGTGCTGGAGGGGTACTCCGAGCGGGAGGTCGCCCAGGCCCTCGGCATCCCCGCGGGAACGGTCAAATCTCGTCTCTCGCGGGCGAAGGCGAAGTTGCGCGATGAGCTCGCGTGGGAAGGGGCACTGTCGTGAACGACGAACTGACGCCCGATGAGCGCGCAGCGATGCGCGCCCGGATCGTGGGCGGGGCGCGCGACATCGCTCCCGCCGGTGCGCATCGCAACGCGTGGATCGCCGGATCAGTCGCGGCGGTGCTCGTCGTCGCCATCGCGGGCGCGGTGGTAGCGACCTCCACTCTGTCGGCGCCGCCGATCGCGAACACTCCGACACCGAGCCCGACCGTCACCTCGACTCCGAGCCCCAGCGCCACCCCGACGCCGACGCCGACGCCGACGCCGACCGCGCCCACGCCGGCCATCGCGTTCGACGGCGACTGCGGGGCCGTGTTCGACGACGCCGCGGTGTCCGCGATCATCGGGGTGCCCATGGCCCTGTCGAACGGGGTGCCTGCGCAGGAAGCGGGCGTCCTGGGCGGGGTGAGGTGCCAGTGGATCGCCACGGGCGACGGGTACCAGGCCGTGGGCGTCTCGGTCTTCCCCTGGGACGCGGTTCCGGAGACCGTCGGATCGCAGGCGGGCATCATGCCGGACTGCACCATCGACGGGTTCTCGTGCCAGTACGTCGATCGCTTCGGCGACGCGGCGGTCATGGTCTGGGGATCGACCAATGCCCAGCTGGAGGCGCTCACGGACGCCGTGGGGGAACGGGCGGCTCGCTCCCCGGGTACGGCGCGGTCGCTTCCGGCCGGCGCCTGGACCGTGCCGGAGTGCGCCGACATCCGTGACGCGATCGACGCGGCCCGCGGGCGGGGAGACATCGTCGACCATCGGGGCGACTACTACCCGCGCGGATTCGACTGGGAAGTGCTCCGCGAACGCGGTGCGGCGGCGTACTGCGCCGTGGACAATCTCTCCGCACCCGAGGGCACGACCACGGTGGTCGACATGATGTTCGGCCCGGGCTCATCTCCCGATCTCGACGCGATCTCCCGGCACGGGGGCCTGAGCGTCGAGGTGTCGGGAGCGGATGCCGCGTGGTACCTGCCGGACCTCACCTCCACGGCATCGGTGCTGGTGGTCCAGTCGGGACCGAACACCCTCACGGTGGGAACCCAGAGCATGACCGAGGAGGAGATGAGGCAGGTCGGTGCGGCCGTGATCGCCGCGCTCGGCTGAGCCCCGGCATCCACCGCTCTAGACTCGATGATCGTGGTCACCCGTCTCTCGAACTACTTCCTCCGCACGCTCCGCGAAGATCCCTCGGATGCCGAGGTCACGAGCCACCGCCTGCTCGTGCGCGCCGGCTACATCCGTCGCAACGCCCCGGGCGTCTTCGCGTGGCTCCCGCTGGGGCTGAGGGTCAAGGCCAAGATCGAGACGGTCGTCCGCGAGGAGATGGCGAACGCCGGAGCCTTCGAGGTGCACTTCCCGGCGCTGCTGCCCCGTGAGCCCTACGAGGTCACCGGCCGCTGGGAGGAGTACGGCGACGCGCTGTTCCGCCTGCAGGACCGCAAGGGCGCCGACTACCTCCTCGCCCCGACGCACGAGGAGATGTTCACGCTGCTGGTGAAGGACCTGTACTCGTCGTACAAGGACCTGCCGCTGACGATCTACCAGATCCAGGACAAGTACCGCGACGAGGCACGGCCCCGCGCCGGGCTCCTGCGCGGCCGCGAGTTCACGATGAAGGACGCGTACTCGTTCGACGCGACGGATGCGGGACTGGATGCCTCGTACCAGGCGCAGCGCGACGCGTACGAGCGCATCTTCCAGCGCCTCGGGCTCGAGTACGTCATCGTCGCGGCGGACGCCGGCGCGATGGGCGGGTCGAAGTCGGAGGAGTTCCTGCACCCGACGCCCATCGGCGAGGACACGTTCGTGCGCTCCGCGGGCGGGTACGCCGCGAACGTCGAGGCGTTCACGACCGAGGTCCCCGAGGCGCTCCCCATCGAGGGGCAGCCCGCGCCGGTGATCTTCGATTCGCCGAACACCCCCACGATCGCCACCCTCGTCGACCACGCCAACGCGCACCTGGACGCCCCCGCGCCCGGCATCGCCGGCCCCGCGACGGCGGACGCCGCGGAATGGACGGCCGCGCACACGCTGAAGAACGTCGTGCTCGCGCTCACGCACCTCGACGGCACGCGCGAGATCGTCGTCGTCGGCATCCCCGGCGACCGCGATGTCGATGACAAGCGCGTCGAGGTGGCCTTCGCCCCGGCCGAGGTCGAGGCCGCCACCGAGGCGGACTTCGCGAAGCACCCGCTCCTGGTGAAGGGGTACATCGGACCCTGGTCGCCCACGGGCCCGGTCCTCGGCGAGGAGTCGGCGACCGGCATCCGGTACCTGCTCGACCCGCGCGTGGTCGACGGGACCGCCTGGATCACCGGTGCCAACATCGACCAGAAGCACGTGCACTCGCTCGTCGCGGGCCGCGACTTCGCGGGCGACGGCTTCGTCGAGGCCGCGACCGTCCGCCCCGGCGACCCTGCCCCCGACGGCTCCGGCCCGGTGGAGCTCGCGCGCGGCATGGAGATCGGACACGTGTTCCAGCTCGGCCGCAAGTACGCCGAGGCCCTCGGGCTCAAGGTGCTCGACGAGAACGGCAAGCTCGCCACCGTCACGATGGGCTCGTACGGCATCGGCGTGACGCGCATCCTCGCGATCATCGCCGAGCTCAACAACGACGCGAAGGGCCTCATCTGGCCCGCCTCGGTCGCCCCGTTCGACGTGCACGTCGTCGCGACCGGCCGCGATGCGGTCGCGTTCGACCTCGCCGCGTCGGTGTCGGAGCAGCTCGAAGCCGCCGGTCTCGACGTCCTGTACGACGACCGCCCCAAGGTCTCGCCCGGCGTGAAGTTCGGCGACGCCGAACTGGTCGGCATCCCGCGCATCCTCATCGTGGGCCGTGGCGCGGCCGACGGCGAGGTCGAGCTCTGGGATCGCCGGACGGGCGAGCGCGACACGCTGCCGGTGGCCGAGGCGCTCGCGCGCCTGCAGGGCTGAGACCGCGGCCCGGTGCGTGCCGACGGCGGATAGCGTGGATGCCATGATCGCAGCGCCCCGCGTGCCCCTGTCCGACGGTTCCTCCATCCCGCAGCTCGGCGTCGGCACGTACAAGGTCCCGTCCGAGGTGACGGCCGATCTCGTCGCCGGGGCGCTCGCCGCGGGCTACCGCCACATCGACACCGCGGCGCTCTACGGCAACGAGCGGGAGGTCGGCGAGGGCGTGCGGGCCTCCGGACTCGCGCGCGAGGACGTCTTCGTCACCACCAAGGTCTGGAACGACGACCAGGGTTTCGACGCGACCGTGCGGGCGTTCGACGCGAGCCTGGACCGGCTCGGTCTCGACCGCGTCGACCTCTATCTCATCCACTGGCCGATCCCGAGTGCCGATCGCTACGTCGACACGTGGCGCGCGCTCGTCCGGCTCCGGGAGGAGGGGCGCGCGACCTCGATCGGCGTGAGCAACTTCTCGGCGACGCACATCGAACGGCTGCGCGACGAAACCGGCGTGCTGCCGGTCATCGACCAGGTCGAGCTGCACCCGCGGTTCCCTCAGCGAGAGCTCGTGGACTGGAACACCGCCCACGGGATCGTCACCGAGTCGTGGGCGCCGCTGGCCCGCGGCGGGCTGCTCGACGAACCCGTCCTCGCCGACATCGCCGCACGGTACGGCAAGACACCGGCCCAGGTGGTCATCCGGTGGCACCTCGATCGTGGCCTCGTCGTCTTCCCGAAGTCCGTCTCGCTCGATCGCCTGCGCGAGAACGGCGACGTGTTCGACTTCGCCCTCGACGACCAGGACCACGCGCGCATCGCCGCGCTCGAGACCGGCGAGCGGACGGGACGCGACCCCGACCTCGACTGAGAGAGCCGGGCCGCATCGCCGTGTTTATCATGGCCTGATGCCCGTGACCCGCCGTTCGCTGCCGCGCCGGTGGAACGCTCTTCCCGCCCTCGTGCGCGACGCCCCGCCGAGGGTGCTGCTGGTGGTCGGGGCGGTCGTCGTGGTGCTCGGGGCGCTGATCGTGTCGCGTCCGCTCACCTCGTTGGTGCTCCTGGGCGTCTACGTCGGGGCGAGCGCGGTGGTGATGGGAGTGCTCGAACTCGTCGGCCGGCCGGCCGGCTGGTGGGCGCGGGCGGTGTCGGCCGCGTGGATCCTGGCGGGCATCGCGGTGCTGGTGTGGTTGGGACGCAGCCTGGAGCTGCTCCCGCCGGTGCTCGCGGTCCTCCTCGTCATCGGCGGCCTGGCCTCGATCGGACGAGCCGTCTCCCGTGGGACGGCGAGCTCGCGCGTGCTGTCGCTGGCGTGGGGGGTCGCGCAGGTCGCGTTTGGACTGCTCTCCTTCACCTGGCCCGACGTGACGGTGCTCGTGCTGGCCGTCGTCTTCGGTGTGCGCACCATCGTGTTCGGCGTCGGGATCTTCGCGCGCGGGGTCGTCGGCATCCGCCGTCCACGTTCGACCCCCTTCGACGCCGAACGCGCCGTCCGGCGCCGACGCGTCCGCGCGGGGTGGGCGGCCGCCGGACGCTACGCGCTCTCGCTGGTCCTCGTCGCGACCGCGGCGGGCGGCTGGTGGCTCAACGACTGGCTGGACGACGGCGCTCCGGTGGTCGACGCGTTCTACGACCCGCCCGCCCAGGTGCCGAGCGGGCACGGCCGACTCATCCGTTCCGACGCCTACCTCGGACGCCTGCCCGAGAACGGCGACGTCACACGGATCCTCTACACGACCCGGGATGCCGTGGGCCGGGCGGCCGTGTCGAGCGCGCTGGTCATCGTGCCGAAGGACCCGCCCTCCGGCCCGCGCCCGGTCATCGTCTGGAACCACGGGACGACCGGGGTCGCGCAGGGCTGTGCGCCGAGCCTGCGTGACGCGTCGGCGACGAAGTGGTCGATCCCCGCGCTCGAGCAGGCGCTCACGGCGGGCTGGGTGGTCGTGGCATCCGACTTCTCCGGTCAGGGTGCGCCGGGGGTCTACCCCTACCTGATCGGCGAGGGGGAGGCGCGGTCGTCGCTGGACGCGGTCCTGGCGGCGGGGGAGCTGCGCGCCGATCTGACACTGTCGCCCGACACGGTGGTGTGGGGCCACTCGCAGGGCGGACACGCGGCGCTGTGGACCACCGCCATCGCTCCCGAGTACGCCCCGGGGATCGACGTGCTCGGCACCGCGGTCGTGGCGCCCGTCGCCGATCCGCCCGCGCTGGCGCGGGAACTGCTGTCCGGACCGCCGAACGCGATGCTGTCGGTCATCACGTCGTGGGTGCTCGTGCCGTACTCCCGCACCTACCCGGACGTCGCGCTCGACGACTACATCGCCGAGGGGTCCCGGTCGATCGTGCTCGAGATGACCCAGCGGTGCCCGAGCGAACCGGGCGTCGTGGTGTCGGTCCTCGCGGCCCTGGGGGTGTCGGAGGACCGGCCCCTCTACAGCGCCGATCTCACCGAGGGGGCGCTGGGCCGACGCCTCGCCGAGAACACCATCACCCAGCCGCTCGGAACGCCGATGCTCGTCGCGTGGGGCGCCGACGACGAGGTCATCCCGCCCCGACTCCAGCGGGACTACGTCGACCGGCTGTGCGCCGAGGGTCAACCGGTGCGGTGGGCGACCTACGCCGGGTACGACCACCTGCGCCCGATCCTGCCGAAGTCCCGGTTCCTGCCGGTGCTGTTCGACTGGACGAAAGACCTGATCGAGCGTCGATCGCAGGTCACCGACGGGTGCGGACTGCGCTGACCGGCGCATGCGTCGGCTGTGCGGCGACGAGGTGAAGATCCTGTGTCGGAGCCGATCCCTCTTGGCGAGTGCGGCCGGTTCTCATTACGGTCGGAGGGTGCCCGACATCACTTCTCCCGCGTCCGAGCTCCGCCCCACCCACCCGCTCGCGCTCGCGCCCGTGGCGGCCCCACCCGCGTCGGTCGACGGCTTCGTCCGTCGCTTCCTGCAGAACCTGAACTTCGACCAGGGTGTCGCCCTGTC
The DNA here is from genome assembly GCF_029639405.1 of Microbacterium proteolyticum. Taxonomy (NCBI): domain Bacteria; kingdom Bacillati; phylum Actinomycetota; class Actinomycetes; order Micrococcales; family Microbacteriaceae; genus Microbacterium; species Microbacterium proteolyticum. Next base: position 2,339,877 of record NZ_CP121274.1, read on the forward strand.
GACATCCGACGACAACGACCGGTATCTGGCGCTGGCGGGGACCGTCCGCGACTACCTCATGGCGCGCTGGCTCGACGATCAGGCGCAGCAGAGCACGCAGCAGTCCAAGACGGTGTGCTACCTCTCCGCCGAGTATCTGCTGGGGCGCCAGCTCGACAACAACCTCCTCGCGGCCCGCCTGACCGACATCGCGACCGAAGCGCTCGCGCAGTGCGGCATCGACATCGCCGACCTCCGTGCGCTGGAGATCGAGCCCGGGCTCGGCAACGGCGGCCTCGGCCGTCTGGCGGCGTGCTTCATCGACTCGCTGGCCACGATGAGCATCCCCACGATCGGCTACGGCATCCGCTACGAGTACGGGATCTTCCGTCAGGCCTTCGCCGACGGGCAGCAGGTCGAGCAGCCGGACGCGTGGCTGCGGCTCGGCTCGCCGTGGGACTTCCCGCACCCCGAGGCCGCGCAGACCATCTCGTTCGCGGGGCACACCGAGACCTACGACGACGACGGCGTCGAGCGCACCCGCTGGGTGCCCGAGTGGAACGTCCTCGCCGTGCCCTACAACATGATGGTCCCCGGCTATCACAACGGTCGCGTGAACACCCTGCGCCTGTGGCGGGCGGTGGCGACGAACGCGTTCGATCTGCACACGTTCAACTCGGGCGACTACGTCGCGTCGGTGCGCGCGCAGACCTTCGCCGAGAACATCTCGAAGGTCCTCTACCCCGAGGACTCCACCCCGCAGGGCAAGGAGCTGCGTCTCCAGCAGCAGTACTTCTTCGTCGCGGCATCCATCGCCGACTTCGTCGAGAACGTGCTGCCCGAGGGCTTCGATCTGGCGAAGCTGCCCGAGCGCGTCATCTTCCAGCTCAACGACACCCACCCCGTCATCGGCGTGCCCGAGCTCATGCGCGTGCTCATCGACGAGAAGCACCTCGAGTGGGATGCCGCGTGGGCGATCACCCAGAAGTGCTTCGCGTACACGTGCCACACGCTGCTGCCGGAGGCGCTGGAGGTGTGGTCGGTGGACCTCCTCGGACGGCTGCTGCCGCGTCACCTCGAGATCATCTACCGCATCAACGACGAGTTCCTGCTCGAGGTGCGCGACCGCTTCGGCGACGACGAGATGCTCATCCGCGACATGTCGATCATCGGCGAGCACCCCTACCGATCGGTGCGGATGGCCTACCTCGCCACGGTCGCGGGTTCCAAGGTGAACGGCGTCGCCGAACTGCACTCGCAGCTGCTGCGCGACAACGTCCTGAAGGACTTCGCGAAGATGTGGCCCGAGAAGTTCACGAACGTCACCAACGGGGTCACGCCGCGCCGGTTCCTGCGGCTCGCGAACCCCGAGCTCTCGGCCCTCATCACCGAGACGCTCGGCGCCGGCTGGACGGTCGACCTCGAGCGTCTGCGCGGGCTCGAGGCGTTCGCCGACGACCCCGAGTTCCGTGAGCGCTTCGCCGCGGTCAAGGCCGCGAACAAGCGCCGACTGAGCCGCGTGCTGGCCGCGCGCGACGGCACCTCCCTCGACGACGGACACCTGCTCGACGTCATGATCAAGCGCCTCCACGAGTACAAGCGGCAGACGCTCAAGGTGCTGCACATCGTGAGCACGTACGACGGCATCGTGTCCGGGCGCGTGAACGTGGAGGACGTGCAGCCGCGGACGTTCCTCTTCGGTGCCAAGGCCGCCCCCGGATACGCGATGGCCAAGCACATCATCCACCTCATCAACGCCGTGGGCGAGGTCGTCAACACCGACCCGCGCGTCGAGGGGCGCCTGAAGGTGCTGTACCCGGCGAACTACAACGTCACCCTCGCCGAGAGCATCATCCCCGCGGCCGACCTGTCCGAGCAGATCTCCCTCGCCGGCAAGGAGGCCTCGGGCACCGGCAACATGAAGCTCGCGCTCAACGGCGCCCTCACCATCGGTACCGACGATGGCGCGAACGTCGAGATCCGTCAGCTCGTCGGCGACGACAACTTCTTCCTGTTCGGCATGAGCGAGCCCGAGGTGGAGGCGCTGTGGGCCGAGGGATACCGTCCCGCCGACTTCTACCAGGCGGACGAACGCCTGCGCCGGGCGATCGACCTGATCGCCGCGGGCACGTTCTCGGACGGCGACCGGACGGTCTTCGAGCCGCTCATCTCCAACCTCCTGTACGACGACCGGTTCATGGCGCTCGCCGACTTCGGCACCTACATCGACGCGCAGGAGCGGGTCGACCTGGCCTATGCCGACCAGGAAACGTGGGTGCGCTCGGCGATCCTCAACGTCGCGCGCAGCGGCTTCTTCTCCTCCGACCGGGCGATGCGCGACTACCTCGACCGCATCTGGCACGCCACCCCGGTCAACTGAGCACACCGGATGCCACGGCCCACGGGTCGTGGCATCCGTCGTTCCGAGGCTGGTTGGCGGGAAGGCGGCGGAAGGTGACCGTCCGGCGCGGGTGCGCGGTGGCCGCGCGCGCAAGAGTGGGAATCCCAGCCCAGGAGGTACCGTGCAGATCGCCGACATCCGCGTCCCCGACACCCTCGCCGGCCGCGGCGCTCTCGCGCTCGCCGAGGAGTACCAGTCACCCGCGATCACCGCGCACGCGCTGCGGTCGTGGCTGTGGGCCGAGGCGTTCGCGCTCGTCGACGGCATCGCCGACATCGATCACGAACTGCTCTACGTCTCGGCGGTGCTGCACGACGTCGGCACCGTGACGGAGTTCGACAACCACACCCTGTCGTACGAGCACGCCGGCGGCCACGTGGGCATCGCCCTCACGGCCGGCGCCGGGTGGGAGCGCGCGCGACGGGAACGCGTGCTCGACGTCGTCGTGCGGCACAACTGGCCGAGCGTGGACCCCGAGATGGATGCCGAGGGGTATCTGCTAGAGACCGCGACGGCGTTGGACATCTCGGGGGCGCGGCCCGACGCCCTGCCACCGGAGTTCGTGCGGGAGGTGCTCACCGCGTATCCGCGCGGCGCGCTCGCGGCGGAGTTCGGCGCGTGCGTCGTCGATCAGGCGCGCCGCAAGCCCGACACCGCGGCGCGGCGCCTGGTCGACGGGGGAGTGCTCGACAAGCTGGCGGCGAACCCGCTGGAGCGCATGGCCGGGCCAGGTCGCGGGGGAGCCGGCATCCGGGTATCGTAGGAGGGTTGTCGGCGCCGTTCGTGCCGACGAGAGCTGAATACGGAGGGTCTTGTGGACATCGATCTCGCACTTCTGAAGACGATCGAACGCGAGAAGGAGATCCCCTTCGACGAACTCGCGCGCATCATCGAGCAGGCGATCCTCACCGCCTACGCCAAGCACATCTCGCCCAGCGGTGAGATCCCCGCCGGGGCGCGGGCGGAGCTCGACCGCAAGAGCGGCCACGTCGGCATCTACACCCCCGTCCTCGACGAGGAGGGTGCGGTGATCGGCGAGGAGGAGCAGGCCCCCGACGACTTCGGTCGCATCGCCGCGTTCGCCGCGAAGCAGGTCATCAGCCAGCGTCTGCGCGACATCGCCGACGACGCCGTGCTGGGGGAGTTCAAGGGCAAGGAAGGCGACATCGTCGCCGGCGTCGTGCAGCAGGGTCCGAACCCGCGGATGGTGCACGTCGACCTCGGCACGGTCGAGGCGATCCTGCCGCCCGAGGAGCAGGTGCCCGGCGAGACCTACGCGCACGGTTCGCGGCTTCGCGTGTACGTGACCAGCGTGTCCAAGGGCACCAAGGGCCCGCAGATCACGGTCTCGCGCACGCACCCCGGGCTCGTCCGCAAGCTCTTCGCCCTCGAGGTCCCCGAGATCGCCGGCGGCCTGGTCGAGATCGTCTCGCTCGCCCGCGAGGCCGGCCACCGCACGAAGATCGCGGTCAAGGCCAACGACCCGACGGTCAACGCCAAGGGCGCCTGCATCGGCGAACTCGGCCGCCGCGTGCGCGCCGTGACCGAGGAGCTGGCCGGCGAGAAGATCGACATCATCGACTACGACGCCGAGCTGCCCAAGTTCGTCGCCAACGCCCTGTCGCCCGCGAAGGTCACGTCGAGCTTCGTGCTGGATGCCACGACCAAGGCCGTCCGCGCGCTGGTGCCCGACTACCAGCTGTCGCTGGCCATCGGCAAGGAGGGGCAGAACGCCCGCCTCGCCGCCAAGCTGACCGGGGCGAAGATCGACATCCAGCCGGACAGCATCCTCGAAGACAACTGAGCGTCCGTCGTCCGGACGACGGCGAGGTGTACGATGGAACCTGTACGAACGTGCGTCGGATGCCGCGCACGTGCCCCCCGATCATCGCTTCTGCGCGTGGTCGCGGACGGGTCGGTCCTCGTCAGAGACGAGCGGGCGGTCCTGCCGGGACGGGGTGCGTGGGTGCACGAGACGGACGCGTGCGTCGGGAAAGCTCTCGCGCGCCGCGCCTTCGTACGAGCATTGCGTGTGTCAGGCCCGCTTGACACGCAGACCTTCGAATCACACCACCAGCGAAAAGGCTGAACGGCTATGGACACGAAGTGAACGGCTCGAAATGAGACCCGTCCGCAACTAGCGGTCTGCCCTGTCCGGGGGAGGCCCTCAGACAGGAGAATTGTGGCAAAACCACGCGTGCACGAGATCGCTTCCGAGCTCGGCGTCGACAGTAAAGTCGCGCTCGCGAAGCTGAAGGAGCTCGGCGAATTCGTCAAGAGCCCTTCATCGACCATCGAACCCCCGGTGGCCCGTAAGCTCCGCGCCGCCCTCGCGGCCGAGGGGTCGTCGGGATCCTCGGATGCCAAGCCTGCCGCGGCAGCGTCCCGCCCGGGCGCCCGTCCCGGCCCCGCGCGTCCCGCGGCGACCCCCGGTGCGCGACCGTCCGGTCCCACGCCCGGCCCGGCGCGTCCGGCTGCGCCGAAGAGCGCACCCGAGCCCGCGGCTCCGGCGCCCACGGCATCCGCTCCCGCTCCCGCCGAGTCCGCCCCGGCGGCTCCCGCATCGCAGGCCCCGAGCCCCGGTTCGCAGGCCCCCGCGTCGCAGGCTCCGGCTTCGCAGGCGCCCAAGCCCGGCGGCCCCAAGCCCGGCCCCAGCGCGCCCCCGCGCCCGGGCGGCGCACGCCCCGGCAACAACCCCTTCGCCTCGGCGCAGGGCATGGGTCAGCGTCCCGCCGGCCCGCGCCCGGGCAACAACCCCTTCGCGTCGGCGCAGGGCATGGGCCAGCGCCCGACCCCCGGCAACATCCCGCGTCCCCAGGCCCCGCGCCCGGGTGCTCCGCGTCCCGGCGCCCCGCGTCCCGGTGGTGCCGGTCGTCCCGGCGGCGGCGGTCGTCCCGGCGCGCCGTTCCAGCAGCGTCCCGGCGGTCCCGGTCGTCCCGGCGGTGCCGGTGGCGGCTTCCAGCGCCCCGGTGGCGCCCCGGGTGCTCCCGGTGGCGGCGGGTTCGCCGGTCGTCCCGGTGGCGGCGGTGGCCGCGGACGCGGCCCCGGCGGTGGTACCGCGGGTGCCTTCGGTAAGGGTGGCGGCAAGTCCAAGCAGCGCAAGTCGCGTCGGGCGAAGCGGCAGGAATTCGAGATGCGGTCGGCGCCGGTCGTCGGCGGCGTCAACGTCTCGAAGGGCAACGGCGAGATCATCCGCCTGCGTCGCGGCGCCTCGATCGCCGACTTCGCGGACAAGCTCGAGGCCCTGCGCGGCTACACCGTGCAGCCCGGCACGCTCGTGACCATCCTGTTCAACCTGGGCGAGATGGCCACCGCGACCGAGTCGCTGGACGAGGCCACGTTCGAGGTGCTCGGCGCCGAGCTGGGCTACAAGATCCAGATGGTCTCGCCCGAGGACGAGGACAAAGAGCTCCTCGAGGGCTTCGGTCTCGACCTCGATGCCGAGCTGGAGGCCGAGAGCAAGGACGACCTCGAGATCCGTCCTCCCGTGGTCACCGTCATGGGCCACGTCGACCACGGTAAGACCCGACTGCTCGACGCCATCCGCCAGACGAACGTCGTGGCGGGCGAGGCCGGCGGCATCACGCAGCACATCGGTGCGTACCAGATCTGGACCGAGCACGAGGGCATCGAGCGCGCGATCACCTTCATCGACACCCCGGGTCACGAGGCGTTCACCGCCATGCGTGCCCGCGGTGCGCAGGTGACCGACATCGCGATCCTCGTGGTCGCGGCCGACGACGGCATCATGCCCCAGACGGTCGAGGCGCTGAACCACGCCCAGGCGGCGAATGTGCCGATCGTGGTCGCGGTCAACAAGGTCGACAAGCCCGACGCCAACCCCGCCAAGGTGCGCCAGCAGCTCACCGAGTACGGTCTGGTCGCCGAGGAGTACGGCGGCGACGTCATGTTCGTCGACGTGTCGGCACGACAGGGGACGAACATCCAGGAACTCCTGGACGCCGTGCTCCTGACCGCCGATGCCGGCCTCGACCTGACGGCCAACCCGAACAAGGCGGCCCGCGGTGTCGCGATCGAAGCGAAGCTCGACAAGGGTCGCGGTTCGGTCGCCACGGTGCTCATCCAGTCCGGAACGCTGCGCGTCGGTGACGCGATCGTCGCGGGAACGGCATACGGCCGTGTCCGCGCGATGATGGACGAGAACGGCGACGCGGTCGAGGAGGCCTACCCCTCCCGTCCCGTCCAGGTGCAGGGCCTCAACTCGGTCCCGCGCGCCGGCGACGTCTTCATCGTCACCGAGGAAGACCGCACCGCGCGCCAGATCGCCGAGAAGCGCGAAGCCGCCGAGCGCAACGCCCAGCTGGCCAAGGCCCGCAAGCGCATCTCGCTCGAGGACTTCACCCGTGCTCTCGAAGAGGGCAAGGTCGAGTCGCTCAACCTCATCATCAAGGGTGACGTGTCGGGTGCCGTCGAGGCGCTCGAGGAATCGCTGCTCAAGATCGAGGTCGACGACAGCGTCCAGCTGCGCATCATCCACCGTGGTGTGGGTGCGATCACCGAGTCGGACATCAACCTGGCCACGATCGACAACGCGATCGTGATCGGCTTCAATGTCCGTCCCGACACGAAGGCCCGCGAGCGCGCCGCCCGCGAGGGTGTGGACGTCCGGTTCTACTCGGTCATCTACAACGCGATCGACGACGTCGAGCAGTCGCTCAAGGGCCTGCTCAAGCCGGAGTTCGAAGAGGTGCAGTCGGGTGTCGCCGAGATCCGCGAGGTGTTCCGCTCCTCGAAGTTCGGCAACATCGCCGGTGTCATCGTCCGCTCGGGCACGATCACGCGCAACGCCAAGGCGCGCGTCATCCGCGACGGCGTGGTGCTGGCCGACGGCCTGGCCATCGAGTCGCTGCGCCGGTTCAAGGACGACGTCACGGAGGTCCGCACGGACTTCGAGGCCGGTATCGGACTCGGTAAGTACAACGACATCCAGATCGGTGACGAGATCGAGACCACGGAAATGGTCGAGAAGCCGCGAGGCTGATCACACACCGGAGGTCGTAGCTCCCGGCTACGGCCTCCGGTTTCGTGGGTCCGCCGGAGCAGAGCAGGGCCCCTACCCCGATGCTCCGGCAGACCCACGAAACCTCCGTCCTTCGCCTCTGCTTCGGCATCGGGCATATGACGCCTCGCTTAGTGAGAGATGGGAATGGAAGTGGCAGGAGAGCGACAGGCCCGCGTGGCCGACCGCATCCGGGTGGTCCTCGCGGAGCGCCTCGAGAAGGGGCTGCGCGACCCGCGGCTCGGATTCGTGACGATCACCGATGTGCGGGTGACCGGCGACCTGCAGCATGCCTCGGTGTTCTACACCGTGATGGGTGACGAAGCGCACCGGGCCGACACGGCCGCGGCGCTGAAGTCGGCCACGGGCATGCTGCGCAGCGAAGTGGGCAAGAACCTCAACACGCGGCTGACGCCGTCGCTGGAGTTCATCCTCGACGCCATCCCGGAGAACGCCGACCACATCTCGGCGCTCCTGCGCGAGGCGCGCGAGCGCGACGAGTCGGTCGCCGGTCTCGCCGCGAGCGCGTCGTACGCCGGCGAAGCCGACCCGTACGTCAAGCCGCGGGAGTTCGACGAGGACGATGAAGACGAGGACGACGAGCGCGACTGACGCGCGTCGCCTGGACGGCCGGATGCCGCCCCCGCAGGGGCCGCGTCCGGCCGTTCGTCGTTCCGCCTCGCGGCGGGGCGGTCTTCTCCGTCGCGCGGGGGAGGTGGTGGCATCCACCGGTTCGTAGGCTCGGCGCATGACCGCTTCGTCTCGCCCGGACTGGCTCGCCATCGGCGTCTTCGCCGTCACCTCCGTCGCCCTGTCGTGGCTCGTGGCTCTGCCGCTGTGGCTCCGGGGGCAGGGGCTCGCGGATCCGTTCCTCGGTCTCGTCGCCGCCGCCATGATGTTCACGCCGTCCCTCGGTGTCGTTGCGGCGCTGCTGGTCCAGCGGCGCACGCGCGGACGTCGCGGCGCGCGCGCCGTGCTGCGCGAGCTCGGCATGTGGCCCCTCCGGCCGGCCGTCCGCACCGTCTGGACGTGCGTGGCCGTGATCATCGCCGCCCCGCTCCTGGTCGCGATCGGTCTCGCGATCGTCGGCGCGCTCGGCCTGGCGACGTTCGACCTGGTCGGGTTCTCGGGCTTCCAGAGGACGCTCGAAGAGACGGTTCCGGCGGGGACCCCGCTGCCGCCGGTGGGGTTGCTCGTCGCGGTCCAGCTCGCCACCATCCCCATCGGCGCCGTCATCAACGCGCCGTTCGCGTTCGGGGAGGAGCTCGGCTGGCGCGGGTTCCTGCTTCCCGCCCTCCGGCCGCTGGGCGTGTGGCCCGCGCTCGTGGTCTCCGGCGCCTTCTGGGGGTTCTGGCACGCGCCGCTGATCCTCCTCGGATACAACTTCCTCGAGCCCAACGCGTTCGGCGTGCTCCTGATGATCGTGGGGTGCATCCTCTTCGGCATCCTGATCGGGTGGACCCGGCTGCGCACCGCGTCGGTCTGGCCCGCGGTGTTCGCCCACGGAGCCTTCAACGCCTCGGCGGGGCTCGGGGCGCTGGTCGTCGCGGCCGACTCCGCCACGCCGTCCCCGGTGGTGGCCGGTCCGCTGGGCGTCGTGATGTGGGGCGTCTTCGCCGTCGGGATCGCGGTCCTCGTCCTGTCGGGGCAGTTCCGCGCCGATCGGCTCGACGCACGGCTCGGCCCCGACCCGGTCCGGGTTGACGCGCCATCGGGCACGCCGTCGACCTGAACCGCGGCGGTCAGCGGGGGAGGAAGAGCGCGCCGCCCTCGGCCTCGGCGAGCCCGTCGGAGATGAGCGAGTCGATGGCGCGGTCGCGCTGCACCGGATCGGGCCAGTCGGGAACGACGTCGTCGAGGAGCACGGCAGCCGGCGCCGCCTCGCGCAGCACTCGCAGCACCGCGCCGCGCGCCTGTCGATCGCTTCCCTCGTACTTCGCTTGGCGTCGCCGGCGATCCTCGGATGCCGGATACCCGGCCGCTCGCCACGCGCACTGCGCCGCGAGGGGGCAGACGTCGCACTTCGGCGCGCGGGCCGTGCACACGATCGCACCGAGCTCCATCGCCGCCGCGTTGACGATCGCCGCCTCGCCGATGTCATCGGGGAGCTCCGCGGTCATCCGGGCGAGATCCGCCTTGCCCGGCGGTCCGGGCTGGGCGACGCCGTCGACGACACGGGCGAGGACGCGGCGGGTGTTCGTGTCGACGACGGGATGCCGGTCGCCGTAGGCGAACACCGCCACGGCACGTGCCGTGTAGTCGCCGATGCCGGTGAGCGCGAGCAGGGCGTCGACGTCGCGCGGCACGGTCCCGTCGTGGCGGTCGCGGATCTCGACGGCGGCGCGGTGCAGCCAGAGGGCGCGCCGCGGGTACCCCAGGTTCGCCCACTGGGTGACGGCCTCGGCGGGGGCGGCCGCGGCCAGGTCCGCCGGCGTCGGCCAGCGTCCCAGCCACGCTTCGAGGTGGGGGATGACGCGCGCGACGGGGGTCTGCTGCAGCATGAACTCGCTGACCAGGGTGCCCCACGCGCCGAATCCCGGCCGGCGCCACGGCAGGTCCCGCGCGCTGCCGCGGTACCACGCGATGAGCGGCGCGGCGATCCCTGGCATCCCTCCACCCTATGAGCCCGCGCGGCCGCGAGCTCCTCCGCGCGCGAGCGCTGCGGCGCTCTCCATGCTGCCGACAAACGCAATAGGCGGAGAGAAACGCGGTGTCGCGCTGTTTCTGGTCGCCGATCGCGTTTATCGCGGATGTGGGGCGGGTCGCGACCGCGGCGGCAGCGCTCGCGGCGCCGGCACTGCCCGCTGTCGCAGGCACCGCCCCGTCGACGGCGCCGCCCCCGGAGGCGGCAGCCCCGGTCGCGAGCGCAGCGCCGGGAGCGACCGTAGGCTGGAGGCATGTCGAGCGAGAACCCCGTCGAGACCGTGCAGCGGAGCCTCCGCGACCTGATGCGCCAGAACGCGGGTAACGGGCGTCTCGTCGTGGCGATCGACGCGCTGGATGCCGCTGCCGCCACGGCCTTCGCGGACGCTTTCGCCGCAGCGGTCGGCGAGGACGGCACGGCCGTCTTCCGCGCGACACTCGCCGACGACGCCGGCGACGTGCGCGAGCGGATCGTCGCCCCCTTCCGTGCGGGGGAGCCGTTCGACGGCAGCAGCACGCCCGCCCCGGATCGCGCGGTCCTCGTCGTCGACGGGCGCTTCCTCCACGCCTCGGGTCTCCGGGGCCTGTGGAACTGGTCGGTGTGGCTGGAGGCGAACCCGCCGGTCGGCGCTCCGCGCCCCGAGCTCCCGGACGCCGAGAAGCAGTACGTCCGCACCGCGCGGCCGCGGGTCGCGGCATCCGTCATCGTCGAGAACTCCGACCCCGCGCACCCCGTGCAGGTGTTCGGCGACTTCTGCTGATGGCGCGCGCCGGCATCCTCCTGGTCGACAAGCCGGGGGGCATCACCAGCCATGACGTCGTGGCGCGGGCGCGCCGCGCCCTGGGGACCCGCAAGATCGGTCACGCGGGCACGCTCGACCCGATGGCCACCGGACTCCTCGTGCTCGGCGTCGAGGGCGCGACGCGCCTCCTCACCTACATCGTGGGTGCCGACAAGACGTACGAGGCGACCATCCTGCTGGGGATATCGACCGACAGCGACGACGCCGACGGCGTCGAGACGGCGCGAGCGGATGCGGCTGTCGTCGCCGCCGTGACCGACGCGGCGATCGATGCCGGCATCCGCGCACTCACCGGCGAGATCGACCAGGTGCCCAGCACGGTCTCGGCCATCAAGGTGCAGGGTCGCCGCGCCTACGATCTCGCCCGCGCGGGCGAGACGGTGGAGCTGAAGGCCCGTCGGGTGACCGTGTCGCGGTTCGAGGTCCGCGAAACGCGGCGCGAGGGTGCGACCATCGCGCTCGACGTCGTCGTGGACTGCACCAGCGGCACGTACATCCGCGCGCTCGCACGGGACCTCGGCGCGGCGCTCGGGGTCGGTGGCCACCTCACCGCGCTCCGGCGCACCCGCATCGGAGCCTTCGACGTCGTCGCCGCGGTGACGGTCGACGACATCGCCGAGACCGCCCTCGTGAAGCCGGCGACCGCCGCGGCCGTGGTCGTCGGTGCGCTCGCGGTCGGTGCGGACGAGGCGCGCGACCTGCGCCACGGCAAGCGCATCGACGGGGGCGGCCGCCTCACGGGGGAACGCGCCGCGGCGATCGATCCGGACGGACGACTCGTGGGGATCGTCGAACGCCGGGGGACTCAGCTCAAGAGCGTCATGAACATGCCCGAGGAGGTCGCGGGATGATCCTGTGGTTCACACTCACGCAGGTGGGGATCGCCGTGCTGGCGGGGCTCATCGCGGTCGTCGCGGGGCTCGTCGGACGACGCCCGTCCGACCTGACCGTGGGGGCGCTCGCCCTCATCGAGGTGCTCCTGATCGTCCAGATCGTCATCGCCCTCGTCTCGCCGTTCGCCGGGAACCCGCCGACGGGGAGCCTGCTGGAGTTCTGGACCTACCTCGTCTCCGCCGCGCTCCTGCCGCCGGCGGGGGCAGCGTGGGCTCTCATCGAACGCAGCCGCTGGAGCACCGTCGTCATGGGGGTCGCCGCCCTCGCCGTCGCCGTCATGGTGTGGCGCATGCACGCGATCTGGACGGTCCAGGTGGCCTGACGGCCTCCGCCGCACGGTGAGCGCGGGCACCGTCCGAACTAGACTCGGAAGGTCATGGCATCCACCACTCCCGCCCGCACCCGCGGAATGACCGGCATCGGCCGGGTCCTCGTGATCGTCTACGGCATCATGGCGCTCGCCGCGACCGGCCGGTCGTTCGTGCAGATCGTCCGCGAGTTCGACGACGCCCCCGTCGCGTACTCCCTCTCGGCGCTCGCCGCGGTCGTGTACATCCTGGCCACGCTCGCGCTGATCTTCTCCGCGCGTCCGGCCTGGTACCGCGTCGCCTGGGTCGCGATCGGCTTCGAGCTGGTCGGGGTCCTGGTCGTCGGCACCCTGAGCCTGGCGCTGCCCTCGCTCTTCCAGCACCCGACGGTGTGGTCGGTGTACGGCATCGGCTACCTGTTCATCCCGCTCGTGCTGCCGTTCCTCGGTCTGTGGTGGCTGATCCGGCATCGCAGGACGGCATCGTGATCGTCTTCCGCGACCCGGCGGAGGTGCCGTCGGGCTTCGGTCCCTCGGTCGTCGCGATCGGGAAGTTCGACGGTGTGCACACCGGTCATCGGGCCGTCATCGATCGCGCCCGCGTGGAGGCGGCGGACGGTGCTCAGGTCGTCGCCGTCACCTTCGACCGCAACCCGCTGAGCGTCCTCCGGCCCGACAGGTGCCCGCCCGACGTGATCGGCCCGCACCAGAAGCTCGAACTGCTCGATCGCGCGGGAGTGGATGCCACGCTCCTGCTGACCTTCGACGAGGCGCGCGCCGCGCAGCCGGCCGAGGAATTCGTCCGCGAGGTGCTGGTCGACGCGCTCGCCGCCCGCACCGTGCTCGTCGGGCGCGACTTCCGATTCGGTGCCGGCGGCGCCGGCGACCCCGATCTCCTCGAGCGGCTGGGGGAGCGGGACGGCTTCCGCGTCGATGTGGTCGACGACGTCCGCGCCGTGCACGCCGACCGCCGTGTGTCGTCGACGTGGATCCGCGAGGCGCTGGCGGCGGGCGACATCGCCACCGCCGCCCGGCTCCTGGGTCGCGCGCCGTCGGTGTGGGGCGAGGTGGTGCACGGGCTCAAGCGCGGGCGCGAGCTCGGGTACCCGACGGCGAACCTCTCGCCCGATCTCGAGGGCTTCGTGCCCGCCGACGGCGTGTACGCCGGGTGGCTGATCGACGTGGACGGTGCCCGACGCATCAGCTATCCGGCCGCGATCAGCATCGGGACGAATCCCACGTTCGACGACGTGCACCACCGGCAGGTCGAGGTGTACGTCCTCGACGAGACCGACCTCGACCTGTACGGGCATCACGTGGAGGTGCGTTTCGTCGAGCGCGTCCGGGGCATGGCGGCGTTCGACGGTGTCGACGCGCTGCTCGTGCAGATGGCCGACGACGTCGAGCGCGTGCGCGGCATCCTGCGCTGAGCCGCGACCGCGCGGCATCCAGTACCTATGCCCACGACCTCAGTCGCGGCGCGAAAGATGGTTCCGGATGCCGAGGAACGACGTCGTCGCGCCGAGCACCATGAGCACGGCGGTGAAGATCGCTGCGCGGTGGAATCCGTCGATGTCGAGCGCACCGCCCGCGACGGCGGACACCGCGGCGATCGCCAGGAGTCCTGCGACGCGAGAAACCGCGTTGTTGACGGCTGAGGCGATCCCCGACCGCTCCGTGTCGATCGCGCCCAGGACGGCCGCCGTCAGCGGCGACACCGTGGCGGTCAGGCCGAGGCCGAACACCACGACGCCCGGCAGCACCTGCGTCCAGTAGTCGAACTCGGGACGCACCGACAGCAGCAGCAGCGCGCCGATCGCCATCACCGCGGGGCCGAGGGTCATGAACAGCCGCGGCCCGATGCGTCCCGAGAGGGCGCCCATGCGGGAACTGAGGGTGATCATCAGCAACGTGCTCGGAAGGGACGCGAGGCCCGCGAGGGTCGCCGGGAGCCCCGCCCCCTGCTGCAGGTAGACGCTGAGGACGAAGCCGTTCAGCGACAGGGCGGCGTAGACGAACATCGTGGTGAGGTTGCCGGCCCAGAAGTTGCGCGAGCGGAACAGATCCAGCGGCATGAGCGGCTCGCGTGCGACGCGCTGACGGACGAGGAACCCTGCGAACGCGGCCGCGCCGAGCGCCGCGGGCACCCAGATCACGGGCGACCCCCAGCCGAGGTTCGGTTGCTCGATCAGGGCGAAGACGATCCCACCGAGCCCGACCGCGCAGAGCACGGCCCCGAGCACGTCGACGTGCGCACCCGGGCGTCGCTGGTCGGCGTGCGCGCGCCGAGCGAGCAGCCACAGCGTCACCCCGATCGGCAGGACGTTCACGAGGAACACCAGGCGCCACGACAGCGTGTCGACGAACACCCCGCCGATGAGCGGCCCCGCGATCATCGCGACGGTGGTGGCGCCGGTCCAGATGCCGATCGCGCGGGCCTGGGTCGGTCCGCGGAAGGTCGACGTGATCAGCGCGAGCGAACTCGGTACGAGCAGGGCCCCCGCGACCCCCTGGAGGGCTCGCGCGACGATGAGGAATTCGGCGGTGGGCGCGGCGGCGATCGCGACCGAGGTGATGCCGAAGCCGACCAGACCGATGCGGAGCACGAGCGTGCGCCCGAGGACGTCGCTGAGCGACCCGGCGACGAGGATGAACGCGCCGAGGGTCACGAGATAGGCGTCCACCACCCACTGCTGCGTCGAGAGGCCCCCGCCCAGGTCGCGCGAGATGGCGGGGAGCGCGACCGTGACGACGGTGCCGTCGAGGAAGGAGACGAAGGATGCCAGGACCGCGACGGTCAGCACCACGCGCTGGTCCCGCGACATCGGTTCGGCCATCCCCTCAGCGTAGGTGCGGCCGCGGCGCGCGCGGGTGGGTACGTCAGGACCCCCCGCCGACGCGCTAGAATGGACTCGACCCCGTCACCCGCCTCCTCGCGAGCCGTTCCGGTGAAGACGCGTTGCGGGTCGCAGACGCTGCCGCTCCGGCGGTGAGTCTCGCGGCATTCTCCGGGGTCACTGATCCACCGGCCACCGGCCGGGACGTCCCGGACACATCCGGACGACACGCTCAGGAGGAGCATGCCGACCACGGCAACCGCCGCCCGAGGCTCGAGCCAACGGCGCCGCAAGACCTCGTCATCCCGTCGCGATGACGAGGCCCCCGTCATCCCCATCCTCGCCCGCAAGGTGCGCGAGGTCGAAGCCAAGGCCCAACGCGGCAAGCTCGGCCCGACCAACCGCGTGAAGTTCCAGGTGATCGCCTTCCTCGTCCGCGAGGAGCGCGCGCGCGTGAAGGCCGACACCGAGATCACCGACGCCGCGCGCGCCGAGCTGCTCAAGCGCCTCGACGGTGTGGCCACGATCCTGGCCAAGACCGCCGCGCGCGACACGTCGCTGATCCAGCTCCTCGAGGTCGACCAGGCCACGTCGCCCGTCGCGCGCCGCATGCGCCGGGACTGGCTGCTGGAGTCCGGCGCCGACCTGCCGCCGGACGAGCTGATCATCACCGACAACGCCCCGAAGGTCTCGCCGGTCGTCCCCGCGGCGCTCGCCGAGAAGCAGGTCGTCCCGCCCTCGATCGAGGCGCGGCAGATGGCGAACCCCTTCCTCCCGCCCGACCTCACCCCGCGCCCCATCGGTGACGCCCCCCGGCGCCGCCTGGACGGCTGGGAGCTCATGGGACCCCTGTACAAGGCGTTCGAGATGGGTGCCGGAGGCTCGGCCGCGAGCATGGACCTGCCGCCCGTCCCCGAGTTCGATCGGCTCTCGCCGCGCGGCCTCGAAGTCATGCCGCACCAGTCCCGCTTCCTCGAGGCGGTCCGCCAGGGGCACCGCTCGTTCCTGCTGGCCGACGAGCCGGGCCTCGGCAAGACGGCCGAATCGGTGCTCGCGGCTTCGGTCGCCGAGGCCTACCCGCTGCTGGTCGTCGTCCCCAACGTCGTGAAGATGAACTGGGCGCGCGAGGTGCAGCGCTGGACGCCGCACCGCCGTGCCACGGTGATCTCCGGCAGCGGCGCCGACATCGACGCGTTCGCCGACGTGTTCATCGTCAACTACGAGATCCTCGACCGGCACCTGTCCTGGCTGTCGTCGATCGGTCTCAAGGGCATCGCGGTCGACGAGGCGCACTTCATCAAGAACCTGTCGTCGCAGCGGTCGCAGAAGGTCCTCGCACTGGCATCCCGTGTCCGTCAGCAGACGCGCGATCCGCTGCTGCTCGCCCTCACGGGTACCCCGCTGATCAACGACGTCGAAGACTTCGACGCGATCTGGCGTTTCCTCGGCTGGACGAACGGCGAGAAGCCGGGCGCGGAGCTGATGGCCAAGCTGGATGCCACGGGCCTCACCCCCGCGGACAAGGCGTTCTATCCCGAAGCGCGCGAGGCCGTGATCTCCCTGGGCATCGTGCGTCGGAAGAAGAAGGACGTCGCCGCCGACCTGCCCGACAAGCTCATCGCCGACCTCCCCGTCGAGCTGGACGACGAGTACGGCCGGTCGATCCGGCACGCCGAGCGCGAGCTCGGGGCGCGCCTCGCGGCGAAGTACCGCCGCATCATCGAGGCCCGCGGTGACCGCGGGCTCGCGCCGGGCGAGATCGACGAGGACATCGTGCGCCTCGTCGCGCACGGCGAGCTGGAAGAGAGCAAGGCCGCCGGAACCGGTTCCGAGAACGTCTTCACGATGGTCCGCCGCATCGGTCAGGCCAAGGCGCAGCTCGCCGCGGATTACGCCGTGCAGCTGCAGCGATCGGTCGGCAAGGTCGTCTTCTTCGCCAAGCACATCGACGTCATGGATGCCGCGGAGGCGCACTTCAAGGCATCCGGGCTCACCGCGGTGTCGGTGCGCGGAGACCAGACGTCCACCGCCCGCCAGGCGGCGATCGACGCGTTCAACACCGACCCCTCCGTCGGGATCGCGGTGTGTTCGCTCACCGCCGCCGGTGTGGGGCTGAACATGCAGGCGGCGTCCAACGTCGTGCTCGCCGAGCTGTCGTGGACCGCCGCCGAGCAGACGCAGGCGATCGACCGCGTGCACCGCATCGGCCAGGACGAGCCCGTCACGGCGTGGCGCATCATCGCGGCGCACACCATCGACACCAAGATCGCCGAGCTCATCGACTCGAAGGAGGGGCTGGCGCAGCGCGCGCTCGACGGCCTCGCCATCGAGCCCGGCTCGAGCGACTCCGTGCAGCTGTCCGCCCTCATGCACCTGCTGCGCCAGGCGCTCGGGGCCTGATGCCTCCCACGAACGCCCCGGTGCTGCCGGGGCGTTCGTGCGTCATGCCGCGGGTCCGCGGACCCGGCGACGGCTGCCGTGTCGGGCGGGGTCGCTAGGGTCGGGGCATGCCCCTGGATGCCTCCGCGCTGCTCGACGGCCCGCGCGGACGGCGGCTGTGCCTGGAGATCCTGCTGGAGGGGGCGCGTCGTGCCGACACCCCCGAGACGCGGGATGCCGTGCAGGCGGTGTTCTGGGCGGCGCACGGGCGCGAGCGAGGGGCGAGCGTGCTGCTCTCGTTCAGCGACGGGTCCGAGCCGTTCGTGGAGCCTGAAGTGTCCGCGCACGACGCGGCGGCGGCACTCGCCGCGCTCCCGGTGCCCGCGATGACGGCGGAGACGCTCACGCACGCGCTGTGGCACGCGGTCGACGAAGCCGCGTACTGGCAGCCGCCCTCGGGGATGGATGAACTCGCGGCGGCGCCGGAGATGCACTCCGTTCTGCGCCGGGTGGCGAACGGCATCGCGCTGTCCCGGCACGTCGACTGGTGGGCGAGTCCGCTCGCGCGCCAGGATCAGGCAGCCGTGGCGTGGGAGGAGGAACCGTTCCGCGCAGGTCACCCGGGCGAGATCCTTCCCGAGTGGCGCACCGACACGACAGCGGAGGAGCTTCAGTTCGCGGGCTACACGGGGGTCTCGGGGCCCTGGTGGTCGGTGCCGCCGTTCGGGCTGCCTCGCACGACGCGCGTCGGCGAGCGGGGCCCCGTGGGGCTGTCATTCGTCGAGGACTCCCACGGGTGGCTGACGGCCCGGTCGCGGCGCGTCACCCCTCCCGCGGGCGACGTGGTCGAGATCCACGGACCCGACGCATGGGCGGCGCTGTGTCGACGGCATCCCCTCGTCGTCACCGCGTCACGGCGCACCGTGTGGGAGTGGGCCACGGGGCGTGACGGTGCGTGGGTGATCCCGGACTGGGCGGCGGTCGCCCGCGAGGCGGTCGGCGTTCATCTCACCGTGACCGGATACCTCACGAGCGCGGGACGCATCATCGACGTCGGCGGCGGGCTCGCGAGCACGGTTGCCGGGTGGGTTCCTGACGAGACCTTCTGGTTCCGAGACGTCGTCCAGGCGGGTGCCGAGGACCGGTGGGCCGCCGAGCACAACATGGGCGTGGACCGGTGGCATCCCGCGTGAGCCGTCCTCCGTTTGGCGGGCGCGCGGGGTGGGGCGCTAGTGTCGAACGCGGCAGCGTCGCCGACTCGATCATCCCCAATAGCGAGGTTCCAGCATGAAGATCGGCATCCTGACCAGTGGCGGAGACTGCCCCGGGCTGAACGCCGTCATCCGTGGCGTCGTGCTCAAGGGCACCACCAACTACGACATCGAGTTCGTCGGCATCCGCGACGGTTGGCGCGGAGTCGTCGACGGCGACTTCTTCCCGCTGACGCGTCACGAGGTGAAGGGTCTGTCGAAGGTCGGCGGCACGATCCTCGGCACGAGTCGCACGAACCCGTACGAGGGTGTGCGCGGCGGAGCCGAGAACATCTCCAAGACCCTGTACGGCCACCGCATCGACGGCATCGTCGCGATCGGCGGCGAGGGGACGCTCGCCGCGGCCGACCGCCTGTCCAAGGACGGCATCAACGTCCTCGGTGTTCCCAAGACGATCGACAACGACCTCCGCGCGACCGATTACTCGTTCGGCTTCGACACCGCCGTCAACATCGCCACGGATGCCATGGACCGCCTCCGCACCACCGGCGACTCGCACCAGCGCTGCATGGTGGCCGAGGTCATGGGCCGTCACGTCGGCTGGATCGCGCTGCACGCCGGCATCGCCGCCGGCGCCCACGTCATCTGCATCCCCGAGGTTCCGATGTCCATCGACGAGATCGTCGAGCAGGTCACGCGCGCCCACGACCGCGGCCGCGCGCCGCTGGTGGTCGTGTCCGAGGGATTCAAGCTCACCGGCATGGACGAGGCCTTCAGTGACAAGGGCCTGGATGCCTTCAACCGCCCCCGCCTCGGCGGCATCGGCGAACTGCTGGCCCCCGAGATCGAGCGCCTGACCGGCATCGAGACCCGCGCCACGGTGCTCGGGCACATCCAGCGCGGCGGTTCGCCCTCGGCGTTCGACCGCGTGCTCGCGACGCGTCTCGGGCTCCACGCCGCCGACGCCCTCGCGGAGGGCGCCTGGGGGCAGATGGTCGCCATGCGCGGCACCGACATCATCCGCGTGCCGTTCGCCGACGCGCTCGGCGAGCTCAACAGCGTGCCCCTGTACCGCTACGAAGAGGCCGCCGCGCTCTTCGGCTGAGTCCTGGCATCGTCGCCCCGTCCCGCTCGCCCGGGGCGGGGCGTCGTCGTCTCCGGTGGGCGGCGGACCCCTCGTCCCACTTCTGGCGGTGCATGTCCCATGAATTGCGTTGTGTGTCCCACATCTTGCTGGTCTGGGCCGCCCTGAGCAGCAAGAAGTGGGACACGCTCGCGGGAGGCAGAGGGACACCTCCTCCACAGCTCACGGTCCAGCCGATGAGGTTGTGGAGAAGGGCGTCCGGGCTCACGGCATCGAGACCCTTGGGGCATGAAGCCACCACAGCCCCTTCCCGACGGTCTTCCTGAACGGTTCCACGTCGCCGATGCCCGTGATCGCGGGGTGACTCCCGCTCGGTTGCGGGCGTCGGATCTCTCAGCGCCTTTCCATGGCGTGCGCTCACGTTCGCTCGACGATGCCCGATCCATCCTCGAGCGGTGCCGTGCCTATGTTCCGCGCCTCGCCCCGGGACAGTTCTTCAGCCACGAGACGGCTTTCGCCCTGCTCGGCCTGAGCACGCCGGCGTGGCCGTACACGCCTCTCGTCCATGTATCCACACATCGTCCCGCTCGCGAACCGCGCACGCGCGGTGTCGTCGGCCATCGGCTGCAGACACGCGAACCCGCCATCGAAGAGGGTCCGGACGGGATGCCGATCGAGAACGCCGTGCGAGCCTGGCGGCAATGCGGCCGGCTCTGGCAGTTGGATGATCTCGTCGCGGGCGCGGACGCGCTTCTGGCGGGCCGACACCCGATCGCCACGCTCGATGCACTCTCTGAGGAGATCGCGACCATGGGCGACATGCGCGGCGGCGTCCTTCGTCGAGCGTTGTCGTTGGCGCGCCCGGGCGTTCGATCGCCGCGAGAGACGCATCTGCGCTTGTTACTCATGCGCCGCGGTCTCCCGGAACCTGAAGTCAACGCCGACATCTTCTCGTCGCGTGGGGAGTTCGTCGCAGAGATCGATCTGGCGTTCGCGACGTGGCGGGTGGCCGTCGAATACCACGGTCGTGTGCACGCGGAAGATCCCCGCCAGTTCGCCCGCGATGCCGACCGATGGGCGGCGATCCGTGCCGCGGGCTGGGATCACGTCCGGATCCTCCACCATCACCTCCGCGATGGCGGTGATCCCGCCTTCGCGATGGTGCGCGACGCACTCACCCGGGCGGGCTGGCGGCCCGGCCTCTGACACCGTGTCCCACCTTCAGCGGTATTGAGGGCCGCAGAGTGACAACTTGTGGGACACGCCCTGCCAAGAGTGGGACGAGGCGCCCGCCGGGCCGCAGCGCAGCCCCCCGCCGCCTACTCCGCCAGGCCCAGCACGTCCAGCAGCCAGGCCAGCTCGAACGCGCGCTCGCGCCAGGCGTTGTAGCGCCCGCTGACGCCGCCGTGTCCGGCGACCATCTCGCACTTCAGCAGAGCGTCGGCGCCCACCTCGCGCAGGCGCTGCACCCACTTGGCGGGCTCGACGTACAGCACGCGGGTGTCGTTGAGGGAGGTGACCGCGAGGATGCGGGGGTACCGGACCCCGTCGCGGACGTTCTCGTACGGCGAGTACGACTTCATGTACGCGTACACGTCGGCGTCGTGCAGGGGATCGCCCCACTCGTCCCACTCGATGACGGTGAGGGGGAGGGAGGGGTCGAGGATCGTCGTCAACGCGTCGACGAACGGCACGTCGGCCAGGATGCCCGCGAACAGCTCCGGCGCGAGGTTCGCAACCGCGCCCATCAGCAGGCCTCCGGCGCTCCCGCCCTCGGCGACGAGGCGGTCGGGGGTGGTGTACCCGGATGCCACGAGGTGCCGCCCGACCGCCACGAAGTCGGTGAACGTGTTGCGCTTTGACTGCAGCTTGCCGTCCTCGTACCACTGGCGGCCCATCTCGCCGCCGCCGCGGACGTGAGCCACGGCGAAGACGACGCCCCGGTCCAGCAACGACAGACGCGGAACCGAGAAGCCGGGCTCGATCGAGTGCTCGTAGGAGCCGTAGCCGTAGAGGTGGACGGGCCGCGGCGAGGAACCGGGCTCGCCGAACGAACGCTTCCACACCAGCGACACCGGCACGCGGGTGCCGTCGTCGGCGGTCGCCCACGCCCGGGCCTGGCCGTAGTCGTCGGGGTCGAAACCGCCGAGCACCGGCTGGCGTTTGCGCAGCAGCAGCTCGCCGGTGTCGATGACGTAGTCGTACACGGTGCCCGGCGTCACGAACGAGCCGTAACCGACGCGGAGCACGGGCGGCGCCCACTCGGGGTTCCCGCCGGTGCCGACGCTGTAGAGCGGTTCGTCGAACGTGATCTCGGTCACCGCCCCGTCGCCGTACGACAGCAGGGCGAGGCGCGCCAGACCGTCGCGGCGGTAGGCCACCACGCCCCAGTCGCGGAACGTGTCGACACCCAGGAGGCGCTCGCCGGGTCGATGGGCGATCACCGTCTCGCGCGCACCCTCCGGATCGGATGCCGCGACACGGACGAGTTCGAAGTCGAGCGCGCCGTCGTTGTGGAGGATGTACAGCACGTCCTCTCCGCCGACGACGGCGTGATCGACCGAGTACTCCACGCCCTCGCGGCGCGGCCAGACGACGCGTGCCTCGCCGCGCAGGTCGTCGGCGTCGATGAGCCGCTCCTCCGAGGTGATCGAGGAGCCCACACCGATCACCAGGTAGCGGTCGCTGCGGGTGAAGTCCGCACCCACCCAGTACCGCTCGTCGGGCTCGTGGAACAGCTTCACATCGGCATCCACGCCCGTGCCGATCTCGTGCAGCCACACGGTGTCGGGGCGCCACGCGTCGTCGACGGTGGTGTAGACGATGAAGCGGCCGTCGGGGGAGAACGTGGCGCCGGAGAAGGTGCCGGGGATCTCGTCGACGAGGTTCTCTCCGGTGGCGAGGTCGCGGACGCGCACGGTGTACCGCTCGTCGCCGGCGACGTCGACGCCGTAGAGCATGCGGGTCCCATCGTTGGACACCTCGAAGCTTCCGAGGGAGAAGAAGTCGGTGCCCTCGGCTTCGACGTTCCCGTCGAAGAGGATCTGCTCGCCGGGGACGGCGACGTCGGGGGAGAGCTGCGGCGGCGTCCAGTCGTCGGGGGAGCGGAGGGGTGCGCGACACTGGATGCCGTACTGCGCGCCGGCGATGGTCCGGCCGTAGTACCACCACTCGCCGCGACGGGCGGGCACCGAGAGATCGGTCTCGAGCGTGCGCGCCTTGATCTCGCCGAAGATCTCGTCCCGCAGGGATGCCAGGTGCGCGGTGCGCGCATCGGTGTACGCGTTCTCGGCCTCGAGGTGGGCTACGACGTCGGCGTCGTCCTTGGCGCGCAGCCACTCGTACGGGTCGTCGAAGGTGTCACCGTGGTGGGTGCGCGCCGTGAGGCGGCGGGCGGCGACGGGAGGGACGGGGCGGGCGTCGGTGTCGGTCACCTCCCCACGCTATCCCGCTCCCGGCGCGGACGGCCGCTCGGCGTTTGACCGATGCCCATGCCGGTGAAATGATGTCGTCGGCCCGGTGAACATGGGCCGAATGTCAGGTGAACTCTTCGTTCTCCGCGCCGATCCCGTCGGCATCCCTCCTTCCCCCTACGGAAAGCGATCGGTGGAGAGCGCAGCCCTTGTCATCGTGCTGGTCATCGCCCTGGCACTGTTCTTCGATTTCACGAACGGCTTCCACGACACCGCGAACGCGATGGCCACGCCCATCGCCACGGGTGCCCTGAAGCCCAAGGTCGCGGTGCTCCTCGCGGCCGGCCTGAACCTGGTGGGCGCGTTCCTGTCGACGGAGGTCGCCAAGACGATCTCGGGTGGCATGATCCGCGAGGACCAGCTGAGTCCGGACATCTTCCCGCCGATCATCTTCGCGGGCCTCATCGGCGCGATCACCTGGAACATGCTCACGTGGCTGCTGGGACTGCCCTCCAGCTCGTCGCACGCGTTGTTCGGCGGGCTGATCGGCGCAACGCTCGTGGGCGTGGGGGCGGCGGCGATCGACACGGGCGTCGTGCTCAGCAAGGTGATCCTGCCCGCGCTCATCGCCCCCCTGACCGCCGGCCTCATCGCCTTCACGGTGACCAAGATCGCCTACGGCATCACGCGCCGGTACGACATGAAGGCCGACGGCCGCGACGGCTTCCGGTGGGGGCAGATCTTCACGTCCTCGCTCGTGGCGCTCGCCCACGGCACGAACGACGCGCAGAAGACGATGGGCGTCATCACGCTCGCCCTCATCACGGTCGGGTGGCAGTCCTCGTCCGAGACCGACCCGCAGCTGTGGGTCATCTTCGCGTGCGCCTTCACGATCGCCCTGGGGACCTACATGGGCGGCTGGCGCATCATCCGCACGCTCGGCAAGGGGCTGACCGACGTGAAGCCCGCGCAGGGCTTCTCGGCCGAGACGTCCACGGCCGCGACGATCCTGGCATCCAGCGCCCTCGGTTTCGCGCTGTCGACCACGCAGGTCGCGTCGGGGTCGGTCATCGGCTCGGGGCTCGGCCGTCGCGGCTCGACCGTGCGCTGGAACACCGTCGGTCGCATCATGATCGGCTGGGTGCTCACCCTGCCGGCGGCGGGCGCCGTCGGAGCCGCGGCGGCCCTGATCGTGGTCTGGCTGGGCGGCTGGGGCGTGGCGGTGGATGCCGTCATCGCCGTCGTGATCATCCTCGGGCTGTTCCTCCGCTCGCGCCGCGACGAGGTCACCTCGGCCAACGCCATGAGCGAGGTCGCCGACTCGGGAGCGGCGGTGAAGGTGCCGCGCAAGCCCGGCCCCACGCGCCGTCAGCGCCGCCTGGAGCGCGCGCAGGCCGGGAGGGATGACCGCGCATGAGCATCGACTGGGAAGCCTTCCTCCACGTCTTCATCGCCGCGCTGGTGGGAGCCGCGACCGTGGTGACCTTCTACGCGCTCGGACTGCGTCTGCTCGTCCGGGGCGGCCGTCCGCCGCTGGTCGCTCCGGTGGAGTTCACGGATGCCATCACCGTGCTCACCGACAAGCAGAGACGCCGCGCCGAGAAGGCGGTGGCCAAGGCGGCCGCGCGCAATCCGCTGAGCGCGGGGCAGAAGCGGCTCGCGCTCCTCGGCGCCTACGCGTGCTTCGCCGTCTGCGCGGCGGCGGTGCTCGGTGCGCTGCTGCTGATCCTGCTCCGCCACTGAGGCGCCGTGTCGGGCGCCCCTCGTAGGCTGAGGGCATGGCTTCGGTGCAGTTCGGTCAGTACGCGCCCGCGCGGCGCGTGATCCTCCACCTCAGTGACACCCACCTGCTCGCGGGTGATCGGCTGCTGGGCGGGCGGTACGACACCGCCGCGCAGCTCCGCCGCACGCTCGCGGCCGCCGAGGCGACGGGTGTGCGACCGGATGCCGTGGTGTTCACGGGCGATCTGACCGACCTCGGCGAACCCGAGGCGTACCGTGCGCTGCGGGCGGAGGTCGAGCCGTGGGCGCAACGTCTGGGAGCCCCCGTCGTGTGGGTCGCGGGCAACCACGACGAGCGCGGGGCGCTGCGCGCCGGCCTGCTCGACGCCGACGCGACGGACGCGCCCGTGACGGGGGTCTGGGACCTGGATGGTCTGCGGCTGATCGCGCTGGATTCCACGGTTCCGGGCTGGCATCACGGCGACCTCGACGCCGGGCAGCTGGACTGGCTGCGGGCCGAACTCGCCGAGCCGGCGCCGCTGGGCACCATCCTGGCGCTGCACCATCCGCCGCTGCCGACGCACATCCCGTTCTTCGACATCCTCGAGCTCCGCGACCAGCCGGGTCTGGCGTCGGCGATCGCCGGCAGCGACGTCCGTGCGATCCTCGCCGGCCACCTCCACTACTCCACGTCCGGCACCTTCGCCGGGGTTCCGGTGAGCGTCTCCGCGGCCTCGTGCTACACGATGGACCTCGCCGCCCCCGCCGACGAGGTGAACGGAATGGATGCCGGGCAGTCCTTCCACCTCGTCCACGTGTGGGACGACACGATCACCCACGCGGTGGTGCCCGTCGTCGACGCCGAACCGGCGGGCTACTTCACGCCGGAGTGGGTCGCCCGAATGGCTGAGCTCACGCCCGAGGAGCGGCTCGAGGCCTTCTCGCGCAAGCGCTGACCCGGCGCGCCCGGTCGCTGTACGCGGGGGAGTGCGCGGCTCCGGCGACAGGCCGTGGCGTCCAGCGACTCCGTCGGTCGCGGTGGTTAGGCTCGGGGGATCCCTGACCGCCGTGACGACCCACGAGGACATCCCCCATGGCTTTGGACGCAATGACGCGCACCCGTATCGAGACCGACTCGCTCGGCTCCCTCGAGATCCCCGCCGATGCCTACTGGGGCATCCACACCGCACGGGCTCTGGAGAACTTCCCCATCGCCAAGCGACCGATCTCCGTCTACCCCGACCTCGTGCGGGCCCTCGCGATGGTCAAGCAGGCCTCCGCGCGCGCGAACCGGCAGATCGGCGTGCTCGACCCGGCCAAGGCCGACCTCATCGACCGCGCCGCGCAGCGCGTGATCGACGGGGAGTTCCACGACGAGTTCGCCGTGGGGGTCATCCAGGGCGGCGCAGGCACCTCGACGAACATGAACGCCAACGAGGTGATCACCAACATCGCCCTCGAGATGGCCGGGCGCGAGAAGGGCGACTACGCGTTCCTCTCGCCGATCGACGACACCAATCGGAGCCAGTCGACGAACGACGTCTACCCGACGGCGGTGAAGATCGGTCTGTCGCTGACGCTGCGGAGTCTGCTCGAGGAGCTCGGGCTCCTGCGGCAGTCGTTCCTGTCGAAGGCCGAGGAGTTCCACGACGTCCTGAAGGTCGGTCGCACGCAGCTGCAGGATGCCGTGCCGATGACTCTCGGGCAGGAGTTCCACGGCTTCGCGACGACCCTGGGCGAGGACTACAACCGTCTGCAGGAGAACGCCTACCTCATGTTCGAGATCAACATGGGGGCCACCGCCATCGGCACGGGGATCACCGCGCACCCGGACTACGGTCCCTCGGTGCTGCGTCACCTGCGCGAGATCACGGGACTCGACCTCGAGACCGCGACCGACCTGGTGGAGTCGACGAGCGACACCGGTGCGTTCATGTCGTTCTCGGCATCCCTCAAGCGCAACGCGATCAAGCTCTCGAAGATCTGCAACGACCTGCGCCTGCTCTCCAGTGGACCGCAGGCCGGTCTGGGTGAGATCAACCTGCCGGCGCGCCAGGCGGGCTCGAGCATCATGCCCGGCAAGGTGAACCCGGTGATCCCCGAGGTGGTCAACCAGGTCGCGTTCTCGGTCGTCGGGGCCGACATGACGGTCACCATGGCCGTCGAGGGCGGTCAGCTTCAGCTCAACGCCTTCGAGCCGGTGATCGCGCACTCGATCTTCCAGTCGATCACGTGGATGCGACAGGCGATGTGGACCCTGCGGGTGAACTGCGTCGAGGGGATCACCGCGAACCGCGAGCGCCTGGGCGCGATGGTCGGTTCGTCGGTCGGTGTCGTCACGGCCCTGACGCCCTTCATCGGCTACGCGGCGGCCGCGGCGCTCGCCAAGACCGCGCTCCTCACGCATCGCAACGTCGCCGACCTCGTCGTCGAGGCGGGGCTCATGACGCGCGACGAGGTCATGAAGCAGATCTCGCCCGCGCGGCTGTCGGGTCTGCAGGCCGTCACGGCGGCGATCCCCGTTGTCCGCGCCGCGGACAGCGTCGTCGAGGAGTGACCCGCACCTGACTCGGGCGGCGACCCGACGCGGCGCCGCCCCGCCGCGGCCTCAGTCCAGGATGCGGCAGTGGGTCGTGAGCTCGCCGATGCCGTCGATGCCGACGGTGACCGTCGACCGGTCGCGGAGGAAGATCTGCGGATCGCGGGAGTATCCCGCACCGCCGGGGCTGCCGGTGGAGATCAGCGTGCCCGGCAGCAGGGTCGCCGACTCCGAGAGCTTGTGGATGAGCGTCGCCACGGATCGCACCATCTGCCCGGTGGAGGCGTCCTGCACGGTGTGGCCGTCGACGACGGTCCAGATGTGGAGGTCCTGCGGGTCGGGGATCTCGTCGGCGGTGACGACGAACGGACCCGTGGGGGTGAAGCCGTCGAAGGATTTGCAGCGCGACCACTGCGCTTCCGAGAACTGGATGTTGCGCGCGGTGATGTCGTTGACGACGGTGTAGCCCCACACGTGGTCGAGGGCGTCGGCCTCCGGGATGTCGCGGCCGGGGCGCCCGATGATCACGCCGAGTTCGGACTCGTAGTCCACGGCCTCGCTGAGGGAACGCGGCCACGAGGTCGTCTCGTGGTGCGCCGTGAGGGAGTTCGGCCACAGAACGAAGACGGTGGGGCCGGCATCGGTCTTCAGTCCCAGCTCGCCCGAGTGCGCGGCGTAGTTGAGGCCGACGGCGAGGATGGTCGGGGGAGCCAGGACCGCCGAAGCAAATCGGACCCCGTCGAGCGGATGCCGCGGCGCCGCCGCCGCAGCCTCGCGGACACGGCCCAACAGGTCGTCGCCGCCGGCGATGAGCTGTTCGAGGGTCGCGGGAGCGCCGGCGAAGAATTCATCGACGAACGCGAACTCCTCGCCGTGGACGCTGATGAGGCGAGGGGCATCGGCCGCCTCCGGGGAACGGACGTGGGCGAAACGCATGCCTCCACGCTACCGGGCCGCTCGGCGCGAGAAGCCGTCCGCCGACCCCGCAACCGGCCCGAGCGCCCGGGAGAGCGCCCCTAGGCTGTGCGCATGAGCTACCCCTCGCCGCTGTGGCAGCCCGGTCCGGGCGAGCCCGCCCGCATCTCCGACGCCCCGCCCTCCGCCGCCCCGGCCGCGGCGGTCCCCGCGCGTCCGCGGCGGGACGGGGTGCTCCTCTGGGTCGTCGCGGCGCTGCTGGTGCCCGTGCTCGGGCTGCTCGTGCTGTATTTCCTGCGGTTCCTCGGGCCCGCGGCATCCATCGTCGGGATGGTCCTGGCGGTCGTGCCGTTCGTGATCGTCTGGTTCGCCGTGCGTCTCATCGACCGCTGGGAGCCGGAGCCGCGCCGGCTCCTGGCCTTCGCCGTCGCGTGGGGGGCGATCGCCTCTGTCGCGATCGCCCTCGGCGTGGACGCACTCCTGGCGTTCCTCACGGGAGGCCTGGGTGACGTGTTCAGCTCGGTCGTCCAGGCCCCGATCGTCGAGGAGGTCGCGAAGGGTCTGGGGCTGCTGCTGCTGTACGTCGGCGCGCGCCGGTGGTTCGACGGGCCGGTGGACGGCATCGTCTACGGCGCGCTCATCGGCGCGGGCTTCGCGTTCACCGAGAACGTGCAGTACTTCGCGGTGAGCTTCATCGAGGGCGGTGCCGTCCAGGTCAGCGGGGTGTTCTTCCTGCGGGCCGTCCTCTCGCCGTTCGCGCACGTCATGTTCACCAGCCTCACCGGTTTCGCGTTCGGGCTGGCCGCCCGGCGGTCGCTGGGAACCGGGGCCGCGTTCCGCTACGCCCTGCCGGGGCTCGCGGGCGCGATCGTGCTCCACGCGCTGTGGAACGGCTCCGCGACCTTCTTCAACTTCTTCGAGCTGTACGCGACGCTGCAGGTGCCGCTCTTCGTGCTGTTCGTGCTCGGCATCCTGGCGCTCCGCCGGGAGGAGGCGCGGCTGACCCGGGCGCGACTGGGCGAGTACGCCGCCGCCGGGTGGTTCACCGCGCAGGAGGTCGACATGCTGGCCACCGGCGCCGGACGCCGTTCGTCGGTGGCGTGGGCGCGCGGGCTGCCGGGCGACCGTTCCGCCGTCATGAAGACCTTCATCCGGGATGCCACGGCGCTCGCCGCAGCGCGCCAGCGCGCGCTCTCCGGACGCGACGCCACCGCGGCGGGGCAGGAGCGCGCGCTGCTGCAGCGCACCACCGCCGCGCGCGCGGCGTTGCTGGCGCCGTGACCCAGGGTCTTGACAGCCGGAGGGCACCGGGAGCACCATCGATGTAGGCCAACTCAGCGCCCGGGAGACACGCAGGCATCGCCGCGGCACCGGGCGCTGAGTCTTGTCCAGGGGGTTCGCGACGGCGTCCCGCGTGCTTGGATGGACTCATGACTGATCGCACCAAGCCGGAGTTCGACGCTCCCACCGGTCCCGCCCCCTCCGACCTCGTCATCCGCGACATCATCGTCGGCGACGGCGACGAGGCGAAGCCCGGCGACACCGTCACCGTGCACTACGCCGGTGTCGAATACGAATCGGGCGAGGAGTTCGACTCCTCGTGGGGACGCGGCGAGAGCATCCAGTTCCCCCTCCGCGGACTGATCCAGGGCTGGCAGGACGGCATCCCGGGCATGAAGGTCGGCGGACGCCGCGAGCTCGTGATCCCGCCGCACCTGGCCTACGGTCCCGCCGGTGGCCACTTCCTCGGCGGCAAGACCCTGATCTTCATCATCGACCTGCTCAAGGTCGGCTGATCCGGCATTTTCATCGCCTGTTCACGAACCCGAGGGAGCCGCGGCCCCCTCGGGTTCGTGTTTTTCCACGATCGTGGAATACATTCGTATGAATGAGAGTTGGACATCGGCAGGACGCCGAACCGGCTCCCCAGACCTCAAGGAGTGACATGACCGACACGACCACGCTCGAGATCCCCGGCTACAAGGCGGGCACCTGGGTGCTCGACCCCTCGCACAGCGAGGTGACCTTCACGGTTCGCCACATGATGATCTCGAAGGTCCGCGGCACCTTCGGCATGAAGAGCGCCACCCTCGTCGCCCCCGAGAACCCGCTCGAGGCCACGGTCGAGGCGTCCGTCGACGTCACCTCGGTCGACACCAAGGACGAGGGCCGCGACCAGCACCTGCGCTCCGCCGAGTTCTTCGACACCGAGACGTACCCGACCATGGACTTCCGCTCCACCGGCGCCCGCGTCGAGAACGGCGACTTCCTCGTCGACGGCGAGCTCACCATCCGCGGCGTCAGCAAGCCCGCCACCTTCGCCATCGACTTCGGCGGCTTCGGCACCGACCCGTGGGGCAATTACAAGGCCGGCGCCACCGCCAAGACCGTCATCAACCGCGAGGACTACGGCCTCACCTGGAACGCCGCGCTCGAGACCGGCGGCGTGCTCGTCGGCAAGGACGTCACCATCGAGCTCGACCTGCAGTTCGCCCTCCAGGCCTGATCGCTCGACCCCCGCGAGGCCCCGGACGCCACGGCATCCGGGGCCTCCGTCGTGCCCGGACGGCGGGGATCAGGCGGCGGCGCGGCGGCGGAGCCGCACACGGTCCTGGACCAGCAGGATGCCGAGGAACACGATGAGCGCGCCCGCGGGTTCGTTCCACGTGATCTTCTCGCCGAGCACGACGATGCCCAGCGCGACGCCGACCACCGGGGTGATGTAGGTCACGGTGGATGCGCGGGTCGGTCCCCACGCGCGCAGCGTGTTCTGGTTCCAGACATAGGCCAGGCCCGTGCCGAGGACGCCGAGCGCGACGATGCTCGCGACGACGGCGGGCGTGAGGCGCATCGGCTCGGCGAGGATCAGCGGCGACAGCAGCAGCATGAGCAGCGCCGCCGGGCCGATGTAGCCGAACGCGAAGGCGATGCCCGTGAGTCCGGCGTTCGAGAGGAACCGGCGCATGTAGGCGAGGCTGAACCCGTAGCAGGCGGTGGCGCCGAGGAGCGCCACCTGAGCGACCGTGCTGCCACCGAGGTCGGTGAGGGCGCCCGGCGCGATGATGACGACGACCCCCAGGATGCCGAGGGCGATCCCCGCGAGCTGGCCCGCCCGCAGTCGTTCGACCCGGAACACCGCCCACGCCATCACGGCCGTCATGATCGGGGTCGTGGCGTTGAAGATGCTCGCGAGCCCCGACGACACGTGCTGTTCCGCCCACGCGAAGAGCAGGAACGGCACCACGCAGAACGTCACGCCGAGGACGCACAGGTGCGCCCAGATCCGGGGGCTCCGCGGCATCCGTTCCCGTCGGATCGCGACCACCGCGGCCAGGGCGAGCGCACCGAAGAGCAAGCGCCCACCGGCGACCTGCGCGGGCGTCATGCCGGTGAGGGCGACCGCGATGAACAGGAAGCTCGACCCCCAGACAATGCCGGTCAGGACGAACTGCACCGTGACCGAGACGGGGGAGGGGGAAGGAGCGGATGCCACGTTCCCGACACTAGGTGCGGGGTCGGACATCGCGCGCGGCGTCCGACTGCGACGTCCGGAATCCGCCGGTGGTTGACGCTAAGGCGTCGGGTTCAGCGCGTCGTACTCGCGGAACCGCGGGGACAGGCGCACGAGCACACCGACCAGGGCGAGGATCAGGACGCCGCCGAACAGAGGCGGCACCCACAGTGCGGTGAGGGTCGCGAGAGTACCCGCGTAGAGCGCTCCGACGCGGGGGCCGCCGGCGACCACGACGATGAAGATGCCCTGGAGGCGCCCGCGCATGGCATCCGGGACCGCCGCCTGCATCATCGTCGACCGGTAGATCGCGCTGACGTTGTCCGCGGCGCCGGAGACAGCCAGGACGATCGCCGCGAGCACGATGAGCACGACGGCGCCGGAATCCTCGCCGGTGCCGTTCGGGCGCATCCATCCGAGGCTCGCCGCGAGAAGCACGAGACCGAACGCCCCGATCGACAGGCCGTAGACCTGGATCGCCCGCTCGATCCCGAGGCCCTGTCGCCGAACGCGCCCGACCGGCCCCGAGAACAGGCTCGACAGGAACGCGCCCGCCGCGATCGCCGCGGTCAGGATGCCGGTCGTGATGGCGCCGCCGCCGAGGAGCACCGCGCCGATGGCGGGGAACAGCGCGATCGGCTGACCGAACGTCATCGCGGTGATGTCCAGCAGATACTGCAGGCGGATGTTCGGGGCGCGGCGCAGGAATCGGGCGCCGTCGCGGAACGACTCCAGGCCCGGCCGGACGATCTCGCCCTCGGGGCGGAGGCGGGGGAGCGACCACAGGCCCAGGAACAGCGACGTCATCAGCAGGACGTCGAGGGAATACGTCCACGCGTAGCCCGCGAACGCGACGAGGACGCCCGCGAGCGCCGGGCCCGCCATCACCATGATCCCGACCGTGACGCCCTGCAGTGCGGCCGCGGCCGGCAGGAGGTCGCGGGGGAGCAGGCGCGGAGTGATCGCCGATTTCGTGGCCATGACGATCGAGTTGGCGGCCGAGTTGATCACGCTGAGGACGAAGAGGGATGCCACGTTCTCCATCCCCGTCCAGGCCAGGGCGGCCAGCAGCGCGGTGGACACGAACGTCACCGAAGCCGCGAGCAGGGCGACGGTGCGACGGTCGAAGGCATCCGCGAGCATGCCGCCGTAGAGCCCCGCGAGGACCATCGGCACCAGGCCCGCGACGGCGATCATCGACACGGCGAACGTGCTCTGCGTGAGCTCGAACACGTGCAGCATGACGGCGACGACGGTGAGCTGCCCGCCCATGCCGGACAGGGTCGACCCGATCCACAGTCGCGCGAACGCCGGCGACGTGGTGAGCGGGCGCAGGTCGATCAGCGCACTGCCCCGGCTCACTCTCCGACCTCGACGCGCTTGATCCGGGCGGTGTGGCCGCGCACGATCTCGACGTCGCGCGCCGGGACGCCGAAGTGCTCGGCCAGGGCCCGCACGACGCCCGCGTTCGCCGCGCCGTCCGCGGCGCGCTCGCGCACGTGGACGAGGAGACC
Source organism: Microbacterium proteolyticum (assembly GCF_029639405.1). Classification (NCBI taxonomy): domain Bacteria; kingdom Bacillati; phylum Actinomycetota; class Actinomycetes; order Micrococcales; family Microbacteriaceae; genus Microbacterium; species Microbacterium proteolyticum. The sequence goes on from NZ_CP121274.1 coordinate 2,373,049, forward strand.
GTCGGGTCCGTCCTCGACGAGGGGGCCGCGCCGGCTGCCGGGCTTCACGCGGACGGTGATCTGCACCCGTCGAGGCTACGGCACCCCGGGATGGACGGGTCCGCGGGCGAGTGGGTGGCGGCATCCGGATGCTGGTAGACTCATGCGGTTGCCGTTCGATCGGCCGCGGATAAAGAGAGCCCACGCATCAGGCGTCGGGCGCCGCGCAACGAAGAGGAAGGGGATCACCTATGGCACTGGAAGCAGACGTCAAGAAGGCGATCATCGAAGAGTACGCGACGCACCCCGGTGACACCGGATCCCCCGAGGTGCAGGTCGCGATGATGACGCAGCGCATCAAGGACCTCACCGAGCACCTCAAGATCCACAAGCACGACCACCACTCGCGCCGTGGACTCTTCTTGCTCGTCGGTCAGCGCCGTCGCCTGCTGGGTTACCTGCAGGATGTCGACATCAACCGTTACCGCTCGCTCATCGAGCGTCTCGGTCTGCGTCGCTAATCGCACCAGCGTTCAATCGCGCAAAACATTCTTGGAAGGCCGCCCCACGGTGTGGGGCGGCCTTCGTCATTCCCCGGTGGCGTTGCGGGGTCGCGGCATCCATCGATAAACGCGATCCACGGTCAGAAACACGATGGCGTCGTGTTTCTCGTGGTGGATCGCGTTTATCAGTGGGGAGGCGAGGAGGAGCCTCAGGATGCCGCGCGGGCGGCGACCAGATCGGGATGCCAGCGCTCGGCGACATCGGGGTGGGCGCGCAGGCGCGACTTGAGGGCGTTCTCGCCGTAGGTGGCGTGGATCGGGTTCGTCGGGTCCTGCTCGACGCCGCGGGCGTCGGCTGCGAGCTCGGCGGGGAGGTCGATGATCGGCAGGATCGCGTCGAGGGCCGGGTTGAAGAAGAAGGGCACCGAGATGCGCTCGTCGGGGAACCGGGGCGAGATCACGCGGTGCTTCGTGGCCGTCAGGTATCCCTGCGTGGCGTACTCCAGCAGCTCGCCGATGTTCACGACGAAGGCTCCGGACACCGGGGGAGCGTCGACCCACTCGCCGTCGCGGAGCACCTGCAGGCCGCCCTTGCCCGGCTCCACCCACAGCAGGGTCAGCACGCCGGAATCCTTGTGCGCGCCGACGCCCTGCTGGGGTGTGGGGTCGTCCTTGCCGGGGTACCGCACGATCTTGATGAGGGTCTGCGGGTCGCCGAAGTGGCGGTCGAAGTATTCCTCCTCGGCGCCGAGGGACAGTGCCCATGCGCGCAGCAGGGTCCGGGCGATCGCCGTCAGGCGGTCGTGCCATTCGGTGACGACATCGCGGAGCTCGGGCTGCGCCGCGGGCCAGAGGTTCGGGCCGACGAGCCGGTTGTAGCCGGGTCCGTCGGGGTTGGTGATGGCCTCGCGCTCGGGGCCGATGTCGATCTGCTCGCGCCAGTCGACACGACCCTGGGTGAGTTCGCCGCCGACACGCGTGTAGCCGCGGAAATGCGGGCTGGTGAGGTTCTCGATCGCGAGCTTCTCCTCCTCGGGGAGGGCGAAGAAGTCCTTCGCGGCCTGGAGGAGGCGAGCCTCCAGCTCGGGGCTGATCCCGGTGCCGGTGAGGTAGAAGAAACCGACATCGCGGGTGGCGGTGCGCAGCTCGTCGCGGAATCGTGCGGCGGCCTCCGGCCCCTGGTCGAGGAGCGAGAGGTCGAGGATCGGGAGGTTCAGCTCGGACATGAACCGAGGCTAAGTCGGGCCCCCGGGGCCAGGGCGAATATTGCCGACGGTTACCGGTCCGCACGCGGCGTCGGCACCGCGCGCACGCCGAGCGCAGCCCGTGCGCGCGCACGGAGTGAGATTCTCCCGATCAAGGACTGAATTTCGGGTGAGGAGCGGAATGTGACGCCGCGCGGTTGCACGCATCCAAACGACCGATACCCCGCCGATCAGCGGGGGTATCCCGCCGTTCGGTGGGGTGCGGGAGGCGTGTCGCATTGCGTAATGTGTCTGAGTCAGGTGAGGCTGCCCTTACCTACCCGCACCGCCGCGGCTCCCCCTCCGAATCCCGAAAGCCGGTGTCCGCTCGTGCTCGCCTCCTTCTTCGCTCCGTTCCTCATCGGGCTGCGTGAGGGGCTGGAAGCCGCCCTGGTCGTGGGGATCCTCGTCGCCTACCTCACCAAGCTCGGGCGCCGCGACGCCCTGCCGCGTCTCTGGGTCGGCGTCGGACTCGCGATCGGTCTGGCCCTGGCGATCGGCGCCGTCTTCACGTTCGGCGCGTACGCCCTGACCTTCGAAGCGCAGGAGCTGATCGGTGGCGGTCTGTCGCTCCTGGCAGTGGCGATGGTGACCTGGATGATCTTCTGGATGCAGAAGGCCGGCCGGTCCCTGAAGGCGGGTCTCGAGGGGGGAATCGATCGGGCCCTCCGCGGCGGAGTCTGGGCGCTCGTCCTCATCGGCTTCGTCTCCGTCGCGCGCGAGGGCGTGGAGACGACCCTGCTGCTGTGGTCGATGGTGCAGGGCTTCGGCGACAAGCCCGTCGCCCTCGTGGGAGCGCTCGTCGGTCTCGTCACCGCCGCCGTGCTCGGCTGGCTCATCGCGCGGGGCATGCTGCGTCTGAACCTCGGCCGCTTCTTCACCTGGACGGGCGGGTTCCTGATCATCGTCGCGGCGGGCGTGCTCGCGTACGCCTTCCACGACCTCCAGGAGGCCGGTGCGCTTCCGGGCCCGTTCGGGGCCGGAGCCCCGATCGACCCGTCCACCGGAGCCGTCGCCGTCGGCTGGGCGGGCTTCCCCTTCGGCTGGGCGTTCGACGTCTCGAACACCCTCGCCCCCGACAGCACCCTCGCGGCGCTCCTGCAGGCCACGGTCGGCTTCATGCCCCAGATGACCTGGCTGCAGGTCATCGCGTGGGTCGTCTACGTCGCCGTCGTCGTCCCCCTGTTCGTCCGCGGCGTGCGCGCGGGCCGCCGCCCCGCCCCGGCCACGCCCGCCGCCCCCGCGAGCGCCGCCGCACCGGAACGGGCCGCCTCCCCGGCCTCGACCGCCGCCGCCTCGACTCCGGATGCCGCGCCCACCGTGGCATCCGTCGCCCATCCGAACGGAGCATCATGAACCCGACTCGCCTCCTCGCGGCCACGGCCGCGGCCGGCGCGGCCGTCCTCGTCCTCTCGGGCTGCGTCGCCAAGACCGACGCCGCCGCCACCGGAGCCCTCACCGTCACCTCGACGGCCGACGGCTGCGATGTCTCCGCGGCGACCGCGACCAGCGGCACGCTCGCGTTCGACGTGGTGAACAAGGGCGATCAGACCACCGAGTTCTACCTGCTCGCCTCCGACGGTCTGCGCATCGTCGGCGAGGTCGAGAACGTCGCCCCGGGAGCATCGCGGAGCCTCACGGTCACCGCGCAGCCGGGCGACTACTTCACGCTCTGCAAGCCCGGCATGGTGGGGGACGGCGTCGGCAAGGCCGCCTTCACGGTCACGGGCGACGCGGTCGCCGTCGACGGCGCGGATGCCGAACAGAAGCAGCAGGCGATCGACCTGTACGCCGCGTTCGTCAAGGATCAGGTCGGACAGCTGCTCCCCGCGGTGCAGGCTTTCGCCGCCGTCTACGAGTCCGGCGACGACGCGGCGGCGCAGCAGCAGTACCCGCGGGTCCGCGCGTTCTACGAGCGCATCGAGCCGATCGCGGAGGCGCTCGGCGACCTCGACCCGCGCATCGACTACCGCGAGGTCGACGCCGTCGCCGAGGGGCTGGCGTGGACCGGGTTCCACCGCATCGAGAAGGACCTCTGGGTTCCGGCGCAGGATGCCCTGAACGCCGACGGCGAGACCCCGGCGTGGCAGGACTGGGCTCCGTCCACCCCGACCGAGCGGGCGACGTACGGCCAGACCCTGGTCGCCGACACGCAGGAGCTGTACGACTACGTCCACTCCGACGCCTTCGAGCAGGCCCTCACCGATCAGGGCGTCGCGGGGATCTCCAACGGCGCGATCGCGCTGCTCGACGAGGTCGCGACCGGCAAGATCAGCGGCGAAGAGGACTGGTGGTCGGGGACGGATCTCTACGACTTCGCCGCGAACGTCGAGGGCTCCAAGATGGCGTTCTCGCTGGTGCGCGACTTCGCCGAGTCCAAGGGCGACAAGGGCGCCTCGCTCGTGACCCGGATCGACTCCGGATACGCCGACCTCGAGGCGGCGCTCGCCGCTCACGGTTCCGCCGACGCCGGTTTCGTGCCCTACTCGCAGCTCACCGAGGACGACAAGCGTCAGCTCACCGACCTCATCAACGCCCTGGCCGAGCCGCTCTCGCAGCTCACCGTGACCGTTCTGGAGTGACGGTGACGCAGGAGCACACGGAGAGGGATGCCACGACCCCGGCCGACGGAACCGCCGCCGCCGGGGTGTCCCGTCGCGACCTGATCGGCCTCGCCATCGGGGCGAGCGCCACGAGCCTCGTCGTCGGCGCGGGTGCGGGTCTCGCCGGTGGCGCAGCCTACGGCCAGGAGCAGACACGACAGGCGATGGATGCCGTGGCCCCGGCCTCCGGCATCCATCAGGCCGGAATCACCACCCCCGTGCAGGAGCACCTGCACTTCGCCGCGTACGACATGATGGCGCGGACCACCCGCGAGGACGTCGCCTCCCTGCTCGCGGACTGGACGTACGCGGCGACGCGGATGATGCAGGGGCTCGAGGTGAGCGCGACCGGCGCCGTCGGCGGGTCGCCCGAGGCGCCGCCGGACGACACCGGCGAGGCGCTGGGTCTGCCGGCGAGCAACCTCACCATCACGTTCGGTTTCGGGCCGTCGCTCTTCGACGACCGTTTCGGACTCGCCGATCAGCGTCCCGCAGGACTCGAGCGCCTTCCGGCCTTCCTCGGCGACGACCTCGACCCGGAACGGTCCGACGGCGACCTGTGCATCCAGGCGTGCGCCGACGATCCCCAGGTGGCGGTGCACGCGATCCGCAACCTCAGTCGCATCGCCTTCGGCCGTGCGAGCATCCGCTGGTCGCAGCTCGGGTTCGGCCGTACCTCCAAGACCACGAGCGACCAGTCCACCCCGCGCAACCTCTTCGGGTTCAAGGACGGCACCGCCAACATCCTCGCGAACGACGCGGCGGCGCTGGAGGAGAACGTGTGGGTCCCGGCATCCGAGGGGCCCGCGTGGCTCACGGGCGGGTCGTACCTCGTCGCGCGGCGCATCGCGATGCTGATCGAGACGTGGGACCGCACCCGCCTCGCCGAGCAGGACCGCGTCGTGGGGCGCGACAAGGCGCAGGGGGCTCCACTGTCCGGTGGTGACGAGTTCACCGCCCCGGACTTCGCGGCCACGGATGCCGCGGGCAAGTCCCGCATCGACGCGCGCAGCCACGTGCGTCTCGCCCACCCCGACATGAACGACGGCATCCGCATCCTCCGCCGCGGCTTCAACTTCGTCGACGGCACCACCGACCTCGGGCGCTTGAACGCGGGACTGTTCTTCCTGTCGTTCCAGCGGAGCCCCGACCGGTTCATCCGGTTGCAGCGCTCCCTCGCCACGGATGCCATGGGTGAGTACCTCAAGCACGTCGGCTCGGGCCTGTGGGCGGTGCCCCCGGCCCCGGTGGCGGGCCAGTCGATCGGCGCGGGACTGCTCGGTTCCTGACGAGTCCGGCATCCCGTCGTCCACGCTCTCTGCGCCGGAAAACGCGTTCTCCCCGCGTTCTCCGGCGCAGATCGCTTGTTCGGACCGACCAGGGGATGCCGAGGACCCCGGGAATAGATCTCGCGCCCGTGCGTTTCACGATGTATATTCAGATGCATACAAAAAGGAGTGGCATCGTGAACGAGACGAACAACTGGCCCGGGATGCAGTTCGGTGTCATGACGGTGAGCGACATCACCCAGGACCCGACCACCGGCAAGACCCCGAGCGAAGCCCAGCGCATCAAGGACACGCTCACGATCGCCAAGCACACCGAAGAGGTGGGCCTCGACGTCTTCGCCCTCGGCGAGCACCACAACCCGCCGTTCTGGTCGTCGTCGCCGACCACGACGCTCGCGTACATCGCCGCCCAGACCGAGCGGCTGATCCTCACGACCTCCACGACCCTCATCACCACGAACGACCCGGTGAAGATCGCCGAGGACTTCGCGATGCTGCAGCACGTGTCCGGCGGCCGCGCCGACCTCATGCTGGGTCGCGGCAACACCGGCCCCGTCTACCCGTGGTTCGGCAAGGACATCCGTCAGGGCCTGCCGCTGACCATCGAGAACTACGACCTGCTCCACAAGCTGTGGCGTGAGGACGTCGTCGACTGGGAGGGCAAGTTCCGCACCCCGCTGCAGGGCTTCACCTCGACCCCGCGTCCGCTGGACGGCGTTCCCCCGTTCGTGTGGCACGGCTCGATCCGCACGCCCGAGATCGCCGAGCAGGCCGCGTTCTACGGCAACGGCTTCTTCGCCAACAACATCTTCTGGCCCAAGGAGCACTACCAGCGCCTCATCGCCCTCTACCGCGAGCGCTACGCCCACTACGGCCACGGCACGCCCCAGCAGGCGATCGTCGGCCTCGGCGGCCAGGTGTTCATGCGGTCCAACTCGCAGGACGCGGTCAAGGAGTTCCGCCCGTACTTCGACAACGCCCCGGTCTACGGCCACGGCCCGAGCCTGGAGGACTTCAGCGAGATGACCCCGCTGACCGTCGGCTCGCCGCAGCAGATCATCGACCGGTACGCCGCGATGCGCGAGACGTTCGGCGACTACCAGCGTCAGCTGTTCCTCATCGACCACGCCGGTCTCCCGACCAAGACGGTGCTCGAGCAGCTCGACATCCTCGGCGGCGAGGTCGTGCCCGTCCTGCGCAAGGAGCTGCAGAAGAACCGTCCGGCCGAGGTGCCCGACGCCCCGACGCACGCGAACCTCGTCGAGAAGATCTACGCGGGCGCCGCTCCCCGTCAGGCCGTCCCCGCCGCCAACCGCGGTGACAACCTGACCGCGGGAAGCCCGTACCAGGATGCCTCGAAGAAGGCCGGCAGCGCCTTCGGCGCCGCGGCGACGAAGGTGGGTGCCTGAGATGGCCGCCCGCCGTATCGCGGTCGTGACCGCGGGGCTGTCGACCCCCTCCTCGACGCGCATGCTGGGCGACCGGCTCGCGCACGCGGCGCTCGCCGAGCTCCGCGAGCGGGGGATCGAGGCCACGAGCGACGTCTTCGAACTGCGCGACTACGCCCACGACCTGACGGACAACCTGCTGACGGGATTCGCCCCGCCCGCCCTCGAGCAGATGATCAACACGGTCGTCTCCGCCGACGGCGTCATCGTGGTGACCCCGATCTTCTCGACGAGCTACTCGGGTCTGTTCAAGTCGTTCATCGACGTGCTCGACCCGCAGGCGCTCACCGGGACGCCCGTCCTCATCGGCGCCAACGCGGGGACCGCGCGGCACTCGCTCGCGATCGACTACGCCATCCGGCCGTTGTTCACCTACCTGCACGCGAATCCGGTTCCGACCGGGGTGTTCGCGGCATCCAGTGACTGGGGGTCGAACGCCGACGAGGTCGCCCCCCTCGGGGCACGTGTCGACCGAGCCGCGCGAGAGTTCGCCGACGCGATCGCCGCGCGGGAGCCCGTGCAGGATGCCGATCCGTACGACCCGTCGTCGTACCTCGGCGCGGGCAAGTCCTTCGGCCACCTGCTCGGGGGTCTCTCCGGCGAGTGACCGCCCTTCGAAGCTCCGTCGTCCTCGCGGACGGCGGGGCTTCGTGCTGTGCGGGCGGCGCCGGCTCGGGGAGTCGCGCAACCTCGGTGCCATTGCGCGGATCAGGCTGAGGACCTGCAGATCGCTGAGGTTGTGCGGCCGGGCGCTGCGGCCGACGTCGTACGGATCACCGAGCTTCCGCGGCGGCCCTAGGGTGAGGGCATGGATGCCGCGCAGTGGGACGAGCGCTATCGAGCCTCGGCCGGAGGGGTATGGGCGAGCGAGCCGCCCGCCGTGGTCCGCGAGATCGCCGACACGCTCCGCCCGGGTACCGCGATCGACGTCGCCACCGGGGACGGGCGCACCGCGCTGGGGCTCAGTGCACGGGGATGGGCGGTGACCGGGGTCGATTTCTCGGCCGAGGCCCTCGGGATCGCGGCCGCACGACCCGGTGGTGACGCCGTGACGTGGGTCCGCGCCGACGTCCACGCGTGGGAGCCCGTGGCATCCGCCGATCTGGTGGTGTCGTGCTACCTGCATCTGCACGACAACGCCGCCGCGATCGCGCGCGTCGCCGGATGGGTCGGTGTGGGCGGCACGCTGGTGGTCGTGGGACACGACGTCGAGAACATCGCGGCCGGGGGTCACGGACCGTCCGACCCGGCGATCCTCTACACGCCCGAGCTGCTCCGGGGCGCGCTCGACGAACGATTCCGCATCGAGCGCTGCGAACGCGTGGTCCGCGGCACCGGCGATGCGGAACTGCGCGGGGGCCATACGCACGCCGCGATCGACACACTGCTGCACGCGGTGCGCGTGCGCTGAACCCGTCCGCGCGACGAGGGCTCAGAGCACGATGTCGCCCGCGTCGTGCAGCTCGCGCACCCCGACGGGGCGCACACCGGGTCGCGCGAGGACGTCCGCCCCGGCGAGCGGCCCGACATCGACGCCCGCCGCGGCCGCGATGTCGTCGATCGGCACCTGGAAGGTGCGGAACGCGCCGAGCGGCGGCACCCGCAGCCCCTGTGCCGTGTCGACGAGGGATGTCTGGTCGAGCACGAAGCCGGCGGCGGCGAGGCCCGAGGCCGAGCGCCACGCCGCGATCTTCCAGAACCGCAGGGGCACCCGGATGCCGCGGTAGGGCGGGTCGTCCGGGCCGAGCACCGGCGCGGTGAACACCGCCAGCCGTTGATCGGTGCTCTCGGCGTAGGCGAGCACGTGGTCCTCCAGGCCGAGCCAGAGCTCTTTGGACTGGTTGAAGTCGGCCGCCTGGGGTGCGGCGTTGGTGTAGAAGAACGTGGCGGCGGTGGCATCCCGAGCGTCGTCGGGAGACCCCCACCCCGGATCGCGACGCCGGACGAGGTGGCCGCGGTCGAGATCGTTGCGGCTGTAGACCTCGGGACCGGCCTGCGCCGACTCCGGCGCCCGGGGATCGAGCCGCCACTCGCCGAAGCGGGGGAGGTCGAGAAGGGTCGCTCCGTCGATGACCACCCCCGTCACGGCGGCGAAGCGGCGCTCCGGGTCGAGCAGCACGGAGAACCGCGGGTAGTCGAGCCGGATCGTCTCGACGGCGGGGGAGGGCAGGGGCAGGGGGATGCCGAGGAAGTCGGGGTCGAAACCGTCGCTCATCGCCCTATCGTGCCCCGGGCGTCCGACATCGCGACAGACTGGGGCGATGGAACGGCTGGTGAAGTCCCGCGACGACGCGCCGGACGGACTCTTCGCGGCGGAGGCGGCCGGGCTGCGCTGGCTCGCCGCCGCGGGCGGCGCCCGAACGGTGGAGGTCCTCGACAGCGGGCCGACGCGCATCGTGCTCGAGCGCGTGCAGACCGTGCGCCCCACCGCGGCCGAGGCGGAAGAGTTCGGCGCCGCGCTCGCCGCGACCCACGACGCCGGCGCCCCCGCCTTCGGCTCGCCGCCGCCGGGGTGGATGGGTGACATCTTCATCGGTCGGCGCACCCAGCCGGCGCGGCCGGAAGCGACGTGGGGGACCTTCTACGCCGCACAGCGCGTCGAGCCGTTCCTCGCCCCGGCCATCGCGGCGGGGAACCTCTCGGCATCCGGGGCCGAGGTCGTGCGGCAGGCGTGCGCGCTGATCGCCGCCGGAGCCTTCGACGACGACGACGCCCCCGCCCGACTGCACGGCGACCTGTGGGCGGGCAACGTCCTGTGGTCGCCCGATGGTGCGGTGCTCATCGACCCTGCGGCGCACGGCGGGCACCGCGAGACCGACCTGGCGATGCTCGCGCTGTTCGGCTGCCCGTTCCTCGACCGCGTCCTGGCCGCGTACGACCGGCGGCACCCGCTCAGCGCCGGGTGGCGGGAGCGCGTGCCCCTGCACCAGCTGCATCCGCTCGCCGTCCACGCGGCCGGGCACGGGCCCGCCTACGGCGACGAGCTCGTGGATGCCGCGGAGCGCACGCTCGCGCTGCGCTGAGCCCGCGGACTACGCGGCGATGTCGCGCGCGGCCCGCCTCCGCGCCCGGCGGGCGAGGACGAGGTCGATGCCCACTCCGATCCCCACGGCCACCACGATCGAGACGATCACCGCGACCACCGGTCCGCCCGGGACGAGCGCGGCGACGACGGCGCCGATCACGGCCTGGTACGCGGCCCACGCCATCGCGGCGACCGCGGCCACCCCGAGGTAGCGCGCCGGGTTCACCCGCGCGGCGCCCGCCGCGAGGTTCACCGCGAGTCGGGCGAACGGCACGAACCGCGCCGTGAACAGCACGACGGCGGCGTTGCGTTCGAGTCGGACACGCGCCCACTCCAGAGCGGTGCGGACGCGCGGCCCGCGCATCCAGGCCCAGCGTTCGACACCGACGGCGCGTCCCACGAGGTAGCAGCAGAGGTCGCCGCAGAAGGCCGCCGCCCCCGCGACGAGGATGACGGCGAAGAGCGGGGGCGTGCCGTGGGCCACCGCCAGCGCGCCGAACGCGGTGACGGCCGCCTCGCCCGGGATGACGACGAGGAACGCGTCGGCGAAGACGAGGGCCGCCATCGCGGGCAGCGCCCACGGGCTCGCCGCGATCAGCCCGAGCCACGCATCGATCCCGTCCATCACGTCACTCTCCGTCGCGGATCGAGACGGGATGCCGACGGGGCGGTGACCCGCCGCGGAGCATCCGGTTAACATCGCGAACGTCGGGCCCTGATCGACGCCGCGGCGGGGTCCCGGGTCCCACCCTGGAAGCGTGAGAGTCGCGCTGCTGGCCGAGTCCTTCCTCCCGCACATGAACGGGGTCACCGGTTCCGTTCTGCACGTCCTCCGTCATCTGGCGGAGGCTGGTCACGAGACCCTCGTGATCGCCCCCAAGTCCGGAGACGTCACCGCCGATCTGCACGGCGCCCGCGCCGAGCTGCTGCGCTCGGTGCCGCTGCCGTCCTATCCCGAGGTGCGGGTGGTGTTCGCCCGCGCCGCGCGCCTGGGTGCGCTGCTGCGGGAGTTCCGTCCCGACGTCGTGCACCTGGCATCCCCCTTCGTCCTGGGCTGGCAGGGACTCGCGGCCGCCGAGGCCCTCAAGATCCCCTCGGTCGCCGTTTACCAGACCGACGTCATCTCCTACGCCCAGAAGTACGGCCTGCCCCAGGCCACCGCGCTGGTCGCGGGGCACGTCACCCGCCTCCACCGCCGGGCGACCCTGACGCTCGCCCCGTCGTCGGCATCCACCCGCCAGCTCGAGGAGCTCGGCGTCGACCGCATCCGCCGATGGGGCAGGGGAGTGGATGCCGTCCGCTTCGCACCCGAGCACCGCGATCAGACGTGGCGCGCCACGGTCGCGCCCGGCGGTGAACGCATCGTCGGATACGTCGGCCGCCTCGCCCCCGAGAAGCAGGTCGACGACCTGCGTGCGCTCGCCGACCTGCCGGGGACGCGCCTGGTCATCGTCGGAGATGGCCCCTCGCGTCCGGCTCTGGAGAAGGCGATCCCGGATGCCGTCTTCACCGGACACCTGTCGGGGGCCGACCTCGCGCGGACGATGGCGGGCTTCGACGTGTTCGTGCACCCCGGCGAGAGCGAGACCTTCGGCCAGACGATCCAGGAGGCTCTCGCCAGCGGCGTGCCGGTGGTCGCCACCGGTGTCGGCGGGCCGCTGGACCTGGTGCGCTCGAGCGTGGACGGCTGGCTGTACAAGCCGGGCGACCTCGACGACCTCCGGGCGCGCGTCGCCGACCTCGTCGGCGACGACTCCAAGCGGCAGGCGTTCGCGCGCGCGGCCCGGGACGCCGTCGCGGGCCGGACGTGGGAGGCCCTGACCCGCGACCTCGTCGGGCACTACCGCGAGGCGGCCGCGCTGCGCGCCCGTGACGAGGGCATGCTCGTGCGCGGGGGAGAGCGTCCCGAGGTGCCGGCGCCCCGTGCCCGTGGGCGCTGGACGCGCTACGTCGCCCTCGGCGACTCGCTCACCGAAGGGCTGTGCGATGCCTCGCGCATGCCGTCGGGTCAGTTCCGCGGGTGGGCGGACCGCCTCGCGGAGCTCCTCGCCCACACCAGTGACGACGGGCCGTTCCGCTACGCCAACCTCGCCGTGCGCAGCCGCCGGGTGCGGCACCTCATCGACGAGCAGATCCCCGCCGCCCTGGCGCTCCAGCCCGACCTCGTGTCGATCCTCATCGGCGCGAACGACCTCGTCGGTCCCGCCCCGGTGATCCCGGCTCTCGTGGCCGAGGTGGAGTCCGCCGTGCGTGCCGTCCGTCGCACCGGCGCCGACGTGCTGCTCGTGACGACGTTCCTTCCGCGGCGGACGGCGGCGCGGATCTTCGCCCGACGGTTCGCCGCGTACAACGTCGAACTCCGTCGGATCGCCCGCACGCACGGCGCGATCCTGCTCGACCTCGAGGCCGTCGCCGAGATCGGCGACCTGTCGCTCTGGGCCGACGACCTGGTGCACCTGCGCTCGCGCGGCCATCGCCTCGTCGCCTACCGCGCGGCCGAGGCGCTGGGCGTGCCCGACGCCGGGGAGCTCTCCGGCCTCGACGAGGCGCTGCACGCCGACGACGAGGTGCCGCAGGGCGGGTGGCTCACGCGCGACGCCCTGCCCTGGGTGTGGCGCCGCATCCGCGGCCGGACCGCCGGCGACGGCATCCTCGCCAAGCACGAGGGCTACGTCGAGCTGCCCACGCGCGGGGACCGCCAGCGTCAGCGCGCGTCGTCCTGAGCGGGGCGTGCGGCGGCCATTTCACGTGATCTGGCCGAATGCGCACGGTATGGACCGGCCGGGGCGTGTGATGTCGTCCATTTCACGTGATCTGGCTTCGCGCGCATGGCACGCGCCGGGCAGGACCGGGATGGGCGGTGCTCAGTACCAGCCGGTCGACTCGGAGTGCGCCCACGCCCCGCAGGGAGAGCCGTAGCGCGACTTGATGTACGACAGGCCCCATGCGATCTGGGTCGCGGCGTTGGTCCGCCAATCGAGCCCTGCCGCGGCCATCTTCTCGCCGGGGAGGGCCTGGGGGATGCCGTAGGCACCGCTCCACGGATTGAGGGCGTCGGCGCGCCAGCCGGATTCCCGGTTCCACAGCGACACCAGGCACGAGAACTGGTCGTCGCCCCACCCGTATCCGCCGAGCGCGCCGCGTGCGTAGTCGCGCGCCTCGGAGGGGCTCATGGTCGGCCCCGCCGGCGCGGTGGTGCCGCTCGACCCGCCGGTGGAGCCCGACCCGCCCGCGCTCGACCCGCCGCCGCTCGATCCGCTCGAGCCCGAGCCGGATCCGCCGCCGGAGGAGCCGGATCCGGTCGAACCCGAGCCGCCGCCCGATCCGGAACCGGAGCCCGCCCCGCCGCCGCTCGAACCGCCCGTGGACGCCGAGCCGCCGCTTGACGCGCCCCCGCTCGATCCGCCCCCGCCGGACCCCGCGCTCGCCCCGCCGCCGGTCGCGCCGCCCGGTTCGGCAGCCTGGGCCGCCGTCTGCGCGGCCAGACGCGCCGCGCGTTCCTGTGCCGCTGTCGTCTCGCGCAGGGCGGCGAGCCGGGCGTACAGCGCGTCCAGCTCGGCCTGGGTCGCCGCGACCGTGGCCGCCTCGGCATCCGCGTCGGTCTGTGCCTGGGCGGCAGTGGCCGCCGCCTCGGTGGCGAGGCGGGCCGCCTCCGCGCGCGCCTCCTCCGCTTGCGTGCGGAGCGATGTCGCGAGGTCCGCGGCGCTCCGGGCCTCGCTCGCGGTCCGCGCCGTCATCGCCGTCACCCTGTCCAGGATGCCGAGACGGTCCAGCAGCGAGTCGGGATCGGCCGTGGTCAGCAGCTGCGCGACGAGGGGGCCTCCGGCGCTGGACCGGTACAGCCGCGCCGCACTCGCGCCCGCGCGGGCGTTCGCCGCCGTCAGGGTCGTGTCGGCCGTGGAGCTCTGGGCGGTCAGCGACTCCGCACGGGAGGCCGTGCTCTCCGCGAGCAGGCGCGCACGTTCCGCCGCGGCGGAGGCGTCGAGGGCGCGGCGCGACGCGGACGAGGCCGCGGCTTCGGCGGCATCCAGCTGCTGTCGGATCTCCGCCACGGCGGGGTCGTCGTCGCTCACCGCCGCGGAACGGACGGACACCGCCGCGGCCGGACTGAGAGGAGCGATCGCCAGCGCACCGCAGACCACGGCGCACGCGAGGACCATGTGACGCGTGTGACGTCTGAGGCCCATGAGGCGAGGGTACGGCACCCGTCCGCGTCGAACCAGCCGCGAAAGCCCGGCACTGATAGGCTCTCGGAGGATGCCGCCATGGCATCCGCTCAACTACACATGAGCTCACGGAGCAGGCCGGCAGACGCTGGTCCCCTGTGGTGGACTCCCCGTCATGACGCCGGGTGGTCGTCTACTGGTGGCCAGTCGCCGGGATTTCCGGGCCGACGAGTCGGCGCGCCCTTTCTGCCTGTTCCTGCTCCTTCGCATGTCAGCTCGTCGCCCACACGGGGCGCCGAGCCTAAACAAAGAAGGAGGGACCTCTTGGAAGGTCCAGAAATCACCGCCGCTGAGGCCGTTCTCGACAACGGTCGTTTCGGCACCCGCACCGTTCGTTTCGAAACGGGTCGTCTCGCGCAGCAGGCGCAGGGCGCGGTCGCCGCGTACCTCGACGAAGAGACCATGCTTCTCTCGGCCACCAGCGCCGGCAAGCACCCGCGTGAAGGCTTCGACTTCTTCCCGCTGACCGTCGACGTCGAAGAGCGTTCGTACGCCGCCGGAAAGATCCCCGGCTCGTTCTTCCGCCGCGAGGGTCGCCCCTCCACCGAGGCCATCCTCGTGTGCCGTCTCATCGACCGCCCGCTGCGCCCGTCGTTCGTCGACGGCCTCCGCAACGAGGTGCAGATCGTCGTGACCGTGCTCTCGATCGCGCCGGGCGAGTTCTACGACGCCCTCGCCATCAACGCCGCGTCGCTGTCGACCCAGATCTCGGGTCTGCCGTTCTCTGGCCCCATCGCGGGTGTCCGTCTCGCGCTCCTCCCCGGTCACGGCGAGCACGCCGACCAGTGGGTCGCGTTCCCGACCGTCACCCAGCTCGAGGATGCCGTCTTCGACCTGATCGTCGCGGGCCGCGTGCTCGACGACGGCGACGTCGCCATCATGATGGTGGAGGCCGAGGCGACCGAAGGCAGCTGGAACCTCATCAAGGGCGGCGCCACCAAGCCGAACGAGCAGGTCGTGGCCGAGGGCCTCGAGGCCGCGAAGCCGTTCCTGCGTCAGCTGGTCGACGCGCAGAACCAGGTCGCCCGCACGGCGGCCAAGGAGATCCAGACGTTCCCCGTCTTCCCGGCCTACAGCCAGGAGACCTACGACTTCGTCGCCGGTCGCGCGTACGACCGCCTCGTGCCGGTCTACCAGATCGCCGACAAGCAGGAGCGTCAGAACGCCGACGACGAGGTCAAGTCCTCCGTCAAGGAGCAGCTGCTCGCCGCCGTCGAGTCGGGGGAGCTCCCCGCCGTCGCGACGCTCGAGTTCAACGCCGCGTACAAGTCGGTGACCAAGACGATCGTCCGCGGTCGCATCCTCGCCGAGGGTGTGCGCATGGACGGACGCGGCCTGGCCGACATCCGCCCGCTCGACGCCGAGGTGCAGGTCATCCCGCGCGTCCACGGCTCGGCGATCTTCCAGCGCGGCGAGACCCAGATCCTGGGTGTCACCACGCTGAACATGCTCAAGATGGAGCAGCAGATCGACTCGCTGTCGCCCATCACGAGCAAGCGCTACATGCACCACTACAACTTCCCGCCGTACTCGACCGGTGAGACCGGTCGCGTGGGCAGCCCGAAGCGTCGCGAGATCGGGCACGGCTTCCTCGCCGAGCGCGCCCTCGTGCCGGTGCTCCCCAGCCGCGAGGAGTTCCCGTACGCCATCCGTCAGGTCTCCGAGGCGCTCGGCTCCAACGGCTCGACCTCGATGGGCTCCGTCTGCGCCTCGACCCTGTCGCTGCTGAACGCGGGTGTGCCGCTGCGCGCTCCCGTCGCCGGTATCGCCATGGGTCTGGTCACCGACGAGGTCGATGGTCAGACGCGCTACGCCGCGCTGACCGACATCCTGGGCGCCGAAGACGCCCTGGGTGACATGGACTTCAAGGTGGCCGGGACGAGCGAGTTCATCACCGCGATCCAGCTCGACACCAAGCTCGACGGCATCCCGTCGTCGGTCCTCGCCGCGGCGCTGACCCAGGCGAAGGAGGCTCGCCTGACGATCCTCAACGTCCTGAACGCCGCGATCGACGCGCCCGACGAGATGGCGCCCACCGCGCCGCGCGTCATCAGCGTGCAGATCCCGGTCGACAAGATCGGCGAGCTCATCGGGCCCAAGGGCAAGACGATCAACTCCATCCAGGACGAGACCGGCGCCCAGATCTCGATCGAGGACGACGGCACGGTCTACATCGGTGCGACCGACGGCCCGTCGGCCGAGGCCGCCCGCGCCCAGGTCAACGCGATCGCCAACCCGACCAACCCCGAGGTCGGCGAGCAGTTCCTGGGTACGGTCGTGAAGATCGCGACCTTCGGTGCGTTCATCTCGCTCCTGCCCGGCAAGGACGGACTGCTGCACGTCAGCGAGGTCCGCAAGCTCGCCGGCGGCAAGCGTGTCGAGAACGTCGAGGACGTACTGTCCGTCGGCCGCAAGATCCTGGTGCGCATCACCAAGATCGACGACCGCGGCAAGCTGTCGCTCGAGCCTGTGCTCGACGAGGCCACCGAGCCCGCCGACACCGAGAGCTCGGCTGCGGCCAGCGAGGGTCCCGAGGCTCCGGCCGAGGGCTGATCCCTCTTCAACGGATGCCCGTCCCGCTTCGCGCGGGGCGGGCATCCGTGCATTCCGCCCGCCTTGGTCGCGGAGATTCCGCCGTCATCAAGCGTTATGCAATGTTTACCGCCGAGCCGGGCGAATCGGCGGTCGGCCCCTGGTGAGGCCCTACCCTCGAACTACGCGTCGGGGGCGCAGTGGGCGCCGCCGGCGTCCGGTCTCCGACGCACCGAGGAGTGGCCCATGAGCGGCTCGGGCGTCGACGAGACGGCCACGCCGCCCCTGCGCCGGAACCGCGTGCCTCACCCCTCAGCCCCCGTGACGCTGCAGGGTCCCGGACTCGGGTCGCACGTCCGCGTTCCGCTCGGCGAGACCGGCTTCGACGTCTTCCCGCTCTTCCTCGGCGGCGGCGAATTCGGCTGGAACGTCGACGCGCAGGCGAGCCACGAGATCCTCGACACGTACGTCGAGCTCGGCGGAAACGCGATCCACACCGCCGACAGCTACGCGGCCGGGCGCAGCGAGTTCATCATCGGATCCTGGATGCGCTCGCGCGGGACGCGCGACGACACCGTCCTCACGGTGCGCGTCGGTCGGCATCCCGACAACCCCGGTCTCGGTGCGGTCAACCTCGTGCGCGCGGTCGAGGCGTCGTTGAGCCGTCTCGGCACCGACCGCATCGATGTGCTCTCGCTGGATGCCGTCCGGGGTGACACCGCCGTGCTGGAGGACACGCTCGCGACGTGCGAGTGGCTCGTCGAGAGCGGCAAGGTGCGCGCGATCGGGGCGCACGGCTACACCGCGTCGCAGCTGGTGGAGGCGCGGATCCTCTCCTCGGCCGGGTACCCGCGCGTCACGGTGCTGGACGTGCCGTACAACGTGATGCGTCGCGACGAGTTCGACGGCGACCTGCGGCTCATCGCCGCGGCGCAGGGGATCGCGGTCACGCCGTCGCACCCGCTCGCGCACGGATTCCTCGCCGGAGAGACCCGCACGCGCGGTCAGCAGGCCACCTCGGTCCGCGGCTCCCAGCTCGCGGCGCACCTGAACCGCCGCGGTTCCCGGGTCCTGCGTGCGCTGGATGCCGTCGGCGTGGAACTGGGCGTCCCGGACGCCGCGGTCGCCGTGGCCTGGCTCCTCGCTCAGAAGGCGGTCACGGCGCCGATCGTCAACGCGTTCGCGCCGCGGCACGTCGTCGAGTGCATGCGCGCGGTGGGCGTCCGCTTGAGCCGCGCCCAGCTGTCGGACATCGCCCGCGCTGCCGAGTGATCCGCCCCGTGTCGGAGGCGTGACGTAGGCTGGAAGTGTTCTGCGGGGGGCCCGCACACTGACGACGAGGTGAGCTGACGTGACGCACTACATCTACCTGGTGCGCCACGGCGAGCACCAGGATGCCGAGCACGGACTCACCGACGGCCCTCTGTCTCCGCGCGGTCACCGCCAGGCCGCTCTCCTCGCCGACCGTCTCTCGGGGCTGCCGCTCGACGCCGTCTGGCACTCGCCCCTGGAACGCGCCGCTCAGACCGCACGGGCCGTCGCCGAGCGCCTCCCGTCGGTCTCGCCCGAGGCATCCGCCCTGCTGTTCGACTGCGTCCCGACCGGCATGACGCCCGAGACTCCGGCGGCGTACGAGCCGTTCTTCGGCGCGGTCACCGAGGCCGAGCTCGAGGCCGGCCGGGCTCAGATGTCGGATGCCACGGCCGAATTCCTCGCGCGCAAGACCGGTGAGGTGCACGAACTGCTGATCACGCACAACTTCGTGATCGCCTGGTTCGTGCGCGAGGTGCTTCAGGCTCCCGAGTGGCGGTGGATGACGATAAACCAGGCGTACTGCGGACTCACCGTCATCGCGCAGAAGAAGGGCCGCCCCTGGACCCTGCTGTCGCACAACGACCTGGCGCACCTGCCGGTCGAGTTGCGCACCGGGCTGGTGGACCCGCTTCCGGTCTGATCCCGGACCGGCGCACGCCGTCGTCCTCCGGTAGCCTCCGGTGGTGTGACGGCATCCTCTCTCGTGACCATTCGCGGAGCAGTCGAGAGCGACACCGAGGCGATCTGCGACTTCGGCTCTCGCTACGTGGCGGACTTCTACGCGCCGATTCTGGGCGCCGAGGCGGCACAGTCCCAGGTCGACACGTGGTGGAGCGACGCGGCGATGCGCCCGGCGGTGGTCGCGGGCACCGTGATCATCGCTCTCCGGGATGGGGAGATCGTGGGTGTCGCTCAGGTCGACATCGACCTGACGCCGCCGATGATCTGGAAGCTGTACGTTCATCCCTCGCTGCGCGGGTCCGGTGTCGGGCCGCGCCTCCTCGACGCGATCGAGGCGATCCTCCCCGCGGATGCCACGTCCGTGGGGATCGAACACTTCACCGCCAACACCCGCGCGGGGGACTTCTACGAGCGGGAAGGGTTCCTCGTCGATCGTGTCGAGGACGCGGCATCCGGTGACCCTCGCCTGCGGGTCACCTGGCGCGTGAAGCAGCTGCGCTGACGACGCCGTCTCTCCGGCCCTCGCCCGGGGCCGACGGTGATCGCGCGCCGGTACGCGATGGCGTGATCCGGCGGGGCGGAACCGTTCAGAAGTCGCCGGCGTCGATTCCGAGTGTCGCGCTTGACCAGCGGCATCCGCTCAATAGAGATGGATCAGTCGAGCGCTTTGCCGTACCACCGCGTCGCGTTCGCGTTGTCGTTGTAGGCGGGGATCGCCTGGAAACCCGAACGCGTGTACAGGCCGCCCGCCGCGTCGAGCGTGTGGTGGGTGTCGAGGACGAGTTCTGCGGCGCCGCGCTCGCGGGCTCGGCGTTCGAGGTCCTCGAGGATCAGGCGCCCCCACCCGCGTCCGCGACCGATGTCGCGGACGAACAGGTGCTTGACCTCGTCGCGCGGGCCGTCGGGTCCGTCGTCGATGCGACGGATGCCGCCGCATCCGACGGGCCGACCCTCGTCGTCGTACAGCACGACGAAGACGCCGGCCGGTTCGACGAACGTCGCGGGCGACGGGAAGACGGTGCGGTACCCGCCGCCGGGGAAGATCGAGGCGCGCAGCGCGAAGTACTCCTCGAGCAGCGCGTGCGCGTCGGGGGCGTCGACGGGGGAGATTCGAATCGAGACCACGTTCCGATGCTAGGCGAGGGCCGAACCGGCGCGTCCCTCCCCGGGCCCCGCCCACGGGGCGCGCCGACACCTAGGCTGGCAGCATGACCACACGCGTTGCCATCGTGGGCGGAACCGGGAAGCTCGGCGGAGTGATCCGCGAGGTCGTCGAGGCCGAAGAGGGGTACGAGGTCGCCGCCGTCCTCGGGTCGCGGTCCGACCTCGCCGAACTCGATGGCGCCGACCTTGTCATCGACGCGTCGACTCCCGCGGTGTCGATCGACGTGGTGCGCGCGGCCATCGAGCGGGGGATCAACGTCCTCGTGGGCACGTCGGGATGGTCGAACGAGCGCATCGCTCTGGTGCGCCCCCTGGTGGATGCCAGCGGCACCGGCGCCGTGTTCATCCCCAACTTCTCGCTCGGTTCGGTCGTCGGCAGCGCCCTCGCCGCCGCGGCGGCCCCCTTCTTCCCGTCGATCGAGATCGTCGAGGCGCACCGCGAGACGAAGGTGGATTCGCCCAGCGGCACCGCCGTCCGGACGGCCGAGCTCATCGCGGCTGCTCGCGAGAAGGTCGGTCCTGTGCACTCGCCCCACGTGGACCAGCGCGCGCGGGGCCAGCAGGTCGCCTCCGTGCCGATCCATTCGTTGCGGCGCCCCGGTGTCGTCGCCCGCCAGGAGACCGTGCTCTCTGGCGCGGGGGAGTCGCTCACGATCGTCCACGACACCATCGACCCGGCCACGGCCTACGCCCCCGGCATCCGCATCGCGATGGCCGCCGCGCGCGAGGCGCGCGGGGTGATCGTCGGGCTCGACAGCTTCATCGACATCGGCGTGCGCACGCGTCCGGCCCGAGCGGAGGCGCCGATCGCCGACCAGGACGTGTCCGGTCAGGTCGCGGGCGTCACCAGCGCATGAGGACGCGCATCGCCGTCGCGATCATGACGGTGCTCCTCCTGTTGTACGTCGTTCTCGCGGGGCAGCGCGCTCTGGTGCTGCTCGGCAGCGGAGAGGGCGTGGGAATCGCGATGGGCATCGCCCTGATCGTGTTGCCGATCATCGCGCTGTGGGCGATCGGTCGGGAACTCTGGTTCGGTGTGCGCGCGCAGAAGCTGGGCGAGCTCCTGGATGCCGAGGGTGCCCTGCCGGACGAGGAGCTCGAGGTGCGCCCGAGCGGGCGGGCGACGCGCGCCGACGCCGACGCACTCTTCCCCGACTATCGTGCCGACGTCGAGGCGCATCCGGCGGACTGGCGGGCGTGGTACCGGCTCGGTCTCGCGTACGACGCGTCCGGCGATCGGCGACGGGCGCGCGGGGCGGTGCGCCGGGCGATCTCCCTCGAGGCGGCCGACCGACGCGTCGCCTGACGCGACGGCCGACGCCCGGAGGCGCGGCCGTCGGCGTCAGCGAGCGGCGGGAACGGCGGACGCAACGGCGTCCTCGACGGTGCGGTGCAGGAACGTGAAGCCCGCGTCCTCGAGCACGGTGGGGCGCACGTCGGCATCCGAGGTGAGCAAGGCCTCCGTCGCGTCACGGCCGAGCGCGAGCTTCATCGCCCACACGGGGGCGCGGAGCACGTACGGGCGGTTCATGCGTCGCGCGAGGGCGAACCCGAGGTCGTTCGCCGTCGCCCGCGTCGGCCCGGTGAGGTTCACCGGTCCTTCGAGGTCGGAGTCGATGACGTGCCGGATGGCGCGCACCTCGTCTTCCAGCGTGATCCACGGCCAGACCTGGGTGCCGCGACCGATGGGCCCGGCGGCGCCGAGCTTCGTGAGCAGGAGCAGCGGTTTGAGGACGCCGCGTTCGTGGACGACCGGCGCCGTGCGCAGCAGGGCGACGCGGGCGCGCGGTCCCGCACCGCGGGCCGCGTTCTCCCACTCGTCGCAGATGTCGACGAGGAACCCGTCACCGCGTCGCGACGACTCCGTGAGCACCGCTCCTGGCTGCGATCCGTAGTACCCGGTCGCCGAGGCGTTCACGAGCGCCGGAGCGTCGTCGCCGAGTGCGCGGATGGCCGTGGCGAGCGTGCGGGTCGGGGTGATCCGCGACCACAGCAGCCGGCTCTTGTACGACGGCGTCCACGGGAATCGCCCGATCGAGGCGCCGTTGAGGCACACCACCGCGTCGGCCCCGGCGAGGACGGACGGGTCGAGCGGGGTGGCATCCTGCAGCCACTGCACCTCGTGCGGGCCGGATGCCGGATGCCGGACGAGCGACGTCACCTCGACGCCGTCGGCGCGCAGCGCCTCGGCCAGTGCCGAGCCGATGAGGCCCGACGCGCCGGCGAGGACGACGCGTCGAGCCGGGGACTCAGGCAAGCGTGGCCTCGAGGGTGATGTCGATGCCCGCGAGCGCCTGCGAGACCGGGCAGTTCGCCTTGGCGTCGTTCGCGATCTTCTCGAAGGTCGCGGCATCCAGGCCCGGGACGACGGCGTTGACGTTCAGGTGGCTGCCGGTGATGCCGGTGCCCGGCTTGAAGGTGACCGACGCGGTCGCGTCGATCGATTCGGGCGGGGTGCCGTTCTCGGCGAGGGCGTTGGAGAGCGCCATGCTGAAGCACGACGAGTGCGCACCGGCCAGCAGCTCTTCGGGGGTGGTGACCGAGCTGGAGCCCTCGCTACGGGCCTTCCAGTTCACGTCGAACGTGCCGATCCCCGACGACGTGAAGGTGACCTCGCCCGATCCCTCGAACAGGCTGCCCTTCCAGGCGGTGGTGGCTTCGCTCGTGACGGACATTCGAACCTCCGTGTTCCGCGCAGCCCGAAGCGGCTGCGGCGAAAGTCAGCCTAGCCACGGCCCCCGACGCGTCGGAGGTCTTGACAGCCCGTACCTAGACGGCGCTCAGGCGGCGGAGGGGCGACGCCGACCGATGAGGCCTGCGCGCTGGAGGAGGAGGTACAGCTGGCATCCGAGGCACAGCCCGAAGACGGCGTTCAAGAACGCGGCGACGAAAGCCATCGCCGCGGCGATCGGGAGCGCCCACGGCACGCCCGCGACGTGCAGGAGAAGACCCACGGCCGTGACGAGCAGGCCGACACCCTGCGCGAAGCGCGGCGGGCGCGGGTCCTCGAACTCGGTCGGCGGGGCCAGGCGCGGCTGCACCACCCGCCGGAACAGGACGCCCCACGGGGCGGTCCGCGGCGAAGCCACCCCCCACACGAAGAGCAGGGCGATCACCAGGACCAGGAGGAATCCCGGGTCGAGGAGTCGCGCCGACAGAGGTGCGGCGGCGAGGTCGCCGGTGGCGACGCCGATCAACGACAGGAAGGTCGCGATCAGGAGCAGGACGGTGGTGATGGATGCCGCGAACCGCGGTCCTCGGACATCGATGCGCTGGACCTCAGGCACGGGTGGACTCCTCTTGCAGGCGGCTCAGTTCGAGCTCGACGACGGCGCGGCCCGGGGTACCGCCGAAACGGGTGCGGATCGCACCGTGGCGGTCGAGGACCAGGGTGGTGGGGGTCTGAAGCACGCGGAAGTGCTGAGCGATGTCGGGACGATGCGTCAGGTCGACGTCGAGGTGGCGTACGCCCTCGCGGTCGTCGGCGATGTCGGACAGCATGCGGTGGACGCCCGGGCAGCGCGCGCACATCTCGGTGCTGAACTGCAGCAGCGTCGCCTCCTCGCCGAGTCCGTCGGCGCCGAGGCGGCGCGGGTCGACGATCTCGGCGGAGTCCACGGTGCGAGCACGGCCCTGCGTGCGGCGGAAGACGACGCCGGCGCCCACGGCGACCACGACGAGCGCGGCGATCACGAGGAGAGCGAGAGTCAGGTCCACGACCGATAACGCTAACGCGCGCGAGGACGACGCGGGCCGATGAGTCCCCGAATGACGCTCCCGCCCGGCGTTTCCCCAGCGGTCCCTCAGACAACGCGGTCCCCCGCAGACGGAGCGCCCGCGCGCTCCGCGCGGGTGTCGGAGGACCCCGGTATCGTGAGGGCCGTGACCGCCGACATCCCCACGCCCTACGAAGATCTCCTGCGCGACGTCCTCGCCTCGGGCGTGCACAAGTCCGATCGCACCGGCACCGGCACCACGAGCGTGTTCGGTCGACAGATCCGATTCGACCTCGCTCAGGGGTTCCCGCTCGTGACGACCAAGCGCGTCCACATGAAGTCGATCGTCTACGAACTACTGTGGTTCCTCCGCGGCGAGTCGAACGTCGGGTGGCTGCAGGACAACGGAGTGACCATCTGGGACGAGTGGGCGGATGCCGCCGGTGAGCTCGGCCCCGTCTACGGCGTCCAGTGGCGGTCGTGGCCGACCGCCGACGGCGGCGAGATCGATCAGATCTCCCAGGTGGTCGAGCAGATCCGTCGCGATCCCGACTCGCGTCGCCTGATCGTGTCGGCGTGGAACCCCGCCGACATCCCCGACATGGCGCTCGCCCCGTGCCACGCGCTGTTCCAGTTCTACGTCGCCGACGGCAAGCTCTCCTGCCAGCTCTATCAGCGCAGCGCGGACATGTTCCTGGGTGTTCCGTTCAACATCGCCTCGTACGCGCTGCTCACGCTCATGATCGCCCAGCAGACGGGATTGGAGCCGGGCGAGTTCGTCTGGACCGGCGGCGACTGCCACGTCTACGACAACCACCGTGAGCAGGTGCAGGAACAGCTCTCGCGTGATCCGTACCCCTACCCGACGCTCCGGTTCGCCCGGAAGCCCGACTCGATCTTCGACTACGCATACGACGACATCGTGGTCGAGGACTACCGGCACCACCCCGCGATCCGGGCGGCCGTCGCGGTATGAGCAGGCTCGGGCTCGTCTGGGCGCAGGCGCACGGCGGTGTCATCGGCGCCGCGGGTGAGATGCCCTGGCACGTGCCGGAGGACCTGGCCCACTTCCGCGCCGTGACGGGGGAGTCCGACGTCATCATGGGGCGCCGCACGTGGGAGTCGCTCCCGCCGCGATTCCGTCCCCTTCCCGGTCGGCGGAACATCGTCGTCTCGCGCTCGGTCGACTGGGCGGACGAGGGTGCCGAGCGCGTGGATTCGCTGGATGCCGCGCGCGCGCTGTCCACGACACCCGAGGTGTGGGTGATCGGCGGCGGACAACTGTACGCCGAGGCCATCGGGAAGGCGGACGTCCTCGAGGTCACGCAGCTCGACCTGGAGGTCGACGGCGACACGTTCGCGCCGCCTCTTTCCGGATGGGCCCGGACGTCCGCCGACCCCGACGACGGCTGGCACGTCTCGCGCACCGGCATCCGGTATCGCTTCGAGACCTATGTCCCGGCGGACCGCCCATGACACGCACCGCGCTCATCACCGGCGCCAGCTCCGGCCTCGGCGCCGAATTCGCGCGTCAGCTCGCCGTCCGCGGCGCGGACGTCGTCCTCGTCGCGCGCGACCGCGAGGCGCTCGCCGCGGTGGCCGACGGCATCCGCGCGGTCTCCCGCAGCCGGGTCGAGATGCTTCCCGCCGATCTGCTCGACGACGATGACCGCGCGGCGGTCGAAGCGCGTCTCGCCGTCGGCGTCGACGTCCTCGTCAACAACGCCGGATTCGGTCTCGACCTGGCGTTCGAAAAGAACGACATCGCCGACGAGGTGCGGCACCTCCGGCTGCACGTCGAGGTCGCGATGCGTCTCACGCACGCGGCTCTGCCCGCGATGCTCGACCGTGGCGGCGGCAGGATCATCAACGTCGCCTCGGTGGCAGGGTTCGTTCCACGCGGCACCTACGGCGCCGTGAAGGGGTGGCTGATCTCCTTCAGTCGCTGGGCGAACGTGGTCTACGGTCCGCGGGGAGTGACCGTCACGGCGGTGTGCCCGGGCTTCGTGCACACCAACTTCCACGAGCGACTCGGACTCCCGCCCGGGGAGGAGGGAGTGCCGAACCGGATGTGGCTCGACGCCGGCACCGTCGTGCGCGAGGGGCTGCGTGACGCCGCCCGTGGCCGCTCGGTGTCCATCCCGTCGCTGCGCTACAAGGCGATCGTCGCCGTATCCCGCCTGCTCCCCGACGGTGTGGTCGTGCGCGCGGCGTCGCGGGGCCGCTGACTCAGCGGAACCGACCCGAACGGATGCCGGC
The DNA here is from genome assembly GCF_029639405.1 of Microbacterium proteolyticum. Taxonomy (NCBI): domain Bacteria; kingdom Bacillati; phylum Actinomycetota; class Actinomycetes; order Micrococcales; family Microbacteriaceae; genus Microbacterium; species Microbacterium proteolyticum. The sequence goes on from NZ_CP121274.1 coordinate 2,399,032, forward strand.
GAAAGCCAGCGCCGCGATCGTCTCCCCGTCCGTGATCCCGCCGTCGGCGATGAGCCCCAGCACCTCCGCGAAGGGCACCCACCGCACGGCCTCGATGCCCTCCTCGCGCTGCGTGGACGTGGCATCCGCGATTCGGAGATCCCGCGCGAGGTAGACGTGTTCGGGCGCCTCGGCGATGCCGTTGAGAGCGTTCATGCGGCCCAGGCGCTCCCAGGTCGCGGCGGTCACCCCGGTCTCCTCGAGCAGCTCGCGCTGGGCGGCGACGAGCGGGTCCTCGCCGTCGCTGCCACCGGCGGGGACCTCCAGGGAGCGGCCCGTCGTGTACCGCTCGAGCTCGACGAGGCAGACGCGGTCGTCGTCGTCCAGGGCGACGACGAAGACCGCGGGCTGCTGCATCCGGACGACGCCGTAGATCCCCTCGCCGTCGGGGCCCGTGACTTCGTCCTCCCGCACCCGGATCCAGCGGTTCTCGTACACGGTGCGGGTGGAGCGGGTCGTCCAGGCCATGCGGTCAGCCTAGGCCGACCTCGCGCCCCGACCCGACCCGCGTCGGACGATGTTCATCCACCGGGGCCGCAGGACCGGGGGGAGAGCGGATCGAACCGATAACCTGAGAGCATGACGCACTCCGGCAACCCCTTCGGTCAGGTGCTCGTCGCGCTCGTCACCCCGATGACGGCCGACGGCGAGGTCGATTGGCCCGCGGTCGAGAAGCACATCGACGACGTCGTCAGCGCCGGCGCGGACGGCGTCGTCGTCACGGGCACCACCGGCGAGACGTCGACGCTCACCGACCCGGAGAAGCTCCGCCTCGTCGAGGTCGGCAAAGACGTGGCGGCCGGCCGCGCGAAGATCATCACCGGCGGCGGCTCGAACGAGACCGCCCACGCGATCGAGCTGTACAAGGCCAGCGAGAAGGCCGGCGCCGACGGCATCATGATCGTCACGCCCTACTACAACAAGCCCACCCAGGCCGGCATCCTGACGCACTTCCGGCTCGTCGCCGATGCGACGGACCTTCCGGTGATCCTCTACGACATCCCCGGTCGCACGGGCGTCGAGATCAAGTACGAGACGATCCTGCGCCTCGCGAAGCACCCGAACATCCTCGCCGTGAAGGACGCCAAGGGCGACTTCAGCGAGGTCAGCCGCGTGCTGAACCAGACCGACCTCCTGTACTTCTCCGGCGACGACGCTAATGTCCTGCCGCACCTGTCGATCGGAGCCTCGGGGCTCATCGGTGTGACCGCCAACATCGCCGCCGCCCCGTATCGGACGATCGTGGATGCCGTGAACCGCGGCGACCTCGCCACGGCCACCGCCGAGCACAAGCGCCTCGAACCGCTCGTCCGCGCGGTGATGACGCACGTGCCGGGGACGGTCGCGGCGAAATACATCCTGCACGGCCTAGGCCGCATCGGCAGCCCCCGCGTCCGCCTGCCCCTGGTGGGTCCGGAGGAGTGGGAGGCCGCGACGATCGAGGACGAGCTCGCGCTGGTCCGCGACGTGCCCGGCGCCGACTTCTCCAACTTCCGTCCCGACCGCAACGCCGCGGCCGGCGGTGCCCTGCCCAAGGTGCACGGCACCACGAGATAAGCATCGGCGTCCGCCGAACCGCGGCCAGGGACGCCACACGAAGGGATGCCGCAGGGCGGCGTCCGAGGAGGCACCATATGCCCACGACCGTTTACGATCCCCCCACTCTCGCTCCGGGAACCCTGCGCGTGGTTCCGCTCGGCGGCCTCGGCGAGGTCGGTCGCAACATGACCGTGTTCGAGTTCGAGGGGAAGCTCCTCATCGTCGACTGCGGCGTGCTGTTCCCCGAGGAGCACCAGCCGGGCGTCGACCTGATCCTGCCGGACTTCGAGCCGATCCGGCACCGCCTCGACGACATCGTCGGCGTCGTGCTGACGCACGGGCACGAAGACCACATCGGGGCCGTCCCGTACCTCCTCAAGCTCAAGAACGATATCCCTCTCATCGGGTCCGGCCTGACGCTCGCCCTCATCGAGGCGAAGCTCAAGGAGCACCGCATCCGGCCGTACACGCTCACGGTGAAGGAGGGGCAGCGCGAGCAGGTGGGTCCCTTCGACCTCGAGTTCGTCGCGGTGAACCACTCGATCCCGGATGCCCTGGCCGTGGCGATCCGCACGCCCGCCGGTCTCGTGCTGGCCACCGGCGACTTCAAGATGGATCAGCTGCCCCTCGACGGTCGGATCACCGACCTCCGCGCATTCGCGCGCCTGGGCGAGGAGGGCGTCGACCTCTTCCTCGTCGACTCGACGAACGCCGACGTCCCCGGCTTCACGCCGACCGAGCGCGCGATCGGCCCGGTCCTGGACCAGGTGATCGCCCGTGCCCCCCGTCGCGTCGTCGTCGCGAGCTTCTCGAGCCACGTGCACCGGGTGCAGCAGGTTCTGGACGCCGCGCACGCCAACGGACGCCGGGTCGCGCTCCTCGGGCGCAGCATGGTGCGCAACATGGGCATCGCCGCCGACCTCGGCTATCTGAACGTCCCGGACGGCGTGCTGATCGACTACAAGAAGGCGCGCGACCTGCCCGACGACAAGATCGTCTACATGTCGACGGGTTCGCAGGGCGAGCCGATGGCCGTGCTCAGCCGCATGGCGAACCTCGACCACGCGATCGAGCCCGGCGAGGGTGACACCGTGATCCTGGCATCCAGCCTCATCCCCGGGAACGAGAACGCCGTCTACCGCGTCATCGACGGGCTCACGAAGCTCGGCGCGACCGTCGTGCACAAGGGCAACGCGAAGGTGCACGTCTCGGGTCACGCGGCGGCGGGCGAGCTGCTCTACTGCTACAACATCCTGAAGCCCAAGAACGTGCTGCCCGTCCACGGCGAGTTCCGTCACCTGATGGCCAACGCGAAGCTGGCGCAGGAGACGGGGATCCCCGCCGACCGGACCATCCTGGGCGAGAACGGCACGGTGGTCGATCTCCGCGACGGCCGCGCCGAGGTGGTGGGTCAGCTGGACATCGGTTTCGTCTACGTCGACGGTTCGTCGGTGGGCGAGATCACGGATGCCGATCTGAAGGACCGCCGCATCCTGGGTGAGGAGGGATTCATCTCGGTGATCGTGGTCGTCGACCGCCAGACCGGCAAGATCATCTCCGGTCCCGAGGTGCATGCCCGCGGGTTCGCGGAGGATGCCGCGGTGTTCGAGAGCGTCAAGCCGAAGATCGCCGCCGCTCTGGCCGAGGCGGCCCAGTCGGGTGTGCGCGACACGCACGCGCTGTCGCAGGTGGTGCGTCGCACGATCGGTCGCTGGGTGAACCAGTCGCTCCGTCGACGCCCCATGATCGTGCCCCTCGTCATCGAGGCATGACCCACGGTCCCGCTCTCCCTCCGCCGGGGGAGCGGGCCGCACGGACGCGTCGCGCGGATCGGTATCATGCGGGCATGCCCGCCATCCCGATCCGCGCGGCGCTCCCGTCCGACGGCGCCTTCCTCGCCGACATGACGGTGGAGGCCGCGAACTGGCGCGCCGGCAGCGTCCGGCCGCGTCATGAGGTGCTCAGCAGCCCCGACCATCAGCGGTACGTCGCGGGATGGCAGCGACCGGGCGACGCGGGTTTCGTGGCCGAATCGCCCGCGGGCGAGGCGATCGGCGCGGCCTGGTACCGCATGCTGCCGCGCAGCGAGCCCGGATTCGGCTGGGTCGGCACCGGCGTCCCCGAGCTCATCATCGGCGTGCGTCCGGTGTGGCGGGCCCACGGAGTCGGTCGGGCTCTCCTGCAGCGTCTCGTCGCCCACGCCCGGGATCAGGGCTATTCGCGCATCAGTCTCAGCGTGGAGCGCGACAATTTCGCCCGCACGTTCTACCGCACCGAGGGCTTCGCGGTCACCCGAGCGGGGCAGGGACGCGACGTGATGGTGAAGACGCTGCGCTGAACCGCGGTATCGGTCCGGTCTCGAACCCCGCGTCGGTCCCTGCGAATGTCGGGAGCTCGGCCTACCGTGGAGGAATGCCCCGCAGTACGTCCACGTCCGGCGGTCGCGCCCCCGCCAAGGGACAGGCGCGACCGAAAGCGTCGGCGCCCGCGCCCAAGCGCTACGTCGACGAGCCCGACAGGCCGCCCGTCGCCGTCCGCGCCTGGACCGCGCTGGCGCACGGGGTCGGCGGCATGTTCCGCGTCTTCGGCCCCGAGACCCTCGAACGCGACCAGCGTCGCGACGGTTTCCCGTTCCTCCTCGTCCTCCTCGCCGTCCTCGGTGCGGTGGTCGAGTGGTTCTTCATCGGCACCGAGGTCGCCGCGGCGATCAGTGCCTACAGCTTCGGCGGACTCATCGGCCGTGTGGCCTTCGTGTTCCCGGTGCTGTTGCTGCTCCTGGCGGGGTGGTTGTTCCGGCATCCGTCGTCCGTGCACGACAACGGGCGGATCGGCATCGGCTTCGCGCTCTTCGTCATCTCGATGGCCGGGTTCTGCCACGTCGCCGGCGGGCGCCCGGCGCCGAGCGCGGGGCTGCCCACTCTCAGTCTCGCGGGCGGTCTCGCCGGCTGGCTGAGCGGCGAGCCGCTCGCGTTCGTGCTCAAGGACGTCGGTGCGTACATCGCGCTGTCGCTCCTGACCGTCCTCAGTGTTCTGATCCTCACGAAGACCCCGCCGAACCGCATCGTCCAGCGCCTCGGCGACCTGTACGCCTGGATGTTCGGCACCGAGCGCGTCGAGAAGGATGCGACGACGGCCGTCCTGCCGGTGGATGCCGAAGACGACGCGCCCGGCGAGAAGTCGCTGCCCTGGTGGCGGAGGAACAAGTCCGGCCGGGAAGAGGACGTCGACGGCGACCTCGGCTCCGACGACCTGACGACGCTGCTCTCACCCGGTACCCCCCAGGGGGGATTCGAGTCCGCTTTCGTCGCACCCTCGGCTCCCGCGGCCCCGCCCGCGCGCCCGCCCATGCCCCCCGCACCCGACGCGCTCACCGAGATCATCGACCCGGGCGCCCTGGCCGGCGTCACCACCGGGCGCGGGCTCCACGACGACTCACCGACCGTCGACGAACCCGATGACGACCTCCCCGGCATCTCCGGCCTCGGCGGTGACAACGCGGGGCTCCCGCCGTCCGCGAACTACCGGCTGCCGTCGGTCGCCGCCCTCGCCGCGGGGACTCCGCCCAAGGCGCGCTCCGCCGCGAACGACGCGGTCGTCGCCGCCATCGAGAGCGTCATGGAGCAGTTCAAGGTCGACGCGCGCGTCACAGGGTTCTCCCGCGGTCCGACCGTGACCCAGTACGAGATCGAGGTCGGGCCGGGCGTCAAGGTCGAGCGGATCACCGCGCTGACCAACAACATCGCCTACGCCGTCGCCTCCAACGAGGTGCGCATCCTCGCGCCGATCCCCGGCAAGAGCGCGATCGGCGTCGAGATCCCCAACGCCGACCGCGAGATCGTGACGCTCGGAGACATCCTCCGCTCGGATGCCGCGACCACTTCGACCCACCCGATGACGATCGGTGTCGGCAAGGACGTGGGCGGCGGCTTCGTGGTCGCGAACCTCGCGAAGATGCCTCACCTCCTCGTCGCGGGGTCCACGGGCTCCGGCAAGTCGAGCTTCGTCAACTCGATGATCACGAGCCTCCTCATGCGGGCGAAGCCGTCCGAGGTGCGGATGGTCCTCATCGACCCGAAGCGCGTCGAGCTCACGTCCTACGCCGGCGTGCCGCACCTCATCACGCCCATCATCACCAACCCCAAGAAGGCCGCCGAGGCGCTGCAGTGGGTCGTGAAAGAGATGGACATGCGGTACGACGATCTCGCGTCGTTCGGCTTCCGTCACATCGACGACTTCAACCGAGCGGTCGTCGCCGGCGAGATCCAGCTCCCGGCGGGTAGCGAGCGGGTGCTGAAGCCCTACCCGTACCTGCTGGTCGTCGTCGATGAGCTCGCCGACCTCATGATGGTCGCCCCGCGCGACGTCGAGGACTCGATCGTCCGCATCACGCAGCTGGCCCGCGCCAGCGGCATCCACCTCGTCCTCGCCACCCAGCGCCCCTCCGTCGACGTCGTCACGGGCCTCATCAAGGCCAACGTGCCCTCGCGTCTGGCGTTCGCGGTGACGAGCGTCACCGACTCGCGCGTCATCCTCGACCAGCCGGGCGCCGACCGTCTCATCGGTCAGGGCGACGGTCTGTTCCTGCCCATGGGCGCGTCCAAGGCTCTGCGCGTGCAGGGTGCGTGGGTGAGCGAACAGGAGATCGAGCGGGTCGTGGCCCACGTGACGCAGCAGGCGCGTCCCGAGTACCGTTCCGATGTGCAGGCGGCGGCCGAGAAGAAGGAGATCGACGCCGACATCGGCGACGATCTGGAGCTGCTCCTCGCCGCCGCAGAGCTGGTGGTCTCGACCCAGTTCGGGTCGACCTCGATGCTGCAGCGCAAGCTCCGCGTCGGCTTCGCGAAGGCCGGGCGCCTCATGGACCTCCTCGAGTCGCGCGAGATCGTCGGGCCGTCGGAGGGTTCCAAGGCCCGCGACGTCCTCGTCACGAACGAGCAGCTTCCGGCCGTCCTCGCCCGCCTGCGCGGCGAGGATCCGCCCGCCGGTGGCGACGACGACCGCTACGGTCCGGATGCCGTCGAGGCACAGTTCGGCGGTCTTCCCGTCGTCGGTGACGACGAGGACTCCGAAGACGCCTGGCAACTGACGGGGCGCGACTGATGGCCGTGCACCCGCAGCTTCCCAACGCGATCACGATCGCGCGGATCCTGTGTGCGCCGGTCTTCCTGTGGCTGCTGCTCGCGGACGCGGGCGCCGGGGGAGGGCTGCGTTGGGCTGCGGGCATCGTCTTCATCGTGGCGATCGCCACGGACGGCATCGATGGGTACATCGCGCGCCGGTTCGACATCGTCAGCGACCTCGGGAAGCTCCTCGATCCGATCGCTGACAAGGCGCTCACCGGCGTCGCGTTCGTCGGGTTGTCGATCCTCGGCGAGCTGGACTGGTGGGTGACGATCGTCGTGCTGGTCCGCGAGATCGGGATCACCGTCTACCGCTTCATGGTCGTCAGCGACCACGTGCTCGCCGCCGCCTGGATGGGAAAGCTCAAGACCGTGGCACAAGCCGTCGCGCTCTCGATCGCGCTCCTGCCGCTGGCATCCCTGTCGGATGCCGCCGTCTGGCAGTCGACCGTGTGGTGGGCCGGAGTGGTGACGATGACCATCGCGGTTGTCCTCACCATCGCGTCGGGCATCGACTACGTCGTCTCGGAGGTTCGCGGGGCGCGCGCACGGCGAGGCGGCCGATGATCGACGGCGTGCCCGACGACCTCGACGAGACCGTCGTGCGCGACCCGCGCGAGAGCGCGGCCGTGCTCCTCGAGCGTCTCGTCGAACTCGGCTGGACGGTCGCCGTCGCCGAGTCGCTCACCGGTGGCATGGTCGTCTCGTCGCTCGTCGACATCCCGGGTGCGTCCCGCGCCGTCCGGGGCGGCGTCGTGGCCTACGCGACCGATCTGAAGCAGAACGTGCTCGGCGTCGATCCGGCGCTCCTGGAGGCGCACGGCGCCGTACATCCGCGCGTCGCCCGTCAGATGGCGCGGGGCGTCCGCGACGTGCTCGGACACGACGGCATCCCGGCCGACGTCGGTATCGCCACCACCGGGGTCGCCGGTCCGGACCCGCAGGACGGACAACCGGTCGGGACGGTGCACATCGCCGTCTCGACGCCCCTCGGGACGCGCGTGGACTCCCTCGTGCTGGCGGGCGACCGGGACCGCATCCGCCGGGAGGCGACGCACATCGCCATCCGTCGCGCCCTCGCCGCGCTGTGAGCTATGCCGCTCGTGCCGAGGGGAACAAATGATGACACATCCGAGTTGTTCCCAGCGATTCCCATCCAGTGCCCAGCGCGCGGCATTAGGGTGACCTGAAATGGTGTTGTACCGTTGTCCACCCGGGCAGCGGAGGAATCGGTAGTGAGGAGGGGTTCACATGATCCTGGTCCGTCAAGAGATCGGCGAGGTCCTGCGTGAGCTCCGCCAGCAGAAGGGTCGTACCCTTCGTCAGGTCGCCAGCCGCGCGAGTGTGGCTCTCGGTTACCTGAGCGAGGTCGAGCGCGGCCAGAAGGAAGCGTCCAGCGAGATCCTCGCCTCGGTCGCCGAGGCCCTCGACGTGCCGATCTCCACCATCATGCGCGAGGTCGGTGACCGCCTGTCGGTCCTCGAAGGTCTGCAGAGCTTCCCCGACGTCGTTCCCGACGACCTGGTGGCAGCGGTCGAGCCCGAGCTCTCCCTGCACTGATCCCGCGGAATGCGACGTAGCGAATTCGATCGCGCGGTCGCCGACGAATTCGGCGCGCGCGGGGGTTCCCTGATGACCGACCTCGTGCTGACGTCCGTGGGCGGACGCACGAGTGCGGACGCCCTCGCCGCCGGCGTCGACCCGCGCGACGTGTGGCTCGCGCTGTGCGAGGAGACGGACGTCCCTGCCGAGCGGCGGTACGGCGTCGGTCGTCTCGACCCACGGCGCCGGTGATCGCGCCCCGGGACTGACGAGCCCCGTCCGGGACGGCGCCCGCCCTCGCCGATGACCGGTGCGTCTTCGGGTGTCGCGACGCGCCGCACGGCGTGTCATCGAATCTTCGTTCGATTTCGGCGTAGGCTCCTGCACATCGGAGTTTCGGACGTTCTCGTCCACAGAAGCCGGGTTTTCCTCCGCCGATGTCGGAGGCCCTCCCTAACGTGATCGATGTCGAACGACACTCTGAACGCCTTGTCGGGCATCCCCTCCGTCGGAGGGGAGCGCGACAGCCTATAGGCGACGGATCGCGAGAAGAAAGAAGACGTCATGCCCTCACCCGCAGAGCGCGAGAAGGCCCTCGAATCGGCCCTCGCCCAGATCGACCGGCAGTTCGGAAAGGGCTCGGTCATGCGACTGGGCAGCGACGACCGTGCCCCGATCGAGACCATCCCCACCGGCTCCGTCGCCCTCGACGTGGCCCTCGGCATCGGCGGTCTTCCCCGCGGTCGCATCATCGAGATCTACGGCCCGGAGTCCTCGGGTAAGACCACGCTGACCCTCCACGCCATCGCCAACGCGCAGCGCGCGGGCGGTATCGCGGCGTTCATCGACGCCGAGCACGCGCTCGATCCCGAGTACGCGAAGAAGCTCGGGGTCGACATCGACGCCCTCCTCGTCTCGCAGCCCGACACGGGTGAGCAGGCGCTCGAGATCGCCGACATGCTGATCCGTTCCGGCGCCATCGACCTCGTGGTCATCGACTCCGTGGCGGCGCTCGTCCCCGAAGCCGAGATCAAGGGTGAGATGGGCGACTCGCACGTGGGTCTGCAGGCTCGCCTGATGTCGCAGGCCCTGCGAAAGCTCACCGGTGGGTTGAACACCACCAAGACGACCGCGATCTTCATCAACCAGCTGCGCGAGAAGATCGGCGTGTTCTTCGGCTCGCCCGAGACCACCGCCGGAGGTAAGGCGCTGAAGTTCTACGCGTCGGTCCGTCTCGACATCCGTCGAATCGAGACCCTCAAGGACGGTACCGAGGCGGTCGGTAACCGCACTCGCGTCAAGGTCGTCAAGAACAAGATGGCGCCGCCCTTCAAGCAGGCCGAGTTCGACATCCTCTACGGCGTGGGCATCTCGCGCGAGGGAAGCCTGATCGACTTCGGTGTCGAGCACGGCATCGTGAAGAAGTCGGGTGCCTGGTACACCTACGACGGCGAGCAGCTGGGGCAGGGCAAAGAGAACGCCCGCAACTTCCTGATCAAGAACGCCGACGTCGCGGCCGAGATCGAGTCGAAGATCAAGGGCAAGCTCGGTATCGGCGCTCCGGCCGCGACCGCCGCTCCGGCCGCAGACGAGCTGGCCGCCCGCCGTCCCGCCTGATGACAGACGACGCCCGTCGCCCGGGTCGCGTCTCCGCCGGAGCGGAGCGCGACGCGGGCGGCCGCGCGGTCGGTGACGACCTCGCGCCGGTCATCCCTCTCTTCGGTTCGCGTGCTCCCGCTCCCGAGACGTCGCGCGACCGTGCGGCCACGTCGACGTCCCCCCGGGACGAGGCGACGGGCTGGTCTCGCCCGGGCGCCGCGTTCGACGATCCCGTCGACGCGGAATCGCCCGATGAGATCCGCGATCGCGCCGAGGCGGTTCTCCTGCGCAAGCTCCGCGGGCATTCCCTGTCACTGGCGGAAGCCCGCACGGCTCTGGGCGGGATCGACGGTGTCGATGACTCCGTGATCGAGGACGTCGTGACGAAGTTCGTCGACCTCGGTTACCTCGACGACGAGGCGTTCGCCGAGCAGCTCGCGATGTCGGCGATCGAGCGCCGAGGGCAGGGCCGTCGTGCGGTCGCGCAGACGCTCCGCAAACGCGGGATCTCGCGCGAAGTCGCGGATGCCGCGATCGCCGAGCTGCCCGACGACGACGCGGAACGCGCGCTGGAGTTCGCCCGTTCGAAGGCCCGCAACGTCGGCGGCAAGGACTACGACGCCAGCCTCCGTCGGCTCGCCGGACAACTCGCCAGGCGAGGGTACTCGTCGTCGATCTCCCTCGAGGCTGCGCGTCAGGCTCTGGCAGAAGCGGGCATCCGGCGTGCCCCGTTCTCACGACCGGCCGCGTCGGCCGCCGTCCGGTTCACCCCGGACGACTGACATCCGGCACCCGCCGCGCCCTCCGTTCTGACCGTGTCCGGCCGGCGACCGGCGCTTAGAATGGCACGCATCATGACGACCCCCGTATCGACACCGACGCTCATCGCGCCCTCCGCGGCCGCTCACACGGCCGACGGTCGCGCGCGCACCTACGAGGTGCGGACCTTCGGTTGTCAGATGAACGTCCACGATTCCGAGCGTCTGTCCGGCTCGCTCGAGAGCGCCGGCTACGTCCGAGCCGAAGCCGGTGCCGACGCCGACGTCGTCGTGATCAACACGTGCGCCGTCCGCGACAACGCCGCCGGCAAGCTGTACGGCACCCTCGGCCACCTCAAGTCGCGGAAGGACTCCCACGACGGCATGCAGATCGCCGTCGGAGGCTGCCTCGCGCAGATGGACAAGGACGCCGTGCAGCAGAAGGCGCCGTGGGTCGACGTCGTCTTCGGCACGCACAACATGGGGTCCCTTCCCGGCATGCTCGAGCGGGCGCGCCACAACGGCGAGGCCGAACTCGAGATCCTCGAGTCGCTCGAGATCTTCCCTTCGACGCTCCCCACCAAACGCGACTCGGTGCACAGCGGCTGGGTGTCGATCTCCGTGGGGTGCAACAACACCTGCACGTTCTGCATCGTCCCGAGCCTCCGCGGAAAAGAGAAGGACCGTCGTCCCGGCGACATCCTGAACGAGATCCGCCTCCTCGTCGACGACGGGGCGATCGAGGTCACGCTGCTCGGGCAGAACGTCAACTCCTACGGCGTCGAGTTCGGTGACCGGCTCGCCTTCGGCAAGCTTCTGCGCGCGGCCGGCGAGATCGACGGTCTCGAGCGCATCCGCTTTACCAGCCCGCACCCGGCGGCGTTCACGGACGACGTGATCGCCGCGATGGCCGAGACCCCGTCGGTCATGCCGCAACTGCACATGCCGCTGCAGTCGGGGTCGGACCGGATCCTCAAGGCCATGCGCCGGTCGTACCGCAGCGAACGGTTCCTCGGCATCCTCGAGCGTGTCCGCGACCAGATCCCTCACGCCGCGATCACGACCGACATCATCGTCGGTTTCCCGGGCGAGACGGATGCCGACTTCGAAGAGACCATGCGGGTGGTCGAGGCCTCCCGCTTCGCGAGCGCCTTCACCTTCCAGTACTCGATCCGCGAGGGCACTCCCGCCGCGACGATGGACGATCAGGTTCCGAAGGCGGTCGTCCAGGAGCGCTACGAGCGTCTCATCGCGCTGCAGGAGCGGATCTCCCTAGAAGAGAACCAGAACCAGGTCGGGCGCGTGCTCGAAGTGCTGGTGTCGACCGGCGAAGGCAAGAAGGACGCGGCGACGCGGCGCCTCACGGGCCGCGCGGAAGACAATCGTCTCGTGCACTTCGAGGTGCCCGAGGGTTCGACGCTCCCGCGTCCGGGTGATGTCGTCTCCGTGGAGGTCACGCGAGCCGCGCCGTTCTACCTCGTCGCCGATGCGGTGACCGGCGGGCCGCTGCGTGTCCGCCGCACGCGGGCGGGCGACGCCTGGGACCGCGCGCAGGCGGAGTCGTGCGGCGTTCCGGCACCTGGTGCCGACGCGGGCGCCCCGCGCGCCGTGTCACTGGGCCTTCCGAGTCTGCGTATCGGCGTGTGACCACCGACGACGCGCCGCGGTTGTGGGCGATCGTCGGCGCGACCGGGACGGGGAAGACCGGGCTCTCGCTCGATCTGGCCCACGCCCTCCACGCGCGTGGACGCGCGGTGGAGATCGTGAACGCCGACGCCATGCAGCTGTACCGCGGCATGGACATCGGCACCGCGAAGCTGCCGGCGACGGAGAGGCGCGGGATCCCGCACCACCTTTTCGACGCTCTCGCCGTCACCGACGAAGCGGCGGTGGCCTGGTATCAGCCGACGGCTCGCGAGACGATCACGGGCGTGTTCTCGCGCGGCGCGGATGCGATCCTCGTGGGTGGTTCGGGGCTGTACGTCTCCAGCGTGCTGTGGGACTTCCGTTTCCCACCGCGGGATTCCGCCGTCCGTGCGGAGCTGGAGGCCAAGCTCGAGAGCGAGGGCCCCGGCGTCCTCTTCGCACGCCTGCGGGCCATGGACCCCGCCGCAGCCGAACGCATCGATCCGCGCAACGGACGACGGGTCGTCCGCGCGCTGGAGGTGCTGGCGCTGGGCGAGGACACCCATGGCGGCGCCCTTCCCGCCGAGCCCGACCTCTGGCATCCGCGGACGACGATCCTCGCGACGGAGATCGAGCGCGAGACGCTCGTGGGCCTCCTCGACGCGCGGGTCGAGGCCATGTGGGAGCAGGGGCTGCTCGACGAGGTGTCCGCGCTGCGAGCCGAGGGGATCGAGCGAGGTGCCACCGCGGCGCGCGCGATCGGGTACGCGCAGGCGCTGACCCATCTCCGCGGCGGGATGACCCGCGCGGAGGCGATCGCCGAGACGCAGGCGCTCACGCGCCGCTACGCGCGGCGCCAGGTGTCGTGGTTCCGTCGCTATGCCGACGCCCGCCGCCTCGATGTCCGGACCGCTCGCGCCGACGCGCTCGTCGACGAGGTGCGGGGAGACGAGGTGCGGGGAGACGAGGTGTGGGGATGAGTGCAGAGATCCGCGCGTTCCGGGCGGCGGACGAAGAGGCGGTCGTGGCGTTGTGGGAGGAGGCCGGGCTCACCCGACCGTGGAACGATCCGCGCGCCGACATCCGGCGGAAGCTCAGCGTCCAGCCCGAGCTGTTCCTCGTGGCCGCCGATGGCGACACGGTGGTCGGCAGCGTCATGGCCGGATACGACGGTCACCGCGGATGGCTGTACTACCTGGCCTCGGCGTCATCGCACCGGGGGCGGGGGATCGGTCGCGCCCTCGTGGCCGAGGCCGAGCGGCTCCTGGAAGCGATGGGATGCCCGAAGGTCCAGCTGATGGTGCGACCGGACAACACCGGTGCGCGCGGGTTCTACGACGCGCTGGGGTACGTCCCGTTCGAGACGTGGGCCACGGGGCGTCGCCTCATCGTCGACGGACCTGGCGGTCCCGCCTGACGACGCCCACGGCGCCCGCATAGCGGCCATCCCTAGACTGGATGCCATGGCGACTCTCGCGTTCACCAAGGGCCACGGCACCGGCAACGACTTCGTGATCGTGTCGGACCCGGATGGCGAGCTCGACCTCTCCGACGACCAGGTCGCGATCCTGTGCGACCGTCACTTCGGCATCGGAGCCGACGGACTGCTTCGCGTCGTCCGGTCCGTGGCGATCGACGAGGGGGCGGACGCGGCCGCGTCGGGTGCGGAGTGGTTCATGGACTACCGCAATGCGGACGGCTCGAAGGCGGAGATGTGCGGCAACGGTACGCGGGTGTTCGCCCGCTACCTGACCGATACGGGACTCGCCGACATCGCCGGTGGGCTGCGCATCGGCACGCGCGCGGGCGTGAAGACCCTGACCCGCAGCGACCGCGGCTTCGAAGTCGACCTGGGGGAGTTCCTGATCGAGCCCGGCGAGGTGCTCGTACGCGCGAAGGGCCTGCCCGTCGCGCGGCCCGGCGTCGGTGTCGACGTCGGCAACCCGCATGTCGTCGTGGCGCTCTCCTCGGACTCCGAGCTCGACAGCGCGGAACTGGCGTATCAACCGGTGCTGGACCCGGCGCCCCGGCACGGGGCGAACGTCGAGTTCGTCGTTCCGGCCGACCCGCTCGTGCGCGACGGCGTGGGTGCTATCAGCATGCGCGTGTTCGAGCGCGGCGTCGGCGAGACGCTGAGCTGCGGCACGGGTGTCGCAGCCGCCGCCCTCGCCGTGCGGCACTGGGCCGGATCCGCGGCGCCCGATGCGTGGGTCGTCGAGACGCGAGGCGGAACTCTGGGCGTGCGCGTGGCCGACGGTCACGTGTACCTCTCGGGCCCGGCATCCCTCGTCTTCACCGGAGAGGTCGCTCTGGCCTGAACCGGCGGTGCGCGCCGGCGGAACGCGTCAGAGCGCGTCGGCGATGACGTCGACGGGTTCGCTCGGAGGCGAGCCGTGACGACGGACCCGCAGCACCCGGTACCCGCGTCCGGTGGCGGCACGGTGGACCGAGAATCCGCTCGCGAACGTCGCCGCCAGCCACCGCTGGAGCGAATCGGAACCGAGGTTGCGCTGGACCACGAACCACCCGTCGGACCGCTCCGCGAGGCGCGGGATCCAGTGCTCCAGCATGCCGTGGAGTTCGTTCTTTCCCACCCGGATGGGCGGGTTCGAGCGGATCGTGCGGAACGCGATCCCGTCGGGAACATCCTCGGGACGAACGGCGTTGACATTGGTGAGGCCGAGGCGCTCCGCGTTCTGCCTCACGAGGTCGAGAGCCCGCTCGTTGACGTCGACGGCCCAGACCGTCGCGTGAGGGGCGTCCAGGGCGAGGCTCAGCGTGATCGGACCCCAGCCGCTTCCCAGGTCGAGGAAGTTCCCACCGGCGGGCGGGGCCGGCGTGTTGGCCAGGAGTACCGAGGTTCCGGCATCCAGACGGTCCGGACTGAAGACGCCGCCCGCGGTCACGACTTCGAGCTCACGCCCGGCGAGGGTGACACGGAGGCGGCGGAACTGCTCGGGACTCGACGGCGACGCGCTGAAATAGTGGTCGCTCCCCATGCCAAGGAAGCGTAGCGGACCGGAGCCCTCGACGTGGGGGCGACTAAAGTGCGAGGATGCCGCGGCACCGCTCGCGGACGAAAGGAACACATGACCGAACAGACCACACCCCCGAGCATCGACGAGTCGCCGGTCGACCCGGTCGACCGTGTGCTTTCGCGCGCCGACGCGCATCGCGGGGTCCGGGTCTTCGGCGCAGCGCAGGCCCTGCAGGACTCCGCCACCGCCTACGGCGGATCCGCCGACGGCGACCAGTGGGATCGTGAGGAGCGCGCGGCGCTCCGACGCGTCCCGGGCCTATCGACCGAGCTGGAAGACGTCACCGAGGTCGAGTACCGGCAGCTGCGCCTCGAGAACGTCGTTCTCGTCGGCGTGCACCCGCAGGGCGAGCAGGCGGATGCCGAGAACTCGCTGCGCGAGCTGGCCGCCCTGGCCGAGACGGCGGGCGCGGTCGTGCTGGACGGCGTGCTGCAGCGCCGCCCGCATCCTGACCCCGCGACGTACGTGGGGCGCGGCAAGGCCCAGGAGCTGCGCGACATCGTCGCGGCGGTGGGTGCGGACACGGTCATCGCCGACACCGAACTCGCCCCGAGCCAGCGGCGCGCCCTCGAGGACGTGGTGAAGGTCAAGGTCATCGACCGCACGACCGTGATCCTCGACATCTTCAGCCAGCACGCCAAGAGCCGCGAGGGCAAGGCGCAGGTCGAACTCGCGCAGCTCGAGTACCTGCTTCCGCGCCTCCGCGGTTGGGGTGACTCGATGTCGCGTCAGGCCGGTGGACAGGTCGGTGCCGGCGGCGCCGGTATGGGCTCGCGCGGTCCCGGTGAGACCAAGATCGAGCTCGACCGGCGACGTATCCGCACCAAGATGGCGCTGCTGCGCAAGCAGCTGCGGGACTTCGCGCCCGCCCGCGCGGCGAAGCGCGCCGAGCGCAAGCGTCACACGATCCCCTCCGTCGCGATCGCCGGATACACCAACGCCGGCAAGTCGAGCCTGCTGAACCGCCTCACGAGCGCCGGCGTGCTGGTCGAGAACGCCCTGTTCGCGACGCTGGATGCCACCGTCCGCCGTTCCGAGACCACGGACGGCCGTGTCTACACGCTGACCGACACGGTCGGTTTCGTCCGGAACCTCCCGCACCAGCTCGTCGAGGCGTTCCGTTCGACCCTGGAAGAGGTCGGCGACGCCGATGTCATCCTGCACGTCGTGGATGCGTCGCACCCGGATCCGGCGGCGCAGCTCTCGACGGTTCGGGACGTGATGGGCGACGTGGACGCCGACTTCGGGCACGAGATCGTCGTGTTCAACAAGGCCGACCTCGTGAGCCCGGACGATCGCCTCGTCCTGCGCGGTCTCGCCCCGTCCGCGCTGTTCGTGTCGTCCCGAACCGGTGAGGGCATCGACGAGCTCCGCGCCGCGATCGAGGACGCTTTGCCGCTCCCCGCGGTCGAGGTGCGCGCGGTCGTGCCGTACGACCGCGGCGACCTCGTGTCGGCGGTCCACGAGACCGGCCTGATCCTGGCGCAGGAGCACCGCGAGCAGGGAACCTTCCTTCACGCGCACGTCGGTGCGCGTCTCGCGGCCGAGCTCGCTCCCTACGTCGCCTGATCGAATCCCTCACACGACGACGCCCTGCCTCTCGGCGGGGCGTCGTCGTGTGAGGACTCAGTCGAGCGCGAACGCCGGGATGCCGGGTGTCTCGAACCCGAAGACCGCGCCGAGGAAGCCGAGCTCGCGCTGGAGGGAGTCCACCACCGTCTCCGCGCGACGGAAACCGTGGCCCTCGCCCTCGTACAGGACGTACGAGTGCGCGACGCCGTGGGCCGCGAGGGCGTCGCGGATCGCCTCGGCCTGCGAGGGCGGGACGACACGGTCCTCGGCGCCCTGCAGGATCAACAGGGGCACGCGGAAGCGCTCGGGGTGCGACAACGGCGACCGGTCGAGGTAGACGGCCTCCGCTTCGGGGAGCGGCCCGATGAGCCCGTCGAGGTAGCGCGCCTCGAAGTCGTGGGTGTCCTCCGCGAGAGCGCGCGCGTCGCCCACGCCGTAGCGGGAGATCCCCGCCGAGAACACGTCGGTGTTCGTCACCGCCGCAAGCACGGTCCAGCCGCCCGCGGACCCTCCGGCGATGGCCAGGCGCTCGGGGTCGGCGAGACCGGCGGACGCGAGAGCGGATGCCGCCGCGGCGACGTCGTCGACGTCGACGACCCCCCACTGCCCGCGCAGTCTCTCGCGGTAGGCGCGACCGTACCCCGTGGAACCGCCGTAGTTCACGTCGAGCACGCCGATCCCGCGACTGGTGAAGAACGCCGTCTTCGCCGAAGGGGCGGGACCGACGTGCGACGTCGGCCCGCCGTGGACGAGGACGACGTACGGCGGCCGCTCGCCGTCCGGGGCCACGACATCGGGATTCGTCGGCGGGTAGGCGAAGGCGTGCACCGGGCCGTGCGGGCCCTCGGTGGTGAGGGCGCGGGCGACCGGCATCCATTCGACGCCCGGGTGGTCTGCGACCGTGACCTGCGCGACCGCTCCGGTGTCGAGGTCGATCGACCACAGGCCCGACAGCCCCGCGGCATCGGAACCGGAGACGAGCGCGCGGGAGCCCCGCACGTCGTCGACCGAGGCGCCGGCGACCACGGGGACGTCGAGCAGACGGATGCCGCTGGGGGCGATCTCGACGATCTCGTCGCCGCCGTCGGTGCGGACGGCGATGATACGACCGTCGTCGGTGGCCGAGAACCAGCGCGTTCCGAGGACCCAGACCGGGCCGCCGGTGTCGGCGTCTGCCGGGGCGACCGGCTGGGGGTCGCCGTCGAGCGACCGGCGGAACAGATTCCAGCGCCCCTCCGGATCGTCGGCGTACAGCAGCTCGTCGTCGCCGACCCAGACGGGCTGCAGCGGTGCGCGGCGGTCGCCGCCGGTGACATCGCGCACGTCTCCGGTGGCGAGATCGGCGACGCGGAGGACGGTGGCGTCCCACGGCATGTCGGGGTGGTCCCACGCGATCCACGCCAGGTGGCGTCCGTCGGGTGACAGCGCCGGGTGGGCGAGGAACACGCTCCCGGTGGCGAGCACCTCCGTGTCGGAGCCGTCGAGCGGGATCCGCACGATCGCGCGCTCCGGGACCCGCTGGGCTCCGTGGGTCTCGCGGACCGCCACGAGGCTGCCGTGTTGCCAGGACAGCCCGCCGTGCCGCACATCGCCGCCCTCGGGGGTCAGCGCGCGCGGCGCGCCGCCGGGGGTGAGCGAGTAGACACGCTGGTCGGACTTCTCAACATAGAAGAGGTGGCCGTCGTCGGATGCCGTCCAGGCGCCGCCGCCGTACTCGTGCACCGACGAGCGGGCGTTGCCCGGAGCGGGCAGGACCGTCTCGATCGATCCGTCCGGGCGCCTCCGTTTCACGGTGACGCGTCCGCCCTCGCTCGGGACGGATTCGCCCCACCAGACCTCGTCGCCGACGATGCGCGCGCCGTCCAGCCGCGGCGATGACTGCGCCACCGCCTCGGGCGTGAGGGGAGAGGGCCAGGATCCGTAGGGGAGCGTCTGGGGCATGGCATCCACCCTACGGACCGGGCCGGACATGCCGCGCGGCGCCTTCGTCGCCGTGCCCTCGGGGATCGGCGCGCTGCGGGACCCGGCCGGGCGCGCACCCGCGACGGTCTCAGCCGCCGACGACCTGCCGCGTCACACCGAGCTGACCCACCCAGTCGCGGATGACCTGACGCTGGCCCGCGTCGCACGTGTAGCCGTACCCGACGGTGACCTCGTAGTAGGAGTACGCGTCGATCGCGACCTCGTGATCGAGCGACCACCCGTCGAGGAACGTCAGCGCGTAGCAGTCGGCCATCGTCTCGGCGTCGCCGCCGAAGGACGCGAGCGCGTCGTCGGTCGGCTGAGGGTTGGTGAACTGCAGGACGTGCGCGTACTCGTGGTAGGCGGCGCCGGTGCGGATCCAGTCGGTCATCGTGGGATCGGTCTGGGAGTCGGCCCGCACGTGCACCGTGAAGGGTTGCGCGCCCGACACGCACGCCAGTGCCGTGGCGCCGCAGGGCGTGGCGCCCTCGAAGACGGTCGAGACCCACCCGCGTCCGAGATCGTCGAGCGTCGCCTCCCACGCGGTTCCCGACGCGTTCGACGCGGCCTGAGCGCTGACGCCGTCGGAGCGGCTCGAGATCTCCGACGTCAATCTCTGCACGTCCA
Source organism: Microbacterium proteolyticum (assembly GCF_029639405.1). Lineage (NCBI taxonomy): Bacteria > Bacillati > Actinomycetota > Actinomycetes > Micrococcales > Microbacteriaceae > Microbacterium > Microbacterium proteolyticum. Next base: position 2,418,454 of record NZ_CP121274.1, read on the forward strand.
CGACGTCCTGATCGAGCGCGGCGGGGTTCCGCCGGTGGATCCACGCGCGATCGGCGAGATCCTCGACGCGGTACCACGGCACGATCGTCGCGTAGGGAAGACCGACGAGCGGCTCGATCGTCGCGTACAGGTCGTTCATGGCAGTACCGAACTGCTCTTTGCGATCGATCATCTCCTGCTGTTCGTCGAGACGTCGCTGCTGGTCGGTGATCTGCTGCTGCTGGTCGCCGATGAGCCTGCGAGCCTCCTGCAGCTGGGTGACCACCCAGAAGAATCCGAGCCCGCCGGCGACGACGGCGACGGCCAGGAGGACGGCGAGGACCACGACGCTCGCGCGCGGACGACGACGTTCGGCCGGCACGGTGACGGGGGCCTCGGTGAGGGGTGCGTCCGCGGGGAGGGAGGGAGCGGGGCCCGGATCCCCGGGCCCGCGATCCGCGGCCGGATCATCAGGCGCGGCGGGCGGAGCGGGGCGCGCACCGGCCGGGTCGGAGGGCGGGGGCTCGGCGGCGGGGGTGGGGGACGACACGGGACTCGCTCTCTCGATGTGTCCTGTCATGTTAGGGGCGTCCGGCGCGGGCGATCATGCGGCTGTGGAGAGAGCTCGGAACGACGGAGGCCGGATGCCCACCGCGAGGTGGTCATCCGGCCTCCGGAGGAGCCGAGCCGGCGTCAGACCGTCCGCAGCACGGCGACGACCCGGCCGAGGACGACGGCTTCGTCGCCCAGGATCGGCTCGAACGCGGAGTTGCGGGGGAGCAGCCACGTGTGACCGTCCCGGCGGCGGAACGTCTTCACCGTCGCCTCGCCGTCCAGCATGGCGGCCACGATCTCGCCGTTCTCGGCGGTGGACTGCGTGCGCACGACCACCCAGTCGCCGTCGCAGATCGCCGCGTCGATCATCGAGTCACCCGAGACCTTGAGCATGAACAGTTCACCCTTTCCGACGAGCTGGCGGGGGAGGGGGAAGATCTCCTCGACCTGCTGATCGGCGGTGATCGGCACTCCCGCGGCGATCCGGCCGACGAGCGGGACCAGGGCGGCGTCGCCCACGGCGGGTGCGGTGTCGGCCGGATTCTCGGCGGCGGTGCCGGGCAGGTCGATCAGGACCTCCATCGCCCGCGTCTTGCCGGGGTCGCGGCGCAGGTACCCGCTGAGCTCGAGCTGGTTCAGCTGGTGGGTGACGCTCGAGAGCGACTTGAGCCCCACCGCGTCGCCGATCTCGCGCATGCTCGGCGGATAGCCGTGCCGTGCGATCGAGCGCTGGATCACCTCGAGGATGGCGAGCTGCTTGTCGCTGAGGCTCTTCCGGCGCCGGGTCTGCGGCCGTTCGCGGCCGGCCGCGGTCGTCGCGTCGGTCATGTGTGCTCCCCTCGCGCCGCGTCCTGCGATGCGGCGGAAATTCGAATGTCGGAGGTCCGTGATGAGGTCTCCTCGTCGAAACCGTATCCGGTGGACCACTCGATCGCAGCGGAGCTTCCCGCGTGTCGCGTTCGATCGGTCTCCGATAACGCCGGTGTTGACACCTCCACAGTATCGAAGATAGATTCGGAATACAGATTCGCACCACCGCCCTCCCGGCCGAGGGCGGGGTGCGAATCTCTCCCCACCGAGGAGCACACCATGAGCAGCATCGCCGTCACCGCCCCCACCACCCGCCTGCGTCTGACCGCGCGCGGACGCCGGGTGTTCGCCTTCCTGGCCGCGCTTCCCGTGGTCGTCGCCCTCGCGCTCGCCGTCGTCGGCGGCGGAGCGGCCCTCGCCTCGAACGAGACGGGCGCTCCCACGGGTGCCTTCACGGAGGTCACCGTCATGAGCGGCGAGACCCTGTGGTCGATCGCCGAAGACGTCGCCCCCGCGTCCGATCCGCGCGACGTCGTCGCCGAGATCGCCCGCCTCAACGCGCTCGAGAACGGTTCGGTCACCGCCGGTCAGCGCATCGCCATCCCCGCGGCCTACGCCTCGGGGCGGTGATCACCCGGCGCGTCGCCGCCTACCATGGGTGAGGTGACCGTGCGCCTCGACGACCTTCCTCTTCGCGACGACCTCCGGGGCATGACTCCCTACGGAGCGCCGCAGGCGGCCCTGCCCGTTGCCCTCAACGTGAACGAGAACACCCACCCCGTTCCGTCCGAGGTGGCCGACGACATCCTGGATGCCATCGCCCGGGCCCTTCGCGACGTCAACCGGTACCCGGACCGCGAGTTCACCGGCCTTCGGGAGGCCTTCGCCGACTATCTCGGTCACGGTCTCGTCCGAGAGCAGATCTGGGCGGCCAACGGGTCGAACGAGGTGCTCCAGCACGTCCTGCAGGCCTTCGGTGGACCGGGGCGCCGCGCGATGGGCTTCGCACCCACCTACTCGATGTACCCGATCCTGACGCGCGCCACCGGCGCGGAATGGATCGCGGGGGAGCGCGAGCACGACTTCACGCTGAGCGCCGCGTTCGCCGCCGAGCAGGTGGTGCGCGAGAACCCCGACATCGTCTTCCTCTGCGCGCCCAACAACCCGACGGGAACGCCGCTCGGCCTCGACGTCATCGAGGCCGTGTACGCGGTGACCGACGGCATCGTGATCGTCGACGAGGCCTACCAGGAGTTCGCTCCCCACGACGAGCCGTCCGCGGTGACGCTGCTGCCGGGCCGCCCACGTCTGGTCGTGTCGCGGACGATGAGCAAGGCGTTCGCCTTCGCCGGCGCCCGCGTGGGGTATCTCGCAGCCGACCCCGCCCTCGTCGACGCGCTCCGTCTCGTGCGTCTGCCGTACCACCTGAGCGCCCTGACCCAGGCGGCGGCGACCGCCGCGCTGGGGCACGCCGACACGATGCTGTCGATGGTGGATGAGATCGTCGCCCAGCGCGACCGGATCTCCGCCACGGTGGCGGCGCTGGGGTACACCGCGCACGAGTCGTGGACGAACTTCGTGCTGTTCGGCGGGGTCGACGATCCGGCAGCGACCTGGCAGGCCCTCTACGATCGCGGCGTCCTCATCCGCGACGTCGGTATCGCCCACCACCTGCGCGTCACGGCGGGGACGGCGGACGAGACGACGGCGTTCCTCGATGCACTGGCGTGGGTAGGATCGCGAGCATGACCGCCGCTGCCACGCCTCGCACCGCAACGATCGTCCGCGAGACGAGCGAGTCGCGGGTGGAGCTGTCCCTCGACCTGGACGGGACCGGAGCGAGCGAGATCTCCACGAGCGTGCCGTTCTTCGATCACATGCTGACGGCCTTCGCGAAGCACTCGCTCACCGATCTTCGGGTGACGGCCACGGGCGACACGCACATCGACGCGCACCACACGGTCGAGGACACCTCGATCGTGCTCGGTCAGGCGATCCGTCAGGCGCTGGGCGACAAGTCGGGTATCGCCCGGTACGGCGACGCGCTCGTCCCCCTCGACGAGGCGCTCGCCCAGGCGGTCGTCGACATCAGTGGCCGGCCGTACCTGGTGCACACCGGCGAGCCCGCCGGCTTCGAGCACCACCTCATCGGGGGACACTTCACCGGGTCGCTCGTGCGTCACTCGTTCGAGGCGATCTCGATCCATGCCGGACTCACCGTGCACGTCCGCGTGCAGGGCGGTCGGGATCCTCACCACATCGCCGAGGCCGAGTACAAGGCGCTGGCTCGGGCGTTCCGCCAGGCGAAGGCGCTCGACCCGCTCGTCGACGGCATCCCCAGCACCAAGGGAGCGCTGTGAGCAAGCCCGTCGTCGCGGTCCTCGATTACGGTTCGGGCAACGTCCACTCGGCGGTCAAGGCCCTCATCGAGGCCGGCGCGGACGCGCGCCTCACCTCCGACCGTGCGCTGCTCCTCGACGCCGACGGACTGCTGGTTCCCGGCGTCGGGGCCTTCAGCGCTGTGATGGACGCCCTCACCGCCAGCCGCGGGGGCGAGATCATCGACCGCCGTCTCGCCGGCGGACGTCCCGTGCTCGGGATCTGCGTGGGCATGCAGGTCATGTTCGGTCGCGGGATCGAGCGGGGCACCGACACCGAGGGTCTCGGGGAGTGGCCCGGCACCGTTTCGGAGCTCACGGCTCCGGTGCTGCCGCACATGGGATGGAACACCGTCTCCGCCGGGCAGGGCTCGCGCCTGTTCGACGGGATCGCCGATGAGCGCTTCTATTTCGTGCATTCGTACGCCGCTCAGGAATGGTCGCTCGAGGTCACCCCTCCGTTCCCCGAGCCGGTGCTCACGTGGTGCACCTACGGCGAGCCCTTCCTGGCCGCCGTCGAGAACGGTCCCCTCGCGGCGACGCAGTTCCACCCCGAGAAGTCGGGGGAGGCCGGCATCCGGCTGCTCGCGAATTGGATCGACGGGCTGCGCGCGACTACTGTGTGACCTCGTGCCCGGGGCTGGCGACAGGCGCCTGCCGGCACGAGGAGCCATGAACGATTTCGCGTCCACGCCCGAGCTTGTCCTTCTCCCCGCGGTCGACGTGGCCGACGGAAAGGCCGTCCGACTGACCCAGGGAGAGGCCGGCACCGAGACCAGCTACGGCGATCCCGTGGATGCCGCCCTGGACTTCGCCCGTCAGGGCGCGGCCTGGATCCACCTGGTCGACCTGGATGCCGCCTTCGGTCGCGGCAACAACACCGCCGTGATGCGCAAGGTCATCAAGCAGGTCAAGGGCGTGCAGGTCGAGTTGTCCGGTGGCATCCGTGACGACCGCTCGCTGGAGGCCGCTCTGGAGAGCGGCGCGAGCCGTATCAACCTGGGCACCGCCGCCCTGGAGAACCCGGAGTGGGCCGCCGACGTCATCAACCGCTACGGCGAGGCCATCGCCGTGGGCCTGGACGTGCGCGGCACGACGCTCGCCGCCCGCGGCTGGACGCGTGACGGCGGCGACCTGTGGACGGTCCTGGAGCGACTCGAGGATGCCGGCTGCAGCCGCTACGTCGTCACCGACGTGACGAAGGACGGCACGCTCCGCGGCCCGAACCTCGAGCTGCTCCGCGAACTGACCCAGCGCACGCCCAAGCCCGTCGTGGCGTCCGGCGGCGTGTCGAGCCTGGACGACATCGCGGCCCTGCGGGAGCTGGTGCCGCTGGGCGTCGAGGGCGCGATCGTGGGCAAGGCGCTCTACGCGGGCCAGTTCACCCTGGCCGAGGCGCTGGATGTCGCCGGGCACTGACGACCACCGGGCCGACTCGGCCGGCGTCCCGTGGGAGGGGCGACGGTTCGAGGCGAATCCGCATTCCGGGGACGACGGCTCCGCCGATCCTGCGCTTCTGCTCGCGCTGGAGGCGTTCGCCGCGGGCGGCGGCGACGGCGGTGCCGTCGTCGAGGCCTACCGCACGGCGCGTCTGCTCATCCCCCTGGTGGCGGAGAAGGGCGACCACGGCATCGGCGCGCACGGGCTCGAGGTCGACAAGACGCAGGAGCTGTCGATCGTGACGGTCGCGGCCCCCGATGGGCGCAAGGTCCTGCCGGTGTTCAGCTCGGTCGAGGCGATGCGGCGATGGGATGCCACGGCCCGCCCGGTGCCCGCGGACGGTCGCCGCACGGCCCTGGCCGCAGCCTCCGAGGACACGGAGCTCATCGTGATCGATCCGGCCTCGGACACGGAGTTCGTGCTGCGCCGGCCCGCGGTGTGGGCCATCGCGCAGGGCGAGTCGTGGGAGCCGGCGCACACCGCTCCCGCCGTCTTCACCGGGCTGCAGGAGAGCATCTCCGGCGAACTCGCGGTGCTCGACCTCGCGGTGCAGCCGGGCGACCCGACGGGGCGCTTGCGGGGCCCGGAGCTGGTGGTCCACCTCCAGCTGATGTCGGGCCTGGAGCAGGACGAGTTGGATGCCGTACTCGCCCGTCTCGCGCGTCGCTGGGCCGCCGACGACCGTGTCGCGGTCCTCGTGGATTCTCTGACGGTCAAACTGCATCGCAGTACCGACGTCTGACGCGCGGGCGGACGTTCACGCGCGGCGCGGACCCGATCGCGCCAGCAGCCCGCGCAGCGCCGCGTCCAGCCAGGCGCGGTAGCGGGCGTCGGTCCACCCCGAGGTGGTGACGAAGAACGCGTAGGTCTCGGGCCCGACGAGGTGGTTCAGCTCGTCCGTCGCCTGTTCGCGCTCTCCCGGGTCGAGGAGACCCCGTTCGATCAACCATCCCGCCGCCCGGCCGAGGTCTGCGCGCCGTCGTGTCCCCAGATCGCGGATGGATGCCGCAGCGAGGTCGTCGGTCTCGGCGGCGACGGTCATCGCGCGGATGAGTCCCGCGGTCGCGCGGTTGGCGTGCGCGACGTAGTCCAGCCAACCGCCCATGGCGTCGTCCGCATCCGGACGCGAGATGATCTCGATCATCGCCGGACGTTCGGTCAGGCTGTGCGGACCGTCGTCCCCGGCGAAGGTGCGCTCGAAGGCCGCGATGAGCAGCGCTGCCTTGGTGCCCGCGAGATGCACGGACTGCACCGACACCCCCGCCTCGTCGGCGATGTCCTTCATGGTCGTGCGGGTGTAGCCGCGCCGCGGGAGCAGCCGGGCGGTCGCGTCGAGGATGGCGTCCCGCGTGCGCTGGGCGTCCGCCTGCCGCGCGGGCGACGAATAGGGTCGCGGGGACATGGCATCCTTCCACTATCGTTAGAGACCAAATCTAACGAAATGGATGCCACCATGGTGACCGTTCTCCTGGCGTCGAACCCGATCCACGGCCACGTCGGACCGATGCTCCAGGTCGCCGGCCATCTCGTGCGCGAGGGGCACGCGGTGACGGTGGTCACCGGCACGCGATTCCGGGAGCGCGTCGAAGCGGTCGGCGCGGACTTCCGTCCGCTCCGCGGCGCGGCCGACTACGACGACCGCCGCCCCGACCTGTACCTGCCCGAGAGGGCGAAGTACTCCGGCGTACGCCAGGCTCAGTACGACATCCGGACGATCTTCATCGACACGATCCCCGATCAGTACGCGGCCGTGGCGGCGGCGATCGAGGACATCCGTCCCGACACCGTCCTCGTGGACGGCGCGTTCGGAGGCATCCTGCCGATCCTCGATCGGACCGGCGAGCGACCTCCGGTCCTCGCCCTCGGGGTGACCCCGTTGTCGCAGTCGTCGCGCGTGCTGGGCCCGTACGGCATGGCCCTCCCCCCGGCGCGCGGTGCGGTCGACCGTGCCCGGTACGCGGCGCTGGGTGTCGTCGCCCGTCGGATCGTCTTCGGGTCCACCCAACGGGCGGCGGTCCGTGCGCTCGCGGCCTGCGGGACGCGCCCCCGGGGATTCGTCATGGATCTGTCGGAGCGATTCGACCGCTTCCTCCAGACCGGGCCGGCGAGCCTGGAGTACCCGCGCCCCGATCTCGCGGCGAACACGCGCTTCGTCGGCGTGCTGCCGCAGGCGACCTCCGACGTGGCCCTGCCGTCGTGGTGGGGCGATCTCGACGCGGCGGAAGCGGTCGTCCATGTCACTCAGGGCACGATCGACAACCACGACTTCGGGCGTCTCATCGGCCCCACCGTGGCGGCGCTGAGCGACCGTCCCGTGCTCGTCGTCGTCAGCGCGGGCGGTCGCGCCGTCGAGGATCTCGGCCCCCTTCCGGCCAACGCGCGAGCCGCGAGCTACCTTCCGTACGACGCACTGCTCCCGCGCACGGACGTCCTCGTCACGAACGGGGGGTTCGGGGGAGTGCAGGCGGCTCTCGCGGCGGGTGTCCCGGTCGTCGTCGCCGGCGACACCGAGGACAAGCCCGAGGTCGGTGCGCGAATCGCCTGGACCGGCGCGGGCGTGGATCTGCGCACGGGGAGCCCGAAGCCCGACGAGGTCGCCCGAGCCGTGGATGCCGTCCTCGCCGACCCCTCCTACCGTGCGGCGGCGAGCCGGATCGCCGTGGATGCCGCCCGCCACGACCCCCTCGCGGAGATCACGCAGCATCTCCTCGAGACACGAGTCCCGTGACGCCGCATCCGCACTCCCGCGGGTGTCACCGGGAGCCGTCCTGCACCGACCCGCCGCTTCATGCTCCGCGGGTGTCACGGAGGAGCCGTCCTGCGGCACAGGGCGGAGGGATGCCGGCCTCTCTAGGCAATCGGGGTAGGGGCCCTGTTCTTGCCTCGAGAGGATGGCATCCCGGAGCCCGGTACCCGAACAGCGACCTACGTGACGGGACCCGTCCACTTCTCGCCCGGCCCCTTGCCGATCGGGTCGGGGATGACCGAGGCCTCGCGAAAGGCGAGCTGGAGCGAGCGGAGGCCGTCGCGCAGCGACCGCGCGTGCATGTCGCTGATCTCGGGGGCCCCGGCGGTGATGAGCCCGGCGAGGGCGTTGATGAGCTTCCGCGCCTCGTCGAGGTCGGTCTGCTGCTGCGGGTCGTCGGCGAGTCCGACCTTGACCGCGGCGGCGCTCATGAGGTGCACGGCGGTGGTGGTGATGACCTCGACGGCGGGCACGTCGGCGATGTCGCGGGAGGCGGATGCGGAGACGCGTTCCTGCTCCTCCCACCGCGCGAGCCGCTCGGCATCCTGTGAAGAAAGGGCGTCGTCGGGGGGAATCGTGTCCACGTGGTTCTCTCTGCTAGACTGTGGCGGGCTTCGGAGCGTTCTGCTCCGTACGAAAGAGGATCACATCCCACCCGCGCTTGCCGCTCCAGGCTACCGGGTTCCCGCACTCCGCTCCGTCTTGCACGGGGCTGCTCGGGTGCAGAAGCCGGTGCTCAGGCACCGTGCCGGGTGGCGTGTACTCCTCTTCGCCCGCGATCTGCCAGGATCGCGGCGGCCGTCATCCGTAGACAAGAGGAGTTCCGCATCAGCGATCCCCGCACCAATGACCGCATCCGTGTCCCTGAGGTTCGCCTCGTGGGCCCCAACGGAGAGCAGGTCGGCGTCGTCCGCATCGAGGCGGCGCTGCGTCTGGCGCAGGAGGCCGATCTCGATCTGGTCGAGGTGGCCCCCAACTCGAAGCCGCCCGTCGTCAAGATCATGGACTACGGGAAGTTCAAGTACGAGGCCGCGCAGAAGGCCAAGGAAACGCGTCGCAACCAGGCGAACACCGTCCTCAAGGAGGTTCGGTTCCGTCTGAAGATCGAGGCGCACGACTACATCACCAAGCTCAAGCGCGCCGAGGGCTTCCTCCAGGCCGGCGACAAGGTCAAGGCGATGATCCTCTTCCGCGGCCGCGAGCAGTCCCGTCCCGAGCAGGGTGTGCGTCTGTTGCGCAAGTTCGCCGAAGACGTCGCCGAGTTCGGCACTGTCGAGTCGAACCCGACGATCGACGGTCGCAACATGGTCATGGTGGTCGCTCCTCACAAGAACAAGTCCGAGGTCAAGACCGAGCAGAACGCGCAGCGCGCGGCGAACCGCGAAGCGGCACGCAGCGCCGCCCGTGGCGACTCGGCTCCCTCGGACACCGCTGAACCGGCATCCGCCGAATAAGCTCCCCGACTCCCGCTCCGCCGGGAAACCCAACGAAGGAAGACAGATGCCGAAGCAGAAGACCCACTCGGGCGCCAAGAAGCGTTTCAAGTTGACCGGTAGCGGCAAGCTCATGAAGCAGCAGGCCGGCATGCGGCACAACCTCGAGGGCAAGGCCTCCAAGCGCACCCGTCGCCTGAACCAGGAGCAGGTCCTGGCCAAGGGCGACTCGAAGGTCGCCAAGAAGCTCCTCGGCCTCTGAGCGCCGACGCACGTTAGGAAGAATGAGAAATGGCTAGAGTCAAGCGGGCTGTCAACGCCCACAAGAAGCGTCGCGTCATCCTCGAGCGCGCCTCCGGTTACCGGGGTCAGCGTTCGCGCCTGTACCGCAAGGCGAAGGAGCAGGTCACCCACTCGCTCGTCTACGCGTACCGCGACCGTCGCAAGCGCAAGGGCGACTTCCGTCGTCTGTGGATCCAGCGCATCAACGCCGCGAGCCGCCAGAACGGTCTCACGTACAACCGCTTCATCCAGGGCCTCGGCCTCGCGGGTGTGCAGGTCGACCGTCGCATGCTCGCCGAGCTCGCCGTGAACGAGCCGGCCGTGTTCGCGTCGCTCGTCGCGACGGCCAAGGCCGCGCTGCCCAGCGACGTCAACGCCGCCAAGACCGCGTAATCACCGGTTCCACGAACGGGCGTCCTCTACGGAGGGCGCCCGTTCGGCGTTTCGCCGCGGGTTCTCGGGGCTCATGCCGCGCGCGCCATACACTGGGGACGTGCTGGAGAACCCTCGTTCGCCGCGGGTGCGCGCCGTGGCCAAGCTGAGCAAGCGCGCCGCCCGGCAGGAGACCGGCCTGTTCCTCCTCGAGGGCCCGCAAACCGCGCGCGAGGCTCTCGCCTGGGCGCCCGAGACGGTGCTCGAGTTGTACGCGACCCCCAGCGCCCTCGAGAAGCACGCGGACGTGCGCGAAGCCGCCGTCGACGCCGGTGTCGACCTGCAGTACACGACCGAGGCGGTTCTGGATGCCATGGCCGACACGGTCACCCCGCAGGGCATCGTCGCGGTGGCACGCCAGTCGCCGACCGCGCTCAAGGACATCTTGGCCGAGGGCCCGACTCTGCTCGCGATCTGCGAGGAGGTGCGCGATCCCGGCAACCTGGGCACGATCATCCGAGCGGCGGACGCCGCCGGTGCGGACGCGGTGATCCTCACCGGGCGCACCGTGGACCTCTACAACCCGAAGGTGGTGCGCTCGACCACGGGGTCGCTCTTCCACCTCCCGGTCGCCGTGGACCTCGAACTCGCCGATGTCGTCGCGCGCGTGCACGAGGCGGGGCTGCGCGTGGTCGCCGCCGACGTCGGAGGTGACGATTTCGTGGCATCGCGAGACTTGCTCAGCCGTCCGACGGCGTGGCTGTTCGGCAACGAGGCCCGCGGCCTCGACGAGACCGCGCTGGCGCACGCCGACCAGTCGCTGCGGCTGCCGATCTACGGGCGTGCGGAGTCGCTGAACCTCGCCACTGCCGCCAGCGTCTGTCTCTACGAGACGGCGTTCGCGCAGCGCGCCGGGTGATTCCGCTGTTACAGAACGGTTAAGGCGCGCGCCACGATGTGGTCGCTTTCTGATCGGTCTCATAGGGTGGGCGAATGGCATCCGTTCCCCCGGCGGGCCCCGAGCCCCTTGTCGTCCTGTCCGACGTGCAGAAGCACTACGGCCAATTCCAAGCGCTGAAAGACATCGATCTCACGGTCGATCGCGGCGAGGTCGTGGTCGTCATCGGCCCGTCCGGGTCGGGCAAATCGACCCTCTGCCGCACGATCAACCGTCTCGAGACGATCACCAGCGGCTCGATCACGATCGACGGCGACCCGCTGCCCGAAGAGGGCAAGGGCCTCGCGAAGCTGCGCGCCGACGTGGGCATGGTCTTCCAGTCGTTCAACCTCTTCGCCCATCTGACGATCCTCGAGAACGTCACGCTCGGCCCGATCAAGGTCCGCAAGATGAAGAAGGCGGATGCCGAGAAAGAGGCGCGCGCGCTCCTGGACCGCGTCGGCGTGGGCCACCAGGCCGACAAGCTGCCCGCGCAACTGTCCGGCGGTCAGCAGCAGCGCGTGGCCATCGCTCGTGCCCTGGCCATGAAGCCGAAGGTCATGCTGTTCGACGAGCCCACCTCGGCCCTCGACCCCGAGATGATCAACGAGGTGCTCGACGTCATGGTGGGGCTCGCCGCCGACGGGATGACCATGATCGTCGTGACCCACGAGATGGGATTCGCCCGCAAGGCCGCGAACCGGGTGGTGTTCATGGCCGACGGCCAGATCGTCGAGCAGGCCGCGCCCGAGCAGTTCTTCACGCGCCCGCAGTCCGATCGAGCGAAGGACTTCCTCTCGAAGCTCATCACCCACTGATCGCGCGCGGAACGACGGTGTTCCGCTGCCCGCACCGCCTCCGGCCGACCCGACGTGCCATCCCCCCGTATCCCCTCCGAACAGCACACGTAACCAAGGAGACATCACATGCGTAAATCTCGGCTTCTCGCGGGCGTCGGCGTCATCGCCGCCGGCCTGCTCGCTCTCACCGCCTGCAACAGCGGTACCCCCGGTTCGCCCGACGCCGGTTCCGGCGAGGGTTCCTCCGACGCCCCGGTGTGGGGCGAGGTCGCGTCGAACGTCACCATCGACGGCAGCACCACGTTCGAGAAGATCAGCTCGGCGGGTAAGGTCGTCATCGGTGTGAAGGAAGACCAGCCGGGCCTCGGCTACCTCGACCCCGTCACGGGGGAGCGCAAGGGCTTCGACGTCGACATCGCGCGGTGGATCGCCGCGTCCCTCGGCTACGACCCGGCGGACGAGTCCAAGGTCGAGTACAAGCCCATCGCATCGGCCAACCGCGAGCAGGCGCTGATCAACGGCGACATCGACTACTACGTCGGCACCTACTCGATCACCGACAAGCGCAAGGAGCAGATCTCCTTCGCCGGTCCGTACTTCCTCACCGGCCAGGGCCTGCTGGTGGCGGCCGACAATGACACGATCACCGGTAAGGACTCGCTCACCGCGGACACCACGGTGTGCTCGGTGACCGGCTCCACGCCGATCCAGCGCATCCGCGAGGAGACTCCCGCGAAGGTCGTCGAGTTCGACACGTACTCGCAGTGCGTCGAGAAGCTCAAGAACGGCGAAGTGGATGCCGTGACCACCGACGAGGCCATCCTCCTCGGCTACGCCGCGCAGGATCCCGACAACCTCAAGATCGCGGGCGAGCCCTTCAGCGAGGAGCGCTACGGCGTCGGCCTGGCCAAGGGTGACACGGCGTTCCAGGAGTTCGTGAACACGCTCTTCACCGATGGCGGGTCGACCTGGCAGGCGATCTTCGAGAAGAACCTCGGCGCCTCGGGCGTCGAAGGCAAGCAGCCCGCGGTCGACGCCGCCGGTTGAGCACACGGTGCGGGCGGCGTGACCGCGTCGCCCGCACGCTCGACCTCGTCGATCACGAGAAGACAGGAAGCAACCGGTGAATCAGATCTTCGACTACCCCGACCTGTGGGCGCAGGCGCTGTGGGGAACCGTCGTCCTCTTCCTGGGTGGAGGGGCGATCGCCATCGTGCTCGGGTTCGTCGTCGCGGCCATGCGCGTCTCGCCGGTACCGATCGCTCGTGCGGTCGGCGCGGTCTATGTGAACTGGATCCGCAACACCCCATTGACGCTCGTCCTGTTCTTCTTCGCGTTCTGCGTGCCGCTCCTCGTGGACGTGCCCCGCGGCTTCTTCCTGCCGCTGGCGGTCTGCGGCATCGGCATCTACACCGCGACCTACGTCGCCGAGACGATCCGGTCGGGGATCAACACGGTGCCCGTCGGGCAGGCCGAGGCCGCCCGGGCCCTGGGTCTCAGTTTCGGTCAGGTGATGACGCTGGTCGTCCTCCCGCAGGCGACCCGCTCCGTGATCCCCCCGATGGTGAGCGTGTTCATCGCCCTCCTGAAGAACACCACCGTCGCCTCGGGCTTCTCGGTCGTCAACCTCGGCAACATCCGCGCCAACATGAGTGAGAACGGCGAGAACCAGCTGGTGACGATCGTCCTGGTCATGGTCATCTTCGTCCTGCTCGTGCTGGTGCTCTCGGCTCTGCAGAACGCCGCTGAGAAGAAGTGGAAGGTGGCCCGATGAGCTCCTCCGTCCTCTACGACCTCCCCGGCCCGCGCGCCCGCGTGCGCAACCGACTCCTCGGTGCGCTCACCCTCGTGGTGGTCGCGGGGATCATCGGTTTCGTCGTGTGGCGGTTCATCGATACCGGACAGTTCTCCGCGACGAAGTGGAACGTCTTCACCTACACCGCGATCTGGGTGCGCTTCGGCGAAGCCACCCTCGCCACCCTGTCGGCCTTCGCGGCCGCGGCGGTCGGCGCCTTGGTGCTCGGATTCGTCCTCGCGATCGGTCGTCTGTCCGACCACGCCTGGGTTCGCATCCCGGTCGGCTGGATCGTCGAGATCCTCCGCGCCGTGCCCGTGCTGGTCTTCATGCTCCTGCTCTACTACGGTCTGCCCGTCATCGGCATCCGCCTCTCGCCCTACTGGGCCGTCGTGATCGCTCTCATCGCGTACAACGGGTCGGTTCTGTCCGAGGTCATCCGGGCCGGCGTCGAGTCGCTGCCGCGCGGTCAGAGCGAGGCCGGTTACGCCCTGGGCCTTCGCAAGTCCAACGTGATGCGTCTGATCCTCCTGCCCCAGGCCATCCGGGCGATGCTGCCGGTGATCATCGCGCAGCTCGTGGTGACGCTGAAGGACACGGCGCTCGGCTTCATCATCACCTACCCCGAACTGCTGTACTTCGCGCGGCAGCTCGGCTCGAACGGCGAGTACGGCTCGCCGCTCATCCCCGCGGCCATGATCGCGAGCGTGATCTACGTCGCCATGTGCCTGGCGCTGTCGTACGCCGCGCACCGCGTCGAGATCGGCCTGCGCCGTTCGCCGCGCGCAGCGCGTGTCGCGGGCGCCGAGCCTCCCGGCCAGACCGGCACCGACACCGAGCTCATCGTCGCGCAGCGCGGGGCGGGCAAGAACGACCCCGGTTCGGCGGCCTGACGCGCCCGCCGTCTCGACAGACGGGCGGGGGAGCATCCCCGCCCGTCGGTAGACTCGGTTCTCGTGTCCGACGCACCTGAGATCACCCCCGAGGCCGTCGCCTCCGCCGTCGATGCCGCGCTCGCCGCGGTCGCCGGCGCCGCGACCACGGCCGACCTGAAGGCCGCCCGCTCCGCCCACGCGGGGGAGCAGTCGCCGCTATCGCGACTGAACGCCCGCCTGCGTGACGTCGCCCCCGAGAACAAGGCCGCCTTCGGCAAGCTCGTCGGACAGGCGCGCGGCCGGGTGAATCAGGCGTTCGCGGTCCGTGAGGGCGAGCTCGCCGAGGCGGAGACCGCGGCGCGGTTGGAGGCGGAGCGCGTCGACGTCACGGCATTGCCGCAGCGTGCGCGGGTGGGCGCGCGTCATCCCATCTCGCTCCTGCAGGAGCAGGTGTCCGACATCTTCGTCGGAATGGGATGGGAGATCGCGGAGGGTCCCGAGCTCGAGCACGAGTGGTTCAACTTCGACGCGCTGAACTTCGACGTCGACCACCCGGCGCGGCAGATGCAGGACACGTTCTTCGTCGACCCCGTCGCCCGACACCTGGTGATGCGCACGCACACGAGCCCGGTGCAGGTGCGATCGATGCTCGAACGCGACCTCCCGATCTACGTCCTGTGCCCGGGGCGGGTCTACCGCACCGATGAGTTCGACGCGACGCACCTCCCCGTCTTCACGCAGTTCGAAGGTCTCGTTATCGACAAGGGCATCACGATGGCCCACCTCAAGGGCACCCTCGACCACGCCGCCCGCGTGCTCTTCGGGCCCGAGGCGAAGACCCGGTTCCGAGCCAACTTCTTCCCGTTCACCGAGCCGAGCGCCGAGCTCGACCTGTGGCACCCGACCTTCAAGGGCGGGGCGCGATGGATCGAGTGGGGCGGCTGCGGAATGGTGAACCCCAACGTCCTGCGCGCCGCGGGGATCGATCCCGAGGAGTACTCGGGCTTCGCCTTCGGCATGGGCATCGAGCGCACGCTCATGTTCCGCAGCGACGTCCAAGACATGCGCGACATGGCCGAGGGCGATGTCCGTTTCAGCGAGCAGTTCGGAATGGTGGTCTGATGCGCGTCCCGCTCTCCTGGTTGCGCGAGTACGTCGACGTGCCGGCGGATGCCGCACCGGACGACGTCCTGGCGGCCCTGGTGTCGGTCGGTTTCGAAGAAGAGGACGTGCACCGCTTCGAACTGTCCGGTCCCGTCGTCGTCGGCGAGGTGAAGGAGTTCACCCCCGAACCGCAGTCCAACGGCAAGACGATCCGGTGGTGCCAGGTCGACGTCGGCGAGGAGCACGGCGGCATCCGCGGCATCGTCTGCGGAGCCGGCAACTTCTTCGAGGGCGACAAGGTCGTCGTGACGCTTCCGGGTTCGGTCCTTCCCGGACCCTTCCCGATCGCCGCGCGCAAGACGTACGGTCACGTGTCCGACGGCATGATCGCGTCCGCCAAGGAACTGGGGCTCGGCAGCGAGCATTCCGGCATCCTGCGTCTGGTCGAGCTCGGCATCGACGCCCCGGTGGGAACCGACGCCATCGCGCTGCTCGGGCTCGACGACGTCGCCGTCGAGATCAACGTCACGCCCGACCGGGGGTATGCCCTCTCTCTGCGCGGTGTCGCCCGCGAGTACTCGCACGCGACCGGTGCCGCCTTCCGCGACCCGGGCGCCGGCCACGACGCCGCGCGTGAGCGCACGCCCGACGGGTTCCCGATCTCCGTCGACGACGCCGCGCCGATCCGCGGACGCGTCGGGGCGAGCCAGTTCGTCGCGCGCATCGTGCGCGATGTGGACCCGTCGCGCCCCACGCCGCCGTGGATGATCACGCGCCTGTCCCTGGCCGGCATCCGATCGCTCGGTGTCCTGATCGACATCACCAACTACGTGATGCTCGAACTCGGCCAGCCGATCCACGGCTACGACCTCGACCGCCTGCAGGGTGGCATCACGGTCCGCCGTGCGACCGCGGGCGAGAAGCTCGAGACCCTGGACGGTCAGGTTCGCACCCTTCACGTCGAAGACCTCGTCATCACGGACGAGTCCGGCCCGATCGGTCTCGCCGGCGTCATGGGCGGCGGTCCGACCGAGATGAGCGATGCGACCCGCAACGTGCTCATCGAGGCGGCCACGTTCGACCAGGTCTCGATCGCGCGGACCGCGCGTCGTCACAAGCTGCCTTCCGAGGCGTCGCGACGCTTCGAGCGCGGCGTCGACCCGCTCGTCGCCTTCGTCGCCGCCGAGCGCGTGGCGACCCTCATGGTGGAGCTGGCCGGTGGCACGCTCGACACCTCCCTCGGGGGCTCGCTCGCGGAGAGCTACACCCGAGAGGCGATCGCGCTGCCCCGGGAGTTCGTCCCGGGTCTCATCGGCGTCGAGTACACCGACGACGAGACGGAGCGCGCCCTGCGCCTCATCGGTGCGACGGTCGACCGGAGCGAGAGCGGATGGAGCGTCGTACCCCCGTCGTGGCGCCCCGACCTCACCGACAAGTGGACGCTCGCCGAAGAGGTGGCCCGTATCGAGGGCTACGACCGCATCCCGTCGGTGCTCCCGACCCCTCCCTCGGGCCGCGGGCTCACCCTCGCTCAGCAGGGGCGCCGGCGCGTCGCGAACGCTTTGGCTGCGGCGGGGTTCGTCGAGACGCCGTCGTTCCCCTTCACCACTTCCGAGCAGAACGATCTGCACGGATCGCCGTCGGGAGAAACGCTGCCGAGCGTGAAACTCGCCAACCCGCTCGACGGGCTGGCGCCGTTCCTGCGCCGCTCGCTCGTGCCCGGTCTACTGCAGGTCGCCCACCGCAACCTCTCGCGGGGCATCGTCGATCTCGCCCTGTTCGAGACGGGCACCGTCTTCCTGCCGAAGCCGGGGGTGCAGTACGGCACGTCCTCGGTCCCTCCGCTCGCGGTGCGGCCGGATGCCGCGACGTTGACGGCACTCGACGCGTCGATCCCGCCGCAGCGTCGGCACGTCGCCGTGCTGCTGACGGGGAACCTCGTCGCCAAGCAGCCGGGGCAGGCGGCCGTCGCGGCCGACCTCGCCGACGCGGTCGACGCGGTCCGCGTGCTCGCCGGAGCAGCCGGCGTCGACGTGGAACTGGTCCAGGCACAGCGTGCGGCGCTGCATCCGGGCCGGACGGCGCGGGTTCTGGTCGCGGGTGTCGACGTGGGCTACGTCGGTGAGCTGCTGCCTGCCGTGGCCGCCGCGGCCGATCTCCCGGGGCGCGTGCTGGTGGCGGAACTCGACCTCGATGCGCTTCTCGAGCGCGCGCAGTCGCGGGTGGTCGCGGCATCCCTGTCCGGCTTCCCGGCGGCCACGCAGGACGTGTCGGTCGTCGTGCCGGTCGAGGCCGCCGCGGGCGAGGTGCGGACTGCGCTGCTCGAGGGCGGTGCGCCGCTGATCGAGGGCGTGCGGCTGGTCGATGACTACCGCGGGCCCGGCGTCGCGGACGGAACGAAGAGCCTGACGTTCGCCCTGCGTTTCCGTGCGGCGGATCGGACGCTGACGGCGGCCGAAGCGACGGAGGCCAAGATGAGTGGCGTCGCGGTGGCGGCGGAGCGTTTCGGCGCCGCCATCCGGGACGGCGAGGCGAGCGTCTGATCCGCTTCGGGCGGGCGCTGTTCGGGGGAGCCCGGAAAAGTGCCTGCCCTCATCGCCGACGAGGGGGCAGTCGGAAGTGGTCGGCGATGAGGGCAGGTGTCATGAGCATACCCCCAATTTGTCCCCCATATGGGGGACAAGCTGAAAGAAGTCGATGCGTCTTCTTTTCGCCGGCCCGGACGGGCGTCCCGCGCGGCGGATTTGCTCCGGCCCGGCCGCGGCGGATACCCTCGCGGAATGTCGTCGATCGTCGTCCGCAACGAGGAGCTCTCCGTGAGCACCGTTGCCGTGCGTCGACGTCGGGCCGCACGCCGAGTTTCGGCGACCTCGTAACCCGCCGTCGGTCGGGCATACGGGCGTCGCCGCCCCGGTTCACGCTGATCACAGCCACAGCCCCGACTTCTAAGGTGGATCCATGACCCTCTCGGTCGCCGTCTCCGGCGCCTCCGGCTATGCGGGCGGCGAGATCCTTCGCCTGCTCGCCGATCATCCCGACATCGAGATCCGCACCGTCACGGCGCACGCGAACGCGGGCCAGGCGCTCATCTCCCACCAGCCGCACCTGCGTTCGCTCGCGCACCTCGAGCTCCAGGCCACGACTCCGGAGGTGCTCGCCGGGCACGACGTGGTCTTCCTCGCGCTGCCGCACGGTCAGTCGGCCCAGTACACCGAAGCCCTCCGCGACACCCCGCTCGTGATCGACGCGGGAGCCGATCATCGGCTCACCTCCGCCGCCGACTGGGCGGCCTTCTACGGCGGCGAACACCCCGAGCCGTGGGCGTACGGCGTTCCCGAACTCCCGATCGCCGGCGGCAAGCAGCGAGACCTTCTGCGCGGCGCCGCGCGGATCGCCGCTCCGGGGTGCAACGCCTCCACCGTCGCCCTCTCTCTGGCGCCCGGTGTCGCCGCCGGGGTCATCGATCCGGGCGACATCGTGTCCGTGCTGGCGGTCGGGCCGAGCGGCGCCGGCAAATCGGCCAAGGTGAACCTCCTCGCGAGCGAGATCCTCGGCACGGCGAACCCCTACGCGGTCGGCGGCACCCACCGGCACATTCCCGAGATCCGGCAGGCTCTGGCCGCCGCGGGCGCTCCGGCCGACGGCATCCGGGTCTCGTTCACGCCCGTGCTCGTGCCGATGGCGCGCGGCATCCTGGCGACCTCGTCCGCTCCGATCCGCTCCGGGGTCTCGGATGCCGAGATCCGAGCCGCGTGGGAGGACGCCTACGCGGGTGAGCCGTTCGTCGAGGTCCTGCCCGAGGGGACGTTCCCGCGGACGGCCGACGTGCTCGGCGCGAACGTCGCGTCGCTCGGACTCGCGATCGACCGCGCGGCGAACCGGGTCGTGGTCGTCGCCGCCGTCGACAATCTGGTCAAGGGAACCGCGGGCGCCGCGGTGCAGTCCCTCAACATCGCGCTGGGTCTTCCCGAGACCACGGCCCTTCCCCTGAACGGAGTCGCCCCGTGAGCGTGACCGTCCCCGCAGGATTCGAAGCGGCCGGCGTCGCCGTGGGGCTGAAGTCCACCGGCGCGCGTGATGTCGCCGTCGTCGTCAACCGCGGTCCGCAGAAGGTCGGGGCGGCCGTCTTCACCTCCAACCGGGCCAAGGCCAACCCGATCCTGTGGTCGGAGCAGGTCGTGAAGGACGGTGTCGTGGAGGCCGTCGTGCTCAACTCCGGCGGAGCGAACTGCTTCACCGGGTCTTTCGGTTTCCAGACCACCCACCAGACCGCCGAGCGGGCGGCCGAGCTGCTGGGCGTCGGTGCGGGCGACGTCGTGGTCTGCTCGACGGGTCTCATCGGCACCGGCGACGAGGTCTTCCGCGCCAAGGTGCTCGACGGGGTCGAGAAGGGCGTCGCGGCGCTGTCGGTCGACGGCGGCGAGGACGCGTCTCTCGCGATCATGACGACCGACTCCCGTCCCAAGCGTGCGGCGCACGTCGGAGAAGGTTGGAGCATCGGCGGGATGGCGAAGGGCGCCGGCATGCTCGCGCCCGGGCTCGCGACGATGCTCGTCGTGCTGACCACCGACGTGGTGCTGGACGCGTCCGAGGCCGATGCCGCGCTGCGTGCGGCGACGCGGGTGAGTTTCGACCGTCTCGACTCCGACGGCTGCATGTCGACCAACGACCAGGTCACCCTCCTGTCGAGCGGGGCCAGCGGCATCCGGGTGGATGCCGACGAGTTCGCCGCCGCCCTGACCGCGGTGTGCGACGATCTCGCCGCTCAGCTGCAGAGCGACGCCGAGGGTGCCAGCCACGACATCACCATCCGGGTCGTCGGCGCCGTGACCGAGGACGACGCCGTCGAGGTGGGACGCTCGATAGCCCGGAACAACCTCTTCAAGGCCGCCATCTTCGGCAACGACCCGAACTGGGGCCGCGTGCTCGCCGCCATCGGCACCACGCGGGCCGCGTTCGACCCGTACGACGTCGACGTGTGGATGAACGGGATGCGCGTGTGCTCGGCGGGCGGCCCGGACCGCCCGCGCGAGGAGGTCGACCTCACCCCCCGCGCGACCGATCTCGTCGTCGACCTCCGCGTCGGCGACGCCGCGGCCACGATCCGCACCAACGACCTCACCCACGACTACGTCCACGAGAACAGCGCCTACGCCTCATGAGCGATATCGATATCCAGGACACAGATCCGGCCGCGGCGAGCGAACGGGCGGTGACTCTCGTCGAATCGCTGCCGTGGGTGCGCAAGTACCGCGACCAGGTGGTGGTGGTGAAGTACGGCGGCAACGCCATGGTCAGCGATGAACTGCAGGACGCCTTCGCGGCCGACATCGCCTACCTCCGTTACGTCGGGGTGAAGCCGGTCGTCGTGCACGGCGGCGGTCCGCAGATCTCGTCGATGCTCGACCGGCTCGACATCCCGAGCGAGTTCCGCGGCGGTTACCGGGTGACCTCCACCGAGGCGATCGGGGTCGTGCGCATGGTCCTGACGGGTCAGATCAACCCGCAGCTGGTCGCCAAGGTCAACGCGCACGGGCCGCTCGCGACGGGCCTCAGCGGAGAGGATGCCGGACTCTTCGGCGGTCGTCGCCGCGGCGTCGTGGTGGACGGCGTCGAGCACGACCTCGGGCGGGTGGGCGACGTCGTGACCGTCGACCCGCAGCCCGTGCTCGACCATCTCGCGGCCGGGCGAGTGCCGATCGTCTCCTCGATCGCACCCGACCTCGACAATCCGGGCGCATCGCTCAACGTCAACGCGGATGCCGCAGCCGCGGCCCTCGCGGTGGCGCTGAACGCGAAGAAGCTGGTCGTGCTGACGGACGTCCCCGGCCTGTACGCCGACTGGCCGAACCGCGACTCGCTCGTCTCGCACCTGACCTCGACGGAGTTGCGCGCGATGGTGCCGACACTCGAGTCGGGGATGATCCCGAAGATGCAGGCGTGCCTCGACGCCGTCGACGGGGGAGTGCCCACGGCCGCGATCATCGACGGCCGCGTGCCGCACTCGGTGCTCGTCGAACTGTTCACCAGCAAAGGAATCGGAACGGAGGTGGTCGCGTGAACGCGGACACGACACAGGAATCCCACGGCTCGCGCGGCCCGTCCTGGCAGGAGGATGCCGGGCGCGACCTCGTGCGCAGCTTCGGCGACCGCATGGCGCTGTTCGTGCGCGGTGAGGGTGCCTACGTCTGGGACGACGGCGGCAAGAAGTACCTCGACTTCCTCGCCGGCATCGCGGTCGACGCGCTCGGCCACGCCCATCCGGCGTTCGTCGAGGCGGTGTCGACGCAGGCGGCGACCCTCGCACACGTCTCCAACTACTTCGCCACGCCCCCGCAGTTGGCGCTCGCCGCGCGGCTGAAGCGACTCGCGGGCACCGGGGAGTCCGGCCGCGTGTACTTCGCCAACTCGGGCGCCGAAGCGAACGAGGCGGCGTTCAAGCTGGCCCGGCTGCACGGGCGCGGCACCGACCGCACCCGCATCCTGACGCTCCAGGGCGGTTTCCACGGACGCACCATGGGTGCTCTCGCGCTCACCGGCAAGCCCGCCCTCCAGGCCGACTTCCTGCCGATGGTGCCCGGCGTCGAGCACATCGAGGCGACGGTCGAAGCCCTCGAGGCGGCGGTCGACGAGCGCGTCGCCGCGTTCATCGTCGAGCCCATCCAGGGCGAGGCCGGTGTGGTCGAACTCCCCGAGGGGTACCTCGAGGCGGCGCGCGAGATCACGGCCCGCCACGGCGCGTTGCTGATCGTCGACGAGATCCAGACGGGCGCGGGTCGTACCGGTGCCTGGTTCGCCTTCCAGCACGCGGGAATCGTCCCGGATGCCATCACGGTCGCCAAGGGCATCGGCGGCGGGTTCCCGATCGGCGCGCTCATTACATTCGGGGCGGCCAGCGACCTGTTCTTCCCGGGCACCCACGGCTCGACGTTCGGCGGCAATGCGCTGGGAACCGCCGTCGCCGGTGCCGTCCTGCAGGAGATCGAGTCGGCCGGTCTCGTCGACAACGCCGCGCGGCGCGAAGCACAGCTCCGTGAGGGGATCGCGGGCCTGGCGTCGCCGCTGGTCGCCGGCGTGCGCGGACGCGGGCTGCTGCTCGGCGTCGCGCTGGCCCACCCGGTCGCGAAGGCCGTCGTGGCGGCTGCGCAGGAGCACGGGCTGATCATCAACGCCGCCAATGACGAGACCATCCGTCTCGCCCCGCCGCTGATCATCGGGGATGCCGAGATCGCGGAGTTCCTCGCGCTGTTCCGCGCGTCGTTGGCCACGGTGGCCGACGCCCTCATCATCGACGAGTCCGCCGATCGGGCGGCCGAAGGAGTACCCGCGTGACCCGCCACCTGCTGCGCGACGACGACCTCACCCCTGCCGAGCAGGGCGAGATCCTCGACCTCGCCCTCGAGCTGAAGAAGGATCGCTGGGCGCAGAAGCCCCTCGCCGGCCCGCAGACCGTCGCGGTCATCTTCGACAAGTCCTCGACGCGCACCCGGGTGTCGTTCGCGGTCGGCATCGCCGACCTGGGCGGCTCTCCTCTGATCATCTCCACCGCGAACAGCCAGCTCGGCGGAAAGGAGACGCCCTCGGACACCGCACGCGTCCTGGAACGCCAGGTCGCGGCGATCGTGTGGCGCACGTACGCCCAGGCGGGGCTCGAGGAGATGGCTCGCGGCACGCGTGTCCCGGTGATCAACGCCCTCAGCGACGATTTCCACCCGTGCCAGCTGCTGGCCGATCTGCTCACGATCCGCGAGCACAAGGGCGAGCTGCGCGGGCTGACGCTGTCGTTCTTCGGCGACGGTCGGAGCAACATGGCCCACTCGTATGTCCTGGCGGGTGTGACCGCCGGCATGCACGTCCGGGTCGCGTCGCCGGCGGATTACGCCCCTCGTGCCGACGTGATCGCGGATGCCGAGCGCATCGCCGCTGCGACCGGCGGATCGATCTCGCTGACCACCGATCCCGAAGCCGCGGCATCCGGAGCGGATGTCGTGGTCACCGACACGTGGGTGTCCATGGGCAAGGAGGAGGAGAAGATCGCGCGCATCCGCGATCTCGGCGCCTTCAAGGTCACCTCCGAGCTGATGGCGCGGGCCGACGACGCGGCGATCTTCATCCACTGCCTCCCGGCCGACCGCGGGTACGAAGTGGACGCCGAGGTGATCGATGGTCCGCAGAGCGTCGTGTGGGACGAGGCCGAGAACCGACTGCACGCCCAGAAGGCGCTGCTGGTGTGGCTGCTGAGCCAGGACTGATCCCGCGGACGGGTCGGGCGTGGCGTCGTTTCGACGGACCCGCCCGACTCGTCGGCATCGATCTGGCTCGCGGGCTGGCGGTGCTCGGCATGCTCGCCGCGCACCTGCTGACGATCGACCCGCTCGTCCTCGATGATCCGGCGACCTGGCTCGACGTCGTCAACGGACGCTCCTCGATCCTGTTCGCGACGCTCGCGGGTGTCTCGATCGCTCTCGTCACCGGTGGGACTCGACCGCCCGAGGGGGCCGCTCGCTCGCGCGCGGCGGCGCGCCTGGCCCTGCGCGGGGCTCTGCTCTGGGGGATCGGCATCCTGCTGGTGATGACGGGCGTCCCGGTGTACGTGATCCTTCCCGCCTACGCGCTGCTGTTCGCCCTCTCGCTGCCGTTCCTCGGACTTCGCGCGGGGAGCCTCTTCCTGGCGGCGGCGCTCGTCGCCGCCGTGATGCCGTGGGTCTACCCGTTCCTCGACGCCGCTCCGATCTGGAGCGGGCGCGCGGGGGAGGACCTGCAGGCCCTCGTGGGGTGGGCGTACCCCTTCCCGGTCTGGATCGCCTTCCTGCTCGCGGGGATGGGCGTCGGGCGCCTGGACCTGCGGCGGCTCGGTGTGCAGGCGGCGCTCACGGTCGTGGGCGGCGCGGTGGCGGCGTGCGGGTACGGCGTCGCGATCGCGACGGCGGCGACGGTCGCCGAAGCCGGTCCGTATCTCGCCGCGGTCTGGACCGCCGAGGCGCACTCGTCGGGTCTGTGGGAGGTCGTCGGTTCGGGCGGATTCGCCGTCGCGGTGATCGGGCTGTGCCTGCTGGTCTGTCGCACTCCGCTCCGATGGGTGGCGATTCCGCTTCGCGCGGTCGGCTCCATGCCACTCACCGCGTACGTCCTCCAGATCGTCGTGTGGGCGGTGTTCGCGGCCGTGCTGCTCGGCGACACGTCCGATCTGTCCGGTGTGCGCGATGCGGGTCTGTTCCTGCCGCTCACTCTCGGAATCGTCGTCGGGTGCACCGCCTGGGCGCTGTTGTGGGGGCGGGGGCCGCTGGAAGCGGTGATCGACGGCGTCGTCCGTCGCGTCGTCGGTCCTGCTTCCCGATCGGATGCCGCGCCTCCGGCGTCCGCGGACTGAGCGGGCCGGGTGGTGTCCGATGCTCTCGCTAGGCTGGGAGGCATGAGCACCGAGACCGGCCAGGGTACGAACGAGGGCGCGCTGTGGGGCGCCCGTTTCTCCGGCGGGCCCTCTCCCGAGCTGGCGGCGCTCAGCCGCTCCACCCACTTCGACTGGGACCTCGCGCTGTACGACATCGCCGGCTCGCACGCGCACGCTGCCGCCCTCGAGGCCGCCGGGTATCTGTCCGCGGACGAGGCACGCGACATGCACGCCGGACTCGACGACCTCGCCGAGCGCGTGCGTTCGGGTGCGCTCGTGGCGGCCCCGGGCGACGAAGACGTGCACGGTGCCCTCGAGCGGGTGCTGATCGAGACGGTGGGTCCGGCCCTCGGGGGGAAGCTCCGCGCGGGTCGCAGCCGCAACGACCAGATCGCCACGCTGGTGCGTCTGTACCTGCTCGACCACGCCCGCACCATCACGCGCGAACTGCTGCGACTGATCGACGCCCTGGTGTCGCAGGCGTCCGCGCACGAGTCGGCCATCATGCCGGGCCGTACCCACCTGCAGCACGCGCAGCCGGTCCTCCTCGCGCATCATCTCCAGGCGTACGGCTGGGCGTTCGTCCGCGGGATCGAGCGCCTGCGCGACTGGTCGGTGCGCGCGTCCGTCTCGCCCTACGGCGGCGGCGCGCTCGCCGGAGCGACTCTCGGACTCGACCCTCAGCTCGTCGCCGACCGTCTGGGCCTCGCACGCCCGGCCGAGAACTCCCTCGACGGTACGGCGTCGCGCGACGTGGTCGCGGAGTTCGCCTTCATCACCGCGATGATCGGCGTCGACCTGTCCCGCCTGGCCGAAGACGTGATCCTGTGGAACACGCGCGAGTTCGGGTTCGTCACCCTCGACGACGCGTACTCGACCGGTTCGAGCATCATGCCGCAGAAGAAGAACCCCGACATCGCCGAGCTCGCGCGCGGCAAGGCGGGGCGGCTCATCGGCAACCTCTCCGGCCTCCTGGCGACTCTCAAGGGGCTCCCCCTGGCCTACAACCGCGACCTGCAGGAGGACAAGGAGCCGGTCTTCGATTCGGTGCGCACGCTCGAGCTCGTGCTGCCCGCGTTCTCGGGCATGATCTCGACCCTGCGATTCCACACCGATCGGATGGCGGAGCTCGCCCCGCAGGGCTTCTCGCTCGCGACCGACGTCGCCGAGTGGCTCGTCCGGCAGGGCGTGGCCTTCCGCGACGCCCACGAGATCTCCGGAGCACTGGTGCGCGCGTGCGAAGAGCGGGGAATGGGTCTCGAGGATGCCGACGACGCGTTGCTGGCCTCGGTTTCGCCGACGCTCACGCCCGAGGTTCGCGACGTGCTGACGATCCAGGGCTCGGTGGCCAGCCGCACGGGCGCCGGTGGCACCGCACCGGACCGTGTGTCCGAGCAGCGCACCGAACTGGTCTCCCGCGCGCAGGCGGCCGCGCATGATCTCGGGTTCTGAATAAGCAAAAAGCTTATAAATCCGTCCCCATAAGCCATAAGCTGTTCACATGATCGCCGCCGTCATCGCCGACATCGTCCGTTCGCGCGAGTTGGACGACCGCAGCCGTGCGCAGAGCGCGATCCACGCTGCCGTCGCGCGAGCGGAGGCCGACTTCCCGCTCGCACTCGCGCCGCTCACCGCCGTCGTCGGAGACGAGCTGCAGGGGGAGTACCCCACGATCGCCGCCGCGGCGGCCGCCCTCCTCCTGGTCCGCCTCAACCTTCCCGACGGGGTCGACTGCCGGTTCGGCGTCGGGATCGGCGAGGTGCGTCCCGTCGAGGTCGACGGCCGGACGATTCCGGAGGGGCCCGCGTGGTGGGCGGCGCGGACGGCGATCGAGCGGGTCGAGGCCATGCAGCAGCGGGCGGTTCCCCACGCCCGCACCTGGTTCGAGGCGCAGAAGAACACCGACGCGACGGTGCTCGAGAGCGTCGCACTCGCGAACGCGTACGGGTTGTCGCGAGATCAACTGGTGTCGTCGATGAGCGAGCGGACGCGACGTCTGACGTACGGCCGGTGTCTGGGGCGATCGCAGCGCGAGCTCGCCGCCGACGAGGGAATCACCCAGTCGGCTGTCTCGCAGGCGCTCGCCTCCGCCGGGTCGGTGGCGATCGTTGAGGGGTTCCTCGCCCTCCGGGCGGGGGTGTCGTCGTGATCGCCGCGGCCTTGCTGCTCCTCGCCGTCGGTGGCGTGGACCTTCTGCGCCGGCTGATCGCGCATCGCCGGAGGGCGATCTTCGCCGTCGCGGGCGTCCTGCTGGTGGCGCTGTCGGCCGGAGCGGATGCGGTCGTCGCCGGCATCCTCGCCGTGGCGGTCGCGGCGATCTGGACGTGGGTCGTTCCCGAGTCGGGTTCGGCGCGCGCGGGCCTGTGGCCGGTGGGACTCCTCGGGATCGCGGTCGCCGCGTGCGTGGTCGTCGCACCCGCTCGTCCCCACCCGGGACTCCTCGGCGCAGGCTGGGAGGCGTACGGGCCGCGCGCGGACGTCTCGTTGGACGCGGTGCTGCTCGTGGCGGGGTGCCTGCTGTTCCTGCTCGAGTCCGGGAATGCCGTGGTCCGCATCGCGCTGCGCGCCGAGATGGGGGAGCGCGTGCTGCCCCCGTCCGGGGAGGCGCCGACCACCCTCAAAGGCGGCCGCCTGATCGGTCCGCTCGAACGGATCCTCGTCTTCGCCCTGACCCTCGCGGGGGCGTACACGCTGCTGGCCGCCGTCCTCGCGGCGAAGGGGATCGTGCGGTTCCCCGAGATCTCCCGCGACGGCGAGGGCGGAGATCGGGCGGAGTACTTCCTCATTGGCAGCCTCGTCAGCTGGGTGACCGCGCTCGCGGCCGCCTTCGTCGTGTGGTGGGGCGTCAACGGCGCGTGACCCGCCCGCCATCCTGGCCGCGTCGTCGCCGCTGATAGCCTGAAAGGGTGTCCGTTCCCTCCGACGAGCTTTCCGTTCGCGCCCTCGAGCCCGCCAACGACCCCGCGTTCGATTCGGTGTGGGACGAGCTGGTCTGGCGAGGTCTGATCCACGTCTCGACCGATCAGGACGAGCTGCGCGAACTGCTGTCCGGACCGCCGATCGTCTTCTACTGCGGCTTCGACCCGACCGCGCCGAGTCTGCACCTCGGAAACCTCGTGCAGCTGCTCACGATGCGGCGACTCCAGCTCGCGGGGCACCGCCCCCTGGGCCTCGTGGGGGGCTCGACGGGGCTGATCGGCGACCCCCGTCCGACGGCGGAGCGGACGTTGAACACCCGGGAGACGGTCGCGGAGT
The DNA here is from genome assembly GCF_029639405.1 of Microbacterium proteolyticum. Classification (NCBI taxonomy): domain Bacteria; kingdom Bacillati; phylum Actinomycetota; class Actinomycetes; order Micrococcales; family Microbacteriaceae; genus Microbacterium; species Microbacterium proteolyticum. Next base: position 2,446,606 of record NZ_CP121274.1, read on the forward strand.
GGGTCGACCGGCTGCGGACGCAGGTGGAGCGCTTCTTGAGCTTCGAGGGTGACAGCGCGGCGCGGATGGTCAACAACCTCGATTGGACCGCACCGCTCAGCGCGATCGATTTCCTCCGCGAGATCGGGAAGCACTTCCGCGTCGGGACGATGCTGAAGAAGGATGCGGTCAGTGCCCGCCTCAACTCCGAGGCCGGGATCAGCTACACGGAGTTCAGCTACCAGATCCTGCAGGGCATGGATTACCTCGAGCTCTTCCGCGCGTACGGCTGCGTCCTGCAGACCGGCGGGAGTGACCAGTGGGGCAACCTCACCAGCGGCACCGATCTGGTGCGCCGCGTCGAGGGGGAGTCGGTCCACGCGATCGGCACTCCGCTGATCACCAACAGCGACGGAACCAAGTTCGGCAAGAGCGAGGGCAACGCGATCTGGCTGGATGCCGACATGTGCAGCCCGTGGACGATGTACCAGTTCTGGTTGAACACCGACGACCGCGACGTCGTCGACCGCCTGAAGGTGTTCACCTTCCTCACGCGAGCCGAGATCGAGGAGTACGCGCGACTGGTCGACGAGGAGCCGTTCCGTCGTGCCGGGCAGAAGCGCCTCGCGCGCGAGGTCGTCACGACCGTCCACGGCCCGGATGCCGCCGACGCGGTCGTCGCGGCCACCGAGGCATTGTTCGGCCAGGGCGACCTGATGGCTTTGGATGCCGCGACCCTGCGGAGCGCCCTGGAGGAACTCCCGCACGCGTCGCTACCCGCGGGGGCGACGGTGCTCGATGGGCTCACGTCGACGGGTCTCGTGAGCAGTCTGAGTGAGGCGAGGCGGGCGATCGCACAAGGCGGTGTGTCGCTGGACGGGCAGAAGGTGACCGCGGACGACACCCCGGTGACGGGCTCGCTGCCGGGCGGCGTCTCGGTCCTGCGACGCGGCAAGAAGACGTTGGCCGGAGTGTTCGTCGGCTGATGCCTTTCACGCCGAGCCATGCCGTCGTCGCGCTCCCTTTCGTGCGCACGCGGCTGGTGCCGGCGGCGATCGCCATCGGGGCGATGACCCCCGACCTGCCGTTGTTCTTCCGCGGCATGTGGCCCGACTACTCCCTGACCCACGATTTCGCGTGGGTGCCGGTCACCACGGTGCTGGCAGTGGTGCTGCTTCTCGTCTGGCGGTGCGTTCTCCGCCCCGCCGTTCGCGAACTCTCCCCGCGAGTGGTCGCCGAGCGTCTTCCGGACCGATGGGATGCCGGCCTCCGCGACGGTCTCCGCGAAACGCTCGGCGGGGGACCGGTGGCGCTGATGTGGCTGCTCGTCTCGCTTGCGTTCGGAGTCGCGACCCACATCCTGTGGGATCTCTTCACTCACGAGGGGCGTCTGGGCGTCGCGTTGATGCCGTCGCTGGACGACCAGTGGGGCCCCCTCCCGGGAGTGAAGTGGCTGCAGTACGGATCGGGCGCGTTCGGGCTGATCGTCCTCAGCGCCTACGGACTCGTGTGGATGGCACGACGGGGGACCGTTCCGGTGCGACGGGTTCTGCCGACTGCGGTGCGTGTCCTGTGGTGGGTATCTCTGCCGGTTGCTCTCGTCGTCGGCGGAGCGATCGCGGTGTTCATGAGCGCCGCCCAGGGCGCGGTGATGTCCCCGACCGCACTGATTTACGGAGTTCTGACGCGCATCGCCGCGGCATGGGCGATCGCGTCCCTTCTGCTGGCCGTCACGGTTCAGGTCCGGCGTCGGCGCTAGATCCGCGTGTTTCCGCGGATCTCGGGCCGCGACACGCCCGGGATGAGGCGCTGATTGGACGAGTCGGCCGTATCCGCGTAACTTATTACTTGTTCGCCCCACAGGGGAGAGCGGAGCGGCCGAAAGGCCCCGCGTCCTCTCAAGCGGTGAACCACCCCGATCAGAACTTGTGAGCTTCGGCTTGAGGGTCTAAGATCGGATTCTGCCACTCGGCACTTGTCTTCCAGGACTGAATCTTCTGATTCGACTTGTGAACTATGACTTGTGTGTGGCGTATAAGGTAGTGAAGTTGCCTCGCGGGTAGGTCGAGAGATCGTTTCTGTGGGTGCGTCCGTTCCTTGAGAACTCAACAGCGTGCACTTGTCAAATGCCAATTTATTCCTCGTCGGTCCGTTTTTTGCGGATTGCGAGAAATTCCTTTGGATCAAAGTCCAACCCTTTGGGGTTGGCATCTGGATAGTCAGTTTTGACTTCCTGTTTGGTCAGATTGAACTCGCTTGTCCCAACCTTATTCCGGTTGGGTGGGCATTTTTCTTTTACGGAGAGTTTGATCCTGGCTCAGGATGAACGCTGGCGGCGTGCTTAACACATGCAAGTCGAACGGTGAAGCCAAGCTTGCTTGGTGGATCAGTGGCGAACGGGTGAGTAACACGTGAGCAACCTGCCCTGGACTCTGGGATAAGCGCTGGAAACGGCGTCTAATACTGGATATGAGCTCTCATCGCATGGTGGGGGTTGGAAAGATTTTTCGGTCTGGGATGGGCTCGCGGCCTATCAGCTTGTTGGTGAGGTAATGGCTCACCAAGGCGTCGACGGGTAGCCGGCCTGAGAGGGTGACCGGCCACACTGGGACTGAGACACGGCCCAGACTCCTACGGGAGGCAGCAGTGGGGAATATTGCACAATGGGCGGAAGCCTGATGCAGCAACGCCGCGTGAGGGATGACGGCCTTCGGGTTGTAAACCTCTTTTAGCAGGGAAGAAGCGAGAGTGACGGTACCTGCAGAAAAAGCGCCGGCTAACTACGTGCCAGCAGCCGCGGTAATACGTAGGGCGCAAGCGTTATCCGGAATTATTGGGCGTAAAGAGCTCGTAGGCGGTTTGTCGCGTCTGCTGTGAAATCCCGAGGCTCAACCTCGGGCCTGCAGTGGGTACGGGCAGACTAGAGTGCGGTAGGGGAGATTGGAATTCCTGGTGTAGCGGTGGAATGCGCAGATATCAGGAGGAACACCGATGGCGAAGGCAGATCTCTGGGCCGTAACTGACGCTGAGGAGCGAAAGGGTGGGGAGCAAACAGGCTTAGATACCCTGGTAGTCCACCCCGTAAACGTTGGGAACTAGTTGTGGGGACCATTCCACGGTTTCCGTGACGCAGCTAACGCATTAAGTTCCCCGCCTGGGGAGTACGGCCGCAAGGCTAAAACTCAAAGGAATTGACGGGGACCCGCACAAGCGGCGGAGCATGCGGATTAATTCGATGCAACGCGAAGAACCTTACCAAGGCTTGACATACACCAGAACACCGTAGAAATACGGGACTCTTTGGACACTGGTGAACAGGTGGTGCATGGTTGTCGTCAGCTCGTGTCGTGAGATGTTGGGTTAAGTCCCGCAACGAGCGCAACCCTCGTTCTATGTTGCCAGCACGTAATGGTGGGAACTCATGGGATACTGCCGGGGTCAACTCGGAGGAAGGTGGGGATGACGTCAAATCATCATGCCCCTTATGTCTTGGGCTTCACGCATGCTACAATGGCCGGTACAAAGGGCTGCAATACCGTGAGGTGGAGCGAATCCCAAAAAGCCGGTCCCAGTTCGGATTGAGGTCTGCAACTCGACCTCATGAAGTCGGAGTCGCTAGTAATCGCAGATCAGCAACGCTGCGGTGAATACGTTCCCGGGTCTTGTACACACCGCCCGTCAAGTCATGAAAGTCGGTAACACCTGAAGCCGGTGGCCCAACCCTTGTGGAGGGAGCCGTCGAAGGTGGGATCGGTAATTAGGACTAAGTCGTAACAAGGTAGCCGTACCGGAAGGTGCGGCTGGATCACCTCCTTTCTAAGGAGCATCTGGCACCGTCGGGTTTTCCTGGTGGTGTCCAGGCGCCGGATCGAGACCGAATGTGTCTTGCCGGTTAGCTCATGGGTGGAACATTTGACGAGGTGTCGGGGACGATGGTTCCGGGTCTAGTACGCAGCTTGCTGCAGGAACGGTTCGGGGTTGGAGTGTCTGGCACATGCACGCTGTTGGGTCCTGAGGGGCCGGGCGCTGATCGGGTTTTCGGATCTGGTTGGTGGCTGTTCCTCTAGGGCCTTTTCTGGTGTCACGGTTGTGGCATGCGGGAAGGGTACCGCCCGTACTTTGAGAACTACACAGTGGACGCGAGCATCTTCCATGCAACTCTTCGGGGTTGTGTGGTGTAGATGATCTTAAAGATCATTAGTCAATTTTTTGACGATTCAACTCATGTGATTTCAAGTCTTTAAGAGCAAACGGTGGATGCCTTGGCATCTGGAGCCGAAGAAGGACGTAGCAATCTGCGATAAGCCTCGGGGAACTGATAAGCGAGTTTTGATCCGAGGGTGTCCGAATGGGGAAACCCCGCCAGGGCGCGTGCGTACCTGGTGACTCCCGCCTGAATATATAGGGCGGGTAGAGGGAACGTGGGGAAGTGAAACATCTCAGTACCCACAGGAAGAGAAAGCAACAGCGATTCCGTGAGTAGTGGCGAGCGAAACCGGAAGAGGCTAAACCTAGCGTGTGTGATAGCCGGCAGGCGTTGCATGTTGGGGGTTGTGGGACTTTTCTGATTGTTCTGCCGAGCAGTCGACGTGACAAGAGGGTATAGACGAACGGTTTTGAATGGCCGGTCATAGAGGGTGCGAACCCCGTAGTCGAAATGCCTGTTCTTGGCGTGAAGAGTATCCCAAGTAGCACGGGGCCCGAGAAATCCCGTGTGAATCTGTCAGGACCACCTGATAAGCCTAAATACTCCCAGATGACCGATAGCGGACAAGTACCGTGAGGGAAAGGTGAAAAGTACCCCGGGAGGGGAGTGAAATAGTACCTGAAACCGTTTGCTTACAAACCGTTGGAGCCTCCTTAGTAGGGGTGACAGCGTGCCTTTTGAAGAATGAGCCTGCGAGTTAGCGATACGTGGCGAGGTTAACCCGTGTGGGGTAGCCGTAGCGAAAGCGAGTCTGAATAGGGCGATTCAGTCGCGTGTCCTAGACCCGAAGCGAAGTGATCTATCCATGGCCAGGTTGAAGCGACGGTAAGACGTCGTGGAGGACCGAACCCACTTAGGTTGAAAACTGAGGGGATGAGCTGTGGATAGGGGTGAAAGGCCAATCAAACTTCGTGATAGCTGGTTCTCTCCGAAATGCATTTAGGTGCAGCGTTGCGTGTTTCTTGCCGGAGGTAGAGCTACTGGATGGCCGATGGGCCCTACAAGGTTACTGACGTCAGCCAAACTCCGAATGCCGGTAAGTGAGAGCGCAGCAGTGAGACTGTGGGGGATAAGCTTCATAGTCGAGAGGGAAACAACCCAGACCACCATCTAAGGTCCCTAAGCGCGTGCTAAGTGGGAAAGGATGTGGAGTTGCTTAGACAACCAGGAGGTTGGCTTAGAAGCAGCCACCCTTGAAAGAGTGCGTAATAGCTCACTGGTCAAGTGATTCCGCGCCGACAATGTAACGGGGCTCAAGCACGCCACCGAAGTTGTGGCATTGACATTTTTGGTAGGCCTTCGTGGTCCAGCCGTGTTGATGGGTAGGAGAGCGTCGTGTCGCGAGTGAAGCGGCGGGGTGACCCAGCCGTGGACGCGACACGAGTGAGAATGCAGGCATGAGTAGCGAAAGACGTGTGAGAAACACGTCCTCCGAAAGACCAAGGGTTCCAGGGTCAAGCTAATCTTCCCTGGGTAAGTCGGGACCTAAGGCGAGGCCGACAGGCGTAGTCGATGGACAACGGGTTGATATTCCCGTACCGGCGAAGAACCGCCCAAGCTAATCCAGTGGTGCTAAGAGTCCTAGCATGGAATTTTCCGGATCCCTTCGGGGTGATGGTTGTCTGTGTGAACGCTCGACCCCATGCTGGTGCGGCTAGCGTATTAACAGGTGTGACGCAGGAAGGTAGCCCAAGCCAGGCGATGGTAGTCCTGGTGCAAGTGCGTAGGCCGAGTGATAGGCAAATCCGTCACTCATTAAGGCTGAGACACGATGCGGATAAAAAGTGGGTGATCCTATGCTGCCGAGAAAAGCATCGACGCGAGGTTCTAGCCGCCCGTACCCCAAACCGACTCAGGTGGTCAGGTAGAGAATACCAAGGAGATCGAGAGAATCGTGGTTAAGGAACTCGGCAAAATGCCCCCGTAACTTCGGGAGAAGGGGGGCCATCCACTTATTAGGACTTGCTCCGAAAGGGTGTGGTGGCCGCAGAGACTAGTGGGTAGCGACTGTTTACTAAAAACACAGGTCCGTGCTAAGTCGCAAGACGATGTATACGGACTGACGCCTGCCCGGTGCTGGAAGGTTAAGAGGACCGGTTAGCCGCAAGGCGAAGCTGAGAATTTAAGCCCCAGTAAACGGCGGTGGTAACTATAACCATCCTAAGGTAGCGAAATTCCTTGTCGGGTAAGTTCCGACCTGCACGAATGGCGTAACGACTTCCCAACTGTCTCAACCGCGAACTCGGCGAAATTGCATTACGAGTAAAGATGCTCGTTACGCGCAGCAGGACGGAAAGACCCCGTGACCTTTACTACAGCTTGGTATTGGTGTTCGGTGTGGCTTGTGTAGGATAGGTGGGAGACTGTGAAGCGGACACGCCAGTGTTCGTGGAGTCATTGTTGAAATACCACTCTGGTCACTCTGGATATCTAACTTAGGACCGTGATCCGGTTCAGGGACAGTGCCTGGTGGGTAGTTTAACTGGGGCGGTTGCCTCCCAAAATGTAACGGAGGCGCCCAAAGGTTCCCTCAACCTGGTTGGCAATCAGGTGGCGAGTGTAAGTGCACAAGGGAGCTTGACTGTGAGACTGACAGGTCGAGCAGGGACGAAAGTCGGGACTAGTGATCCGGCAGTGGCTTGTGGAAGCGCTGTCGCTCAACGGATAAAAGGTACCTCGGGGATAACAGGCTGATCTTGCCCAAGAGTCCATATCGACGGCATGGTTTGGCACCTCGATGTCGGCTCGTCGCATCCTGGGGCTGGAGTAGGTCCCAAGGGTTGGGCTGTTCGCCCATTAAAGCGGTACGCGAGCTGGGTTTAGAACGTCGTGAGACAGTTCGGTCCCTATCCGCTGCGCGCGTAGGAAGTTTGAGAGGATCTGACCCTAGTACGAGAGGACCGGGTTGGACGAACCTCTGGTGTGTCAGTTGTTCCGCCAGGAGCACCGCTGATTAGCTACGTTCGGGATGGATAACCGCTGAAAGCATCTAAGCGGGAAGCCGGCCTCAAGATGAGACTTCCATACCATTTATGGTGAGAGGCTCCCAGCCAGACTACTGGGTTGATAGGCCGGATGTGGAAGCGTAGTAATACGTGAAGCTGACCGGTACTAATAAGCCGATGACTTGATAACACACCGTTTTTGGTGCTTGCGTCCACTGAGTGGTTCTCGATGTACGGTCGGGAACACGACAATGACATGATCGTTGTTGGTTTTTGAAACATCAATAGTGTTTCGGCGGCCATAGCGAGAGGGAAACGCCCGGTTACATTCCGAACCCGGAAGCTAAGCCTCTCAGCGCCGATGGTACTGCAGGGGGGACCCTGTGGGAGAGTAGGACACCGCCGGACTTCTTCTAAGACGAAATGGCCACCCAACGCTGGGTGGCCATTTCGCATATACGGACACTTTTCCGGGGGAAGGATCGTCATGTCGAACGACGACGCGAACGAGCGCAACGTCAACGGAGGTCGCTCCGACGACCGATCCCGACCGCGATCATCTTCGGGTGGCGGCGCCGATCGGGGCCGTTCAGCTAGTGATTCCTCCGCCCGCCCCGCCCGTGGAGCGGGCGACCGCAGCGCGCGTCCACGCCGAGACGGTGATGATCGCGCACCGCGTCGCGCGGGTGACCAGCCGTATCGTCCGCGCCGCGACGCTGATGCCGGAGCACGTCCGTCGAGTGGCGATGGCCGCCCGCGTCGTGACGGGCAGGGGCGCACGTCGAACGCCGGCGGTGCTGACCGACCGCGTCGCGACGGCGATTCTCGCCCCTACCGTCGCGAGGGCGGCTCCGCTGATCGGCCGCGTCGCGATGGCGACGCCCGTCCGTATCGTCCGCGTTCGGAGGGTGGGGATCCTCGTCCGTATCGTCCGCGTTCGGAGGGTGGGGATTCTCGTCCGTATCGTCCGCGTTCGGAGGGTGGGGATTCTCGTCCGTATCGTCCGCGTTCGGAGGGTGGGGATTCTCGTCCGTATCGTCCGCGTTCGGAGGGTGGGGACGCGCGTCCGTACCGCCCGCGCGGGGAGGCGGGAGATCGCCGGCCGTCCGGTGACCGTCGGCCCGGCGCCGGAGCGCCGCGGCGTTTCGACCGCACGGAAGGCCGCGCCACGCGTCCGCCGCAGGATCAGCGGGAGCGTGGGCCGGAGATCCCCGAGGACGTCACCGCCCGCGACCTGCCCGGCGCGGCGCGCAACGAGCTCAAGACACTGAGCAAGGACAACGCGGAGAACGTCGCTCGTCACCTCGTGATGGCATCCCGTCTCATCGACGACGACCCGGCCCTGGCGCATCAGCACGCGTTGGCCGCATCGCGGAGCGCGGGACGCATCGCGATCGTGCGCGAGACGGTCGCGATCACGGCCTACGCCATCGGCGACTTCGCGCTCGCGCTGCGCGAGCTCCGCACCCACCGCCGGATCTCCGGATCGGACGAGCAGCTTCCGCTCATCGTCGACAGCGAGCGTGGTGTCGGGCGTCCGGACCGCGCCCTCGAAGAGGGGCGTGCCGTCGACCGGTCGACGCTGCCGACGGCCGTGCGTGCGCAGCTCGCCATCGCGATGTCGGGCGCGCGTCTGGATCTCGGAGAGCCGGAGCGTGCCCTCCAGGAACTCGACATCCCCGAGGCCGATCCCGATCGCGCGTTCGAATGGAGCCCCGCCCTCTTCGCGGCGCGTGCCGCGGTCCTCGAAGAACTGGGGCGCGACGACGAGGCTGCCGAGTGGTTCCGCCGTGCGGAGATCGCAGCCGAGGCGCTCGACGCGGCCGCGGGCGTCGCGGACCGCGAGGTCATCGTCGTCGAAGAGATCGATCTCGTCGATGACGAGGGCAGAGTGGACGTCGCGTCCGGGGTGATCCCCGTGCAGGATGACGACGAGGACGAAGGCGAAGAACGATGATCTTCGGGCGAAGCAAGGCGGAACGCACACCGCTCGACGGTGTCGATGTCGTGCTCGCCGACCTGGACGGCGTGGTCTACGCCGGCCCCGGCTCCTTGCCCCACGCCGTCGACAGTCTCAACCGCGCCGCAGACGAAGGCCGTCGGCTCGGCTACATCACGAACAACGCCTCGCGCACGGACGCCTCGGTCGCGGAGCACCTCACTTCGCTGGGGTTGCACGTCGCACCCGAGGACGTCGTGACGAGCCCGCAAGCGGCGATGCGTCTGCTCGCGGAACTCGTCCCCGCCGGGTCGACCCTGCTCGTGGTCGGGGGAGAGGGTCTCGTCGTCGAGGTCGAGAAGGCGGGGTTCGTCGTCACCCGAAGCGCGGACGACTCACCCGCGGCCGTCGTCCAGGGCTTCGCCCCGGAGGTCGGCTGGAAGCAGCTCGCCGAGGCGGCGTACGCCCTCGCGACGCCCCTCGAGGACGGCGGCATCCCCTGGATCGCCACGAACACCGACTGGACGATCCCGCAGGCGCGCGGCATCGCGCCGGGCAACGGCACCCTGGTCTCGGCCGTGCACACGGCCGTCGGCCGACTGGCGACGGTGGCAGGCAAGCCGGAGCGACCGATCTTCGACGTCGCCGTCGCGAGGACCGGCGCCACGTCGCCGCTGTTCATCGGTGACCGTCTCGACACCGACGTGCAGGGCGCGCGCGGAGCGGAGATGGCGTCCGTGCACGTGCTCACCGGAATCGACCGGCCGAAGCAGCTCCTCGCCGCGGCGCCGAACCAGCGCCCCGACTACATCGTCGAGGACCTGCGGCAGCTGTTCGAACCGTACCCCGCCACGATCGTGAAGGGCGAGCGCACCCGCGTCGGCGACGCGATCATCGAGGTCGACGGCGTCGACCTGCGCATCGTGTCCGAAGGAAGCAGGCAGATCGACCTCCTGCGAGCGGGAGCGGCCGCGATCTGGAACTCCGGTCGCGCGATCTTCGGTTTCCGGGTCCCGGAGCAGTTGTACGCAGACCCGTTCCGCGTGCGGTGACGCCGATACGATGGCATCCATGTCGGATGACCGTGAGACCGATGCCGACGCCGAACTGATCGGCCGCCTCCGCATCATCGAGGAACAGCCGCTGGAGGCGCGCGCCGACGCGTACGCGGCGCTGCACGACGAACTCGCTCGTCGGCTCGAGTCGGGCGTCACCCCGTCGGCCGACGGATGACCGGGCGCCTGGATGCCGAGCTCGCCGCCCGCGGCCTGGCGCGCTCGCGCACGCACGCCGCACAGCTGATCGCGGACGGTCTGGTGACCGTCGACGGGCGTGGCGTGGTCAAATCCTCGGTGCGCGTCGAGGACGATTCACTCATCGAGGTGGCCGTCGCCGACCACTACGTCAGTCGCGGCGCGCACAAGCTGTTGGCCGCCCTCGACGCGTTCGAGCTGGACCCGTCCGGACGTGTCGCCCTCGACCTCGGCGCGTCCACGGGTGGCTTCACGCAGGTCCTGCGGGAGCGGGGCGCCCGCCCGGTGCTGGCCGTCGACGTCGGGCACGGGCAGTTGGCCTCCGCCGTGGCCGGCGACCCCGGGGTCGTGTCGGTCGAGGGGTACAACGTCCGGTTCATGACAGCCGCGACCCTCGCCGCCGCGACCGGGGTCGAGGAGCGTCCGTCGATCGTGTCGGGCGACCTCTCGTTCATCTCCCTGCACCACGTGCTGCCGGCTGTCGCGGAGACGTCGGCGCCGGGCGCCGACATCGTCCTGCTGATCAAGCCGCAGTTCGAAGTCGGACGCACGGCGGTGAAGGGCGGACTCGTGACCGATCCCGCCCTGCGCGCCGACGCCGTGCACGGCGTGCTGTGGGCGGCGTGGGACGCGGGCCTGAGGACGGCGGGACTCATCTCGTCGCCGATCGTCGGGACCCACGGCAACCACGAGTACATGGCGTGGTTCTCGGACGCCCGCGGCACCGACCCCTCAGAATGGGAGAGCACCGTGACCCGACTGACCGGAAGCCGATGACCCCCAGCGAACGCCGTATCCTCCTCGTCGTCCACGCGCGCCGCGACGACACCGTCGAGGCCGCGCAGCGCGTCCTGAACGCCGTGCGCGCGGCCGGGGCGATACCCGTGGTGTCCGCCGAGGACCGCCCGGAGCTCGCGCAACGCCTGCCCCTCGACGGGGTCGAGACCCTGGGCGTCGACGTCGGAGTGGAAGACCTCGAGCTCGCGATCGTCCTCGGGGGTGACGGCACGATCCTGCGCGCCGCCGAGACGGTGCGCGGGGGCACGGCGCCGATCCTGGGCATCAACATGGGGCACGTCGGGTTCCTCGCCGAGATCGAGCGCGACGACATGGACGACGCCGTACGTCGCGTGATCGCCCGTGACTACCGCGTCGAGGAGCGCCTGGCTCTCGCGGTCAAGGTGCTCGATGCCGACGATCGCGTCATCTTCGAGACCTGGGCGCTGAACGAGGCGACGGTCGAGAAGGCGAGCCGCGAGCGCATGCTCGAGGTGGTCATGGAGGTCGACGGGCGGCCGCTGTCGTCGTTCGGATGCGACGGCATCGTCGTGGCGACCCCCACCGGGTCGACCGCATACAACTTCTCCGCCGGCGGGCCCGTCATCTGGCCCACCGTCGAGGCCATCGCCGTGGTGCCGCTGTCGGCCCACGCGCTCTTCGCCCGTCCTCTCGTGGTGAGCCCCGACGCCACCGTCGCCGTGGAGGTGCTCGAACGCACGAGCGGGAGCGGCATCCTGTGGTGCGACGGACGGCGCTCGCACGAACTGCCGCCCGGAGCCCGTGTCGTGGCGCGCCGGTCGTCGCGGCCCGTGCGCCTCGCGCGTCTGCACCCCGCGGCCTTCACCGACCGGCTGGTGCGGAAGTTCCGGCTGCCGGTGACCGGGTGGCGCGGCGCGCTGGGAGGGACGCCGTGATCGAGGAGATGCGGCTGCGCGACCTCGGCGTGATCGCCGACGCGACCCTGCCGATCGGACGCGGGTTCACCGCCATCACCGGCGAGACCGGCGCCGGCAAGACCATGGTCGTCACCGGTCTCGGGCTGCTGCTCGGCCAGCGTGCCGATTCGGGCGCCGTGCGATCGGGCGCGGCGCAGGCCGCGGTCGAGGGCGTGTGGCTCGTCCCCGAAGACGGTCCGGTGGCCGCGCGCGTGCGCGAAGCCGGGGGAGACGTCGAACCGCTCGGCGACGGCGCCGCCGAGCTGTACCTCGGACGCACGGTCTCGAGCGAAGGCCGTGGGCGCGCGACCGTGGGGGGCCGTACCGCTCCCGCGGGCGTGCTCGCCGACCTCGCGGACGACCTCGTGGTGGTCCATGGCCAATCCGATCAGCTGCGGTTGCGCTCGGCATCCGCTCAGCGTGACGCGCTCGACCGCTTCGGCGGAGATCCGGTCACCGCGGCGCGTGCCGCCTACCGGAGTGCGTGGGACACCTGGCGCGAGCTGGATGCCGAACTGGCGACCCTGACGGCGGACCGGGACGGCCGCGCCCGCGAGGCGGAGGAACTGCGCGCGGCGATCACCGAGATCGAGGCGGCTGCGCCGATCGCCGGCGAGGAGGAGGATCTCGCCCGTCGCGCGGAGCGCCTCGCGAACGCCGAGGAGCTGCGGATCGCCGCGGTGAGCGCCCATGCGGTGCTCTCCAGCGACGACGACGGCCCCGACGTGGTCGTGCTGCTGGCGGAGGCGCGCCGCGCCCTGGAACGCGTGGCCTCGAGCGACGCGGAACTCGCGTCCATCGGAGAGCAGATCGCCGACCTCGGTTACCGTGCCACCGACATCGCGGTCGCGCTCTCGGGCTACCTCGCGGACCTGGACGAATCCGGCCCGCACGAACTCGCCGCGGTCGACGAGCGGCGCGGAGTCCTGGCGGCGCTGGCTCGCGCACACGGTTCGGTGGATGCCGCCATCGCCCTGCTGGAGACCGGATCGGCCCGGCTGCTCGAGCTCGACGACGACGGCGATCGCGTCGAACGGCTCGGCGTGCAGCGCGATGCGGCGGCCGCCGAACTGGATGCCGCCGCCGACGCCCTCACCGCGGCGCGACTCGAGGCGGCCGCGCGGCTCGGCGCCGCCGTCACGGAGGAACTGCACGCCCTCGCGTTGCCCGACGCGAAGCTCACCGTCGAGGTCACACCATCGTCGACGCCGGGGGCGCACGGGCGCGACGACGTCGCGATCCTGCTCGCACCCCACCCCGGCGCCGACCCGCGACCGGTCTCGCGCGGGGCGTCCGGTGGTGAGTTGAGCCGGGTGATGCTCGCGATCGAGGTCGTCATCGCCGGCGTCGATCCGGTGCCGACGTTCGTCTTCGACGAGGTGGATGCCGGAATCGGTGGCGCCGCGGCGATCGAGGTCGGACGGCGACTCGCCCGGCTGGCGGAGTCGTCGCAAGTCATCGCGGTGACCCACCTCGCCCAGGTCGCGGCCTTCGCCGGCAACCATCTCACCGTGGTCAAGGGCAACGACGGCGCGGTCACGGCATCCAGTGTCCGTCGTCTGGAAGGCGCCGAACGCGAGGCCGAGATGGCCCGTCTGCTCTCGGGACTCAGCGACTCCGACGCCGCGCTGACCCACGCGCGCGAGCTGCTGGAGACGGGCCGCGGCGCGCACTGAACCCGCCCGGGCGACACGGGATCGTCACGTCCGGGTGACACGCGTGTCGGCGGTGGATGCCAGACTTCCCCCAACGCGCGGAGCGTTCCGCGCGACCACCCTCCGAGACGACTGATAGGATCGAAGCCCGTGATGCAGACTTCGGACGCGGGACATTCAGACGACAACACCACGGCATCGACCTTCACGACGAAGCACATCTTCGTCACCGGAGGAGTGGTCTCGTCACTCGGCAAGGGCCTGACGGCGGCAAGCCTCGGCAACCTTCTCACGGCGCGTGGACTGCGCGTCGTCATGCAGAAGCTCGACCCCTACCTCAACGTGGACCCGGGCACGATGAACCCGTTCCAGCACGGTGAGGTGTTCGTCACCGACGACGGGGCCGAGACCGACCTCGACATCGGGCACTACGAGCGCTTCCTCGACATCGAGCTCAGCCAGGCCGCCAACGTCACGACCGGCCAGATCTACTCGCAGGTCATCGCCCGTGAGCGCCGCGGCGAATACCTCGGCGACACCGTGCAGGTCATCCCGCACATCACCGACGAGATCAAGCGCCGCATGCGCCTGCAGTCCACCGAGTCGCCCCAGCCCGACGTGATCATCACCGAGATCGGCGGCACGGTGGGCGACATCGAGTCGCAGCCGTTCATCGAGTCCGCGCGGCAGATCCGCCACGAGCTCGGCCGCAAGAACGTCTTCTTCGTGCACGTCTCGCTGGTGCCCTTCATGGGTGCCTCGGGCGAGCAGAAGACCAAGCCCACCCAGCACTCCGTCGCGGCCCTGCGCTCCATCGGCATCCAGCCCGATGCGCTGGTCCTGCGCAGCGACCGGCCCGTCACCGAGTCGAACAAGCGCAAGATCGCGCTCATGTGCGACGTCGACGAGGACGCGGTCGTCAACGCCGTGGACGTGCCGAGCATCTACGACATCCCCACGATGCTGCACGACCAGGGACTCGACTCCTACATCGTCGACGCGCTCGACATCGACAAGGCCGCCGACGTCGACTGGTCGCGCTGGCAGCGGGTGCTGCAGGCGGTGCACAACCCCAAGCACGAGGTCACCATCGGGCTCGTCGGCAAGTACATCGACCTCCCCGACGCCTACCTGTCGGTGACCGAGGCCATCAAGGCCGGAGGCTTCGCGCAGGAGACCCACGTCAAGATCACGTGGATCCCCTCCGACCTCTGCGAGACACCCGAGGGTGCGGCGAAGGCCCTCTCGGCGGTGGACGGGATCATCGTCCCCGGCGGGTTCGGCATCCGCGGGATCGAGGGCAAGCTCGGTGCGCTGCGCTTCGCCCGTGAGCAGGGGATCCCGACGCTCGGCATCTGCCTGGGACTGCAGTGCATGGTCATCGAGTACGCGCGCACCGTCGCCGGCCTCGAGGGAGCCTCGTCGAGCGAGTTCGACCCCGACACCGTGCACCCCGTCGTCGCCACGATGGCCGAGCAGATCGACATCCTGCAGAGCGGCGACCTCGGCGGCACGATGCGCCTGGGTCTCTACCCGGCCGACCTCGCCGAGGGGTCGCTCGCGGCCGAGGTCTACGGCGGGAACCGGGTGTCCGAGCGGCACCGCCACCGCTACGAGGTCAACAACGCCTACCGTCAGCAGCTGAGCGACGCGGGTCTGGTGTTCTCGGGGCTCAACCCCGACCTCGACCTCGTCGAGTACGTCGAGCTGCCGCGCGATGTCCACCCGTACTACATCGCCACGCAGGCCCACCCCGAGCTGCGGTCGCGCCCCACCGAGCCGCACCCGCTCTTCCGCGGACTGGTCGGCGCGGCGCTCGAGCGTCACCGTTCGAGCGAGCTGTTCGACGTCGAGGAGGACTGACATGGAGTCGCTGCGCGACGAGCCCGTCGACCTGGAGGTCGTCGCCAGCGACCTCGTCTTCCAGGGGGCCGTGTGGGATCTCCGCTCCGACACCGTGAAGTACGGCGACGGGGAGATGACCCGGCAGTACGTCGAGCACCCCGGCGCCGCGGCGGTCGTCGCCCTCGACGACGACGGCCGTGTGGTGCTCATCCAGCAGTACCGGCAGCCCATCAAGGAGCGCGACTGGGAGATCCCGGCGGGTCTCCTCGACGTGGCCGGGGAGCCCCCGCTCGAGACGGCGAAGCGCGAGCTGACCGAAGAGGTCGACCTCGTCGCCGAGCGATGGCAGCACCTGGTGTCGGTGCACACGACGCCGGGCGGCAACGACGAGATCGTCCACCTCTTCCTCGCCCGCGGCCTGTCCGAGGTCGTCACCGACTACGAGCGCGAGCACGAGGAGTCCGACATGCGCGTCGAGCGCGTGCCGCTGGCCGACGTGATCGACGGGGTGCTCGAGGGGCGCCTGCGCAACGGCATCCTGGCCACGGGTGTGCTCGCGGCGGCCGAGGTGCTGCGCCGCGAGGCCGCGTCGGCCTGACGTGGACCTCGGGCGCGCGGTCGAGACGTACCTCCGGCACGTCGCGCTCGAACGGGGCCTGTCCGACCACACCGTCGCCGCGTACCGCCGTGACCTCGCCGTCTACACGGAATGGCTGGTCTCGCGGGGGATCGGCGACACGGATGCCGTGACCCCGGCGACGGTGGCCGAGTTCGCCGCCGAGCGCGCCTCGGCGGAGCCGCCGCCCGCCGCCTCGTCCCTCGCGCGACTGCAGTCGTCGGTGCGGGGGCTGCACCGCTTCCTCGTGCGCGAAGGACGCGCCGACGACGACCCGAGCGGGCGGCTGCGCCCACCGAAAGCGCCTCGTCGGCTCCCGAAGGCGCTGTCGATCGGTCAGGTCGAACAGCTCCTGGATGCCGCTGGCCCCGCGCCCGGGTCGGAGGACGCCACGGCGGCCGACCCGTCGGCCGTCCGCGACCGGGCTCTGCTGGAACTGCTGTACGCCACGGGCGCGCGCGTGTCGGAGATCGTGCAGCTCGACGTGGACGACACCGCGCACGGCGACGTGCTGCGGGTGCGCGGCAAGGGCGCGAAGGAACGGATCGTCCCGGTCGGGTCCTACGCCCGCGCCGCCGTGGAGGCGTATCTCACGCGGGTCCGGCCCGCGTGGGCGGCCAAGGGCAGGGCCACCCCGCGGCTGTTCCTCGGGGTCCGCGGGGCGCCGCTGTCGCGGCAGAGCGCGTGGCTCATCATCCAGGCCGCCGCCGAGCGGGCGGGGCTCACCGCGCACGTCTCGCCGCACACGCTCCGGCACTCCTTCGCGACGCACCTGCTGCAGGGCGGCGCCGACGTGCGCGTGGTGCAGGAACTCCTCGGTCACGCGTCGGTGGCCACGACGCAGATCTACACGCACGTCTCGGTCGACGCCCTCCGCGACGTGTACGCCACCGCGCACCCGCGGGCACGGTGACGGGGGACGGCGGGGAGTGCCATCCTCTCGTCGTGCTGAGAACAGGGGATGCGACCAGGACAGGGGAATCCGACCGATATCGGCCTGTTCCGGGGGCCGCGCCTGTTTTCGCGACGCGGTGCGCTGCGCAACAGGCGAGGTCGCGCGTCGCGAGAACAGGCGATGCGGCGGAAACAGGGCGTTTCGACTGCGTTCGGCCTGTCGCGGGGGCATCCGCCTGTTTTGGGTACGTGCCGCGGCAGCGCGCACCGCGTGGTCTCCCGGCGGGCGACGGGCCGGCGAGTAGACTCGACACCGTTATGACGAAGGCGGGAGACTCGGTGTCGGCGAGCACGAAGGGGACGGCGAAGAGCGCGGACGAGGTCATCCTCGGCCCCACAGGCCGGCCGTACCGCGGATTCCCGACGCCCGCGAAGCTTGACAGCCACGGTCCCGCCCGCATCATCGCCCTCTGCAACCAGAAGGGCGGCGTCGGCAAGACGACGACGACCATCAACCTCGCCGCCTCGCTCGCCGGTTACGGCCGCCGCGTGCTCGCGGTCGACTTCGACCCGCAGGGCGCGCTGTCGGCGGGTCTCGGGATCCAGACGCACGACGTCCCCACGATCTACGACCTGCTGCTCGACACCAAGCGCGACCCGCACGAGGTCATCGTCTCCACGCGGGTCGAGGGCCTCGACATCCTCCCGGCCAACATCGATCTGTCGGCCGCCGAGGTGCACCTCGTCAACGAGGTCGCGCGTGAGACGATCCTCGCCCGCGTGCTCCGCAAGGTCGCGGCGGAGTACGACGTCATCCTCATCGACTGCCAGCCGTCGCTCGGACTCCTCACCGTCAACGCGCTCACGGCCGCCCACGGCGTGCTGATCCCGCTCGAGTGCGAGTTCTTCGCCCTGCGCGGTGTCGCCCTGCTGGTCGAGACCATCGACAAGGTGCGCGATCGACTGAACCCCGCCATCGAACTCGACGGGGTCCTCGCCACGATGTACGACGCGCGCACCCTGCACTCGCGCGAGGTGCTGGAGCGCGTGGTCGAGGCGTTCGGCGACGACGTCCTCGAAACGGTCATCGGACGCACGGTGAAGTTCCCGGATGCGTCTGTTTCGGGCATGCCGATCACGGAGTTCGCGCCCGAGCACGCCGCCGCGCAGGCCTACCTGCGGCTGGCGCGGGAGCTGGTCGCCCGTGGCGCCGTCGCCTGACGACGGCACCGTCCCTACGGCGCCGGAGGGCGTCGACTCCACCGGGTTCCGCGTCTCGCTGCCCGTCTTCGATGGACCGTTCGACCTGCTGCTGAACCTGATCTCGGCGCACGAACTCGACATCACCGAGGTCGCGCTGAGCCGGGTCACGGACGAGTTCATCGCGCACCTCCGCGCGCTCGGCCCCGAGGGCGATCTGGACGAGGCATCCGAGTTCCTCGTCGTGGCCGCGACCCTGCTCGACATGAAGATCGCCGGTCTCCTGCCGCAGGGCGAGCTTGTGGATGCCGAATCCGTGGCGTTGCTCGAAGCGCGCGACCTGCTCTTCGCGCGTCTGCTGCAGTACCGGGCCTTCAAGGAAGTGTCGGCATGGTTCGCGCGCTGCCTGCAGCGCGAGGACCGGCGGCACACGCGGAACGTGCGGCTGGATGCCAAGTACCGCAGCGCCGTCCCGGAGCTCGTGTGGACGCTCAGCGCCGAGGACTTCGCGGCGCTCGCCGTCGTCGCGCTCGCGCCGAAGCAGCTGCCGACCGTCGGCCTCGATCACCTGCACGCGCCACTGGTGAGCATCCGCGAGCAGGCCGCGATCGTCGTGACGCTGCTGCGCGGATCGGGGACGCTGAACTTCCGCGACCTGGTCGCCGGAGTGACGCAGACCGGGGTCGTCGTGGCGCGGTTCCTCGCGATCCTCGAGCTGTACCGCCACGCCGCGCTGTCGTTCGAGCAACTCGAACCGCTGGGGGAGCTGACCCTGCGCTGGACCGCCGAGAGGTGGTCGGAAGAGAACCTCGCCGCCCTGGGAGCCGACTATGACCGATGACCCGACCGAGCCCGCCGCGCGCCCGAACGACACGGCATCCGTCGCCCGTCGGCTCGAGGCGATCCTGCTGATCCTCGACGAGCCGCAGAGCCTCGTGTCGCTGGCGGCGGCCGTCGCCGCACCGGTCCCGGCCGTGCGTCAGGCCATCGAGGGCCTCGTGGCCGACTACGACGGCGAGACCGGCGGCCCCCGCCGCGGCTTCGAATTGCGCGAGGTCGGGGGCGGGTGGCGGCTGTACGTCCGTGAAGAGTACGACGACGTCGTGGGGGAGTTCGTCAACACGCAGGCGCCCTCGCGCCTGTCGCAGGCGGCGCTGGAGACCCTCGCCGTCATCGCCTACAAGCAACCCATGACGCGGGGGCAGGTGGCATCCATCCGGGCGGTGAACGTGGACTCGGTCGTCCGGACGCTCCTCGCCCGTGGACTGATCACCGAGGTGTTCACCGACCCGGACACGGGCGCGATCCACTACGGGACGACCGACCAGCTGCTGGTCAACCTGGGCATCAACTCGCTCGACGAGCTGCCCCACATCTCGCCGTTGCTCGACGACGGCGCGGACGGATTCGACGGAGAGGTGCTCAGATGAGCGAAGAGGGCATACGCCTGCAGAAGGTGCTCGCGAACGCGGGGGTGGCGTCGCGCCGGGTCTCGGAGGAGATGATCGTCGCGGGCCGCGTGCGGGTCAACGGCGAAGTGGTCACCGAGCTCGGCTCGCGGATCGACCCGGAGACCGACCTCGTCGACGTCGATGGCACGGCGATCCAGCTGGACACGTCCAAGCGCTACGTCATCCTCAACAAGCCGACCGGCGTGGTCAGCTCGATGAGCGACGACCGCGGGCGCCCCGACCTCCGCGGCTTCACAAAGGACTGGGAGGAGCGCCTGTTCAACGTCGGACGCCTGGATGCCGACACCTCGGGGCTCCTCGTCCTCACCAACGACGGCGACCTCGCCCACGTGCTCGCGCACCCCTCGTTCGGCGTGACGAAGGTGTACATCGCGAAGGTCGAGGGGCAGGTGCTGCCGCAGACGATCCAGCGGCTGATCAGGGGCGTCGAGCTCGAGGACGGGCGGATCGCGGCCGACAAGGCGCGGCTCCTGGACTCCTCGCGCGGGGAGAGTCTGGTGGAGTTGACGCTGCACTCGGGGAAGAACCGGATCGTGCGACGCATGATGGCCGAGGTCGGCCACCCCGTCGTCGAACTCGTCCGGCGTCAGTTCGGCCCCCTTCACCTGGGAACTCTCCCGGTGGGGAAGGCCCGCGAGTTGACTACAGTAGAACGTGGCGCACTGCTCACGCTGTCTCGTCGAGACGGCGACACTCCGGCCGCTCCGGCCGAGTGACCCTCGGGCGCCGCGCGGTGCGAACGCCACCGCCAGGGCAGCAGGAGACCCGATGATCGAACCGAACGGAACGTCCGCGCGCGCGGAGGCGCCGTTGGCGACCCGTACCAGCGGCACGGTGCGCGTCGTCGGGTCGGGCCTTCTCGGGGCGAGCGTCGGCCACGCCCTCACCGCTCTCGGCGTCGACGTCGTGCTCTCCGACACGTCGCCGTCGCAGCTGCGCCTCGCGATCGACTACGGCGCCGGGCGCGCCGAGCGAGATGACGACCGGCCGTCGCTGATCGTCGTCGCCGTGCCGCCGGACGTCGTCGCCGACGTCGTGGAGCGCGAGCTCGCGGCCTACCCGGGCGCCGTGGTCACCGACGTCGCGAGCATCAAGCTCGAGCCGCTGCGGACGCTCCGCGCGCGCGGCGTCGACCTCACGCACTACATCGGGTCGCACCCGATGGCCGGACGCGAACGCGGGGGAGCGATCTCCGCGCGCGCCGACATCTTCGTCGGACGCCCGTGGGTGGTGTGCCGCGACGCCGAGACCTCGGCGCACGATCTGTCCCTCGTCGAGGGACTCGCGCTCGACCTGGGCGCCACGCTCATCGAGATGACGCCCGAAGAGCACGATGAGTCCGTCGCGCTGATGTCGCACGTTCCGCAGCTGGTCGCGAGCCTCCTGGCCGGCCGGTTCGTCGAGGCGCCCGATGGGTCCCTTCGTCTCGCGGGACAGGGCGTGCGCGACACCACCCGCATCGCGGCATCCGCCCCCGAACTGTGGGTGCAGATCCTCGGCGCCAACGCGGCTCCCGTGGTCGAAGTGCTCGACCAGCTCGCCTCCGACCTCGGCGACGTGGCCGCCGCACTGCGCGATCCGGACGCCCCCGGCGCCCGCCGCACCGTGGCCGACACGATCCGCCGCGGCAACGAGGGCGTCGAGCGTCTGCCGGGCAAGCACGGGCAGAACCGCCGGTTCGACACCTTCGTCGTCATGGTCGACGACACCTCCGGCCAGCTCGGCCGCCTCTTCGGCGAGCTGGGCGACCTCGACGTCAACGTCGAAGACCTGCGTCTCGAGCACTCGCCGGGGGCCCCCTTCGGCCTGGCCGAGATCAGTGTCGTCCCCGACGCCGTCCGCCGAGCCGTCGACGGGCTCCAGCAGCGCGGATGGCGGATTGCGAGCACCACCCATGACTGACCCCACCATCTTCCGGCCCGGCGTCGTCGCCCCCGCCGAGGGATCGGCATCCGGAGTTCCCGCCGTCGTCGCGATCGACGGTCCCGCCGGCAGCGGCAAGTCGAGCGTCTCGAAGGCCACGGCCGTGCGCCTCGGCTACGGATTCCTCGACACGGGAGCCGCCTACCGCGCCCTCGCGTGGCACGCGCTCGAGCACGGCAGCGACACCTCCGACGCCACCGCGGTGCTGGAGGTCTTCGGCGACTTCGACTACGCCATCTCGCTCGACCCGGCCGACCGCTGGGTCCGCGTCGGCGGAACCGACGTCACCGCCGCGATCCGCGAACCGCGCGTCACGGACGCCGTGAGCGGCGTGGCCCGCGTCCCCGCCGTGCGGCAGGCCGTGAACGACCTGTTCCGTCGGCTCGTGGCATCCTCGGGCCTGCGGGGTGTCGTGGTCGAGGGCCGCGACATCACCACGGTCGTGTACCCCGATGCGCCCGTGCGCATCCTTCTGACCGCGGCGCCCGAGGTGCGCGCCGCCCGCCGCAGCGCCGAGCTGACCTCGCAGGACGCCGCCGCGGTCGCGGCAGCGCTGCACAAGCGCGATGCGGCTGATTCCACGGTCGTCGACTTCCTCACCGCCGCCCCCGGCGTACAGGTCGTCGACTCGACCCACCTCGATTTCGAACAGACCGTCGACGCCGTGCTGAACGTCGTCGACTCCACGATGGGAGCCCGCGATGGGCGTTGACGACGAGTACGAAGGCGGGCCCGACCAGCTCGCCGAGAAGATGGCCGAGCTGGACGAGGTCCTGGCCGAACAGCGCGCGCAAGCGCTGCGCGCGGGCCTCGAGGACTTCGACCTCGACGAGGACGACGCGGCGCTGCTCGCGGGTCTCGCCGGGGGAGAGGACGGGATCGAGTTCTTGCCGGCGCTGCCGGTCGTGGCGATCGTGGGTCGCCCGAACGTCGGCAAGTCGGCGCTGGTGAACCGCATCCTCGGCCGCCGCGAGGCCGTCGTCGAGGACACCCCGGGCGTCACCCGCGACCGCGTGACCTACAAGGCCGAGTGGCTCGACCGCCGGTTCTCGCTGGTGGACACGGGCGGTTGGGAGCCGGACGCGCGCGGAATCGACCGCTCGGTTGCCGCGCAGGCCGAGGTCGCAATCGACCTCGCCGACGTCGTCCTGTTCGTGGTGGATGCCACGGTGGGCGCGACCGCGACCGACGAGCACGTCGTGCGGCTGCTGCGCAAGACCAAGAAGCCCGTGTTCCTCGTGGCGAACAAGGTTGACGACGCCCGCCAGGAGCCCGAGGCCGCGGCACTGTGGAACCTCGGTCTCGGCGAACCGCACCCCGTCTCGGCCATCCACGGCCGCGGCGTCGCCGACCTCCTCGACGAGCTCATGAAGGTGCTGCCCGAGATCTCGGCCGTCGCCAAGTACGAGATCGGCGGCCCGCGCCGCGTCGCGATCCTCGGCCGCCCGAACGTGGGCAAGTCGTCGCTGTTGAATAAGGCCGCGGGTGAAGAGCGCGTCGTCGTGAACGAGCTCGCGGGTACCACCCGTGACCCCGTGGACGAGGTCGTCGAGCTCGGCGGCAAGCTCTGGACGCTCGTGGACACCGCCGGCATCCGTCGTCGCGTGCACCTGCAGCAGGGCGCCGACTTCTACGCGTCGCTGCGCACCTCGACCGCCCTGGAGAAGTCCGAGGTCGCCGTCGTCGTGCTCGACGTGTCGCAGTCGATCAGCGTGCAGGACCTCAACATCATCGACCTGGTGCTCGAGTCGGGGCGCGCGCTCGTGCTGGCGTTCAACAAGTGGGACCGCCTGAACGACGACGACATGGAGAACGCCGACCGTCGCCGCTACCTCGAGCGCGAGATCGAGCAGGACCTCGCGCACGTGACGTGGGCGCCGCGCGTGAACATCTCCGCCCGCACCGGTCGTCACCTCGACAAGCTCGTGCCGGCGCTCGAGACGGCGCTGGAGTCGTGGGACCAGCGAATCCCGACGGGCAAGTTCAACGCGTTCCTCGCCGAACTCGTCGCCGAGCACCCGCACCCGCTGCGCGGCGGAAAGCAGCCCCGCATCCTGTTCGGGACGCAGGCGTCGACGCGTCCGCCGACCTTCGTGCTCTTCACCACCGGGTTCCTCGACCCGGGCTACCGCCGGTTCATCCAGCGGCGCCTGCGCGAGATCTACGGCTTCGAGGGCACCCCGATCGTGCTGAACATGCGCATCCGCGAGAAGCGCCAGCGCTGAGTCGCCCCACGACGCCCCGGTTACGGCCGGGGCGTTCGTGTTGTCCGGGGGTTCGGCATCCCAGCCTGGCCGTGCGCCGGGTCGTTCCGTCGGGTGGAGTTCGGGGCGGACGCGCCGAGGTGGGATGCCGCCGGGGCGGCGTGTCGGGCCGGGATCCGCGGGACGGTGAGTGGTGCGGGCGCGGGAGCAGCATCCGGGCCGTCACAGTCTGAGAAATTGCTGTGCGCGGAGGCGGTCGGTCGGTAGTGTCCGTGAGGCGGGCGTCCGGCCCGTAGACGCGCATCCGTGGGGGATGCCGAAGGGGGAAGCATCATGTCCAGTTCCGTCAGCGCGCCGCCGCTCGATCAGCCGTACTACGGGGCTCCGCTGAGCGCGGCCGTCCGCCGGTTCTTCGCGAAGTACGCCACGTTCACCGGTCGCGCGAGCCGCAGCGAGTACTGGTGGTGGTGGCTCGTGGCCGCCATCGTCAACTTCGTGCTGCAGATCCTCGCGCTGGTCACGGGAGGCCTCAAGGCCGGCTCGGATGGCGCCGTCGTCGTCGGCACGGGTCTCGGCATCGTCTTCCTCGTGCTGGTCATCGTCTGGGGGCTCGGGACGATCGTCCCCGGCATCGCGCTGTTGGTGCGGCGCCTGCACGACTCCAACCACAGCGGATTCTGGGTCTTCATCGGTCTGGTGCCGCTCGTCGGCGGTCTCATCCTGTTCATCTTCACGCTGCTCGGACCGAACCCCGAGGGTGCTCGCTTCGACCGGTAGTCCGTCGCGCGTCGTGCCGTGCGGCGGTCGGTTCGCCGACGATGGAGCCGCGAGACTGCATCCGCCTGACATCGCCATTGCATACTGCAGTGGATTCGTCGGGGGGATGCAGTCTCGCCGTTCCGGCGGGGGTTTTCGCGGCGGACGGCGGCGTGTGACACGCGGGGCGTCTCGTGGGCTGTGGCTGTGCCAGGCTGGGGAGGATGACGATCCAACCCCCCGCCCCCGGTGAGCCGCGGCGTCCGCACGGACCCCGCGATCCCGGCGACGCCTGGGTCGAAGCGCCCACGGGCGAGCGCTACTGGGGACGCTTCGGCGCCGCCGGACTGCTCGCCGTCGACGCTCAGCGCGGAGTGCTGCTACAGCACCGCGTCTCGTGGAGCCACTTCGGCGACACGTGGGCGCTCCCCGGCGGCGCGCGGCACCAGGGCGAATCCGCCCGCGACGGCGCGCTGCGCGAGTCGGCGGAGGAAGCGGGGGTCCCCGTGGATGCCGTGCAGCCCCGGTTCGAGAGCGTCCTCGACCTCGGGATCTGGTCGTACTCGACGCTCGTCGCCGACGTGACCACGCCGTTCGAGCCGGTGATCAGCGACCCCGAGAGCGTGGCGCTCGAGTGGGTGCCGGTCGACGATGTGGCATCCCGCCCCCTCCACCCCGGGTTCGCTTCCGCATGGCCGGTGCTGCGCGACGCGCTGTCGGCGCGACCCGCGGTGATCGTCGACGTCGCGAACGTCGTGGGGTCGGTGCCCGACGGGTGGTGGAAAGACCGCGCGGGTGCCGCGTCGCGGTTGCTGGCGCAGCTCTCGCGGCTCGCGATCGACGGGGTGGATGCCGAGCACCTCGGTCTCGCGGCCACGCGCTGGTTCCCGTTCGTGTCGGCAGTGCTCGAGGGCGACGCGCGGGCGGCGGACGTGGACGCGGACCAAGTGGGTGTGTTCCGGGCTGCGGGGTCGGGCGATGACGAGATCGTCGCCGTCGCGCGGAAGCTCGTGGGGTCGTGGAACCCCGTGATCGTCGTGACCAGCGACCGCGGGCTCGCGGCGCGCGTCGAGGAGCTCGGCGCGTCGGTGCGCGGGGTTCGGTGGCTGCGGGAGCAGCTGGGCTGAGGCCGGCGGCGTCGGCTCGGTGATTCGCGCGGGGTGAGTTGCGGGCGCGGGGTCGTGGCTGAGGTTGTGGGGATCGCCGAGGTTGTGCGGCGGGTGCGGGCAGCCGGGGCGTGCGGCGTTAGGTCAGTGATTCGCGCGGCGTGAGTTGCAGGCCCGGGATCGTGGGTGAGGTTGTGCGGATCGCTGGTGTTGTGCGGCCTCAGTCGACGTCGCGCCCGCGAAGCTTCTCGATCTCGCGGCGGTCGCGCTTCGTGGGGCGTCCGGCGCCGCGGTCGCGGACCGGCACGAAGGGGGTGCTCTCGCGGGGCGGCGGCGGGGGAGTGCGGTCGTCGGCAGCCTCGGCGACCAGCGCCGCGCCGACACGCTTCGCGATGGTCTTCTTCACCACGAGGATGCGGTCGAAACCCTGGATCCGCACGCGCAGCTCATCGCCCGGGCGGACCGGCTGGGCGGCCTTCGCGCGCTCGCCGTTGACGCGCACGTGGCCCGCGCGGCACGCCGTGGTCGCGGCCGACCGGGTCTTGTAGACGCGGATGGCCCACAGCCACGCGTCGACGCGCGCGGTGGGCGTGGCATCCGTCATCGAGGCTCCTTCGAGGAACCTCCATCGTAGGTGGGGCGATCAGTCGCGGAGCGTGAGGGACACGAGCGCGCGGTCGGGCTTGGGGCGGTCGACCACGGTGAACCCCGCCTCTTCGAAGATCGACACCGTGCCGAGGTAGAGGTCGTTCACCGGGATCTTCGCCGCGGACGGGTCGCGCGGGTACCCCTCAACGACGCGCGCGCCGCCGTCGCGGGCGGCGTCGACGGCGGCATCCAGCAGGTCGCGCATCAGTCCGCCACCGCGGTGCGCCTTGCGGACGACGAAGCACGTGACCGCCCAGACATCTTCGTCGTCGAGCGGTTCGGTCGTGGAACCGGTGACGTTGCGGGTGCGGGCCAGTCGAGGCTGGGCCGTCCGCGGGCCGACCCGCACCCACCCGGCCGGTTCGCCATCGACGTAGGCGATGAGTCCGGGTGGCAGGTCGCCGTTGAGCTCGGCGCGGAACATCTCGGTGCGGTCGGCGACCGACGCGTCCTTCCACGGGCCGTTCGGCAGCAGCCACCACTGGCACTGGCATTCGGGACCGTCGCCGCTGTCGAGCGCGGTCTCGGCGTCGTCGAAGCGGTCACCGGTCGCGGGGAGGATCTCGATAGCCATGCGGCGACCGTAGCGAGGGGGTCGGACACGGGCAAGGGATGCCGCGGGGGTTGCGGATCGGCGGGCGCACACGCCCGGGGCGCCGCTGGTTCGCGGGACGTGCGCGGAGCGGGTAAGATAATCGAGTTGCCTGCTCGCGGGCGACGGGATGTGGCGCAGCTTGGTAGCGCACTTGACTGGGGGTCAAGGGGTCGCAGGTTCAAATCCTGTCATCCCGACCAATTGACTGTTACTCAAACCATTGGACGAAGAGTCCCTTTGGATGGTCGAAAACGGAGAGCCTTCCGCGGAAACGCGGGAGGCTCTTTCGTTTGTGGCTGAGGTGTTCGCCTGCCAGTCGTGAAGCGCTTCGTTGATGTCGGTGCGGACAGGTCGGATGCGAATGCCGTCGTCCTCAACGTGCACGATGAGGCGCTGGAAGAACGCGTGGAGGAGGTCCCGTCGGGTGTCCCCTGCGAGGCTCGTGTAGAGGTCCCCGGGGTTTTCGAGGCGGTCGAGGGTGGACACCAGCAAGTTGCTTCGAGGCACGACGGCACCTCCACCCCGGTTCGCGCGCTTATTGAGCCGCCGTGCCTCGCCCCGCATCTGCGTCCCAGACGTGCGTGCGAAAAATCGATGACGATGTCGGAGGTGTGGTCGACGATGTCTCCAATGGCCCACGCAGATTGGCGCGAACCTGTTCGCCTACTCAGACTCAGCCTTAGGCATGCCGCTGCGCATCAGCTGGCGCTCGCGACGCTGGTTGGATGCACGCTCGATGCCTACCTGCCTTTCAACGTGGCAGCGGCGCGACTGGAGGCATTCCTCGAGCCGAAAATCAGGGGGACCGAGCATGCCGCGGGGGCACCGACAGAGCGACAGATACAGTTCCTCCGGAAGCTCTGTCCTACTTTGGAGGTGCATAACGAGAGCCGCGCCGAGATCTCTGCCTGGATCGACCACTACCTCGCGCTTGGCACTATCACTGCGCACGAGGAGTTGAAGCTGAAGAGCGGTGACGTCGTTCGAGTGAGCCGGAGCTACCGATCGATCGGGATAGCGGAAGCACGTCACGAGCTGGCCGTCGTGTCCAGCATCGGCGCGAACGGGCGCGTGTACCTCAAAGGTGGGGGCGGCGCGGGGGCATGGCCCACCGAGGTACAGCACCACGATCCCAGCTGAGGGATCAGCACGTATTAAGCCCGGAATTGCGAGACGCCTCCCCGCGGCTCTCCTGGCGGCGAGATGGCCATGGCCGAACGAGTCGAGCCTATCTCCTAACGCTCGAGTTGGGCTCGACTCAGGGGCTCAACCCTTCGGCGGGTACGGATCCTTCTTGCCGACGGTGTCCGTGTTGCGGATTTGGTTGTTGTCCTTACGGTGGTCGCGGACCTCACCGCCGCCGCTACGGGTTGCGAACCCCACCGCAGCGTCGTGCGCTTCAGCCTGCGTGCCGTAGCGGCCGGCCGCTTGCGAGGCACCCTCTCGTTTGGCGCTCCAGTCGCCTTTGTCCTTGTCGTACTGCACGTCATAATCAGCCATCGTGGCCTCCTTCAGGTAATTGCTGGAGTGCCGATGGTAGGACAGGCCACCGACATTTTGGCGGTTCGACTGACTCGGAGCACAACTCCAGGTCGCTTCGCGCCTCGAATGAGCCGACTCTCGAAATGATGAGCTCATGCTGCGCGTCTATCTCGACCAGAACAAGTGGATCGACCTCGCGAGGGCGGCTAAGGGCCACCCAGCCGGTGCGCGCTATGTAGAGGTCTTGGAAGCTGCCCGCGCTGCCGTCGCGGCGGGCACGGCATCATTTCCGCTCGACATGTTTCGCTACGCCGAGACCGGCAAACGCTCTGATGACCGGTCCCGGAACGACGTTGCCAACGTCATGATCGAACTCTCGAATCGACACACAATGGCGCCCGGACGATACGTGCTGCCCGCCGAACTGGACCACGCGCTCAACGCTCGCTACGGTCGCCCCGAGGAGCCGCGCAGCCCCGAGGTTTTCGGAATCGGGATCCAGCACCTGACGAACGACCAGGTCGTGTTGCCCGAACTCGACATCAGTCTGCTCCGTAGCTCCGAGAACGATATTGACGCTTCGGACTACCCCAAGATCCAGGAGATCTACTCGAAGCTTTTTGAAGCGGAGCTGCTGCGGGTCGGTCCAGCGATGGCACGTTTGGCGGGAGTGGTTACGGACACCCGTCATCTCGATCAGCAATATATCGATCACGAGAACGAGATCGCCTCGGAGATCAGGGCAAGGGGGCTGTCGGGACCCATGCTCGACCTCGCCGTGCGCGCATCGGACCTCGGTGATATCAGGCCCGCGGTCACCCGGGCGGTCGAAGGTATCGGTCTCACCTGGGACCGCTTCGTGGAGGACCTCGGTCCAGCAGGAGTGGTCGAGTTCATGGACGATCTGCCGACGCGGCATGTCACGAACGTGATGCGAGGAGCAAAGCTCCGTCAGACAGAGCAAAAGTGGGAGCTACACGACCTCAACGACATCCTTGGGCTCCCCGTAGCAGCGGCGTACTGCGACGTGGTCGTCACCGAGAAGCAATGGGTGCACCGGTTCACGCAGGCGAAGATCGAGTCTCGTTACGGCACCACCATCCTTCGAAGTGTGGCGGATCTGACGGCAGTCCTTCAGCGTGCCGCCTCCGCGTGATCTTGATGGATCGGGCGACGCGGGTACGGGTGTCGCGTCCGCGAGATGCCTGTCGAGGAGACTCCGTCAGCGTGTGGGGCCGAGCGAGCTGGTCAGGAGCCGGGTGTCGTACGTTCCCGTTACAGTCCCGACCATGAACGAGTGGTGGCGCGTCGACGGCTGGCCGACGGCAGACGAGTGGCAGGCGCTCTGGGCATTCGCAACATTGGTCGTCGCCGTGGTCGCGGCATGGCTCGCCCTTCGCCAGTACCGGTCCTCCGTCGGGTCGCAACTCGAGCAGGCCAGACCCTACGTGATCGTCGACTTCTCGTTCGAGGGCAGCGCCGCCATCCTTCTAGAAGTGAAGAACGTGGGGCTCACTGCTGCGCGGAACATTCGGTTCGAGTGGTCCCCTCTACCTGTCGCGGACGATGAGGTTGCGCAGGCCGCGATCGATCGGACTCTTGTCCGAGACGGAATCCCGTTCTTGGCTCCGGGTCGCTCGATGTTCTTCTGGTTCGGAGTCTTCAGAGATGACTACGAGGAGACCATGCAGCGGCGCTTGATCGTAACCGCGACCTGTGAAGGCAGTGGCGATGCTCGCACGTGGACCAGTCAGTCTCTGTTGGATCTCGCGCAGTGGGCCGAGACGATGGTCCAGGAGGCTTCTATCGAGAAGGTCGCAAGTAGCTTGAAGAAGCTTGCCGATGCGGCCAGCAATCAAAAGAGTGCCGACGCGGAACTCGCCAAGGCTGCCAACTCCCTACACGAATACCTCGAAGCGACCGAGCGGGTGATTGACAGTCGCGCACGCAAGAGGTCCCATCTCCACCGTCGTTTTGCTGCGCAGCAAGACCGTGAGACGCGCCGCCGGGCGGAGCTCGCGAAGCTCACAAAAGCCACTGAAGAAGAGGGAGAACCCTGATCGGGCGACTGATCGTCCGTCGTGTCCAGTTGAGGTTCAGGCTCGTGCCGACGAGTCGAGCGCGCCTGTCCCGAGAGCACCGCGCAGCGAGTCGGCCGCAGCCACTCCGGCGATTTCGTCGGCCTCTGCCGTCAGGCGCCCTTGATCACCGCCACCACTTCCGGCAGCGTTGGGTCGTCCTGGAGATCCTCGTGTCCCGCGGCGGCGGTACTGGACAGAGCGGCGGTCACGTAGTCGGGGAGCCCCTCCCTGATTCT
The DNA here is from genome assembly GCF_029639405.1 of Microbacterium proteolyticum. Lineage (NCBI taxonomy): Bacteria > Bacillati > Actinomycetota > Actinomycetes > Micrococcales > Microbacteriaceae > Microbacterium > Microbacterium proteolyticum. The sequence goes on from NZ_CP121274.1 coordinate 2,477,357, forward strand.
CACCTTGTCGTCAACGGGCTCGGCCGAATGGAGCTCAAGCAGTTTGCGGAGATCTTCGTCGGACACCCGAAGCGGAGCGGGGGCCGCCGGCGACTGTGACGGATCAGGAATGCCACTTGTCGGATTGCCCCCGCCGGAGGTTCCACCATCACTAGAGCCGCCACCTCCACCTGCTGACCCGCCAGATGGCAATCGGAGCAAGTCGGACCACGGCATCGATATCTTGGCAAAGCGCGAGACTTCGTTCATTCCGCGCCTAACGTTGGCGTTCCGAATCCGTCGTACTTCGGACGTGCGAACGACCGCGCATCCGAACAACTCCGTGTCCCGGCCGGATGGAAAAGCGATGTCAGTGCGGGGGAGAGCCCAGCCGTTGTAGAAGAGGTGGAATGGCACGGTGCCGTTCTTGGCAGCGTGCCGGAGGAGTGTGTCGTACTGCTTCTCTTTGGGCAACGCGCCCTTGTGGCCGAGAGCTTGGTACTCGGGTTTCTTCCGGCCGAGATATACCCGCTTCGCCTGAATGCTGAAGCCGACCACGTTGCCGGACGCCGATTGAACCCACAACTCGAAGTCTGCCCCGCTCGCCTTCTCGTCGTGCGCACGCACGCGTTCCACGAGAAGCGGCAGTGATTGTTCGCGAAGCAATCGCTTCAGCGCGAGCAGAACCGTATGGGTGATCGTGACCTCACCCCAGTCGACGTCAAGGTCATACGCGTCAACGAGCGATGCCCAGGTGCTGCGTGCCAGCTCGTCCATGAGATCGGTTACCGGAGTAAGGTCCACGTCCACATCCTGACAGGTTGCTCTATCCGCTTGCGGCGTTCGGATTCATCTTCGCTTTGCGCTCCGACGTGCTAACGGCGACGCCGTCGGAGGCGCGAGGAGTAGTCGACAGGATTACGAAGTCGAGCGGGAGCACGATGCCCTCGACGCCGCGTGCATGATCCTCATGGAATACGACAAACCGACGCCGTTCCCGGAGAGGCTGACCATTGACGATCTCGCTACAATCTCGCTCTCGCTTCGGTGGGTCGCGATGCCTCGGCACACCGATTCGAATAGCTTCTTCACGAAGATGGTGAGGCAGGTGCTGGAGGTGACTCCGGAGAGCTACCGTCCGGAGGCACGGAAGCGTCTCCGGACGGTGGAACCGGACGAGCTTCCTAACGCCTAATCCTGATCGAACCGTTGCCGCCCGGGGGAGCCGATAAACGATGCCTTTTGTCCGAATGACCGCTGACGGAAACGTCCCCGCGACGCCGGCGGATCTCTATCGCGACGACTTGAACCCTGGCCCGGGCGCAGTGCCGGGGCTCTGGGCTCACCAGTCCGAGATGCTCAAGACGTTCGCCGAACACGAAGGCAAGCCGGACGTCGCCCTGGAACTGCCCATGGGAACCGGAAAAACGCTCACCGGTCTGCTTATCGCTGAATGGACGCGGCGCAAGCGCCAAGCTCGCGTGATCTACGCGGTTCCGACGAAGCAGCTCGCGCGCCAGGTCGTCGCTGCCGCAGGCCCGGAGGACATCCAGACGGCCCTCCTGATCGGGCGGAGCCGCGACTGGCCGAGTGGCGCGCAGGCCGCGTACGAGTCGGCAAGCGCCATCGCAGTCAGTACGTACAGCAGCATCTTCAACACGAACCCCCGGCTGGCGGACGCCGATCTGATCCTGTTCGATGACGCGCATGCCGGCGAACAATACGTGGGCGAGGCGTACGGCGTCAGTATCAACAGGTGGGCGAAATCAGGCGAGTACCACGCGGTGCTCAATGCCGTCGCGCCTGCGCTCGACGGCGTTTTCCTTGAGCGCTTGCGTGCTGGCGACCCCGACCCCAACATCGGCGCTGACGTGCGGATGGTCGTGCCGCTGCGGCAGCCCGGCATGGTCGCGAGCCTCGCGGAGGCGCTGGGCACATGCACTGAATCACAGAGCTACCAATTCGCGATGATCCGGGCCGGCCTCAGCTCAAGCCTCGTGTACGTGGCCTACTCGGGCATCCTAGTGCGCCCGTACATTCCGCCGACGCATCAGAACGCGTTGTTCTCCGGGGCAAGGCAACGCGTCTACCTTTCCGCGACACTAGGCGAGGGCGGGGAGATTGAGCGGGCATTCGGCCGCAGCGGCATCCATCGCCTTGGGCAGCCGACCACCCCGCCCCGCTACGGACGGCGTTTCTTCGTGTTCCCGGAGTTCGTCGAGCAGTCCGATCCCGCGGACCTGGCGCGCGACGTCGTGAAGAAGGCAGGCAAAGCGCTCGTCCTCGCCCCAAAGAAGGACGTCGCGATGGAGGATGCGGCGGCGCTGGCCAAACCCGGGTGGACCATCATGGGCGTCGACGATGTCGCGGACGGGATGGGACCGTTCGCGGCGCTCAAGAACGGCGTGTGCGGGCTGGCCGCTCGGTACGACGGGCTTGATCTGCCCGGTGACAGCTGCCGGCTCGTCGCCCTGGACGGCGTCCCGAACCAGGACAATCTCCAGGAGCGATTCCTTCAGAACCGGGCCCGCGCGAGCGTAGCGCTCGCGGCACGAGTGCGGACGCGCGTGATTCAGGGCGCGGGGCGATGCACGCGCGGCCCGCGCGACACCGCGATCGTACTGGTGCTGGGCGGCGAGCTGTCCCGCTATCTCACTCGCCCCGAAGTCACGCAGGCCCTCGATCCAGAGCTCCAGGCGGAACTGCGATTCGGACGCGAGAACTCGCAGGCGTTCGGCGTCGGAGACGTGATGGAGAACGTCCGTGCGTTCCTCGAGCAGGAGACGGATGACACCTGGCGGGCCGGCGCCGAACCAGTTCTGACTGACTACCGAAAGGAAATGTCACAACACTTGCCGGATGGCACGGCGTCGCTCGCAGCGTGCAGTTCGCACGAAATCCAGGCCTGGGCTGCGGCAACTGCGGAGGGTTGGGCGGAGGCCGCCGTGCATGCGCACGAGGCCGCGCGCCTCGTGGGAGCTGGCGGCCGAGCAAACGCGGGCTACCGGGCATTCTGGCTGTACCTCGAAGCTGTGTGGTCGGATCAGGCCGCAGACAAAGCGGGAGATCAGGCCGGACGCGCGGCGGCGCTCGCGCTCGTCCGACAGGCAGAGCAGGTGCTTGGGCTCGGTTCGTGGGTTCGGCAGATGGCGCCGTTCCCGGCGGCCGAGCGGTCTCCTCTCGCAGCCGTCGATGCGTTGGCAGTCGCCGAGATCGCTGGTCGCCTCGCGGGCGGCGTGAACCAGGCGGCGATCCTCCGGCAGATCGGCGCGATTCAGGCGGGTCTTGCCGAGAGAGACCCCGGCAAGTACGAGCCGGCGCTTACCGACCTGGGGAAGATGCTCGGTGCGGCCGCGTTCAAGCCGAAGCCGAACGGGCGTTGCGACTCGGTCTGGCCGTGGGGCAACGAGCTGTGGCTTGCGGTCGAGGCGAAGAGCGACCATGAGCCGACGGGCGTCGTGCCGCACAAGGACATCCGTCAGGCGAACGACCAGCTCCGTCTCCTTGCCGCGGATGCTGGCCTCGACGCGGCCCCTCTCGGGAGCGCCACGATCGTTGTCTCACCCAAGCCGGGAATCCACGGGGACGGAATCGCCGGAGCAGAGAGCCACGTACATTTCGCCGCGCCGTCGAGCATCGCCGAAATCGCGCACGATGCCGACTCTGCCTGGTCTGACCTCCTTGCGAAGTCCTCAGGACGCACAGAAGCGCAGCTTAGGGAGCTTGTCGCGGACACGTTCAACAGCCGCGGAATCCTCCCCTCCCAGGTGCACGACAGGCTCACGCGGGATCCGGTCAACGCCAGGGCGGAGTAGAAACCGCTGATGCTTGACGCGGTGAGGCTCGTTGTCATAATGAGGGGCACACAAGGGGGACCACAAGCATGCGCTTCTCAGGAGCCTTCGAAATTGAGCGGACGGATGAGGGCGACTGGTTCGATCCTCACCTGACCATTGACACGAAACTCTTCGCGGTACGACAACCGGCGTCCCGTTGTCGATGCAGAGCTCGATCGACTGGCGACTGAGATAGGACTCATCCCCGTCGAGGTCATGGGGCGTCCAGTCCCGCCTTCGGCGCGACGAACGACGAAGCGGCTCAACCCCGGCAACAAGAAGCGGAAGCGATGACGTACTCAGATATCGTTACCGCGGCGAGGAGCGGACATGCTTCGATTTCAGTGGCCCAAGTACTAGCCGATCGGAGTCTCGGATCCTGGTATTACGTCGCGGCGGGCACGGTGGACTCGAGCTCACGGTACAAGTTGCCTGATCGTCAGAACGAGTCAGCGCGGCAAGCGGAATGGACGGGGTTAAGTGTCGAAGGGTAAGCGGAACAGGACCACGAGACAGCGTGCGCGCCAAACCTCGTCACTGACTGATCATCAACGCAGGGGCAAGGTACTTACCCCGCCGATGATGACGATCCCAAACATGACCCTCGTGCCTTGGGCCAAAGATTCGCTACCCAATTGCCTGTGGCTCTGCTGGCAGGTCAGCTCTGAGGAGTACTTCGATGTTTTCGCCACCTCGAAGTATCTGGACGAGATCGAGACAGGGCTTGGGGGCGACAGGACGGACTTTCCTGACAACTGGCTTCTCACCGGCAAGCTCTCAGACTTCGAAGCAATTCCGGAGGCCGCACGGTCGGGCCTGCTTGAACACCTGGTCACGGTGGGCGCTTACGACATCATCTTCCCCGAAGAGTTCGCGATGGCCCTCGCGATGTACCCGGAGGCACCGGGGCGCTGGCTAGTTCAACCATGGTTAGACACCGGATCGGTCATAGATCCCGCGATCGCAGAGCGGGGGCTTCGCGATGTCGTCGGTAAGGCTTTAGACGGCCGAGGCAACGTCGCGACTCGAGCTAAAGCACTCCTGTTCCGCCAGATGGTGAAAGCCGGTCGAGTGTCCTTCTCGGACAAGGTCATGACGGACGAGCTTATGGAAGCTTTCCGCAAGTATCCGAGAGACGCCGATGACGAGCAGAAGGCCCGCGTGGAATCCCATGTGCGGGCGGCATTTCTCGCGATGGAGTCAATGTCAGACGGCGAGTTGGAATGGCCCGCGAGGTTCTGGCGCGCCAACTGGAATCTCTACGCTTGCCAACTATCGAAGACTGAGCCAGCCCCTGAGGTCCTCGACGGCCGGTCGGATGAGGCGCGTGACTCGCTGCGAGAGCTTCGCGAGATGGTGGAGGCGCTCTGGACCGGCTTTGCCGAGGCTGCGAAGACGACCGACCCCGACCTCTATTCCCCTCATCGCTTTGAGGTTCTCACAGGTCTCGTTGGACGCGCGCTCCGGCTAGTTCGAACGATTGCGGGGTACCCGCTCATGTGGACCATGGAGCACGGAGCACCGGTTCTGCGAGCGCTCGTCGAGTCTCGAATCATCATCCGCTACCTCGTTGCCCACGACGATCCCGAACTGTACGAAAAGTTCCGAGCCTACGGAGTGGGACACCTCAAGCTCCTCAAGCTCCACATGGAGGATTTCATCGACGCCGCGGGAGAGGCCGGCGACGGCATGAAGAACTACCTCAAGCTGATCTCGGCCTACGTGAACCGCGACCAGTACGAGGAGTTCGTCAGCATCGATGTCGGCGGCAACTTCGCCGGTATCGACATGCGGAGGATGGCTGATGAGACCGACCTCGGTGACGACTACCGATTGCTGTTCCAACCTGCGAGCAGCAACGTCCATGGGGAGTGGGGCGCGATCGACATGAACGTGTTCGAAACCTGCCTCAACCCGCTACACCGTGATCATCGAGTCCTCGCGGACAGCGATCGCACAATCGTCGGACCGATTTTTCTGTATGACCTCGTGGACTATGCGAGGACGCTCACCGAGGAGTATTTCACGGCGGTGGGTGCGAACCATCCGACCGGAGGAAGCCACGGGGCTGAACAAGCGTAAGCTTCAGCAGGCAAGCGTGAGCTAGCGCCTTCGGCAGGCAAGCGCCCGCCGCCATCCGAACGGTGCAGGGGCCCCGCGATCCTTTGCGCACGGGGGCTCCGACTCTGCGAAAGCTCCGCGGCAAACTTGATCCAATTCGCGGGCTCGGCCTTGCCTGCCCCTAGCGGCCGGTCGGCGGACGAAGCGTAACTCCCGTGGCGATGATCGCGACACGCATTGTTTCTTGGTTCACGTTGAGGCGCTTGGCGACCTGGGAGAGCGAGAGGCCGGATTCGTAGAGACGCGCCGCATCGCTCACCTGATCGGGAGTCACCGACTGGCGGCGAACCACGATCCGAGCATCGCGAAGTATCCGGAGGATGGTGGACTTGGCGACACCAAAGTCGGCCGCCAGCGCAGTGGAGGTCACGCCATCCTTGCGGCGCGGGACAACAACCGCCCGATCTTCGCCACTCAGTCGGTTCCACCCGCGCTTCACGCGAGGCTGGAGACTTCGCGCAAAACCCCCGATAGAGGTGGAAACCTTGCGAAGTTGAGCCGCCGTAACAGAGGCCGTCGATTTCTTGGAACAGAGGTAGACAATGTCGACAGTCGAGGCCCGGATTCCCGCAGAAATGTGGGGGTCCGGGCCTCCTGTCGTTCGTGGATTCCCTCGGCAGACCAAGTGGGCGGCTGGAGCGATCCGGAGTCATTCGAAGTTTTCGTCCGCGAGTCTCGCGCGGCTGTCGGGCGATGCACCACTGTATCCGCGCTCGTTGCCTGACCGCGGCCGCCACCGCGCTCGTCCGCAGCTAGTCAGAGGGGCGGGAGTCAGCCGATCTTCACCCAGGTACCGCACCTGTTCGTCTCGAAGTCCTGTCCCTGGTTGATCGTCACCGTGAGCACGCCTGTTGCCCCGAGGTCGTTCTGCACGATGTCGTCGTAGTTGGTGCCCGACGTGTACACCGCCCAGTAGCAGCGGGAGTTCGTGTTCTCCGTGCGGTAAGTGCCAGCCTCCATCGAGACGCCGACCGTGTACTTGCCACCGGTCAGCGACGTCTGCTTCACGAAGTTCTCCTTCGCGGTGATCGCGTCTTCGCGCCCCTTCACCGCCGCCTCGCGGTCACCGACAGATTTCTCTGCTGCGGCTACGGTCTGCTCACGCTGCGTGAGCTCCGTCTGCGGCACAAGGTTCTTTACGGCGCGGTCGCGATCGGACTCGGCCCGGGCGAGGCTCGATTCGAGCTTCGAGATCGTCTCCGACTGCTGAATTCCTCGCTGGCGCAGCACCTCCCAGTTCGCTGCGTTCTGCGCCGCGATGCTGGTTGCGACAACGGTTCCGACGATGCCCAGGATGGCGATCACAGCGACAGTGACCACCCCGGCGCGCACTCTGAGCGGCGCCAGGTGCCACATGCGCTTCACCCCGGGCTTCGGTGGAACGACGGCGGGCTCGGTGCTGATCGTGGGCGCGCTCATTGTCGTTCTCTTTTCGATGGTGCCCGCGTCCCCCAATGGGCGGGCGTCGCCTCACGATAGCGACATCGTTTCGATCCTGCGGAACGCGATACCGAACCGTGACGCGTGTGCAGGCTCGCCGTCCGTCCGTCGCGATCCGTCGGGGCGTGGGTCCGCCTCAGGGGAACGACACCCGCACCAGCGGCCTGGCCTCGACCCACTCCTCCAGCGGTGGGAGAGCCGGCCGCGAGGAGCGACCGGCGTAACTACGACACCAGCCTCGGTCGGTTCACGCAGATGGATCCCACCGGTCAGGAGGCCAACCCGTACATCTACGGGAGCCCCAACCCGATGAACGGATCCGATCCCAGTGGGACTAGGTGGGTGTCCGCAGCCCTCGAGTACGGAGCCGCCGCCGTCGATGCCTGGGTGAACGGCACCATAATCGGAGAGGCATCGTCCGGCAGCTTGGGCTGGAACGATGTCGGCCCGAGCATCGTCGGAGGCCTCACCCGTGCAGCTTGTTTTGCTGGCGTGACCGCTTCGGCCCCCCTCACAGCAGGCGGGACGGCGCTTCTCGGGCTTGGATGCGCTGGATTCGGGGAGCTCGTCGGGAGAACCGCGGGAGGTGTGTTCTACGGTGAGCGGTGATGCCCATGGATAAGCGACGGATTCTCTTGTACACCGCACTGCTGATGTTGCCGGTGGCTATGGCGGTAACGGGTTTCATCTTCCTCGTGGTCGGCATCAAGACCGTGAGCGCGGCTGGAGACATGCAAACGGTCCTAGCTCCCGTTCTTGGTGGCTCGGCTCTCCTGCTCATCGCAGTCGCCACTGCTGTGGTGGTGATTCGGAACGACCGTAAGCAGTACCGCGAAATGATGGCAGGTGTAGCGCGAGACGAGGAACCGGAGTGATTTGTCGGACGGCCCACGATCTCGACTCCGCGAGCAGCGCGCCACACGGCGTATCGCCCCTGGCGTCCGCAGCAAACCGCGGCTCCCGGGTTCGTCTCGACGAAGGCGCGGGCCCGTGAGCGAGAAGGGCGGTGTAGGCGAACTGGCGTGAGCACAGGGCGACAGCGTGAGGCACCACGCGAACCGGACCCGGAAGTCCATCACCCACGAGAACCGCGAAACGCGATCGCTATCCGACCGTCGTCGTATGGAAACACCGCGCGGTTCTACTGGACTGCATGGACAACGCGTCAGCCCTTGCACCGGTGGATCGTGACCGGGTCTCGACCCGTGTCAGCCTAGCTCTCCTCGGCGTCCGCAGCGACGCCCCCGTGCGCCGCACGGGTGGGGCGGGCCCGAGCGATGACGGTCACTTCGTCGTCGACGGGGAGGGGGCGGCGATCCCCCTCAACCCGAACAGTCCGTACGTCGTCACGGCGGCCGGCCGGCTGACACGCGACGGCGCCGACCTCGGGTTCGACGTCGCGCCGGTCGTGCGGCCCCGGTTCTACGATCTCGAGACGGCCGAGGGGGTGGCCTACGACAAGATCGCGAAGCTGCACGGGAAGAACGTCCTCGCCACGACCGTCGTGCAGACGTGCGTCCGCTACGACGAGAGCGAGCGCTGTCGCTTCTGCGCGATCGAAGCATCCCTGGATGCCGGCACGACCATCGCGGTCAAGACGCCGGCGATGCTCGCCGAGGTGGCCGAGGCCGCGGTGCGTCTGGACGGAGTGACGCACATGGTCATGACGACCGGTACCTCCAACGGCTGGGACCGCGGCGCCAAGCATCTCGCCCGCTGCGTGCGTGCGGTGAAAGCCGCCGTGCCGCAGCTCGAGATCCAGGTGCAGTGTGAGCCGCCCGCCGATCTCCAGGCCATCACCGACCTCTACGACGCGGGCGCCCGGTCCATCGGCATCCATGTCGAATCCATGGACGACGACGTGCGTCGGCGATGGATGCCGGGGAAATCCCGCCTCAGCATGGACGAGTACCGCGCCGCGTGGCGTGAAGCGGTGCGGGTGTTCGGCTGGAACCAGGTGTCGACGTACCTGATCGTCGGCATGGGGGAGGACCCCGACGAAGCCGTGGAGGGCGCCCGCGAGCTCATCGAGATGGGCGTGTACCCCTTCGTCGTCCCCTTCCGTCCGCTGAAGGGCACGCTCGCGACCGACATCGACAAGGTCCCGGCTCCGCATCGCGCGGTCGTCGACGACATCACCTCCCGCGTGGCAGGCCTGCTGCATGCCGCTGGGATGCGCGGCGAGGACCAGCGCGCGGGCTGCGCCGCGTGCGGGGCGTGCAGCATCCTCAAGACGGCGGGCGCGTGATGTTCGACGTGCCGGTGCTCACCGGTTCGCGCGCGCGGCTCGAGGTGCCGGCGTGGGAGATCCACGTCGCGGACGACGCCCGGACGCGCGCCTACCGCGCACTCCGGCGTGACGTCTTCGTCGACGAGCAGGGGCTCTTCGACGCGAACGACCACGACGACATCGACGACGATCCGCGCACCGTGGTGCTGGTCGCGGTGACTCCGGCGGGAGACGTCCTGGGCGGGGTGCGTCTCGCCCCCGCGACGACGCGCGACATCGGATGGTGGACGGGAAGCCGTCTCGCGGTGCGGCGCGGCGCGCGCCACGCCGGGGGCATCGGATCCGCCCTGGTGCGCGCGGCGTGCCGCGAGGCCGTGGCCCGCGGGGTCGTGAGATTCGAAGCGACCGTGCAGGAGCGCAACGAGCCGCTCTTCCGGCACCTCGGGTGGGAGCGCTGGGGCAAGGCCACGGTCGCGGGCGCGCCGCACGTGCGGATGCGCTGGCCCATCGACCGGTTCGCAGCCCTCGTGCGGGCCACCAAGAACCCCCTCGGCGAGGTGCTGTCGGGCATCCGCGACGATCACCCCGACGGTCTCGGCGGCGCCGGCTGGATCGGTGACGACGGGGCCCTCGTCTCGGGAACCGACGTCGTCGTGGCCACCGACGCGATCCTCCCCGCCCTCATCGACAAGGACCCGGAGTGGGCCGGCTGGTGCGGGGTCCTGGTCAACGTCAACGATCTCTCGGCGATGGGCGCGCACGCGGTGGGACTCATGGATGCCGTGTCGGCGCCCACGGCATCCGCGGTCCGTCGCATCGTCTCGGGACTCCGGAGTGCCGCGGTGGCGTGGGGCGTCCCGATCCTCGGCGGACACACCCAGTGGGGTGGGGCGTCGTCGCTCGCGGTCACGGCGATCGGTCGGACCGCCCACCCCGTCCCCGGGGGAGGAGGGCGGCCCGGTCAGCGGCTGGGCCTCACGGTCGACCTGCACGGACGTTGGCGGCGCGGGTTCGAGGGCCGCCAGTGGGATTCGACCTCCACCCGCACCGGCGCCGAGCTCCGCCATCTCGCGGGCGTCATTCCGGAGCACCGCCCCGCGGCGGCGAAAGACGTCAGCATGGCCGGGATCATCGGGACCGCGGCGATGCTCGCCGAGGCATCCGGGACCGGCGCGCGCATCGACGTCGCCGAGGTCCCCGCCCCCGACGCCGCCGCGTTCGGCGACTGGCTCACCTGCTTCCCGGGCTTCGGCATGCTCACCGCGGACGCCCCGCCGATCTCGTCGCCGCTCGCGACGTCGTCGACGATCGGCGCGCTCACCGCTGCTCCCGGGGTGGTGCTGCGGTGGCCCGACGGCGTCGAGACCGTCGCCGTCGACGCCGGTGCCACCGGCCTTGGCGAGGCGTAACGCAACCTCATTCCGGCAGAAACCAATCCGAAACATCCCACCGCGATTCTGATATCAGAACGCGCTCCATCCCCGGCTCCACCGACGTGAAGGACACGACCATGACCACCGACATCGACGCTCAGATCGCCGAGAACATCGCCAAGTCGCTCGGCGAGGTGCCCCACCCGGCCCTCCCGAAGGGCAGCAACATCTACGGCTCGACCAAACTCTTCCCCGACTTCCAGGCCGAGGACGGCGAGACCTACTTCACGCTCATCCACGGCATCCCGCACGAGTCCTCGGTCAGCTTCGTCGCGATCCTCCAGGCGACGCGGGCTTTGCGGAAGGGCTTCGAGTCGGCGATCTACCTGTACGGCCCCGGCACCCTGGCCGCGACCGCCAACCGCGGCTTCCCGACCACGGGCGACGCGGGCTTCCCCGGCGAACTGAACATGAACAACTCGCTCGAGACGTTCATCAAGGAGGGCGGCACGGTCTACTGCTGCCGCTTCGGTCTCGCGCTCCACGGCATCCGGGAAGAGGACCTCATCGAGGGCGTCATCCCCGCGCACCCGCTCGACGTGCAGGACGCGCTCATCTACTACGCGCGCAAGGGCGCGATCATCAACTCGACCTACAACCTCTGAGGCGCGCCATGTCGATCACCGTCGCCTCCGTCTCGGCGAACTTCACCCGGGATCTGGAGCAGAACTACGCGCTCATCGCCGATCTGATGGCCGAGGCGCGGGCCGCGGGAGTGTCGTTCCTGGCGTTCCCCGAGGCCGCGATCGGCGGGTACCTCTCGTCGCTCGGCAACCACGGCGACACGATCAAGACCACGACGAAGTCGATGCCGCCCGCCATCCGGCTCGACGGCCCCGAGATCGCCCGCGTGCAGGAACTCGTCGGCGACATGATCGTCACGATCGGGTTCTGCGAGCTGGCCGACGACGGCGAGACGCGGTACAACGCCGCGGTGTGCCTGGACGGCGAGAACATCTACGGCTCGTACCGCAAGGTGCATCAGCCGCTGGGCGAGAACATGTCGTACTCGGCCGGTGACACCTACCAGGCGTTCGACACCCCCGTCGGACGCGTGGGGATGCAGATCTGCTACGACAAGGCATTCCCCGAGGCTGCCCGCATGCTCGCCCTCGACGGTGCCGAGATCGTCGTCAGCATGTCGGCCTGGCCGGCGGCCCGCACCGCGACCGCGGAGAACCTGCAGGACGACCGGTGGACCTACCGGTTCAACCAGTTCGACATCGCGCGCGCCCTCGACAACCAGGTGTTCTGGATGGCATCCAATCAGTCGGGCACCTTCGGGTCGCTGCGGTACGTCGGCAACGCCAAGGTCGTCGACCCGGGCGGCAACATCCTCGCCACGACCCTGCTCGGGACCGGGCTCGCGATCGCCGAGATCGACATCGAGGACACCTTCCGGGCGATGCGCGGGGGGATGTTCCACCTGCGCGACCGTCGCCCCGACGTCTACGGCCCGGTCGCCGAGACCACCGGCGCGCACGTCGAAGGATGGAAGGGGCTGGCCCGTGCCTGAGATGCGCTTCGCCGTCCGCTGGCCCGACGGTGCCGAGTCGTCGCACTACTCGCCGAGCCTGGTGATGCACGACTACCTCTCGACGGGGGAGAGCTACGGCGTCGCCGACTTCGTCGCGCGCTCGAGCGAAGCTCTGGATGCCGCGGGCGAGCGCGTGCGCGCCGCGTACGGCTTCGCGTGCACGTCGGCGATGGCGTCTCGCGACGAGATCGCCCGGACGGCGGCCGCCTACGGCGCCGGCGAGGTCACGGTGCTCCGCATGGAGCCGCCCCTTCCGGCGGTGGCGTCGTGATCCCCGTCGAGCTCCGGGCGGGCGACCACTATCCCGCCGTCATCGTCGGCGGCGGGCAGGCGGGCCTCTCGGTCAGTTGGCATCTCGTGCAGGCGGGCGTGGAGCACGTGGTCATCGAACGGGAGTCGGCGGCGCACGAATGGCGCGACGGCCGCTGGGACAACTTCACCCTCGTGACCCCGAACTGGCACTGCCGCCTCCCCGGCTACGCGTACGACGGCCCCGACCCCGACGGGTTCATGACCCGCGACGAGGTCTACGCCTGGGTCCGCGGCTACGCCGACGGCTTCGACACGCCCGTCGCCGAAGGAGTGGAGGTGCGGCGGGTCGACCGCCGCGACGACGGGGTCTTCGTCGTGCAGACCAGCGTGGGGGAGATCACCGCCGACACCGTGACCTCGGCGACCGGGGGATACCACCGGCCGATCACCCCGTCGTGGGCCGGCGCCCTGCCCGATCGGATCGTGCAGATGCACTCCCACCACTACCGCAACGCCGGTCAACTGCCGGGCACGGTGCTCGTGGTGGGCACCGGGCAGTCGGGGACGCAGATCGCCGAGGACCTCCACCTCGAGGGACGCCGAGTGCACCTCGCCGTGGGGCGCGCCCCGCGCGTGGCGCGGTTCTACCGAGGCCGCGACTGCATGACGTGGCTCGCCGACATGGGCGTCTACGACGTACCGGCCGGTGCGCAGGCCGCGGCGAAACGCGCCGCGACCAATCACTACGTCACCGGCCGCGACGGGGGGCGCGACATCGACCTGCGTCTGTTCGCGGCGCAGGGAATGGGCCTGCACGGGCGGGCGATCGGCATCACCGACGGCACTCTCGCCTTCGACGACACGCTCGCGGCTGATCTCGACCACGCCGACTCGGTGGCCGAGTCGATCAAGAACGACATCGACGCCTATATCGCCCGCGAGGGGATCGAGGCCCCGACCGAGGAGCGCTACCGACCGGTGTGGGCGCCCGACGGGGGTCCGACGACGCTCGACCTCGACGACATCGACGCGGTGGTCTGGGCGATCGGCTTCCGCGCGGACTGGTCGTGGCTCGGCGACCTCGGCGTGCTCGACGTGAGCGGCCACCCCCAGCACGAGCGGGGGATCACCACGGTGCCGGGATTCTCGTTCGTGGGGCTGCCGTGGCTGCACACGTGGGGGTCGGGGCGCTTCCACGCGATCGCCCGGGATGCCGAACATGTCGCCGCCTCGATCGTCGCGGCGTCGCGGGACGTCCTCGCGGTGCGCTGAGCGACTACCGCGTACTCTCGGGGAATGGCATCCGTCACGATGGCTGCGGTGGCGGCCCATTTCGGTCGCGACGTCGAACGCACGCTCGCCAAACTCCCCGGCATCGTCGAGGACGCCCGCGGGCGCGGGGTCGATCTGCTCGTGCTGCCGGATGCCACGATCGGCGGCTACCTGCTCGACCTCCACCACCCGGTGGAGGAAGGCGACGGCATCCCGCACTCGGTCGAGATCGACGGGCCCGAGACGGCGGCGATCATCGCCCTCGCCGGCGACATGACGGTGTGCTTCGGGATCGCCGAACGCGCGGTCGAGAACGGTCGGAAGCGGCGCTACAACACGGCGGTGTGCGTCACCGGCGACGGCGTGCTCGGTGTACATCGCAAGGTGCACCTGCCGCTGGGGGAATCCGACGTGTACGCCGCGGGCGAGGAGTTCCGCGCATTCGACACCCCGGTCGGACGGATCGGCATGCTCATAGACTTCGACAAGACGTTCCCCGAGGCGGCGAGGTCGGTGGCGCTGGACGGCGCGGAGATCATCGCGTGCCTGAGTGCGTGGCCGGCCAGCGTCACCGATCGCTCCGACCGCATCCGCAACGACCGCCAGGCGCACCTGTTCGACCTGTACGACTGCGCGCGCGCCGCCGAGAACCAGGTCTACCTGGTGTCGTCGAATCAGACGGGCGTCCTCGGCGGACTGCGGTTCCTCGGCCAGGCGAAGGTCGTCGACCCCGCGGGCGAGATCGTCGCCAAGACCTGGGCGAAAGGCGGCCTCGCCGTCGCCGAGGCCGACGTCTCCGCCGACGTCGCCCGGGCGCGACGCTCGCTCAACCACCTCGCCCAGCGTGCCGAGCACGCCTACCGGCTGACCGCACCGGCGTAGACCGCCCGCAGCCGCGGAAAGGACGATCATGCGCATCGCGCAACTGACCTACTCCACCAAACCCCGCGGCGGGGTCGTGCACACCCTGGCGCTCGCCGAGGCGCTCGCCGCGCGTGGCCACGACGTCGAGGTGTGGACGCTCGGGCGCGGCGACGACGCGGCGTTCTTCCGTCCGGTCGACCCGCGGGTGCGCGTTCGCGTGGTGCCGTTTCCTCCGCGTGACGGCGAGGGCGTGGGCGAGCGCATCGAGCGGTCGATCGAGCTCCTGGCCGCCGCGCTCGACACCGAGGCGGACGTCGTGCACGCGCAGGACTGCATCTCGGCGAACGCGGCGCTGCGCCGTGGCATCCCGGTCGTCCGGACGATCCATCACCTCGACGCGTTCACGACCCCCCAACTCGTCGCCTGCCACGACCGCGCCGTGATCGAGCCGGTGGCTCGCCTGTGCGTCTCGCACGCGGTCGCGCGGGAGGTGGAGCGCGACTACGGCGTGCGTCCCGCGGTCATCGCGAACGGGGTGGATGCCGAGCGCTTCGGAGCCGCGGCCGGCGGCGACGGGGAGGCGGGACGCGCCCGGTGGGCATCGCAGCTCGGCGACTACATCCTGGCGCTCGGGGGGATCGAACCGCGCAAGGGCTCGATCGATCTGCTCGAGGCCTACGCCGCGGTGCGGACCACGCGCCCCGACGTCCGGCTGGTGTTCGGGGGCGGCGAGACGCTCTTCGACTACCGCGACTACCGCGTTCGGTTCGAAGCGCGGGCAGCGGAGCTCGGCATCGAGCCCACGGTCCTGGGACCCGTCGACGACGACGCCCTGCCCTCCCTCGTCGCCGCGGCCCGCGCCCTGGCGTTCGTCTCGACGAAGGAGGGCTTCGGTCTCGCCGCGATGGAGGCTCTCGCGGCATCCGTGCCCGTCGTGGCGCGCGATCTGCCGGTGATCCGCGAGGTGTTCGGCGACACAGTGCTCTACGCCTCGACCCCGACGGAGATCGCCGAGCGGTTCGACGCGCTCCTCGGCGGTGGCGCGGCGACGGACACCCCGGCGGGGGTCGCCCTCGCCCGCGCGCACACGTGGGACCGCGCCGCGCGAGCGCACGAGGAGTTCTACGCGCGCCTGCCGATCGGCAGCCCCTGATGGCGACGCGAACCTTCTCGGCGATCCTCGCCGCCCGGGCCGCGGCCGACCCCGACGAGCCGATCGTCGTCGATGCGGAGGGAACGATGACGGCGGGGGAGTTGGATGCCGCTGCGTCGACGCTCGCGCACGCACTCGTCGACCGCGGTGTCCGGCAGGACGACCTCGTGTCGGTGTCGCTCCCGAACGGCCGCGACATGGTCACGGCGTGCTTCGGGATCTGGCGGGCGGGGGGCACCCCGCAGCCGCTGTCGAGCGACCTCACTCCGTCGGAGCGGGCCGATCTCGAGGCGCTCGCTCACCCGGCCGCCGCGATCGGCGGGCAGCCCTCGTCGGATCGCGTCGCCTGGCTGCCCGATGTGCGCCTGCCCGCGCGGACCGGCCCGCTTCCCGACCTGGCGGCGTCGTGTTGGAAGGCGCCGGCGAGCTCGGGATCGACGGGGCGACCGAAGATCGTGCGCGCGGCAGCACCCGCGACCCTCGACCCGTCGCGACCGGTCGCCGAGTTCCTGCCCCGGAAGGCGACGCAGATCGTCGCCGGGCCGCTCTGGCATTCCGCGGTCTTCACGTACGCGTTCCGCGGTCTGCTCACGCAGCATCGCCTGGTGATCCTGGACCGCTTCGACGCGGCTCGCTGGATCGACGCGGTCGAGGCGAATCGAGCAACGTGGGGACTGCTCGTGCCGTCGATGATGGCGCGGTTGTTGCGACTCCCACCCGAGGTGCGCGCGGTCGAGCGGGTCGCGAGTATGGTGAGCGTGCTGCACATGGGCGCGCCGTGCGCCCCGGCCCTCAAGAGCGCGTTCCTCGACTGGATCGGGCCCGAGCGCGTCGACGAGGTGTACGCCGGCAGCGAGTCCAACGGCCTCACCCGCATCACCGGCAAGGAATGGCGGGAGCGCCCGGGGAGCGTGGGGCGACCCATCGCAGGAACGGAGATCCGCGTCCGCACCGAAGACGGCACAGACGTCTCCGCCGGCGAGAGCGGTCTGGTGTGGATGCGACGGGGCGACGTGGCGGCGTACTCGTACGTGGGCGCGTCATCGCGCCGTGACGACGACGGGTGGGACACGCTGGGCGACATCGGACACGTGGATGCCGACGGCTATCTGTTCCTGCACGACCGAGCGGACGACATCATCAACCGCGGCGGCGACAAGATCGCTCCCGCCCTGGTCGAGGCTGCGCTGGAGTCCCACCCCGCGGTGGAGGAAGCCGTGGCGTTCGGCGTTCCCGACGACGACCTGGGGCAGGTCGTGCACGCCGCGGTCCGCCTCTCCGACCCCGGAGCCCTTCCGCTCGTTCTGGCGGAGGCTCGGTCCGGGCTCGGTCGCCGGGCGCCCGTCGCCCTCCACCTCTGGCCGACGCCGCTACGGAACGCCGCGGGGAAGGTGCGGCGGTCGGCGCTCGCCGCGCGCATCGGTGAGGCGGGGACGACGCGCTGACGAGCGACCGCTGAGGGGGCGCGACGCGCGTGCTCGTGCGCGTCCCCCGGGTGGCGATCGCGGCATCCATGTCTCGTTCCTACTCTCCGATGAGCGTCCAGCACGACCGGCGCGACGCGCGTCGTCATGTGGCGAGGTGGCGGAGGAACACCTCCAACGCGTCCAGTCGCTCCTTGGGCGACCCGGAGATCTCCGCGATCCGCACGTGCTCGCCGACCACCTCGGCGTCGTCGATCAGATCCAGGAGCGCGTCGTTCATTGCCTCGCGGAGCTCGGGGTACTCGTCGGAGGGGAGCGGGATGCCGTCCCGGGCCGACAACGGCAGCACGACCAGGGCATCGACGGACTGCATCGCCGAGATCACGAGGGCGGAGGCTCGTTCGCGAACGCGCGCGTCCAGGTCCGTTCCCGTCAGCTCGGCAAGGGCGACGAGATAGGCGAGGAAGTCCAGCGGGCCGCGTTCCGCAATGAGGTTCGGGGCGCCGTCGGTGATCAGGCGATCCGCCGCGATCCGCAACTGGGCGGCGAAGAGCGCTGCCGACGGGGTGTCGCCCGCGTCCTCAGCCTCCTCGAAGGCATCCGGCAGGACGACGAAATCGGGATGCCGAAGGTGGAAATCGGAGATGAGGGTGCTCTTGCCACTGGCGTGGGTTCCCGAGACGACGATGCGCATGGCGCGAGACTACTGAGCCGCGTCCCTGGCGGCTGCCGTCGCGGCGGGCCAGGATGTGCTCATCACCTCGTTCGCAGCGCGGACGAGCGACGAAGGGAGCCGGGGATGGCCGAGGGAACCAGGGATGACCCGTGGGTGCTGCGGACCCCGCCGGGCAGCTCGGAATACACCCTGTATCGCGACGGCGACGAGCTGATCTGCCAGGTCGGCTCGACGAAGCTGACGTACCAGGCGCGTGCGATCGAGGATCTTCACGCGTGGCTCGTCTCCCAGCGCGACTGGGTTCCGCTGGGAGCCGCGGATGAGCAGAAGCCCTCGGCCGCGGGAACGGTCGAGGAGTGGGGGCGCTCCGAGAGCAACCCCGTCGGCGGCTGGTACGGCACACGCAAGGGCTACCGCGGGCGCTTCGGGATGTATCTGCCGCCCCTGCTCGAGGAGCTGGGGCTCGCGGAGCTGACCCACGACGCGCGGAACAACCGCATGCGCGCGATCTGAGTGCCCGGCGCGTCAGTGAGCCTCCGTGGCCGACTCGGAGCCGCCCTCGAGCCGCCCGCGGATGACCGCCGTGATCTCGGCGAGGGCGTCGAGCTGCGCCGGAGTAAGGGCGTCGACGACGAGTCGTCGCGCCGTCTCGATGTGCCGCGGAGTCGCGCGGATGAGGTCGCGACGGCCGTCCGCGGTGAGTCGGACCTCGGTCGCGCGCCGATCCTCCGCGGAGGCGAACCGCTCGACCAGCCCGCGCTTCTCTAACCGCGCGCACACGTGCGAGAGGCGAGGGAGGGTGGATGCCGTCTCCGCGGCGAGCGCGGACATGCGGAGCGTCTGCTCGGGAGTGAATCGCAGCACCGTGAGCACGGTGAACTCGAAGTGGGTCAGTCGCGAGTCGCGCTGGAGCTGTGCGTCGAGCGCGGCAGGCAGGAGCTGGCTGACGGTGACCAGCCCCACCCACGCCGCCGACTCTTCGGGGGTCATTCGAGGCGCCTGGAATACCACGCGTCCATCCTAAGTTAGTTGTAGCGACAACCAATCACCCGAGCGGTTGAGACGACACGGACGCAGGGAGCACCTCGTGGATCAGGCATCGACACACTCAGCCCCGTCGTGGAGCGCGCCGGCCGTGCCGACTCCCGGCGCGGCGCCGGACGGGACGCGCATGGACACCGTCGAGCTGCTCGTCAGCGACCTCGACGCGATGACCGACTTCTACCGGCGCGCGGTGACGCTCGACGTCCTCGACCAGACCGGAGCCACCGCGACCCTCGGGCGCGGCGGTCTCGCGTCGATCGTGCTGCGGCAGGAGAAGGACCTGCCGGGCCGCGACAGTCGCGGCGCCGGGCTCTACCACACCGCCATCGTGTTCCAGGATCAGGCGCGGCTCGCTTCCGCCCTGGCATCCATGGCCCAGCACGCCGGGCAGTTGTACGAAGGCTCCGCCGACCACCTCGTCAGTGAGGCGTTCTACTTCCACGACCTCGAGGGCAACGGACTCGAGCTCTACCGCGATCGCCCGCGCGACGAGTGGACGGTCCACGCCGACGGCAGGGTGCAGATGGGGGCGGAGTTCCTCGACCCGAACCAGTTCCTCCAGCGCTGGTACGACCCCGAGGCCGGAGAGGATGGCACGGATGCCACGGCCGCCATCGGACACGTGCACCTCCAGGTGGGGGATATCCCGACGGCGCGCCGCTTCTACCAGGGCATCCTCGGGTTCGACGTGACCGCGGACCTGGGGTCGGCGCTGTTCCTCTCCGCCGGCGGGTATCACCACCACCTCGGCATGAACACGTGGCACAGCGCCGGCGCCGGGCCCCGCGCCGCGACCCTGGGGCTCGGCGACGTGCGCATCCTCGTGCCCACCCGCGACGACGTCGAGGCGTTCGCCGAACGCGTGCGCGACCACGGCATCGCCGCGGCCGACGACGGTCGCACCCTTCGGCTCAGCGACCCGTGGGGGACGCGCCTCGCGATCGCCCCCGAACTCGGGTGACGACCCGCCGCGCCGCGGCTAGTGCGCGCGCGCGACGCGGGTCGAGCGTCCCCGGGTGATTGCGAGGGCGACGACGGCCACGACGGCTGCCGCGAGCATGACGATCGCCAAGGGCGCCGCGGTGCCCTCGCCGCCGACGCCCACGAGCGGGGAGACCAGGGCGGCGAGTCCGAACTGCAGGGCGCCGAGCACCGCCGAGGCGCTGCCGGCGACCTGGGGGACCGCGCCGAGAGCCAACGCGGTCGCGTTGCCGAACACCAAGCCGAGCGACCCGATCGCCGTGAGCAGCGGCACCGCGAGCCACAACGCGGGCGCGCCCGAGAAGACGAGGACGGCGAACGCGATCGTCGAGGCCGTCACGAGCCCGAGCCCGAGCGTCAGGACGCTTTCGACCGACCGGGTCGCGGTGAGCTTGGACGACAGCACGCTCACGGCCATGAGCGCGAGCGCGTTCAGGCCGAACAGGAGGCCGTAGCCGACGGTGTCGAGTCCGAGCATGTTCTGGTACACGAACGGGGATGCCGAGATGTACGCCATCATCACCGCGAACCCGAAGGCGAACACCATCGTGTAGCCCAGGAACGCCCGCGATCGCAGCGCGCGCAGGGGTGACCCGGAGGCGGCGCGCTCGGCGCGCAGCGCGTCGCGGCGCGTCCGCAGGTGCGTCTCGCGCACGACCACGAGCACGGAGACGAACATCGCGACCGACAGGCCGAGGACGATCATCAACAGGCCTCGCCAGCCGAGCGGCCCGGTGAGCAGTCCGCCCAGGAGCGGGGCCACGACCGGGGCGACGCCGCCGACGAGCATCATGAGCGAGAACGCGCGGGCGGCGGACTTCCCGGTGGCGAGGTCGGAGATGACGGCACGGCCGATGACCATGCCGGCCGCGCCGCCGAGACCTTGGAACAAGCGCGCGGCGATGAGGACGCCGACATTCGGTGCGAAGACGGCGACCACGCTCGCGACGACGCAGAGGGCGGCTCCGAACACGAGGGGCGGCACGCGACCGAATCGGTCGGACAGCGGACCGAAGACGAGCTGGCCGGCGGTCACGCCGACGAGGAAGGCGGTCAGCGTGAGCTGAACGGCCGTCGCGGACGCGGTCAGGTCGGTCGTCATCTGCGGGAAGGCCGGGAGGTAGAGGTCGGTCGCGAACGGGGCGACGGCGCTCAGGAGGCCGAGGACGAGCAGGAGAGGCGTCGTGATGTCTCTCGACGGCGAGGAGGAGTCGGCCGCGGGGACGCGGAGGGAGGCGGTGTTCGTCGTCATAGTTATGAAAGCATAACTGATTTCTCTCCGATGGTACAGTGGCCCGGTGCAGCCCGTGGTCTCCGATGGTGTCCTCGCCGCGTTCGCCGACGTCGTCATGCGTATCGCGCGTGAGATCGATCCGAACGGTCCCCACGGACTCGACATCGTTCCGCTCACCGGGACCGAGGCGCTCGTGATGCGGTGGGTGCACCACAATCCGGGCACCTCGCCGAGCGCCGTGGCCGAGGCCACCGCGCTGCAGCGCAGCAACTGCAGCGTCGCGCTCCGCTCGCTGGTGGCGAAAGGCATGATCGAACGCCAGACGGCGCCGGATGACGCGCGGGCGGTCCGCCTGCTGCCCACCCCCCTCGCCGACCGGAGCGTGGAGAAGCTGCACGCCTACTGGGCCGAGCGGCTGCGCTCCGCTCTCGACGACGACCAGAAGGGGTTCGCGGATGCCGCCGAGCTCCTGATCCGCGTCGAGGACGGGCTGCGCCGCCACCCCGCGGCACCCGTCTCGGACTGAACCGGTTCCTCGGCGCGCCTCGCGCGGGTGTTACGTCCGGCTACGCCGCGGATCGCCCGCACCCACGGCATCCCGTAGCTTCATCTCACCGAATCCCTCGAAGGCAGGTGAAGCCATGTCCCGCACGATCTCGTCGACAGTCCACCCGATCCAGCGCTGCATGGCGTCCGCCAACCCGAGCGCCTGGTGGGACGGTCTGGTCGTCGCCGCCGACGGCGCCGGCGTGTCCCTCGCCCTGCTCGATGGATCGACGGTGCGCCTGCGGGTCGTCGGCCCGTCCGTCGACATCGCGGTGGGGGAGCCCGTGGCCTACCACCCGGTCGCGGAGCTGCTCAGCGCGTCGGCGGTCGTGACCACGGCTCGCGTGGTCTGAGCCCGGACGTCCGTCGGCCGCCGCGTCAGCGCCCGCGGAATGTCGGCTTCCGCTTTGCCTGGAACGCCGCGAACCCCTCGCGATAGTCGTCGGTGTCGCACAGCTCGGCCTGAGCGCGGTTCTCCCGCTCCAGCGCCTCCCAGAACCCGACCCGCGGGTCGCGCAGGCGGGCGACGAGCCGCTTGCTCTCGAGGAACGCGCGGGTGGGGCCGGATGCCGCCGTCGTCGCGGCACCGTGCGCGACCGCCTGCAGGTCTTCCGGGGGCAGTGCGCGCGAGAACAGTCCGGAGCGCACCGCTTCCTCGCCCGACATGAGCTGCCCCGAGTAGATGAGATCCAGCGTCCGGTGCGTGCCGAGCCGGTCGAAGAACAGCGCGTGTCCGCCCGAGTCGAGCGTGGCGCCGAGGGCGGCGAACGGCGAGCCGATCTTGGCGTCGGCGGAGACGTACACGACATCCGTCGCGATGAGCAGCCCCAGTCCGACGCCGAGGCTCGCCCCCTGCGCCGCCGCGAACGTCGGTGCGGGGAACTCCGCCATGCGCCGCAGGAGCGGGGTGAGGAGGCCGTCGAGATACCCCCGGACGTCATCGCTCCGCGGGTCGACCTCCGAGATGTCGCGGCCGGCGCAGAACGCGCGGCCCTCGCCGCGCAGGAGCAGCGCCCGCACGCCGTCGGCTTCGGCCCGCGCGTAGGCCGCGTCGAGATCGCGCAGGGCCTGCTCGTTCAGGGCGTTGAGCTTCCCGGGACTGTTCAGGGTGATCACGGCGAGCGTGGCATCCGTCCCGGCTTCTTCGAGGGCGTAGTCGATCACGGGAGCCTCACACGTCGTAGTCGACGACGACGCGATCGCTCGTCGGGTGGGACTGACAGGTCAAGACGTACCCGCGCTCGAGTTCGTCGGGTTCGAGCGCGTAGTTCTCGGTCATGTGGACGCTCCCGGACACCACCCGTGCACGGCACGTGCCGCACACCCCGCCCGCGCACGCGAACGGAACGTCCGGACGCGCCCGCAGGGCCGCCGTGAGGATCGACTCGTGCGCGCTGACGGGGGATGTCACGGTGGCCGAGGTCCCGTCCAGGGTGACCTCGATCGACCGCACGGGTTCGTCGTCGCGCACCACGACGGGTGTGCCGCCCGAGCCGCCCGACGGAGCCTCTCCGGTCGTGAACAGTTCGAAACGCACGTCCGCGGCGGCGACGCCGACGCTCGCGAGCACCTCGCGACACAGCTGGACGAGGTCGAGCGGGCCGCACAGGAACCACTCGTCGACGGTCTCGGGACGCACCAGCGACGACAGGATCAGGCGGAGCCGGTCCTCGTCGATCCGCCCCGAGAGCACGGGCGCGGTTCGCTGCTCGCGGGAGAGCACGTGGTGGATCGCGAACCGCGTCGGGTAGCGGTCCTTCAGGTCGGCCAGTTCGTCGACGAACATCACGTCTGTCGACGAGCGGTTCGTGTACAGGAGGGTGAACGTCGATGTGTCCGACGCGGCGAGGAAGGATGCCGCGAGCGCCATGATCGGCGTGATCCCGGAACCCGCGGCGATGCCGACGATGTTTCCCGTCGACACGTCGGGCCGCATCGAGACGAACGTGCCCTGCGGGCTCATCACGTCGATCTCGTCTCCGGGGCGCAGCTGCGTCTGCGCCCAGGACGAGAAGCGTCCGCCGGGGTCGCGTTTGATACCCACGGCCAGCATCCCCGGGGTCGGGGGGCGGCAGATCGAGTAGGACCGCCGGACCTCCTGACCGTCGATCGTCGCGCGGAGGGCGACGTACTGCCCGGGGGCGTAGTCGAAGGCGTCGGTGAGGGCCTCGGGCACGGTGAACGTCACCTCCACGGCATCCGCCGTCAGGGGTCGGACGTCGGCGACGCGCAGAGTGTGGAATCGCGCCCGGCGGCGCCCGGTCGTGCGGACCTCGGTCATCGTCATGCTCAGTGCACCTTGAAGTGGTCGAAGGGTTCCCGGCACTCGACGCACTCGTAGAGCGCTTTGCACGAGGTCGAGGCGAAGCGGGAGATCTCGCGGGTGTCGAGTGATCCGCAGCGCGGGCACCGGACGCCGATGCGCAGGCGGATGGGCCCCACGGCGGCGCGACCCGTCGGCGGGGCGATGCCGTACTCGACGAGCTTGCGCTTGCCGGCGTCGGTCATCCAGTCGGTCGTCCACGCGGGGGCGAGCACGGTGCGCACGCGCACGTCGTCGAAGCCGGCGTCGGTCAGGGCGAGGACGAGGTCGGCGCGGATGGTGTCCATCGCGGGGCACCCCGAATACGTCGGCGTGATCGTGACGACGACGGCTCCTTCGCGCATCTCGACGTCGCGCAGCACCCCGAGGTCGTCGATGGTCAGCACGGGAACCTCGGGATCGCAGACGGATGCCGAGACCCGGCGCGCCCGGTCGAGGTCGGTGTCGGCGCTCACCACGTCGCCCCCGGGTGCTGCCGTGCGAGGACCTGCATCTCGGCGAGGAGGAAGCCGAGGGTCGGGAAGTGCCTTCCCTCGCGCCCCCCGCCCGAGGCGATCGGTGACCGGGGGACGTCGAGCCCCTCCTCGGCCAGCACCGCGTCGATGACGCCGTCGAACCGGCTCCGCAGACGCGACGGGCGCACCGCCACCCCCTCGAGGTCGTCGATGAGCGCGTCGTCGCGGAACAGCTCGTCGACGTACGGCCACATGTCCGTCAGGCCTGCGATCATGCGCTCGCGGGAGAAGGCGGTGCCGCCGGCGAGGCGCAGGGTCCACTGCACGGCGTGATCGCGGTGGTAGTCGACTTCCTTCACGGCCTTGCCGGCGATGGCGGCGAGCCCGGGATCGGCGGATGCCGCGAGCTCGCTGTACAGCTCGTACTGGTACACCGAGGCGATCAGCTGACGTGCGATGGTGTGCGCGAAATCGCCGTTGTCCTGCTCGAACAGCCACGCGCACCGGAACTCGGGCTCGTCGCGGAAGTAGGCGAGATCGTCCTCGCTGCGTCCGTCGTACGACCCGGCGAAACGCAGGAGCGATCGGGCGTGTCCGAGCAGGTCGAGGGCGATGTTGCCCAGTGCCACGTCCTCCTCGAGTTCGGGGGCGTTCGCGATCCAGCGCGAGAGCTGCTGCGAGAGGATCAACGCGTCGTCGCCGAGGCGCAGGGCGTACTCCGCGACCTCTGCGGTCCGCGCCCGCTCGGCCGCGCCCTGCAGTTCGTCGGACAGCGTGTGCACGTCGACCGACACGTCGCCGTGCGGATCGTCGATGTCGGTCGTGTCGTGGGCGGTCATAGGTGGGGCACCCCCTCCGACGCCGTGTAGTGGACGGCGTGACGGTAGTTCTTGCCCGCGGGCGACTCGAAGAACGCGCCCTTGGATCCGGGATCGCTGGTCGTGACGGCATCCGAGGGGACGACCCAGATCGAGACGCCTTCGCTACGCCGCGTGTAGAGATCGCGGGCGTTGCGGACGGCGAGATCGGCATCGGGCGCGTGGAGCGAACCGACGTGCACGTGGCTCAGGCCGCGGTTCGCGCGGACGAAGACCTCCCACAGCGGCCAGGTCTCGGTGGGGTCACCGCCGGGCGTGGGCATCAGGCCGCCGCCTCGGTCGTGACCGCGGACTTCTTCGCGGCGTACGCGGCGGCCGCTTCGCGCACCCAGGCGCCCTGCTCGTGCGCGTCGCGACGATTCTGGATGCGCACCGCGTTCATCGGCCCGCGACCGGCGATGACCTCGTGGAACTCGGTCCAATCGATCTCGCTCGTGTGCCAGCGCTCCTCCTTCTCATCCCAGCGCAGTTCGGGGTCGGGGAGGGTGACGCCCAGGACCTCGGCCTGCGGGACGAGCATGCCGATGAACCGCTGACGCAGTTCGTCGTTGGAGAACCGCTTGATCTTCCACGCCGTGGACTGCGCCGAGTTCGGCGACTGGTCGTCGGGCGGGCCGAACATCATGAGCGAGGGCCAGTACCAGCGGTCCACGCTCTCCTGCGCCATCGCCCGCTGGGCCTCGGTGCCGCGCATCAGTGTCAGCAGGATCTCGAAGCCCTGCCGCTGGTGGAACGACTCCTCCTTGCAGATGCGGACCATTGCGCGTCCGTACGGCCCGTAGGACGCCCGGCACAGCGGCACCTGGTTGCAGATCGCGGCGCCGTCGACGAGCCAGCCGATCGCGCCCATGTCGGCCCAGGTGGGGGTCGGGTAGTTGAAGATCGAGGAGTACTTGGCTCGGCCCTCGATGAGCTGGCGGGTCATCTCGTCGCGGGTGATGCCGAGCGTCTGCGCGGCGGAGTAGAGGTACAGGCCGTGGCCCGCCTCGTCCTGGACCTTCGCCATCAGGATCGCCTTGCGCGCGAGGCTCGGCGCGCGGGTGATCCAGTTCCCCTCGGGCTGCATCCCGATGATCTCGGAGTGCGCGTGCTGGGAGATCTGGCGGATGAGCGTCTTCCGATACGCCTCGGGCATCCAGTCCCGGGGCTCGATGCGCTGATCGGCGGCGATGAGCGCATCGAACTCATCTTGGAGTTCGGTCGGAGTGGGTGCGGTCATTGTCTGCTCCTCGGTGGCGGTGTTCGACAATTTACAGAACGATCGTTCAGTTATCAAGCGCGCAGGTCGTAGACGCGCTTGTACTTCCCCTCGCTGCGGGGGAGGGTTCCGGGCTCCTCCACCCGCACGGCCACGGTCGTGCCGATGTGCACCTTGATGCGCTGGCGCAGGACCTGGGCGGCTTGCTCGCACACCTCCCGTTCGAGGTCGGGATGCCGCTCGATGCGGACGGTCATGGCATCCATCCGCCCCTCGCGCGTGAGCTCGAGCACGAAATGCGGGGTGAGGGACTCGATGCCGATGACCAGCTCCTCGATCTGCGTCGGGAAGAGGTTCACGCCCCGCAGGATGATCATGTCGTCGTTGCGGCCCGTGATCTTCTCGATCCGGCGCATGGTCGGGTAGGCCGTGCCCGGGAGGAGGCGCGTGAGGTCGCGCGTCCGGTAGCGGATGACCGGGAACGCCTCCTTCGTGAGCGAGGTGAACACGAGCTCGCCGATCTCCCCGTCAGGGAGGGGCGTTCCCGTGTCGCCGTCGATCGTCTCCGGGAGGAAGTGGTCCTCCCAGACGTGCGGGCCGTCCTTGGTGAGCGCGCTCTCGCTCGCGACGCCCGGCCCCATCACTTCGCTGAGCCCGTAGATGTCCACGGCGTCGATGTTCAGGCGGCGTTCGATCTCCTGCCGCATCTGATTGGTCCACGGCTCCGCACCGAGCACGGCCACGCGGAGCGACGTCTGGTGGGGGTCGAGGCCCGCCTCTTCGATGGCATCCGCGATCGTGAGCAGGTAGCTCGGCGTGCACAGGATCGCCGTCGGCTGGAAGTCGGTGATCAGCTGCACCTGCCGCGCCGTCTGGCCCCCGGACATCGGGATCACGGTGGCGCCGAGGCGCTCGATGCCCGCGTGCGCGCCGAGGCCGCCGGTGAACAGGCCGTAGCCGTAGGCGTTGTGCACCCGGTCGCCGGGGCGGATGCCGGCTGCGGCCAGGGAGCGGGCGATGAGGTCCGCCCAGCGGTCGAGGTCGCCGGCGGTGTAGCCCACGACGGTGGGGCGGCCCGTCGTCCCGGACGAGGCGTGGATGCGGCGCACGTCCGCCATCGGCACGGCGAACATGCCGAACGGGTAGGTGGCTCGAAGATCCTCCTTCGTCGTGAAGGGGAGTAGCCGCACGTCGTCGAGGCTGCGGATGTCGGCGGGGGAGACCCCGGCGTCGTCGAACTTCGCGCGGTACAGCGGGACGTTCTCGTAGGCGTGACGCACGGTCCACTGCAGGCGTGCGAGCTGTGTCGCCCGCAGCTCGGGGGAGGTCAGCGTGAGCGCGTCGGCGGGGGCGGCGGTCGTCGGCATGGGTGACTCCTTCATCACGGATGCCATTATCCAAACGATCGGTCAGGAAATCGAGTGGGCGATGGGTGCACGGGAGTGTGCACGGCGTGCACGATGGGCGCTCGAGCCTGTGCACGCCCGCGCACGATTCCTACCGTCGGACACAGCGGACGCCGTCGTCCGCCCGACAAGGAGGACCACTGTGAGCACCGCAGTCACGATCACCGAGTCCGTCTCGGTGCCCGAGGGCGAGGGCCGCCCGATTCCGGACGCCGCCACGCGAGAGATCATCGGCTACGCGCCGGTGCACACGCTCGCCGACCTGGATCGCGCCGTGTCGGCGGCGGAGGCGGCGCAGCCGGCCTGGGCCGCCCTCGGGCACGCGGAGCGCAGCCGCATCCTGAACGAGATCGCCGACGACATCGAAGCCCACGCCGAAGAACTCGCCCGGCTCCTCTCGCGGGAACAGGGCAAGCCGCTCAACGGCCCGAACGCCCGATTCGAGGTCGGGGCGTGCGCCCTGTGGCTGCGCACCGCCGCCGACACCCCGCTCGAGCCCGAGGTGGTCTTCGAGCACGAGGGATCTCGCGCCGAGGTGCACTACGACCCGCTCGGCGTCGTCGGAGCGATCGGTCCCTGGAACTGGCCGATGATGATCAGCGTGTGGCAGATCGGCCCGTCGCTGCGGATGGGGAACACCGTCGTCGCCAAGCCCAGCGAGTACACGCCGCTCTCGGTCCTCGCCCTCATCGAGGTCTTCAACCGGCACCTGCCCGAGGGCGTGCTGACGGGCATCTCCGGCGATCGCGAGGTGGGCGCCGCGATCGCGGGCCACCCGGGATTCGCCAAGATCATGTTCACCGGATCGACCGCGACCGGACGCAAGATCGTGGAGTCGTCGGCGCACAACCTGGCCCGTCTGACCCTCGAGCTCGGCGGCAACGACGCCGGGATCGTCCTCCCGGGCACGGACGTCGCCGCGATCGCGGAGGGTCTGTTCTGGGGCATCTTCATCAACACGGGCCAGACCTGCGCCGCGCTCAAGCGGCTGTACGTCCACGAGTCGCAGTACGAGGACGTCGTCCAGGCGCTCGCGGGCCTGGCCGCGGCGATGCCGATGGGCAACGGCCTGAGCGAGGACAACGTCCTCGGGCCCCTGCAGAACGAGAAGCAGTTCGACATCGTCCGCGACCTCGTCGACGACGCCCGTGCGCGCGGCGCGCGGATCGTCACGGGCGGTCGGCCGGCCACCGAGCTCGGCCCGCTGTTCTACGAGACCACCATCGTCGCCGACATCGAGGACGGCGCCCCGCTCGTCGACGAGGAGCAGTTCGGGCCCGTCGTGCCCGTGATCAAGTACACGGACATCGACGACGCCCTCGCCCGCGCCAACGCCTCCTCGCAGGGACTCGGCGCCTCGGTGTGGGCGAACGACCCGGAGGACGCGATCGCCGTCGCCGCGCGCGTTCAGGCCGGCACCGTCTGGATCAACCAGCACGGCGCGATCAACCCGCACGTTCCGTTCGGCGGCATCAAGGCATCCGGCTACGGCCAGGAGTTCGGCGTCGCAGGACTCAAGGCGGTCGCAGCGCCCAAGGTGATCCAGCGCTGAGGGACGCCGCACCGTCGCGAGCCCCCGTCCGCATCGGACGGGGGCTCGCTCCGTGCGGAGGGCGGGGCCCGCTCAGTCCGGAGGCGTGCGGTTCGTCGTGACCGACCGCCCGCGCACCTCCGCGATGATCGCGCCGGATTCGTCCGAGACGCGCACGTCGTAGAGGCCGGTGCGCCCCGACCGCGCGCGCCGGACGGCGTGCGCGGTCAGGGTCTGGCCCGCCGTGGTGGAGCGGAGGAACGCGATGTCGGCCCCCGCGGCGACCGTCACC
Source organism: Microbacterium proteolyticum (assembly GCF_029639405.1). NCBI lineage: Bacteria > Bacillati > Actinomycetota > Actinomycetes > Micrococcales > Microbacteriaceae > Microbacterium > Microbacterium proteolyticum. Next base: position 2,507,462 of record NZ_CP121274.1, read on the forward strand.
CGATCGTCCTCGTTGCACGCGATCGCGAAGGCGGTGTCGGCGAGGGCGAAGACGAACCCGCCGTGGGTGATCGCGAACCCGTTCAGCATGTCGGGGCGGACGGTCATCGTCACGAGCGCGTCCCCCGGCTCGGCGCGCTCGACGACCATCCCGAGCAGGGCGGATGCCGCATCCCGAGCCATCATGTCGGCGGCACCGCTCACGCCACGGCCTCCGCCGCGGCCGGCCACTCCTTCGCCACGAGGGTCAGGACGTCGTACTCGGCCACGAGCTCGTCGCGATCGTTGCGGATGACGGCATCCCACCGGACCTCGCCGTACTCGTCGGTCTCGCGCGGCGTGATCTGCTTCGCGGTGAGCGTCACGCGGATGCGGTCGCCGGGCACGACGGGGGTGACGAAGCGGAGGTTCTCCAGGCCCGAGTTGGCCAGGACGGGGCCCGGGTCGGGATCGACGAACAGGCCCGCCGCCCACGACACGAGCAGGTACCCGTGGGCGACACGCCCCGGGAAGAACGGGTTCGCGGCGGCCGCGTCCTCGTCCATGTGGGCGTAGAAGGTGTCACCCGTGAAGCGCGCGAACGTCTCGATGTCCGCGAGCGTCACCTCCCGCTCGGTCGAGTCGACGCGGTCGCCGATGCGGAGGTCTGTCAGCGGCTTGCGGAACGGGTGCGTTCCGGTCGCGTCGGCCTCGGCTCCGGTGTGCCACACCCCCGTGAGGGCGGTCAGCATGCGCGGCGTCCCCTGGATCGCGGTGCGCTGCATGTAGTGGAGGACGGCGCGGATGCCGCCCAGCTCCTCGCCGCCGCCCGCGCGGCCGGGGCCGCCGTGGACCAGGTGCGGCACGGGGGAGCCGTGCCCGGTCGAGGTGCGCGCGTCATCGCGATCGAGCACGAGCACGCGCCCGTTGTAGGCGCCGATGCCCGAGACGAGCGCGACGGCGACCTCCGGGTCGTGGGTCGCGACGCTCGTGACGAGCGATCCGCCGCCGCGGCGCACGAGGGTGATGGCCTCATCGATGCTCCGGTAGCCGAGCAGGCTCGTCACCGGCCCGAACGCCTCGATCTCGTGCACGGCGCTCCCCGCCTCGGCGTCGGCGGCGTCGAAGGACACCACGAGCGGCTCGAGGAACGCGCCCCCGTCCGCGGGACCGGTCGTCCCGTCGGCACGGCGCACCGGTGGGTCCTCGAGCGATCCGACGACGAGGTGGCCGCCGGCATCCATCAGGGCGCGGACGCTCCGGCGCACCTCGTCGCGCTGCTCCGTCGAGACGAGGGGACCCATCGTCACCCCCTCCGCTCGGGGATCGCCGATCACCACGCGCGCGGAGATCGTCTGCGTCAGCGCCTCCACGATCGCGGGACGGACCTCTTCCGGCACGATCGCCCGGCGGATCGCGGTGCATTTCTGCCCGGCCTTGGTCACCATCTCGGCGAACAGCTGCCGCACGTACGCGTCGAACTCTGGGGTTCCGGGGGTCGCGTCGGGTCCGAGGACGGACGCGTTGATCGAGTCGGTCTCGCTGGTGAACCGTACCCCGTGCCGCACGCGGGAACGCAGACGCTCCGCCGTGGCCGCACTGCCGGTGAAGCCGACGGTGTCACCGAGGTCGAGCGCTTCGAGGAGCCCCGGCACGCTGCCGCTGACCAGCTGCAGGGAGCCGGTGGGCAGTAGCCCCGACTCGACGAGGATCCGCACCCACGCCTCGGCCACGTAGCCGGTCGGGGTCGCCGGCTTCACGATCGTGGGAACGCCGGCCAGGAAGGCGGGGGCGAACTTCTCCAGTGCTCCCCAGACGGGGAAGTTGAACGCGTTGATCTGCACCGCGACCCCGGACAGGCGCGTGTACACGTGCCGCCCGAGGAACGACCCGTCCTTCGACAGCGGCTCGGGCGGTCCGTCGACGATGATCCGGGAGTTCGGCAGCTCGCGCCGACCCTTCGACGAGTACGTGAACAGCACGCCGATGCCGCCGTCGACGTCGCTGAGGTTGTCGCGCGCGGTGGACCCCGTGTGTGCCGAGAGCGCGTAGAGCTCCGCCTTGCGCTCGGTGAGCGCGATCGCGAACTGCTTCAGCAGCAGCGCGCGCTGGTGGAAGGTCAGGGCGCCGAGACTGTCCTGACCGACCGTGCGCGCGTGGGTCAGGGCCGCGGGCAGGTCGAGGCCGGCGGTGCTCACCCGGCAGACCTCCTCACCCGTCGACGCGTCGCGCACGCTCGTCGCGTCGGCGTCGTCCGTGTCGGCGGGCGACCACCAGGCATCCTGCACGTAGCTCTCCAACAGCCGGGTCATCACTCACTCCATTCGTAGAAGCCCGAGCCGCTCTTGCGGCCCAGGTGCCCTTCGGCGACGAGACGTCGCAGCAGTGCGGGAGGGGCGAAGCGTTCGCCGAACGCCGCCTCGAGTTCTTCGGCGATACCCAGGCGCACGTCGAGGCCCACGATGTCGGTCGTGCGCAGCGGGCCCATCGGATGCCGGTATCCGAGCTCCATCGCGGTGTCGATGTCGGCGGCCGAGGCGACGCCCTCCTCGAGCATGCGGATCGCCTCGAGGCCGAGCATCACGCCCAAGCGGCTGGAGGCGAAACCGGGAGAGTCGCGCACCGTGACGGCGGTCTTGCCGATCGCCGCGACCCACCCGCGCGCCGCGTCGGCGAGGGCGGGGGCGGTGGCGGTGCCCAGGACCACCTCGACGAGCGCCGAGGTGGGCACGGGGTTGAAGAAGTGCAGCCCGAGCAGCCGGTCGGGGCGGCGGAGGGCGGCTCCCAGCGCGTCGATCGAGATCGACGAGGTGTTGCTGGCCAGAGCGGATGCCGCGGGCAGGGTGCGCTCGATCCGGGCGAGCGCGTCCTCCTTGAGGGCGCGGTCCTCGGGCACGGCCTCGATGACGAGCTCGGCCGCGGCGAAGACGTCGAGGTCCGTGCCGACGGTGAGAGCGGCATCCACCTCGGCCGCGGATCTCGACGTGGCGCCGCGCTCGACGGAGCGGACGACGCTCTGGCGGATGCGGTCGGCCGCGGCCTCGGCGGACGCGCGGTCGCGCTCGACGACGTCGACGCGGCTGCCGGCGAGGAGGAAGGCGTGCGCGATTCCCGCTCCCATCCGTCCGCCCCCGAGCACGCCGACGCGGGCGGGGACGAGGGCGGGCGTGTCCGTGGTGGTCTGGTCGCTCATCGCTGGTCCTTCCGTGCGCGCCGCTCCAGGAACGCGGTCATGCGGGCGCGCTTGTCGTCGCTGTCGAAGAGTTCGGCCTGCAGCTCGAGCTCGATCGCCGGATGAGCTTCCGGCGGCGCCAGCAGGGCGCGTTTGGTGAGTTCCGTCGCGCGGGGGCTGTTGCGGGCGATCCGGTCGGCGAGCTCGTGCGCGGCGGTCAGCAGCGCGGCGGGCTCGTGCAGGGCCGACACGAGACCCCACTCGAGGGCGGTGTCCGCGTCGACGGTGCGTCCGGTGAGGAGGAGGTCGCTCGCGCGGGCGTGACCGACGATCTCGGGCAGGCGCCACGTGGCACCGGCGGCCGCGATGATCCCGAGGCCCGTCTCGGGGTTGCCGAATCGGGCGCGGGGCGTCGCGATCCGGATGTCGGCCGCGTAGGCGAGCTCGGCGCCACCCCCGAGCGCGTACCCGTCCACGGCGGCGATGACCGGCATCGGCAGGGCGCGGATCCGCCGGAAGACGGTGGAGTTGATGCCGCGCCGCGCGTCGGCGGCGGTGCGCTCGCGGAGCTGCGCGATGTCGGCGCCGGAGGCGAACACGCCGTCCGCCCCGGTGAGGATGAGCGTCTTCGGAGTCGTCTCGAGGTGCGCGCACAGGTCGTGCAGCTCGTCCACCATCCGCTGGTCGATCGCGTTGCGGGTGGCGGGTCGGTCGAGGGTCGCGACGACCCGATCGGCGCGCTCCTCGAGGCGCACGGAGGGGTCAGGCATCCCGGGCCTCCGTCACGCGCTCGATGATGATCGCCTGCCCCTGGCCCACGCCGACGCACATGGTCGCGAGTCCGTAGCGGGCGTCTTCGCGTTCGAGGCGGCCCATGAGGGTGACGACGAGTCGCGAACCGCTCGACCCGAGGGGGTGGCCGAGGGCGATCGCGCCGCCGTCGGCGTTGACGATGTCGGCGTCGAGACCGAGCCGCCGGATGGAGGCGAGCGACTGGCTCGCGAAGGCCTCGTTCAGCTCGACCGCGCCGAGATCGCCCACGCCGAGCCCCGCCTTGGCGAGCGCCTTCTCGGTGGAGGGGACGGGGCCGAGCCCCATGATCTCGGGTGCCAGCGCGGCGGCGGCGTGGGAGACGACCCGGGCCCGGGGGACGAGCCCGTAGCGCTGCACGGCCGCGGCGCTGGCCACGACGAGGGCGGACGCGCCGTCGTTGAGCGAACTGGAGTTGCCCGCGGTCACGACGTCCCCGCCCGCGACGACGGGGCGGAGCTTCGCGAGGACCTCCGCGGACGTGTCGCGGCGGGGGCCCTCGTCGGTGTCGACGGTTCCGCTCGCGGTCGGCACGGGCACGATCTCGGCGGCGAAGCGGCCCGCGTCGATCGCCGCGATGGCGCGGACGTGGCTGCGCAGGGCGAACGCATCGGCGTCCGCGCGGGTCACGCCGTCGAGGCGCGCCACCTCTTCAGCGGTCTCGGGCATGGAGTATGTGGCCTTGTCGCGCGCCGTGAGCTGCGGATTGGTGAAGCGCCAGCCGATGGACGTGTCGTACGCCTCGCCCGGCTTGGCCCACGCGCGGGCGGGCTTGGCCTGCACCCAGGGCGCGCGCGTCATGGATTCGACACCGCCGGCGACCACGATGTCGGCGTCGCCGGCGCGGACGGCGTTCGCGGCGAGGGTGATCGCGGACATTCCCGAGGCGCACAGCCGGTTGACGGTGAGTCCGGGGATCTCGTCGGGCAGACCCGCCAGCAGCACCGCCATGCGCGCGACGTTGCGGTTGTCCTCACCCGCCTGGTTCGCCGCGCCGAGGATCACCTCGTCGATCGCGTCCGCCGGGACCCCGGCGCGATCGACCGCCGCGCGCACGACGAGGGCGGCGAGATCGTCGGGGCGGACCCCCGACAGCGCGCCGCCGTAGCGGCCGACCGGCGTGCGTACGCCGCCGATCAGGTAAGCCTCGGACATCGTCATCCTCTCCGTCGCCCTCGACGCTTTGCAGAACGAGCGTTCAGTAATAGTGTCAAGAGTCCCGCTCCGCGGCAAGGACGGCCGCTCGGTCGACCTGACGGGGTGCGCGCGGGGCACACGATCGGGCGTACCCGGCACAGTCGGGATGCCGCGACCGTCGGGCCTCGCCCGACGAGGGGCCAGACTGGAGGCATGACGGTGGATGCGACGCAGGCCGCGGTACGCCGCGGCCGCCCCGGGTACGACCGCGAGCAGGTGATCACGATCGCCGTTCAGCTGTTCAACGACCAGGGCTACGACGCGACGAGCGTCGCGGACCTCGCCACGAAGCTCGGACTGACGAAGTCCGCGCTCTATCACCACGTCGAGTCGAAGGAAGCAATCCTGCGCGTCGCCCTCGACGATGCGCTCTCCGCCCTGGAGGGGGCCCTCGACGAAGCCCTCGCCGCCCACGACGTCGCCATCGACCGGTTGCGGCACATCGTCGCCGGCGCGGTCGCGGTCCTCGCCGCGAAGCTTCCCCAGGTCACCCTCCTGCTGCGGGTCCGGGGGAACAGCGACATCGAGCGCGCGGCGCTCGAGCGACGCCGCTCGTTCGACCACCGTGTCACCGCGATCGTCCGCGACGCCCAGGCGGAGGGCGCTCTCGCCGACGACATCGAGGCCTCCGTCGCCACGCGCCTCATCTTCGGGATGGTCAACTCCCTCACCGAGTGGTACCGACCCGGTGGACCCGTCACACCGGACCGCCTCGCCGACGACGTCCTGCGTATCGCGCTGGACGGGCTCGACCGGGCGCCGCGAGGGGAATCGTGAGCGCCGTGGATGCCGAAGCGAAAGCGGGCCCGCGGGAGCCGTGGCGGATCGCCCTCGGCGCCCTCGACGAGAAGCTCGGGATCACCGTCGTGGAACAGTCCGTCGCGGCGGTCGTGGCCACGATGCCCGTCACGGGCAACACCCAGTCCCTCGGCCGTCTGCACGGCGGGGGGAGTGCCGCGCTCGCCGAAGCAGTCGGATCCTGGGCGGCACTGGTCTACGCCTCCACCCACGGCAAGGTCTGCGTGGGGGTGGACCTGAACATCACGCACCACCGCGGCGCACGGGAGGGGACCATCCGCGCCACCGCGACGCCGCTGCATCTCGGCGCGCGCTCCACGAGTCACCAGATCGTCATCGAGCACGAGGACGGCGCTCACCTCGCGACCGCCCGGATCACCAACTTTCTGCTCGATCCGCACTGATCGCCGCGCCGACGGGTCCGATGCGCGTGGGGCACACCATCGTGCGCGCGAGGCGTACCCGGGGGGACCGGCCGCGCGCATTCTTCTAGGCACAGGGCGACAGCGCCCTCTGTTCAAGGAGGAACGACAATGGCAGATCTCACCGACACCGCCGACTACGTCGTCGTCGGAGCCGGCTCGGCGGGAAGTGCGATCGTGCGCCGGCTCGTCGACGCGGGCCACAGCGTCCACGTCATCGAGGCGGGCGGCGTCGACAGCAGCCCCCACATCCACTCCCCGCAGGGGTGGCCGGCCCTGCTCATGTCCGAGAACGACTGGGCGGTGATGACGACGCCGCAGGAGCACCTCGGCGGGCGCGTCGTGTACTGGCCACGGGGGAAGACCCTCGGCGGATCCAGCTCGCTCAACGGCATGATCTACATGCGGGGAGACCGCAGCGACTACGACGGCTGGGCCGCGGCCGGCGCCGACGGGTGGTCCTGGAGCGACGTCCTGCCCTACTTCCTCCGGTCCGAGGACCACGCGGACGGGGCCGACGAGTACCACGGCAGCGGCGGACCTCTCCACGTCGAACGGATCCCCGAGGACAAGCGCAACCCCGTGGCGGCCGCGTTCGTCGAGGCCGCGGTCCAGGCGGGCCTCGAACGCACCGACGACTTCAACCGCGAACGCCTGGACGGTGCGGGCTTCAACCACACCACGACCAAGGACGGTCAGCGCCACAGCGCGTGGCAGGCCTACGTCGCCCCGATCGCGGACAGCGCTCTCCTGACGGTCACCGCGGGAGCACTGGTCCACCGCGTCATCGTCGAGGACGGCCGTGCCGTCGGCGTCGAGTACACGGTCGACGGCGCGATCGCTCGCGCCTCCGCGCGATCCGAGGTCATCGTCTCGGCCGGTGCGATCGGATCGCCCGCGATCCTCCTGCGCTCGGGCATCGGACCGCGCGAGCACCTCCAGGAGGTCGGCGTGGACGTCGTCGCCGACGTCCCCGGCGTGGGGGAGAACCTGCACGACCACCTGCTGGTCAGCGTGCTGTACGAATCGACCGAGCCCGTCCCCGCGGGCCAGTGGAACCTGCTGGAGAGCCAGTTCTACGCGCGTTCCTCGGCGTGGGACGGTCCCGCGCCCGACCTGCAGCCCCTGTTCATCCACCTCCCGTACCCGACCGACGGTGGCGCCGCCCCCGAGCAGGGGTACACGATCGTCGCCGGAACGGTGCGGCCGTACTCGCGCGGCACGATCCGGCTGGCATCCGCGGATGCCACGGTCGCCCCGCTCGTGGACCCGAACATCTTCGCCGACGAGCGCGACCTCGAGGCGATGGTCGACGCGATCGAGCTCTCCCGCACCGTGGGGGCGCAGGACGCCCTGGCTCCGTTCCGCAAGGCGGAGTTCGCGCCGGGTGCCGACGTCACGACGCGGGATGAACTGCGCGACTACGCCCGGCGGATGGTGGGCACCTATCACCACCAGGTCGGCACGTGCCGAATGGGCCAGGATGCCGGGGCCGTCGTCGATCCGGACCTGCGGGTGCGCGGCATCCAGGGCCTGCGCGTCGCGGACGCCTCGGTCATGCCCTTCGTGCCGAGTGCGAACACGAACGCGCCGTCGATCATGATCGGCGAGAAAGCCGCCGATCTGCTGCTCGGGGTCCCCGCTCCGAAGCACGAGGCGGCCGTCCTGGCCTGAGCCGGCCTCGACGACCGCGTCCCCCGGACCGCACGTGTGCGAGTTCGGGGGACGCGGTCTCGTCGCGTCCGGGCGAGGCGCAGAGGTCCGGTTCGTCCGCGGCGGGTCAGGAGGCGCGGGTCGACTGCGAACGGTAGTCGCTGGGGGTCGAGCCGAACTCCTGGCGGAACGAGCGGGCGAAGGCCGCGGCATCCGCGAAGCCCCATCGGGCGCCGATGCTCGCGATCGGCTTCTGGGCGAGGGCGGGATTCCCCAGGTCACGGCGGATGGCGTCCAGCCGCGCCCGGCGGATCCACCCGCTGACGGTCGCGTCGCGCTCCTCGAAGAGCGTCTGCAGCGCGCGCACCGAGATGTGGTGCGCCGTCGCGATGCTCGCGACGGTGAGATCGGGATCGCCCAGATGATCGGCGATGAAGGATTCGATGCGCAGGAACATCGCGCGCCGGCGCACATCCTCGGGCGTGCCGTGCGCGAGGTCGAGGCGTTCGCCGAGCGCGGCGGTGAGCAGATCGAAGACGGCGTCGGCGAGAGGCAGACGGTTGCTGAGGGCGTCCTGGTCGAGTGCTTCGCTCAGCGAGTGCAGGAACGTCGAGACGATGCCGCCGAGGCCGTCCCGGCCGGAGAAGCGCGACGCGGTGACGCTGCCCAGGTGCCCCCGATCGAATCGCAGGGCTTCGATGGGGAACATCACCACGAACATGCGGAACGTGGATCCGAAGTCGAGGGCGTACGGCCGAGTGGTGTCGTACAGCGCGAAGTCGCCGGGCGTGAGCACCGCGTCCCGGCCGTCCTGACTGATGGTGCTGCGGCCGTGGAGCTGCAGCCCGAGCTTGATGTGTCCGGGGTCGTCGCGGGCGATCTCGCCCCGCCCCCGACTCACCCGCACCGCGCGCCCCGAGACGGTGCTCGTGTACGTGGGGCCGAGGGGTTGGGCGATGAGTCGACCCTCGAAGCGTGCGCGTTCCTCGGGTCCGGCGGCGTGGGCGCGCAGCGGCACGAAGCTCCGGCTCACGGCATCCGTCCACAGGTCGAAAGCGGAGGTGGGCGACGTGGGGGCCAGGCTGGAGCGGGAGCACTCGACGAGGGTGCGCCCGGATGCGGGGGAGAGGGGGGAGTCGGGCTCAACGGCATCGGCGGACACGGCACTCCTCGCGTCATTGCGTGGTCACGTCTGCGCCGCTCGGGTGCGGCGTTCAACGATTTTACGTCGACCGATCGAATTAATGAAGCATCGGTCAGGAAATACTCGGGCGTCGCCGCGACGCGGGTCGTCGGGGCGCGACCCCGGGGCGGGGCCGCGCCGCCGAGGGTCGTCAGGCAGTCATCGAGGCCATCATGGCCTCGCACTTCATGACCATGTCGTCGCACGCCATGGCGCAATAGCGGCACATCTCGTCCATGTCGGCGTGCATGCGGCACTCGTCGGCGCACGCCTTGCCCATGGTCATGCAGGCCATCATCATGGCCTTCATCACGTCCATGTCCATGCCGGCGGGACGCATCATCATGTGCATCGTCGCCTGGGCCATCTCGACCATGTTCGAGCACATGGCGCAGCACTTCGCCATCTCGGCGCCGTGCATCATGTCGCTGCCGGCGCACATGGCCGCAGCCATCGCACAGGCGTTCATCGACTGCAGGCATTCCTGCATGGCATCCATGTCCATGGTCATCTCGCCCATGGGCATCGACTTCATCATCATCATGGTGTCCATCTGGGTCTCCCGTATCGTCGCGTGAATGGCGAGGTCTCGCCGTCGGGTGCTTCTGTGACGGAATATTACGCGCGGGGCTCCGGCGGCGACAGCACTCTCAGGAGAGTGATCAGCCGGCGAGCCGCTCGCGGAGGAACTCGACGACCAGCTCGTTCGCGCGGTGGGTGGGGTGTCCCTGCACGGTGGCCGACGCGTCCGTGAGGACGGAGTGGGCGTTCGCGGGGATGCCGTCGGCATTGCCGGGGGAGGAGTCGATCTCGAACGCCCGCCACCCCTCGCCGAGCAGCCGCTCGAACGCCGCGAAACGCTCCGCCGGAACGCTCCGGTCGTCGGTGAACCGCAGGCCCAGCGCGCAGAGTCCGTCGCCCGCGCGGCGGCGGACCGCCGCCTCTTCGGTGGGGCTCAGACCGGTCGCCGAGCGCCCGGCCCCGATCGCCGGGGGCACCGCGGGCTGGGAGACGACCGGTGCGAGCACGCTGGCATCGGCCGCCGTCGCCAGCGCGAAGCCGCCGGAGAAGCACATCCCGATGACGCCGACGCCGGGGCCGCCGCGCTGGGCGTGCACGTCTCGGGCCAGGGCGCGGAGGAATCCCGCGATCGGGCGGTCGGCGCGGCGGGCGAACGCCGCGAACTCCCGCGAGACGCACATGCGCAGAGCAGAACCGGCGAGGTAGCCCCCGCTCGGCGGTCGCCCCGGCGTCCCGATGATCGACGGGAGGACGACGTGGAATCCCGCCGCGACCAATCGCTCGCCGAGCGCGATCACCGCGGGCGTCGCGCCGGGGATCTCGGGGATCAGGATGACGCCGGGGCCGTCCCCGCGGCGGTAGACGTCGTGGGTGATGCCGTCGTGCGTGAACGGCGAGACGTTCCATCCGGCCAGGAGCTCCGTGGTCATGGGCTCAGTAGATCACCCCCGCGCCGGGCTAGGGGCGGTACGAGCGTCTAATCGAGCCGGATGCTCCCGGTCGCGGGGTGCTCGTGCGGCATGCGATCGCGGTCGTACGTGATGGCGGTGTAGCCGTGCGGCTTGGGCTTGCCGTCTTCGTCGACGCTCACGAACACGAGCCGCTCGATCGTGAGGATCCTCTTGCGCGTGATCATGTTCCGCACGACCGCGCGCATCGTCAGCGACGTGCGACCGAAGTGCGTCGCGGTGAGCCCCATCTCGATCAGATCGCCCTGCAGAGCGGATGCCTCGAAGTTGATCTCCGAGATCAGCTTGGTGACCACGCGGTAGTTGCCGAGCTGGATGATCGCGTAGATCGCGGCCTCTTCATCGATCCAGCGCAGCAGGCTGCCGCCGAACAGCGTGCCGTTGGCGTTGAGGTCTTCGGGCTTGACCCACTTGCGCGTGTGGAAGTTGATGCCGTCGTCCGAGGGATGCCACTGGGGTTCGGTCACCCCTCCACGCTACTCCCGAGTCTCGTCCGGCTCCGTCGCCGCCGTCAGCGCGCCGGACGGAGCGACGCGACGAACTCCAGCTTGTCCAGCACCGGCCCCGGGATGACGAAGGGGTAGAGGTCGTCCTTCCCCATCGAACGGTTGATCGTGTTGAGGGAGGTGGCCAGTGGCATCCACACTCCGCTGACGACGTCGCGGAAGAGGGAGAAGGCGTCGACGCCGGCGACCGTGATCAGTCCGTAGGCCGTCGCCGTCTCGAGCGTGTCCGTGATGTGGAGGTAGTGCGCCCACGTCTCGGCGAAGTCTTCGTAGGGGTGCATCGTGGCGTACGTGGAGATGTAGCGCTCGGGCCAGTCCTTCGGCGGCCCCTCCGAATAATGCCGGTCGATCTCGGCCTGATAGTCGGCGGTCTCGTCGCCGAAGAGCTCGCGGGCGCGCGTGATGCGGTCGGTCCCCTCGACGAGCACCCACTCGATGTAGTGCCCGACCTCGTGGCGGAAGTGGCCGAGCATCGTGCGGTAAGGCTCGCCGAGCTGCTTCTGCATCTTCACGCGGTAGGTGTCGTCGCTCTCGGCCAGATCGATCGTGATGACGCCCTCGTCGTGTCCGATCACGACGTCTTCGGCCACGCTCGACAGCAGGTCGAAGCACAGTCCCCGCTCCGGGTCGTCGGCTTTCCCGACGATCTCGAACCCGAGCCGGTCGAGTTCGAACAGCAGCCAGCGCTTGGCGCGCTCGGCCACCGGGTACTGCGAGAGGCCCTCGAGATCGGCGTCGTTCGGGCGCACCCGGGTGAGGTCGCACGCCGTGCACTGTCCGCCCTCGAGTGCCGCCAGCCACGTGCACCCCGACAGATCGAGGTTGCGGCAGACGTGCCAGACGAGCCCGGCCGAGTCGACGTACCGACCGCTCTGGTCGACCGGGACGATCTCGGCTTCGCCGCGGGAGAAACCGAGCGGCGTCCCGCACGACACGCACACCGAGTTCTCGAAGTGGAGGGGAGCAGCGCACACGCGGCATCGGAACGACTTCACAGGCCCAGCCTGTCAGGTCGGGGCGAGGCTCGAAGGGGGGTTGCGCGTGGGGGATACCGGCATGGACGGATGCGCCGCGTGGTGCGTCCAGCTCACCCCGCCGGCTCGTCGGCTGCCGTCGGTGCGGCAGGGGCCTTCTGCCACGGCCAACGGCCGGTGATCTCCACCTCCAGCGACCAGCTCAGGAAGGTCCGGATGACGACGATCGCCGCGAGCACCGCGACGCTGTCGAGCGTGGGTGTCACGGCGACCGTGCGGATGATGTCCGCGGCGACCAGGAGCTCCAGCCCCAGCAGGATCGAGCGACCCAGGAAACGGCGGAAGCGACGGTAAACGTCGGCCTCTCGGCGGAGCAGCCCCCGGGACGCCAGGACGACGGCGGCGACCGTGCCCCCGACGATCGCGACGACCCCGACCGCGTCGAGAACCTTGCCGATGCCTTCGATGATCTCCGAAAAGCCCATGGTGCAGTTGTAGCTCAGCCGATCGCGCCCCGTCACGGGCGTTGAAATCTCGCCGTCGTCCGCCGCCTCGTTCGATCGAGCGATCGCCCGCGCACCGTGGAGTCACGGCACGACGGGGTCGCCCCGATCCGCGTCGTCGACGGCCGCCGTGCGCGACAGCCCCCGCCGCGCGACTATGCCGACACGAGCGCGATGGACGCGATCACGGTCTCCACCTCGGCTGCCGAGGCCTCATCTCCGGTAGGCGAGGAGCCGATCACGATGAGGCGGTTCACCCCGGGGGCCGCGCACGTCGCGACGAGCGCGCGATCGCCGGTCGTGCCGCGCATAACCGGAGCGCTCTCCCCGGCGAACTCACCGTATCCCCCGACGAAGTCGCCACCGGTGGGTTCGAACGCGCGGACCACCCCGAACATCTCCGCGCCGTAGTCGCGGGCGGTCATGACGCCCACCTCGCGGTGGGCGATGACGCGGAGGACGGCGTCCCGCCACCGCACGGTCAGCAACGGATCGTCGCCTCCCGCGCCGTCGGACACGTGGGCATCCAGCGGCACGTCGATCGTGAACGCCTCCCTCCCCGACTCCCACATCTCGTGCTTTGCCGTCTCCACGGTCGGCAGCAACTCGGGGGTCGTGAAGGTCATCGTGCGCACGGCATCCATCCTGTCGGGTGAGCCCGCGTCAGGCGTGGAACACCGCACCCTTGGCGATGCGGTCGATGACGTTCTTCGGACCGCGCAGCGCCAGGCCGACGAGGTCGAGGTCGGCGGCGGCGACCGCGGCGACGGCCGCGCGGTTGGCATCGTCGTGCATCGTGGCGAAAAGGTCGCGGGTGTAGATCGCCAGCGCGACGTCGTCTCGGGCGGCGGCCTTCGCGCGGGCGCGCGCCAGCAGAGCGGCGTCACCGGTGAGCACGATGACGGGCTGCCGCAGCATCGGGAGGTACTCGGTGCCGTCGGCGTCGCGGTACGGCTCGCCCACGAGGCCCGGGGCGCTCGTCGCGATGCCGGCGGTGAGGAAGGCGGTGACGTTGAGCTCCTGCCAGGCGACGAGGTCGTCGCCGAGGATCACGACGATCTTCGTGTCGAACGTCGGGGCGGTGGAGGGGGTCGTGTCGGTCATTCCTCCAGCGTCCGCTCACGGCGTCCCGCGGTCTTGTACGTTTCTTGCATGATCGAACGGGTGCGCGCGTGGCATCCGGACGTGCCGTTCCTGCGCGAGGTCTATCACGCGAGCTTCGACCACGCCTACCCGCTCCACACCCACGACGACTGGGCCGTGATGCTCGTCGACCGCGGCGCCGTGACGTACGACCTCGACCGGGTCTCACACCGGGCCGCGCCCGGCGCCCTGACGCTGCTGCCGCCGGGTATCCCGCACGACGGGCGGTCGGCCGTCGCCGGCACCGGCTACCGCAAGCAGGTGCTGTACCTGCGCCGCGACTGGCTCCCCGACGACACCGCCGACCGCGTGTCCCGGCATCCCACCCTGGGGCGAGGATCCGCGGAATCCGCCGCTCGGCGCGTGCACGCCGCCCTGCGATACCCGGGGGAGGAGATGGCCGCCGAGCACGCGCTGCTGGTCGTCCGCGATGCGATCCTCGCCCACACCGGCACGGAGGTCGCGGCCGTCCGCGATGCGCCGCTCGCCCGGCGCCTGCGGGGGATGCTCGACGACCGCTTCACCGAGTCGTTCACGATCGCCTCGGCGGCCGCGCACCTGGGCGCGCACCCCAGCCACCTCGTGCGCGAGTTCTCGCGCGCGTACGGCATGGCGCCCCATCGCTACCTCGTCGCTCGCCGGGTGGACGCGGCGCGACGGCTGCTGGTCGACGGATGCCGCCCGGCCGAGGTCGCTGTCCGGACGGGCTTCCACGACCAGGCGCACCTGACGCGGCACTTCCGCCGCGTGTGGGGAGTGACGCCGGGGGCGTTCGCGCGCGGGTAGGCCCGCACGGTGCGCGTCCGCCGCCTCGTACGATCGAAGGATCGCCCGCGCACCCCGGAGGCCACCATGCCCGAACTGAGCAAGGACACCACGCTCTGCATCTCCCTGGCGGGTCGCCCGTCGAACATCGGAACCCGATTCCACAACTTCCTCTACGCCGAGCTCGGGATCGATTTCGTCTACAAGGCGTTCACGACCACCGACATCGCGGGAGCGATCGCCGGCGTGCGCGCCCTCGGCATCCGCGGCTGCTCGGTGTCGATGCCGTTCAAAGAGGCCGTGATCCCGCTGGTCGACCACATCGAGCACTCCGCCGCCGCGATCGGGTCGATCAACACGATCGTGAACGACGGGGGAGTGCTGACGGCCTCGAACACCGACTACGAGGCGATCGCGAGCCTCATCGAGAGCCATCGGCTCGACCCCGCGGCATCCGTGCTCGTGAGGGGATCGGGCGGGATGGCCAAGGCCGTCGTCGCGGCCTTCCACGGCGCAGGGTTCAGGGATCTCACCGTCGTGGCCCGTAATCTCGACGCGGGCCCCGCGCTCGCCGCCGCCTACGGCTTCCGTTGGGTGCCCGACGACCCGGCGCCCGGGGCCGACATCATCGTCAACGTCACTCCGCTCGGCATGAACGGGGCGGATGCCGACTCCCTGGCGTTCTCGCCGGAGCACATCGCCGCGGCGGCCACCGTGTTCGACGTGGTCGCCTTTCCCGCCGAGACCCCGCTGATCCGCGCGGCGCGCGAGGCCGGGCGGGACGTCATCACGGGCGCCGAGGTCATCGCCCTCCAAGCGGCGGGCCAGTTCGCGCGCTACACCGGTGTGACGCCGACGCCCGATCAGGTCGCTCGGGCCTCGGCGCACTCGCGCGCCTGACACGACAGGGCCCCGCGGTCGGAACCGCGGGGCCCTGTCGTCGTGACGGTCACTCGTACCGCAGCGACTCCACCGGGTCGGCCCGCGCGGCGCGCGCGGCGGGGAGGCTCCCAGCGAGGAACGCGATCCCCATGATCACCAGGGACGTCACGACGATCGACACGGGGTCGAAGGCGATCAGCTGCAGCCCCGGGAGGTCGCTGAACAACGTCCGCGTGAGGGCGGCGCTCACCGGCACGCCCACGGCGATGGCCACGACGGCGCCCAGCACGCTGCCCAGGAGCCCGAGCACGACCGCCTCCAGGCTGAACAGCGAGAACACGCGCCCGCTGCCCATCCCCATGGCCTTCATGAGGCCGATCTCCCGCGTCCGCTCCTGCACCGACATCAGCAGGGTGTTGACGATGCCGAAGCTCGCCGCCAGCAGCGCGATCACCGCGAACGCGTTCAGCACCAGCACGATGCCGTTGATGACGGCCTGGAACGTGCCGAGCTGATCGGCGACGGTGCGGCCGGTGTAGCCGGCATCCGACAGCGACGACTTGACGGCGTCGATCTCGGCCGGAGTCGCCGACGACGACACGGTCACGCTGGCGGTGGCGTAGCGGTCGAGCTCGTCCTGCGGCACGCCGGTGTTCTGCGCGGTGAACAGCGCGTCCTGCAGGGCGGTGTTCGTCGTGAGGGCCGTCGTCGTGGTGAACGCCCCCTCGGTGACGCCCGTGACGGTGGCCTCGACGAGGTGCTGCGTCCGCAGCGGATCCGTCACGGCGATCGTGACGGTCTTGCCCACGGCGTCGCCGTCGTCCGAGAAGCCCAGGGGCGCGACCAGCGCGGAGGGCAGCGCCACCTCGAGCGCATCGGCGGTGTTGTCGGGAGCGACGCCGACCGACAGCTGCGGCGTCTGGCCGCCGATGATGCCGCCCGCCGACGCGACGTACCGGTCGCCGCCGTCGTACTGCACGTAGTCGATGGTCGCGGAGCGGACCGGGGTCACGCTCTCCACCCCGTCGATCTGCCCGATCGCGGTGATGTCGTCGTCGGTCAGCGCCGACACGGAGCTCGACGCCCCGGGGCGACCGGGGCTCGTCTGCGCCGACGCGATGGCATCCGGATCGTACTTCTGGGGGTCCGTGGACGTCGCGTCGCTCGTGGACGTCTTCGACACCGTCAGCACGTTCGAGGCGCCGATCGACGACACCGTGCTGTCGATGAAGCCGTTGATGCCGGTGCCCAGACCGTTCGTCAGCGTGAGCGTGAACGCACCGACGAAGATCGCCAGCACGGTGAGGATCGTGCGCGTCTTCGAGCGGAACGTGTTCGAGAACGCGGTCGAGATCAGGTCGGTGGTCTTCATGCGGCACGCCCCTGCTCGGCGACGATCACACCGTCGCGGATCAGAATGCGGCGGTCGCACCGGGCCGCCAGGTCGTCATCGTGCGTCACGACGATCAACGTGATGCCGTGTTCGCGGTTCAGGCGGAACAGGATGTCCTCGACCACCGCGCCGGTCTGGGAGTCGAGGTTTCCGGTGGGCTCGTCGGCGAAGATCACCTGGGGGTCGTTGACGAGCGCGCGGGCGATCACCGCGCGCTGCTTCTGGCCGCCCGAGAGTGCTGTCGCCTTGTTCTTCGCCTTGTCCTGCATGTCGAGCTCGGTGAGGGCGGCGAGCCCGCGGCGCTTGCGCTCGGCGCGTCCGACCCCGGCGATCTTGAGGGGCAGGACGACGTTCTCCAGCACCGAGGCGTTCGGGGTGAGGAAGAACTGCTGGAAGACGAAGCCGAACGTCTTGTTGCGCGTGCGGTTGAGGCGACGGCCGCGGAGGGAGGCGGCATCCGTTCCGTCGAGGGCGACGGTGCCGGTCGTGGGGGCGTCCATCAGGGCGAGCAGGTGCATGAGGGTCGACTTGCCCGACCCGCTCTTGCCGACGATGGCGACGCTCTCCCCGCGCCGGATGTCGAGGGAGACGCCGCGCAGGGCGTCGAAACGGGCGGATCCACGGCCGTACGACTTGTGCAGGTCGACGACCGAGAGGAGGGGAGGTGGGGTGTCGGGTGTCATGCCCCCACTCTCGCCGCGGGCGTCGGCGGGCACGTCCCGCTCCCGGGGTGGATGGCTACCCCCACAGGGGGATCCGCGTCTGCCCCGGAACGGCGATGGCCCCGCGGCGCCCGGACCGCCAGACTGGGACGATGCCACCCGTCCCGACGATCGACGCGGCGCCGCGCCTGCTGCCGTCGGTCCCGCGGTGGGTTCGCGACGTGGTCGCCGCGGTGCTCGTGATCGTGCCGGTCTTCGCTCCCGTGCCGTTCCCCGAGCTGCGCCCGTCGAGTCCGCTCGTGTACGTCCTCGCGATCCTGCCCGCGGTGGTCCTTCCGTTCCGTCGGCGCTGGCCGCGTTCGGCGCTCGTGGTGTGCATCGGGCTCTACATCGCGGCCCTCGCCCTCGGCACGCTCGCGCCCGGGGCCGCCCTCGCCGTCGTCATCGCCGCGTACGGCGTTCCCGACCGGCTGGACCGCCGCGCGGCGGCGCCCGTGAGCATCGCCGCGGTCGCATTCGTCGTCGGCGCGAGCATCGTCGTCGAACTCACGACGGGCATGGACACCCGGTTCCTCCAGATCGGGCTCTCCGTCGCGCTCGCCGGGGCGCTGGGGGATGCCACCCGCTCGCGCCGCGCCTACGTCCTCGCCGTGATCGAGCGCGCCCGCCGTGCGGAACAGACGCGGGAGGCCGAGGCGAGTCGCCGGGTCACCGAGGAGCGGCTGCGCATCGCCCGCGACCTCCACGACGCGGTGGCGCATCAGATCTCGGTCATCAGCCTCAACGCGGGGGTCGCCTCGTCGGCTCTCGAGACGCGGCCCGACCGGGCCCGCGAGGCGCTCGCCACGATCCGCACCGCGTCGCGCGAGGTCCTGGGGGAGATCGGTTCGATGCTGACGATCCTGCGCACGCCCGACGAGGGAGGGATCCGCGAGCAGCCCGGGCTGGCGCGTCTGGCGGACGTCGTGGAGTCGGTCCGCGTCGCCGGATGGGACGTCGTCGTCCGGGACGAGAGGGACGCGGAGCCGGTGCCGCTCGGCGTCGACATCGTGGCATACCGCGTGGTGCAGGAGGGGCTGACCAACGCCCTCAAGCACGGGACCTCCCGGCGCGTCCATGTGCTGCTGAGGCGCGACGGTGACGCGCTCGAGGTGGTCGTCACCAACCCCCTCGATCACGTGCCCGCCGACCCCGAGCTGCCGCCGTCGGGCTTCGGTCTGGTCGGCCTGCGCGAGCGGGTGGATTCCGTGGGCGGTGTCCTCGAGGCCGGTCCCGCCCCGGGCGGCTTCCGGCTCGCCGCGCGGCTTCCGCTCGCGCCCCCGGCGGCCGGTGCCCGCCCCGCCTCCGGAGGTGTCGCGTGACCACGGTGCTCGTCGTCGACGACCAGGCCCTCATCCGGTCGGCGGTGCGCGACCTCCTCGACGCGGCGCCCGGCGTCGAGGTCGTCGGGGAAGCCGCGGACGGCGAGGCGGCCGTCGACCTCGCCCGCACCCTCCGCCCCGACGTCGTCGTGTGCGACATCCGGATGCCACGGATGGACGGCATCGAGGCGACCGGGCTCATCTGCGGCGACCCGGCACTGGGCGACACCCGTGTGCTCATCCTCACGACGTTCGAGGAGGACGACTACGTCGTCGCGGCGCTCCGCGCGGGGGCGAGCGGCTTCATCGGCAAGGGCGCCGAGCCCGACGACATCGTGCAGGCCGTGCGCGCCGTGCACGACGGCGGCGCGCTCCTGTCGCCGGCGGCCACACGCGCGATGATTGAGAAGTACGTGCGGGGAGCGGCATCCGATCCTCCGCGTCCGTCGCCGGCCCTCGACGTCCTCACCGACCGGGAGCGCGAGGTGCTCCGGCTCGTCGGCCGCGGGCGCTCCAACGACGAGATCGCGGGGGATCTGTTCATCTCCCCGCACACCGCGAAGACGCACGTGAAGAACACCATGATCAAGCTCGGCGCGCACGACCGGGCGCAGCTCGTGATCGCGGCCTACGAGAGCGGACTGGTGCAGCCGGGGCGGTGAGCCTGCGGCCACCGCCCCGGGCCGCCCCGCGGCTCAGCGGTGAACCGGCTGAGCCGCGGCGACGGCGAGCGGGTCGGACGCCTCGGTCGTGGAGCGCCGCAGCCGCACGACGGCGGCGCCGAGCACGACGATGGCGGCCGCGGTGATGCCCGCACCGATCCACAGCGGGGACGTGTACCCGAGACCCGCCGCGATCCCGATGCCGCCGGCCCAGGCTCCCAGCGCGTTGCCGACGTTGAAGGCGCCGATGTTGGCGCCCGAGGCGAGCGTCGGCGCCGAGCCGGCGTAGACCATCGTGCGGCTCTGCAGCGCGGGGACCGTCGCGAAGCCGAACCCGCCCATGAGGAACAGGGCGACGATCGTGGCGATGCCCGAGGTCGCGAGCGCCGCGAAGGCCACGAGGACTATGAAGAGCACCGACACCGCGACGAGCAGCGTGCCGTCGATCGAGCGGTCCGCGAGGCGACCGCCGACGGCGTTGCCGATGACGAGACCGATCCCGAACAGCACGAGCAGCCACGGCACCGCCCCGCTGTCGAAGCCGCTGACCTCCGTCAGCGTGTAGGCGATGTAGGTGAATCCGCCGAACATCCCGCCGTACGCCAGAACGGTCACCACCAGCGACACCCACACCTGCCCCGAGCGGAACGCCCGCAGCTCGTGGCGGAGGCGCACCGCGGCATCCGGCCGGGGGAGCTTCGGGACGAGCGTCAGGATGCCGATGAACGCCAGGATGCCGATCCCGGCGATGACCCAGAACGTCGAACGCCACCCGAACTGCTGACCGAGGAAGGTGCCGAAGGGCACGCCGAAGACGTTGGCCGCGGTGAGGCCGGTGAACATCAGGGCGATCGCACCCGCCTTCTTCTCGGGCGCGACGAGGCCGGCGGCCACGACGGCGCCGATACCGAAGAACGCCCCGTGGCAGAGCGCCGCGATGACGCGACCGATCATCGCGATGCCGTAGTCGGGAGCGAGCGCCGTGAGCGCGTTGCCCAGGATGAACAGCACGATCAGCCCCAGGAGCACGGGCTTGCGGGGGAGGCGGGTGGTCGCCGCGGTGAGTCCGAGCGCGCCCACCACGACGCTCAGGGCGTAGCCGGAGATGAGCCACCCGGCGGCCGACTCGGACACGGCGAAGTCCGTCGCGACCTCCGGGAGCAGACCCATGATGACGAACTCCGTGAGTCCGATACCGAACGCGCCGACGGCGAGGGCGATGAGTCCTAGGGGCATGAGGGGTCTCCTGATACACTCGAAGTAGTTGCAGACGCGCTCTTTTGCAGCGCTGGGCAAAATGATTGCACACGCAAGTAAAGCGCGCAAGCAAGTATCGAGGAGGAGTGCGCCCATGGGCATCGCTGATGACGCCGTCGAGATCCGTGCGCGCGGCTGGCGCACGCTGGCGGCCCTCCACGGACTCATCGAGGCCGAACTCGAGCGCGCGCTCGGCGTCGTCGAGCTGTCGGTCGTCGAGTACACGGTGCTGGACGCGCTCGACCGGCAAGACGGCTGGCACATGCGCATGCAGCAGCTCGCGCGGGCGGCGGCACTCAGCCCCAGCGCGACCACGCGACTGGTGAACCGCCTCGAAGACCGAGGACTCCTGACCCGCGTGCTGTGCGCCGACGACCGACGCGGGATCTACACCGAGCTCACCCCGGCCGGCCGCTCACTGTACGAGCGCGCGCGACCCGTCCACGACGAGGCGCTGGAGCGCGTGCTGGCGGACGCCGGGACGCAGCCGGAGCTCGCCCCGGTCGTCGACGCTCTCCACGGGGTCGCGCTTCCGGCGTGAGTCGCCCGGCCGTCACCGTCCGCCGTCAGACGATGCCGCCGATCATGGCATCCCGTCGCAGCTGCGCGTGCGTGGCGTGGAACTTCCCGTCGGGGGTCCACCACGCCTCGTGCCCGGCGGCATCGGGATGCTGCTCGACGACCGCCGGCCAGTGGGCCTTGATGTCCTTGAGGTAATAGCGGATCTCGCCGCCGATCGTGCGCTTCTCGACCTTGTCCGACGCTTCCAGCTGGTCCTGCGTGGGCTCGCTCATGGCGCCAGCCTAGGGGCGTGCGGCATCCTCAGTCCGTGGCTTTCTCCATGCCGCGCGCACGGATCTCCTCGATGTCGAGATCTGCGAGGATCCGGCGCGCGACCAGATCGTCGATGGTGCCCTCGCGGCGCAGGCGCAGCAGCACCTCGCGCTTCCGGTCCAGGATCGCCAGGCGCAGTCGCGTGGCCTCGCGGTGCCGGAGCAGGGGCGAGCGCTGCGTCACGTCGATGTCGTCGCTGACGGCGATCATCTCCAGCTGACCCGCGGGTCGGCGTCCGTCGTCCTCGCCGTCCTCGCCGTCCACCCCGGGCGGGATCGGGCCCATCCGGGACGCAGTGTCGTCGCCGTCGGCATCCCCGTCGTCGTCCGAGCGGTCGCGCTCCTCGGCGGCCCGCTGACGGGCCACCGCGCGCGCGTTGGCGAGTTCGAGACGCTCGTAACCCTCCTGGCGGGCCCGGTCCTTCACGACGTCGCTGATGCCGTGCTCGACGGCGAGGTCGTCGAGCGCGAGAAGCGCGGCCCCCGAGATCGCGCGCTGCGCGAGCTCGAACTCCTCGACCGCCGCGTCGTCGGTCGGGAGTTTCGCCCACTTGATGACGGCCGGCAGCAGCGGGCCCTGCACGAGCAGCGTCAGGACGATCACTCCGGCGGTGACGAAGACGACCGCGTCGCGCCCGGCGACGGGGGAGCCGTCGGCCGTCGTGAGCGGCACCGACAGCGCGATCGCGAGAGACACCGCCCCGCGGAATCCGGCCACCGTGCTGACCACCCGCGAACGATGTCGCAGCGACCGCGACGAGGACGGCCCCGGGCGCGAGAACGGGGAGAAGAACCACTGGAACAGATACCGCACGAGCGCCAGCACGATCCAGGCCGCCACTGTGATGAGCAGCAGCATGCCGATCTCGGAGGGGGAGATCTCGTGCAGCACGAGTTGGATCTCGAGCCCGATCAGCACGAACAGGGCGCCGTTGAGCAGGTACACGCCGAAGGGCCACGTGGCATCCGCGGCTCGTCGAGACATGGCGGTGGTGATTCGCGGGGCGATCCACGCGACGATGAGGCCCGCGAACACGACGGCCAGGACGCCCGACGCGTGGACGATCTCGGCGAGGAGGAACGCGACGAACGGCACGAGCGTCAACGTGAGGTTGATCGTGAGCGTCGACTCCATGCGGCGCAGCGCGAGATACGCGAGCGCGGCGACGGCGACACCCGCAGCGGCACCGCCGACGTACGACAGCAGCACCATGCCCGTGATCTGCCACGGCGTGATCTGGTCGCCGATGAGGAGCGACACCGCGATCGAGTACAGCACGAGCGCGGTTCCGTCGTTGGTGAGGCTCTCGGCCTTCAGCTTCATGAACGTGCGCTCGGGGAGCAGGCGTCCGAGGGCCGCGACGGCGGTGGCATCCGGAGGAGCGACCGCCGCGCCCAGCACGAGCGCGGCTTCCCACGGCACGCCCATCCACGTCGCGACGCCGGCGACGGCGAAGGCGGATGCCACGACCAGGAGCGTGCTCATCGGCACGATGTACCGCAGCGAACGGCGCACGGACCGCAGCGACGTCGTCCACGCCTCGCGGAACAGCAGGACGGGGAGGAACAGCAGCAGGACCGTCTCGGGCGGCAGCTCGATCTGCCGCAGTTCCGGTATGAATCCGAGGGCGAGCCCGATCACCAGCAGGACCAGCGGCGTCGCGACGCGCAGGCGTGGGGCCAGCACCGTGCCCACGAGCATCGCGAGCCCGAGCAGAACCGTGACTTCGAGTCCTTGCATCCCCAGCCGCCTTCCACCGTGCCCTCAGCACACAGCGTAGAGAGCGGTCACAGAATTCCCGAGGCCGCGTTCGCTGTCGGCGTGCGGCGAGCGGGTGCGGTCCGGGCGCCCTCCGCGTGGCGGCACGGGACGCCGAGGCCGAGCGAGCGCCGCGGTCAGGCGCGGCGCGACGGGCGCATGGCCCGCTCGGCGGCGGCGATCGCGACGCGTTCGGGGAGCACGGCGGCCAGGCGCGACGAGAACGCGTTCGCTGCGCCGTCGATGACGGTGGGTCGGCCGCGTCGGAGGCCGCTTTCCGGTCAGCCGTCAGCCCGTTATCCAGGGCACGGTGAAGGACCGTCTAGCGGAGGTGGCTGGACCGCCGTGAGACCTCCCGAACCGAAGAGATGTGATGGGTACGCTCGCGTCATGGGTGCCCCATTCTTCGACGGCCGACAACACGCAAGCGCTCCACCCATCGCGCGGGGCGTAGCGGAGTACGAGCTGGTCGAACCGTCGGATCGACCGGTGAGGCATCTGGCGGGGTATGAACCCTTCATTGCTTTGTTGAATCGACGGCAGATCGACGCGATGGAGCTGTCTGGTGACCCGCTCCGTCTGGTGGGAGTGATCCGTCAACTTGCCCCTGATATCGGCTCCTCGACCGAAGTGCGACATGCAGCTGCGCTGTTCTTCGGTAATGCATTGGTCGCTGCGCGCGCCGATGCGGGGTGGCGGCAGTATGGCGACAGCTTCCCTAGTGCGGGCGCAGGACGCCAGTGGTACGAGGTGGATCGTGTGGTTCAGCTGATCCTGAACGAGAACGACGCGTGGGTGGACACGTTCCAGCTGAACGTAGCTATGTGGCTGGGAGACTAGATCGACCTCGCCCCGCCACTGTCGCAGACAGACCCCCGCCATTCCGCATGCAAAATCACAGCACCGGACGCCCGCGAGGCCGAGCGAGCGCCGCGGTCAGGCGCGACGCGACGGGCGCATCGCCCGCTCGGCGACGGCGATCGCGACGCGTTCGGGGAGCACGGCGGCCAGGCGCGACGAGAACGCGTTCGCTGCGCCGTCGATGACGGTGGGCGTCCCGCGTCGGAGGCCGCGCAGCGCGCTGTCCACGACGCCGTCGGGTGTGCGCCGCGGACCGAAGGAGGCGTCGTCGCCCGCGGTCGCGAAGAACGGCGTCGCGGTCGCGCCGGGGCAGATGGCCACGACGTCGACCCCGGTGCCGCGCGTCTCGCGCCACAGCGCGCGCGAGAACGACAGGACGTAGGCCTTCGTCGCGCCGTAGACCGACATGTGGGGCAGGGGTTGGAACGCGGCCGTGCTGGCGACGTTGACGACAGCGCCCCGGCGGCGGTCGAGCATGCCCGGGAGCAGGAAGGCGGTGAGCTCGGTGAGGCTCGTGACGTTGACGGTGACCTGCGTCGTGATCGAGGCGAGCGGCTGGGTGACGAGATCCCCGTGGATGCCGAGGCCGGCGTTGTTGATCAGGGCGTCGATCCGCAGGCCCTCGGCGTGCAGTCGCTCGGCGAGGGCCGCGGCAGCTCCCGGCGCGTCCAGATCGTGGGCGATCGCGACGGCCCGGATGCCGTGCGTCTGCGCGAGATCGTCCGCCAGGGCCGTCAGGGCGTCCGCGCTGCGCGCGACCAGGACGAGGTCTCCGCCGTCCGCGGCGATCCGTTCGGCGAAGGCGCGTCCGATGCCCGAGGAGGCGCCCGTGACGAGGGTGGTGGTTCCGCGGCCGATGCTGCGCATACTGTCTCCTAATTAAACAAACCAGTCGGTCTATATAACTTGGAACTATACTGACCGAATGTCCTCGCGTCCAGACGAAGCCCCCGACGCGCCTCCGCGTCGCGTCGGGCGCCCCCGAGGGCGCACGTCTCAGGGGGCGGCATCCCGGGACGGGATCATCGACGCCGCCGCAACGGTCTTCGCCCGCCTGGGCTACGACCGCGCCCGCATGGCCGACATCGTCGAGGCGAGCGGGCTGTCGAAGGGATCGGTCTACTTCCACTTCGACAGCAAGGAGGCGCTCGCGGTCGCGGTCCTCGCCGCGCGCCACGAGCGGTGGGTCACCGACGTGCGGGTCGCGCTGGACTCGGTCGAGCCCGGCGAGCCCCGACTGCGCGCCCTGTTGCCGGCTGTGCTGGCGCTGCACGACGGCGACCCGGATGCCTGGGTCATCTCCCGTCTGACCTGGGCCCTCGCCGATCAGGACGAGACGCGCGCGTTCGCGGCCTCGCTCACGCGGCGGTGGATCGACGTCGTCGCCGAGGTCGTGCGGGACGCCGCGGCGGGTCGGCAGGGTGTCGACGCCGAAGCGGTAGCGACGGTGGTGGTCGGGGGGTTCGACGGACTCAAGACGACGGCCGCCGTGCTGCACTCCGACGATCCCGCCGCGGCCCACGACGCCCTCGTCGCGGCCGGGCGCGTGTGGGAGCGCATGGTCTTCGATCTCGTCCTGGGGGCGCAGGGCGACTGATTCGGCGCGCCCGTCGGTTGAGGCCACGGGGTGGAGAGTGGCTCTTTCGGCGCCTGCGTTCGAGGGTCATTCTGGTCCAATGAGCCGCGAAACCCGCCACATTGTCGATCCTGAGAGTCCAGTCTCCTTTGATTGGACCCTTACCGAACTGCTGGATTGGATCGCGGCCGCCGACGCGCGGTGCCACGACGAGCGACTCCTCGGGGCGTTGGATGCCATCGACCGCGCGCTCGCTCCCACGACCGCGCCGACGCCGCCCGCGGTCGTCCTGGTGCGAGCGCTGGCCCTGCGCGTCGCCGCGGACCCGTCGCTGGGGCGTCGGCGGCTCGGGGATGTCATCGGGCAGCCCGCACCGGCCCCCGCCGAGAGTGCGCGGGCGCTCGTGGCGGTGTGAGGGCACCGACGCACCGTCCGTCATCCGCGCAACCTCAGTCGAGGTACCCCGACCCGGGCTGAGGTTGTGCGGATCGCGGAGGCTGCGCGGGCGCTGAACTCCCGCCCGGAAGCTCCGCGCACCCGCGCGGTCAGTCCGGCAGCGCCACCTTCGCCTTCGCCCACGACCGCCCGCGGGTGTCCTTGAGGATGTCGTACTCGACGTCCACGTGCGGCTCGATCGCGCTGTACTTGTCGTTCGGCGCCCCGATGACCAGCTGGAACCCGAGGCCGCGCCAGGCGCCGATCGCGCGCTTGGTGAAGTGCGCGTCGGCCTTGATGAGCGCCTCGTCGAGGAACACCGGGGCGTAGCGAGGACGCTCCGCGCCGGCATCCCCGAGCTGATAACGCAGCGCCGCGCCGACGATGAACGCGATGAGCTCCTGCGACTCGCCGCCGGACTTCTCGCCGATGTGGTCGTACAGGGCGACGTGCTCGCCGGTCGCGGCGCGGAAGCGCTCGGCGCTGACCCGCACGTGGTTGCGGACGTCGACGAGGTCGGCGAAGTCGGGCGCGGTGGGTCGGATGCGGCCGATGAGCCGCGCCATCCGGCCGTACACGGCCTCGCGCTCCTCGTCGGTGGAGGCCGCGTCGATGGCGGCGCGGACGTCGCGCAGCTCGCGGCGGAACCGCCGCCGCACCTCGGACTGGCTCTCGCGGGGCACGATCTGCAGGCGGTGCTCGTCGTCGTAGAACGGCAGGTCGCGCATGATGTCGTTGATCGGTGCGATGCGGTCGCGGATCTCGCGCAGCGCCCGGGTGAGGGACGCGTCGAGGTTGGTGAGGTCGTTGCCCGAGAGGCGCAGCAGGCTGTCGCGCCATTCCGCCTCCAGCTCGTGCAGCCCGCTGGCCTCGAGGTCGGCGAGCATCCGCTCGAAGTCGCCGAGCGATTCGTCGGGGTCGGCGAGCAGGTTCGGGCTCGGCCACCGGTCGATGAACGCGGTGAGGGTGCGACGCAGGCTCTCGCGCTGCTCGCCCCAGGTCTCCTGCGCGGCCCGCTGGTCTTCCAGGAGACGCTTGGATGCCGACTCGAGCGCGGCGTCGAAGCGCGCGAGACGCTGCGACGGCGACGCCGCGTCGTCCGTGGGCGCGACGAACAGCGCGTCGAGGTATGCGGCTTCGTCGTCGGTGAGCGTGAGCCCGGCGTCCTCGGCCTCCTCGAGACGCACATGGGCGGCATCCACCTCGTCGGTCACTTCGGCCCACCGGGCGGAGAGGCGCTGCTGCTCCGCCTTGGCGCTGCCGATCTCCTCGCGGAGCCTCGCCGCCCGGGCGCGCGTGCCCGAGATCTGCTCCTGCAGTTCGGCGATGCGCGGGTTGCCGGCCGTGATCTCCGTGAGGGTTTCGTTCCAGCGCTCGATCTCACGATCCACGGATGCCGTGTCGACCTGCTCCCACGTGAGATCGGCGATCTTCTCGAGGGCGCTGCGGCGGTCGTCGAACGCGTCGAGCGCGGCGGCCGCCTCGTCGACGGCGGTCTTTGCCCGGTCGAGGTCACGGCGGACGCTCGCGATCTCGTCCCCGAGCTCGGTGAGCCGCACCCGGCTGGAGAACCCGAGGATGCTCTGGCGGATCGAACCGCCGTGCGCGCCGCGGGAGCCCTGGCTCGTCTGGCCGGCGATCGTGAGCGCGAGGCGGTGCTGCGACAGCTCGCGGGCGGCATCCACACAGACGAACGCGAACTGCTGCTCGAGCCGGTCCTGCAGCCAGCCGGTGAAGGGGGAGGGGCGGTAATCGAGACGGCCGGGGAGGGTCGCGGGGTCGAGGCCCGTGCGCTCGGGGAGAGCGGTCGTCACGCCCTCGAACCGCAGACGCTCCGACAGGCGCACGCCGTCGATCGCGGCGCGGAAGGATGCCAGGTGCGCGGTGTCGACGAGGATCGTCGTCGCGAAACCGCCGAGGGCGAGCGTGAACGCCCCGCGCCACGGCTCGAACTCGGTGCGGACGTCGACGAGCTCGGCGACGAACGGCAACTCGGCCGCGGTGAGACCCGCCGCCTCCGCCAGGGCCTCGCGCGCCTCGTGCAGGCGCGGCGGGATGTTGTCGTCGCGGGTCTGCGTGCGGCGGTGCTCCGCCTCGAGAGTCGCGAGCTGCTGGCGCAGGGCCGTGTGCCGGCTGCTCGCGGCGACGAACGCGTCGCGGACGGCGGACTTGGCATCCGTGTCGCCGAGGGTCCGGCGTGCCTCGCCGGTGAGCGCCGCGAAGCCTCTCGCGTCGGCGACCTCGGTGCCGAGCGTTGCGAGCGCGGCGTCGAACCGGTCGCGGTCGCGCTGCATCCCGGCGCGGCGGCGTTCAAGCCCGCGGAGCTCGCGCTGGGCGGCGTCGAGCCGGTCGCCGCCCGCGGCGCGCAGCACGTCGCCGAGGCCGTCGCGCTCGGCTTCAGCGGCATCGGCGAGCGCCTGTCGCTCGCGCACGAGCGCGTCGGTGGCGTGCGTCCGCTCGCGCAGTTCGTCCTCGACGGCACCGAGCAGATCGATGCGGCGCTGCGCGCGCCAGAGCGACGCGCGGGAGGAGGGGTCGCCGAAGCGTCCGAGCGCGTCGATGATGCGGACGCGTTCGGCGGCGTCGTCGATGCGGGTCCTGATGGTGCGGATCGGCTGCAGCGCCCGCACCTGCTGGCGCGCTTCGAGCATGCGCGTGCGGGTCGACTCGAGGCCGTCGAAGTGGGCGACGACGGCTTCGGCGGTCGCGAGGGTCTCGGGCTCCTCGAGGACCATGCGCTTGTACAGGTCGTCGACGGTGGTGATCTGCTGGCCCGCCTGGATGCGGGCGAGCAGGCTCATGGCCTTCGCGCCCGACCCGGCGGCGCCGATGCCCAGCACCGCGTGCAGCCGAGCCGAGAACTCGCGGTCGGTCGCGAGGGTGTCGAGCCCGGTCGCGTGGACCGCGGAGTCGGAGAGGTGCTGCGCCGCCGCCCGTTCGAGCCCGCGCAGGTCGAAGGCGCCGTGGATCGTGCCGCGCACCTTCACGGCGTCGTCGAGCACGCGGGCGGAGGCGGGGATGTACCACGCGCGCACGGCGGTGAAGCGGGCGCCGTCGTGGTCGACCCACGTCATGGCGATCGCAGTCCACGTGTCGGTGCCGTCGCCGCGCAGCACCCGGACCTTCGTGCCCTCGTCGGTGCGCGACTCGTCGAGCTTGCCGCGGCCGTACGACAGGATGTTGCGCTGCTCCTGCCCGCGCGGGCGGCCGACCACCGCGCCGTTGGACGCGCCGTTGAACGGGGTCGTGTGCGGCATCATCAGCGCGACGTACGCGTCCATGAGCGTCGACTTGCCCGAGCCCGACCCGCCGCACAGGAGCGTCGCGGTGGGGGCGAAGCGCACGCGGTGCTCGCCGTCGTAGCCGCCCCAGTTGATGAGCTGGAGCTCGTCGGCGACCCACTGCTGCCCGCGCGACGCGGCGGGGATCAGGCCGAACAGGGTCTCGAGCATCGTCATGCGGTCTGCTCCTCGGGAAGGGATGCCACGGCCTCGATCTCGTCGGAGGGCGCGGGCTCGGCATCCGTCGTCTGCTCCTCGAGCCAGCGCTGCAGCTCGCGCAGCACCTCGGCGCTGAGGACGATCTCGATGAGCGGTCCGATGCGGTACCGGCCCTCGGACTCCTCCTCGATGATGCCCTCGCGGTCGAGCCGCGCGATCGCGGTCCGCACCGCCCGCTGCTGGCTCGCGCGGGTGCCGTCGGACTCGGCGAAGTACGTCAGGACCGTCTGCTCGACCTCTTCGACGTCGACGCGGGCCGACGGCGCACCCGCGGTCGTCTCGCGCTGGAACACCGTGCGCAGGTACACGAGCACGAGCGTCTCGGCGCGCGAGTACGCCTCGTCCTTCAGCAGGATCGGCACGTCCACCTCGTCGCTGCGGACCTGCTCCTTGTACGCCACGCCCCGGTCGTGGTCGACGACGAGCCGCACGAACAGGTCGTTGAGGCGCGACTCGATCATCTGCTGGTGCTCCAGCAGCAGTTTCCACTCGGCGGGGGAGTTCTCGGCGAGCAGGAACCGGCGCTGCAGGATCCGCACGAGGACGCGTCGCACATCGGCATCCAGGATGCCGCGATCCCCGGCGAACAGCGCGTCGGGATCGTTCTCCATCGCGACGGGGGCGATGAAGGCGGGGGTGTCGTCGCCGGACGGGGCGACGGTGGGGGCGGACGTGTCGACGTCAGTCATCGGCATCCGTTTCTGTCGTGCGGACGGCGGTGACCGCCGTGAAAGCGAAGCGGCGGGTCGTGCCGTCGGGGCGGACGGCCTCGACGACCGAGACCTCGTCGCCCTCGGCGAGTCCGCGGCGGTGGGCGATCTCGAGGAGACCGACGAGGTCGACGGGGCGGCGGGTGTACTCGTCGGCGCGAGCGAAGGCCTCGGCGAGGTCGAAGCTCTCGCCCAGGGTTTCGACGTAGGCCTCCAGCTCGGCGTAGTGCGGGCCGCCCCACGCGCGCGTGTCCGCGTCGACGAACTCGACGTCGGACTCGTCGGATGCCAGCGGCTCGGGGGCTCCGGGCGGGCGAACGTCGCTGAGGGACCGTCGCAGGTGACCGATGTCGGCGAGAGGCAGGGTGCGCACGGGCTCGACGCGTCCCGGGGTCTTCGTCTGACTCCACCGGTGCAGCCCCGCCATGACGGAGCGGAGCAGGTCGTCGACCTGGCGATCACGGATCGGGTCGTGCGTCTTCACCTGGACGGTGATGACGTGCGACGCGCGCCGCTGCGCGGTGAGCACCTCGAGCACCCCCGCTTCGACGCGGCGGGCGATGGCATCCAGTTCTCTGCGCTGCTCGATCGTCAAGAGGCGCGCGAAGGGCTGCGTGAGCACGGCGTGGAGTTGATCGGTGAGGTCGTCGATGTGCTCGGGATCGCCGATCAGGCGCAGTGCGCCCTGGAACGCGCGTCCCTCGGGCGTGGCCTGCATGACGTGGCGACCGCGCTCGAGGTACTCGCGCAGCACGTCGCCGGTCGGGCGGGCGTCGCGGCGGAGCTCGGCGACGACGTCGCGCTGCATGGCCGCGATCGACTCGGCGACGCGGGAGAAGTCCGCGGGAAGCTCGCGCGCGAGGTGGATGACGTTCTCCGCCTCCTCGAGGAGATGCTCGTCGTCGAGGGGCTCGATGACGCCCTCGTCGAGCGCCGCGATCTCGGCATCCAGGGCTGCCCGCTCGGCGAGCAGGGCCTCGCGGCGCCGTTCGGGATCGGTCTCGGCGTCGCGCGCGAGCCGCTCGACGGCGTCGAGCAGCGTCCGCACCCGGGACCGTGACACGCGTGCGCGCCCGCCGCCCGCGCGCCCGGCGATCTCGAGCGCTCCGACGGCGTGGGCGGAGAGGCGGTACACCTCGACGTCGTCCTCGATCTGCAGGCTCAACCAGCCCACGCGCACCCACCCGCGGCAGATGTCGCGCGCCGACCCGGCGGGGAGGCGGCGGTCGTCCTCGGTGTCGTACCCCGCGGCGCGCAGTTCGTCCATCGCCTCGGCGACCTCGACGTGCGCGTCGGCGACCGCGACCGCGGGCCGGTCGGGCGAGAACACGTTCGACAGCACGGCCACGACGAACGGTGCGAACCGCCCGTGCAGCAGGTCGAGCATCGGGTTCTTGAACGCCGTGACCGAGCGCAGGTAAGCGGCTTCGGCGCGGGTGGTGGTCACTGGCTCGAGTCTACCGGCGGGCACCCGTGGTGACCGTGCAGCTCAGGCTCTCGCGCGCGAACGGGCGGCAGCGGGGGTTTGCACGCGCTCGAGGTGGGGCGACCTCGCGAGACCGCCCAGACGATCGGACCCGGCCCGGCCGTGACCCCAACGTGGTCGCACCTGACCGGAAGGCCCCGAATGACCACCGAGACCCGTTTCCCTCTCGCCGCAGCCACCGTGATGCTCGCAGTCCTGTGCGCTCCGCTGGCCGCGTGCTCGTCCGCGGCGACCCCCGAGGCCATAGCGCCCGTGGCGACGGAGTCGACGGAGGACGCGTCGACCTCCGCCGCCGCGCCCGATGCCGCCGCGCCCGATGCCGGAGCCCCGATCGCGAGCGACCTCTGCGCGGTGGTGAGCGACGACGAGGTGGCCGGCGTCGTCGGCATCGCCACCGTCGACACGGGCCTGACCTTTGGCTCGCTCGACGAGGCGACCGGGGGGCAGTGCGTGTGGGCCTCGACGGCCACACCCGGCACCTATCTCGAGCTCGCGGCCTGGCCGGCCGGCAGCATCAACCCCGCACCGGCCGAGGCTCCCGCCCCGGGCAGCGGCGGCTTCGTCACCACGCCCGGCGGTGCGTACTTCGCCGACGCGACGCACTCGTTCCGTCTCGCCGTCACCGGAAGCGCCGACCCCGCCCGCGAGGCCGCGGCGCAGACTCTCGCGCAGGCGGTTCAGGCCCGGCGCTGATCGGGTCCGAGCAGACGCCCCACGGCGGCGGCACGACCGGTCACACCCAGCGCGCGGTACAGGCCGCGCACGTGCTTCTCCACCGTCTTCACGTGGATGCCCAGGCGCTCGGCGATCGCACCGTTGCCGGCTCCGGCGACGACTTCGCGCGCGATGTCGATCTGCCGAGGGGTCAGCAGGCTGAGGGCGGCCGGGTCGAGGGATCGGTTGCCGGAACCGCGGACGATGTCCACACGGTCGTCGATACGAAGCCGGTCGAAGATCGCGGTCAGGTGTCCCTCGACGGTCCGCCGCGACAGCACCAGCCGGTCGGCGATCTCCTGATTGCGCAGGCCCTGCGCGGCGAGCCGGGCGACCGCCCGCTGCGCCTGCGTGAGGCGTTCCCATGCGAGCTCGGTCTCGATACGTCGATCACCGATGTCCGTGGCGTGTATCTGGGCGGCGCCGTCCAGCCACCGACGGAGGTCGACGGATGACGCGTCGAGCAGGTCGCGCGTGGCTCGGCCGTGGCCCGACGCGTCCGCGGCATGCGTCGCCACGGCGGCGGCGCGTGCGCCGACGAGGCCGACGCCCGCCCCGAGGGCATCGCGGGCCGCGCGTTCGGCGCGCTGTTCGCCGACGCCCCGCTCGCCGGACGCGATCTCGATACGCGCACGCGCCGCTTCCCGCGCCGCGTGGAACTGCGCGTTCGCTCCGAAGTCGATGCGGTCGAAATCGACCATGATCCACGCCGCGAGCTCGGGCTTGTCGGCTGCCAGGGCGGCTTCGATGAGGACGTCGTACGCGTAGCCGCGGAGGGTCGGCGGCAGAAGGGGGAGACCCGGCCCGCCGCCGCCCTCCCGCAGCAGCTCGCCGGCGGCGGCCACCATGCCAGCGCCGGCGAGTCCCAGGGCGCACATGAGGGCGATGCCGGAATCGGCGTAGTTGCTCGGGGGGAGGACCTCGCGGCGGATCACGGACGCCTCGGCCACGACGACCTCGACCCGTCTCGAGAAGCCGGCGACGACGGCGTGCAGACAGGTGAGCGAACGGCGCGCCTGCGGTGAGCGCGCGTCCGCTCCCGCGAGCGCCAGGAGCTCGCCCGCCTTCGCCACGTGACCGCGGAAGAGGAGCGCCCGCACGGCGGCGAGCCGGAGCCACACGCGGGCACGGCGAGGCACGCGGCCGCTGAGGGCGTCGTCGAGCATCGCCGAGCACCGGTCGATGCGACCGACGAGGTGCGCCGCCTCGCTCAGCTGGAACAGGGCCATCGCGCCGGCCAGGGTGTCGGGTTCGACGGCCGGGGTGAGCGGGACGCTGACCCTGCCCACGCACAGAGCCTCGACCTGGGCGCGTGTCGCTCGCGCGCCGGGGGAGCCGTCGTCGACCAGAGCGATCGCGGTCAGTGCTTCGGCGTAGCGGCCGAGGAACAGCAGCGCGTAGGCGTCCACCCAGTCCCGTGGCGGCGTCGACTGCGTGACGAGACCCGCGATGCGAGGCGCGGCTGCGCCGAGCTCCATCATCTCGACGAACGCGACGGCACGGGCGTCGTCGTCCTTGGCGGCCATGCCACGATCCTCGCACGCGCGGCACGGTCGGGTCTCTACGCGATTCGGGGAGGGTCGGCGCGCACTCTCCGGCTCTGCTGGCCCGCCGTGCGCGGCGAGTGGGCACCCTCGCATGCGAGGCGAGAGGAGCGAGATCACGATGCGCGAACGGAAGAGGTGGATGCTGTCGGGGGCGGTGGCCGTGCTGCTCGTGCCGACGGGCATGCTGGGGGCCTGCGCGGGCGGCGGATCCACCTCGGGGTCCGTGGCCACCGCGGAAGCGACCGTGGATCCATCGATCGACCTTCCTGCTCCGGGTACGGCCGACACGTGCATCCTCGGTACGTGGAGCGCAGACCTGCCGAACCTCGCCGCGCAGATGGAGGATGATTTCTTCAGCGACGCGCAACTGCCCGTCTTGTCCGCCGACGTCACGATCGACGGAGAGACGCTCTGGGTGTTCGAAGCGGATCACACGTTCTCGTGGGGTGGCCCGACGACCTACACGACCTACCTCGCCGACAAGGACGGCACGGAGTTCGTGGTGAAGGTCGAGATGGGGGGCACCGTCACGGGGCGTTGGCGCTACGCGGACCCGTCCGACGCGAGCATCGAGCTCTTCGACGTCGACACGAGCCGGCACTCCACGACGCCCATCGTCACGGTGAACGGGACGACCCTGGGTGATCCGAGCGCCTTCGACGCCGTCATCGCGGCCGCCCCCGGTCCCGGAGCCGTGGAGATCAGCTGCGCGACGGGCTTGTTGACCAGGCCCGCGGGGAGCCCGTTCACGACGCAGTGGGAGCTTGTGCGCTGATCGGAGATGTCGGCATCTCTGCGGGGATGCCGGCGCCCGCGGCCAGGCGACGGAGACGGGCCAGTTCCGAGATCGGATCGGGGTGGTCGTCGACCCTCAGATCGAGCACGATGTCAGCCCGCGAGGCG
This sequence comes from Microbacterium proteolyticum, assembly GCF_029639405.1. Lineage (NCBI taxonomy): Bacteria > Bacillati > Actinomycetota > Actinomycetes > Micrococcales > Microbacteriaceae > Microbacterium > Microbacterium proteolyticum. The sequence goes on from NZ_CP121274.1 coordinate 2,542,597, forward strand.
AGCACCAATGCCGCGCTCTGCCGGCCGCGGGCGTCGCCTCCGGCCCGTTCGCCCGCGGCCAGGACGTCGATCAGCCGATCGGCGAGATCCCGCCCGTCCGTCCTCCACGCCGCGGCCATCGCCGCGAGCACGTCGGGTCCGGCGAGGAAGTTGCCGATGAAGACGGCGTCCGGGGTCACGAGGTCCCCCGCCCACGCCGTGATGTCCGCACCCGAGCGTGCGGCGCCCGCACCCGACCACCCGAGCGCGGCGACCTGACGGAGCGCATGCCCATCATCCCATCCCGGCGTGGCGGCCACGGCGTCGGCGGCCGAGCGTCCCTCGCGCATCGCTGCGAGCAACAGCCCGCGCAGCGCGCGATTCGTCCACGCCTGGCTGGCGACGACCCCGACGCCGGGGTCGACCGCGGTCACCCCGGCGCCGACGGCGAGGGATCGGCTCGCGGTGGCCGCGCCGATCAGGCCGTCGCGGGGGTCGCGGGCCAGCACGGTGAAGGTCATGGGCGCTCCTGAGGGGTCGGCGAGGCGCGGCGCGGCGCCGCGGGCGGGTTTGTGAAGATCGTGTTTCACCGCCGAGGTGGGGCTTGTGCCGACCCCCATGCTTGCACATACTGATCGAAACATCATCTAAATGATGGACACCTCACCCGATTGGCATCACATGAAACAGCGCATCACCCTCGGCATCGCCGGCGCGCTCGCCGCGACGCTCGCCCTCGCCGGTTGCTCCGCCGGTCAGAGCGTCGACATCGACGGCTCCGGCGACAGTTCAGGTCAGACCCTCGTCGCCGCCATCGGCGGCGAGCCCGATCAGCTCGACCCGCAGAAGACGACGTCGTACTTCGCGTTCGAGGTGCTCGAGAACGTCTACGACACGCTCGTGCAGCCCGACGAGAACCTCGAGATGCAGCCCGCTCTCGCTGAGAGCTGGACCACCAGCGACGACCAGCTCACCTGGACCTTCACGCTGCGCGACGGGGTGAAATTCCAGGACGGCTCGGACTTCACGAGTGAAGACGTCGTCTACTCGTACCGTCGCATCATCGACGAGAAGCTCGCGAACGCGTGGAAGTTCTCCACGGTCACCGACGTCACCGCCCCCGATGACGCGACCGTCGTCATCACGGTCTCGCAGCCCACGCCCAATCTGCTGTCGAACCTCGGTGGATTCAAGGGCATGGCGATCGTGGAGAAGAGCAACGTCGAGTCGGGCGAGATCACGACTGCGCCGGTCGGAACGGGACCGTTCTCCGTCAGCGACTACGTCGCCGGCGACCACATCACGCTGACGGCCAACCCCGACTACTGGGGCGGCGCGCCCCAGCTCGGGGGAGTGGAGTACCGCTTCATCTCCGAGCCCGCCACCGCGCTGGCATCCCTCAAGGCCGGCGACATCGACTGGACCGACGTGGTCCCGCCCCAGCAGGTCGAGCAGCTGAAGAGCGACAGCTCGGTCACACTCGGCCAGACGCCGTCGAGCGACTACTGGTACCTCGCTCTGAACGAGGCGAAAGCCCCGTGGAACGACGTGCGGGTCCGCCAGGCCATCGCGTACGCGATCGACCGGGATGCCATCGTGCAGGCCGTCAGCTACGGCACGGCCGAGGTCAACCAGCTCGCCATCCCGAAGCAGAGCGTCTGGTACACCGAGTACGACCAGTACTCCACCGACCTCGACAAGGCGAAGTCGCTGTTGGCCGAAGCCGGGTACACCGGCGGCACGCTGGACCTCCTGGCCACCAGCGACTACCCCGAGACGGTCACGGCCGCGCAGATCATCGCCGCCGAACTCGAACCGCTCGGCATCCAGGTGTCCATTCGCCAGCCCGACTTCTCGACGTGGCTCGACGAGCAGAACTCCGGCAACTTCGACATGCTCATGATGGGCTGGCTCGGCAACATCGACCCCGACGACTTCTACTACTCGCAGCACCACACCGACGGCGCCAGCAACGCGCAGAAGTTCTCGGATGCCGAGGTCGACCGCCTGCTCGACGCCGGTCGCGTCGAAACCGACACGGCGGCGCGCAAGGATCTCTACGCCCAGGCGGCGACGATCATCGCCGACAAGGCCAGCTACATCTATCTCTACAACCCGTCGGTGCTGCAGGTGTATTCGCCCAAGGTGTCGGGCTACGACACGCGCGCCGACCGCGCGATCCGGTTCGCCGGCGTCTCGCTGAGCGAGTGATCCGAGGCCGCGGGGGTCCGGCGTGCCGGTGCCCCCGCGGTCCTGCGCCGGGCTGTCCGGTCCGGTCTGTCCCGCCCCTCCCGTCCGCTTCGAACAAGGAGGATCCGTGAGGATCGCCCCCGCGCAGATGCTGCGCTTCCTGGGCCTCCGGCTGCTGTCGTCGGCCGTCGTGCTGCTCGGTGTGCTGATCGTCGTGTTCGCCCTCGTGCACCTCGTGCCCGGTGACCCCGTGCGCCTCGCGCTCGGCACCCGGTACACGCCCGAAGCGTACGAGGCGCTCCGCTCGGCGTCCGGTCTCGACCGCTCGGTGCCCGAGCAGTTCTTCTCCTACCTGGCCCACGCGGTGACCGGGGACCTCGGCGTCAGCTTCCGCAACGGTCAGCCGGTGACGACCACCCTGCTGCAGCGCCTGCCCGCCACGATCTCGCTCGCGCTCGTGGGACTGGCGGTCGCCCTCGTGATCTCGGTGCCCGCGGGGGTGTACTCGGCGCTGCGCGAGGGGCGCGTGAGCGATGTGATCGTGCGGCTGACGAGCCAGTTCGGAGTCTCCGTGCCGGACTTCTGGCTGGGTCTGCTCCTCATCTCGCTCTTCTCCGTCACGCTGGGTCTGTTCCCGGCCAGCGGGTACGTCGCCTTCGCCGAGGATCCCGCGGGGTGGGCACGTCAGGTGACCTTGCCGGGGCTCACCGTCGGTCTCGTCGCCGGGGCGATCATGACGCGCTACATCCGTGCCGCCGTCATCGACGTGGCCTCGTCGGGGTACATCCGCACCGCGGTGTCGAAGGGACTGCCCCGCCGCGTCGTGGTGTCCCGCCATATCGTGCGCGGAGCCCTTGTCCCGGTGCTGACGATCGCCGGCATCCAGTTGGCCACGATCCTCGGCGGCGTCATCGTCGTCGAGGTGGTCTTCGCCTGGCCGGGCCTCGGTCGTCTCGTGTTCGACGCCGTCGCCGCGCGGGACTACCCGCTCATCCAGGGCGCGGTGCTGCTCGTGGCCGTGATGTTCATCGTCGTCAACCTGATCGTGGACGTGCTGTACGCCGCCGTCGACCCGAGGATCCGTGCCGCATGAGCTCCATCGAACCCACCCCCGGCGCCGCGGTCGCCTCCGCCCCCGCCCCCGGGCGCGTGGCGTCCTGGCGTCTGCTCGCGAGCAATCCGCTGACGGTGGCCGCAGCGGTCGTCCTGGCGATCATCGTCCTCGCGGCCGTGCTGGCGCCGTGGATCGCGCCGTACGGGGTCAACCAGATCGACGTCGCCAACGCGCTGACGCCGCCGAGCCCCGCGCACTGGTTCGGGACCGACGAACTCGGCCGCGACGTGTTCTCGCGCGTGCTGCTCGCCGGCTCCACCTCGCTCACGATCGCCGTCTCCGCCGTGACGATCGCGCTCGTCCTGGGGCTCGTGCTCGGCGTCGTCGCAGGCTACGCGGGCGGGTGGGCCGACGCGGTGCTCATGCGCGTCGTCGACGTCATGTTCGCTTTCCCGGTGCTGCTTCTGGCCCTGGCGATCATCGCGATCTTCGAGCCGGGGGCACTCACCACGACGATCGCGATCGGCGTCGTCTACACGCCGATCTTCGCCCGCGTCGCCCGGGCCAGCACGCTGGCGCTCCGCTCCTCGCCGTTCGTGCAAGTGTCGCGCACGATGGGCACGCCGCCGGCATCCATCCTGCTCCGGCACGTGCTGCCGAACATCGGCGGTCCGATCGTCGTCCAGACCTCGCTGTCGCTCGCGTTCGCGATCCTCTCGGAGGCCGCCCTGTCGTTCCTCGGGCTCGGCATCCAGCCACCGTCCCCGTCATGGGGAGGCATGCTCTTCACCGCTCAGGGCTTCCTCGCCCAGGCGTGGTGGATGAGCGTGTTCCCCGGGGCGGCGATCTTCGTCACGGCGCTGGCGTTCAACCTGCTCGGCGACGGTCTGCGCGACGGCCTCGATCCGCGCCAGCGCACGATCATCGAGGCACGGCGGGGGGAGCGTCGCCGTAACGGGCCGCCGCGCCTCCGGCGGGACACGATCAGCACGGAGGTGCGGCCATGAGCGTCCTGGAGGTGCGGGATCTCCGCGTCGCGATCGGCGAGACGTCGATCGTCCGAGGGCTCGACTTCTCGGTGGACCGGGGTCAGACCCTCGGCATCGTGGGCGAGTCGGGCTCGGGCAAGTCGTTGACGGTGCTCGCGGCGACCGGCCTCATCGATGCCCCCGGGCGACGGGTCGAGGGCTCCAGCGTTCTGCGCACGGACCCGGATGCCCGGGGCGTCGAGCTCGTGGGAGCGTCGGACCGTGTGCTGCGCTCGGTGCACGGCGACGCGGTCGGGTTCGTCTTCCAGGACCCGTCGACCTCCCTGAACCCCTATCTGACGGTCGGGCGACAGATCGCCGAGTCGCTGGAGGCGCACCGCGGCCTGTCGCGTCGGGCCGCGCACGCCCGGGCGGTCGCGCTGCTGGAGGCCGTCGGCATCCCGGACCCGGCGGTCCGCGTCGACGCGTACCCGCACCAGTTCTCGGGCGGTCAACGCCAGCGCGTCATGATCGCGATCGCCCTCGCGTGCGACCCCGCCCTTCTCGTCGCCGATGAGCCGACCACCGCGCTCGACGTCACCACCCAGGCGCAGATCATCGACCTCGTGCAGCAGTTGCAGCACGACCGCGGGACCGCGGTGGTCTGGATCAGTCACGACCTCGGGGTGATCGGTCAGGTCGCCGACGATGTTCTGGTGCTGCGCCACGGCGAGGCCGTCGAGCAGCGACCGCTCCTCGACGTGTACGCCGATCCGCAGCACGCCTACACGAAGGAGCTGCTCGCGGCGCGTCCGCGCGTGGTCGCCGGATCCGGTCCGACGCCCGAGCCCGGCGCGGCTGCGCTCCTCGCCGTCTCCGGTCTGGACGTGCGCTTCGTCGTGCAGACACCCGCCGGTCGGCGTACCGTGCACGCCGTCGACGACGTGTCGTTCACGGTGCGCCGCGGGACCACTCTCGCCCTGGTGGGGGAGTCGGGGTCGGGGAAATCGACGATCGCGAACGCCTTGACCGGGCTCGTGGCCCCGCACGCCGGGACCGCGACCCTGGCGGATGCCGAGGGCGCGGGCGTCCGCGACGCGCTTCGCGCGAAGCGTCGTGACCGTCGGCGCATCGCCATGGTGTTCCAGGACCCGTTCGCCTCCATCGATCCGCGTCGCACCGTCGCCGACGCGATCACCGAACCGCTGCGCGTGCACCGCCTCGGCGGTTCGACCCCCGCCGCCCGTGCCGCCCGCGTGCGGGAGCTCCTGGACCTCGTCGACCTCGACCCCGCGTTCGCCCAGCGCTACCCGCACGAGTTGTCGGGCGGGCAGCGTCAGCGAGTGTCGATCGCGCGCGCGCTCGCGCTCGAGCCCGAGCTGGTCATCCTCGACGAGGCGACGGCCTCTCTCGACGTCTCTGTGCAGGCCCGCGTGCTCGCCCTGCTCCGGCGTCTGCAGGTCGAGCAGGGGCTGACGTACCTCTTCATCGCGCACGATCTCGCGATCGTGCAGCAGATGAGCCATGACGTCGCGGTGCTTCGCGACGGGAAGGTGGTCGAGGCTGCTCCTGCGGCCGAGCTGTTCGCGCACCCGCGGCAGGAGTACACGCGCGATCTGCTGGCCGCGGTGCCGCCCGAGGGACCGCGGGTGCGCTCGTGTTCCCGCTGACTTCGGCCGAACGTACGTCGGCCGCCCCCGCTGACGCGCATTCGCCCGAAGTCAACGGTACGGTGGAGCGGGGGAGGGCGCCACACGCGCGTGAGCGCGCGCCACACGTCCACGGCGCTACGCTGACACGGTCATGACACGAGCCACGGATGCCGACGAGCAGCGCACCGTCGAGACCCTCGGCGCCGCGGTGCGCGACGCCCGCAAGCGGCTCGGCCTGAGCGTGCAGGCGCTGTCGGAGAAGGCCGGGGTGAGCTTCGGCCTCGTCAGCCAGTTGGAGCGCGGCCTCGGCAACCCGTCGCTGCAGTCGCTCCAACGGCTCGCCGGGGCTCTCGGCATCCCGGTCACCCAATTGCTCGACGAGCCGGCGGTGCCTCTGGCGGTCGTGACACGCGCGAAGCGGCACATCATGCCGGTGGCCGCGGACGCCCCGCCGCACCAGCGCGCCGAGCGCGAGCTGCTGACACCGCGTGGGGAGTCGATGCTGCAGCTGATCCGCTCGACGCTGCCGCCCGGCTTCACGAACGAGGCCAGCCCGTTCCGCCACATCGGCACCGAGACGGTGACCGTCGAGTCCGGCGTGCTGGTCGTGTGCCAGTCGGATCGGCGGGTCGAATTGCACGCCGGCGACACCGTCACCTACGGCTGCTCGGCCCCGCACTGGTGGGCGAACGGACACGACGGCGAAACGGTGGTGCTGGGCGCGGTCACCCCGTTCGAGCGTTGAGGCACCCGGGCACCCGGAACGCCAGTCGCTCGCCCGGCCCCGCGACGTACTCGTCGTCGCACCGGAAGCCGCGCAGCCACGGCTCACCGTCGATGACGCGCAGGTAGAAGCCCTTCGGATAGTCGTGGTCCGCGCGCAGCGCGGGGGTGGCGACCTGCAGCGACGCGGTGGGCGCGCGACCGGTGCTGGGGATGCTGTCGGGAGCGATCTCCTGGTCGAGCCGCACCAAGCGCAGGTACGGGGCGGTGTCGGGCGGGCACAGGGCGAGGCCGTTCGTCTCCGCCGCCGCGTGCACCTGTGCGAGCGTGCCCCCGTCCGCGAGACCGAGGTCTGCGACCGAACGCTCGACGATGTCGACGGTCTCCGCGGAGCGGGTGTCGAACACGGGGTCGGCCAGCAGTACCTCGGCATACGGATTGCGTCGGATGCCGGCGGCATCGAGCTGCCGGACCAGCTCTTCACGGGCGATCCCGCCGACGTCCAGGGTCCAGGTGCGCGCACTCACCGCAGCAGGCTACGTCGCGCAACGCGAAGGCCGCGGCATCCCTCCCGAAGGAACGGATGCCGCGGCCCAGGCGATGCGGGTCAGATCTCCGAGCGCGGACCGGGGACGGTCTTGTTCACCCCGGTGACCGGCTGGTTCTCGTCGAACGAGGCGATCGGTCGCTTGAAGCCGCGCGTCAGGACGATCAGGTACACGACGCCGATGCTGGTCCAGATGAGACCGCCGATCAGCGCGTGCATGTCGAGGTTCACCCACAGCAGACCGGTGAGCAGCATGCCGATCGCGGGCATCACGATGTACCGGAAGATGTCTCCCGGCGTCTTGCGCAGGCCCTGGCGGATGGCGAACCAGGCGATCACCGAGATGTTGACGAAGGTGAACGCGATGAGCGCGCCGTAGTTGATGTAGGCCGCGATCTGCTCGAGCGTGAACGCGATGGCCAGGAGGCTCACCACGCCCACGATGATGATCGACAGCGTCGGGGTGTGCGTCTTCGGGTCGATGAAACCGAAGATCCGACGGGGGAGCACGTTGTTGCGGCCCATCACCATCAGCATGCGCGAGACCGAGGCGTGCGAGGCCAGCCAGGACGCGAGCGTCGCGGCGAAGCCGGCCGCGGTGAGCACGGCCTGCAGCACCGGGCCGCCGACCTGGACGCCGATCTCGGGCAGCGTGCTGTTCTCGATCGCCTCCGGCGGGAAGGCGGCGGAGTCGGGGAAGCGCAGCTGCGTGAAGTAGGACGCCACGAGGAAGATCGCGCCGCCGGCCACGAGGGTCAGCAGGATCGCGCGGGGCATGATCTTCGGCGTCTTCGCCTCTTCCGAGTACATCGACACCGCGTCGAACCCGATGAAGGAGAAGCACACGATGGTGGCTCCGGCCAGCACCGCGCCGAACTGCACCTCGCTGTGGGCGAAGGGGGCGAGGGACACGACCGTGCCGGCCCCCGCGCCGCCGACGAGCTGCACCGCGACCATCACGACGAACACGGTCATCACGAGGATCGAGAACACCAGCAGGATCATGTTGACGTTCGAGGTGCCGCGCATCGTGAGGTAGATGACGCCCGTGACGCCGGCGGTGAAGACGACGACCCAGATCCAGCCCGGGATGTCGGGGAAGAGCGCCTCCATGTAGCTGCGCAGGATGAGGGCGTTCACCATCGGCAGCAGCATGTAGTCGATGAGGGCCGTCCACCCGACGACGAACCCGACGCCGGGGTGGATCGACTCGCGGGCGTAGGTGTAGGCGGATCCTGCACTCGGGATGACGCGGACCATCTTGCCGTAGCTGATGGCGGTGAACACCAGCACGACGAGCGCCACGGCGTAAGCCGCGGGGACGACGTTGTTGGTCTCCTCGGCGACGAGGCCGAAGGTGTCGAAAACGACGGTCGGGGTCATGTAGCCCAAGCCGAGGCCCACGATCGACCACAGGCCGAGGGTGCGGGCGAGCTTGGCTCCCGAGCTGGACGCGGGCGCCTGCGTGGCGCCGATCTTCTCGTTCGTGGCTTCTCCTAGAGGGGCGGGTCGGGATCGGGCGGATCCGACCGAGCGGATGATGTCGGGTGGAGCTTCGGGTGCACCGCTCCGGGTGGGGGCGGAGGAGGAAGAAGCGGATGCCGCCGGGGTGGGGCGGCATCCGCTTCGCGGGTCAGAGGCGGGTCCAGGCCTCGGTGAGCGTCGAGCGCAGGATCTGCTCGATCTCGTCGAACTCGGACGGGCCGATCGTGAGCGGCGGAGCGAGCTGGATGACGGGGTCGCCCCGGTCGTCCGCGCGGCAGTAGAGACCTGCGTCGTACAGCGCCTTCGACAGGAAGCCGCGCAGCAGGCGCTCGGATTCGTCGTCGTCGAAGGTCTCCTTGGTGGTCTTGTCCTTGACCAGCTCGATGCCGAAGAAGTAGCCGTCGCCGCGGACGTCGCCGACGATGGGCAGATCGAGCAGCTTCTCCAGCGTCGAGCGGAAGACGGGGGAGTTGGCGCGGACGTTCTCCAGCAGCCCCTCCTCCTCGAACACGTCGAGGTTCTCCATCGCGACGGCGGAGGACACGGGGTGGCCGCCGAAGGTGTAGCCGTGCGGGAACGACGCGTCGCCGTGCGCGAACGGCTCGTACACGCGATCGCTGACGATCGTGCCGCCCAGCGGCGAGTAGCCGCTCGTCACAGCCTTGGCGAACGTGATCATGTCGGGCTGGTAGTCATAGGCCTCGGCGCCGAAGTAGTAGCCGAGCCGGCCGAACGCGCAGATGACCTCGTCGCTGACGAGCAGCACGTCGTACTTGTCGCAGATCTCGCGCACGCGCTGGAAGTACCCGGCAGGAGCCGGGAAGCAGCCGCCGGCGTTCTGCACGGGCTCGAGGAACACCGCGGCGACGGTCTCGGGACCCTCGAACTGGATCATCTGCTCGATGCGGTCCGCCGCCCACAGGCCGAACTCCTCGGGCGTCCCGCCGCCGAAGCCGGACTCCGCCGCGCGGTAGTAGTTCGTGTTGGGCACCCGGAAGCCGCCCGGGGTGACCGGCTCGAACATGTGCTTCATCACGGGGAGACCGGTGATGGCGAGGGCGCCCTGCGTGGTGCCGTGGTAGGCGATCGCGCGCGAGATCACCTTGTGCTTGGTGGGCTTCCCCTGGGTCTTCCAGTACTGCTTGGCGAGCTTGAACGCCGTCTCGACCGCCTCGCCGCCGCCGGTGGAGAAGAAGACGTGATTGAGGTCGCCGGGGGCGAGGTGGGCGATGCGGTCGGCGAGCTCGATCGCGGCCGGGTGGGCGTAGGACCACAGCGGGAAGAACGCCAGCTCCTCGGCCTGCTTCGCGGCGGCCTGCGCGATGCGGCGGCGTCCGTGGCCGGCGTTGACGACGAAGAGGCCTGAGAGGCCGTCGATGTAGCGCTTGCCCGCGGCATCCCAGATGTGGTGCCCCTCGCCCTTGACGATGATCGGGACGCCGGGTCCTTCGGTCATCACGGACTGGCGGGCGAAGTGCATCCAGAGGTGGTCGCGGGCTTTCGCCTGGAGGTCGGTCTGCAGGTCGATTTCGTGAAGCGTCATCGCGTTCCCCAGTTGTAGAGCTGTCGGTGGAGTTTCAAGTACACGAACGTCTCGGTCGCCACGACATCGGGCAGCGACCGGATGCGGTCGTTGAGCAGGTCGATGAGGTCGTCGTCGCTCTCGCAGACGACCTCGACGAGGAGGTCGAAGGATCCCGCCGTGGAGACGACGTAGATGACGCCCGGGAGCTCGGCCATCTCGGCCGCGATCACCCGGGTGTCTCCCGACACGCGCACCCCGATCATCGCCTGGCGGGCGAAACCGAGCTGGAGCGGGTCGGTGACGGCGACGATCTGCAGGACTCCGGCGTCCTGCAGTTTCTGCACCCGTTGCCGTGTGGCGGTCTCGCTGAGGCCGACGGCCTTGCCGATCTCGGCGTACGAGCGGCGGCCGTCCTCCTGCAGCTGTTCGACGATGGCCTTCGACACGCTGTCGAGGACCGGGCGTCGCTCCGCTGAGATGCTCATGATGGGGCGACGGTATCAGCGCTCACACACATTGCTCAATGGTGAAATCGAGACTTATTGCGCCGTAACAACGCGGAAACCGTCGTTTCGAGGACTGCCGGTGCAGAACGGGTCTCCTCGTCCCGACGCGTGTCAAGCTGGGCGGGGCGACGAACGGGAGGCCGAGCATGGCGGAGGGCGACATCACGGCGGGGCTTCGGGCCGCCCTGGAGCGCGACGACGCGTCGCTGCGTCTGCGCGCGGCCATGGATGCCGGCACCCGACCGAACGACGCGTTCATCGCCGTGCTGGTCGATCGCTGCGCCGTCGAGCCCGACTTCTTCGTCCGCGACATGCTCACCTGGGCGCTCACCCGTCACGACGCGTCGCTCGTCGTCGACGCGATCCTGCCCGAGCTCGGCTCGCCCTTCCCCCAGGCGCGCAGTCAGGGGCTGCACACGCTGTCGAAGATCGGCGACCCCCGCACGTGGAACGCCATCACCCCCGCGCTCCTGGACGACGAGGAATCGAGCGTCGCCCGGGCGGCGTGGCGGGCCGCGGCCGGACTCGTCCCGGACACCGAGCGGGCGGCACTCGCCGCCGCGCTGGCGCGGCACCTCGGCCGGGGCGACATCGAGACGCGCCGCAGCCTGAGCCGCGCGTTCGTGATGATCGGCGAGGAGTCCGGGCCCGCGGTCGACGCCGCGACGGAGGCGGACGACGAGGCCGTGCGCGTCCACGCCCTCGCGACGCGCGCCCTGATGGACGACCCGGATGCCGGGTTCGAGGGCGCCGTCGACCACGCGCGGCGCGTCAACGCCCAGCGCCACGCGCCGGCGGGACCGGCCGCCGACCCGGACGCGGAGCAGCCGGCGCCGGACGCCCCCGAGGCGGGGACACCCGACGCCTGAGCCGCGTCAGGCGAGGCTCGACATCACGTGCTTGAGGCGCGTGTAGTCCTCGAAGCCGTAGACCGAGAGATCCTTGCCGTAGCCCGAGTGCTTGAACCCGCCATGGGGCATGTCTGAGACGAACGGGATGTGGGCGTTGATCCACACGCACCCGAAGTCCAGGTCGCGGCTGAAGCGCAGCGCGCGGCCGTGTTCGCGGGTCCAGACGGATGCCGCGAGCGCGTAGGGGACGTCGTTGGCCATGTGCAGCGCTTCGGCGTCCTCATCGAACGCCTGCACCGCGAGGATCGGACCGAAGACCTCCTGCTGGACGAGCTCGTCGTCCTGCCGGAGACCCGTCACGATCGTGGGAGCGAAGAAGAAGCCGGTGTCGCCCACGCGGTGTCCGCCGGTCGCCACACGCGCGTGCGCCGGGAGACGGTCGACGAATCCCTGCACGCGCGTCAGCTGATCGGGGTTGTTCACGGGGCCGAAGAACGCGTCGGGGTCGTCCGGTGCGCCGACCTTCACGCTCTCCCCGACGTAGGCGACCAGGCGCGCGACGAGCTCGTCGTGCACCGACGCGTGCACGAGCACGCGGGTCGCGGCCGTGCAGTCCTGCCCGGCGTTGAAGAACGCCGCCTGCGCGATCCCCGCCGTCGCGGCATCCAGGTCGGCGTCCGGGAAGACGATCGCGGGGGCCTTGCCACCGAGCTCGAGGTGCACGCGCTTGACCTGCCGCGCCGCCGACTCGGCGACCTGCATGCCCGCGCGGACCGACCCGGTGATCGCGACGAGCTGCGGGGTGGGGTGCTCCACGAGCGCCCGCCCGGTCTCGCGGTCGCCGAGGACGACGTTGAGCACGCCCGCCGGGAGGATCTCCGCGGCGAGCTCGGCCAACCGCACGGTGGTCTGCGGCGTCGTCTCGCTGGGCTTCAGCACGACGGTGTTCCCCGCCGCGATCGCCGGGGCGATCTTCCAGATCGCCATGTTCAGCGGGTAGTTCCACGGCGTCACCTGCGCCACGACACCGATGGGCTCGCGGCGCACGTAGGACGTGAACCCCTCGGCGTACTCCGCGGCCGCGCGGCCGTCGAGGTCGCGCGCGGCGCCGGCGAAGAAGCGCAGCTGGTCGACCGACTGATCGATCTCGTCCGCCACGAGAGTCGCTCGAGGCTTCCCGGTGTCCTCGGACTCCAGGTCGGCGAACTCCTCGGCGTGGTCGGCGAGGGCGTCGGCGAGCCGGAAGAGCGCGAGCTGGCGCGCGGCCGGGGTCGTCAGCCGCCACGACGCGAAGGCTCGGGATGCCGCCTGGAAAGCGGCATCCACCTCCTCCTCGGTCGAGCACGGGGCCTGGGCGTACACCTCGCCGGTGACGGGACTCACGAGGTCGAGGAGCCGCCCGGTCGACGGCGAGGAGACGCCGTCGACCAGGTTCGTCAACGTCTTCACGCCGCGGCCGCCTCGTCGGCGACGGAGAGGGCCGCGTCGATGATGTCGAGGCCGCGGACGAGGTCCTCCTCCGAGATCACCAGCGGCGGGGCGACGTGCACGCGGTTGAAGTGCGTGAACGGCCACAGGCCGGCCTTCTTGCACGCCGCGGCGAAGGCCGCCATCGGAGCGGCGGCAGGACCCGCGGCGTTGAACGGCACCAGCGGTTCGCGGGTCTCGCGGTCACGGACGAGCTCGATTGCCCAGAACAGGCCGCGACCGCGGATCTCGCCGATCGACGGGTGCTTCTCGGCCATCTCGCGCAGGCGCGGTTCGACGACGCGTTCGCCGAGGTCGCGCACCCGCTCGAGGATCCCGTCCCGGCGGAACACCTCGAACGTCGCGATGCCGGGGGCGCACGCGAGCGGGTGGCCCGAATACGTCAGTCCGCCGGGGAAGGTCACGGTGTCGAAGTGGCTCGCGATGGCATCCGAGATCACCACTCCGCCCAGCGGCACGTAGCCCGAGTTCACGCCCTTGGCGAAGGTGATGAGGTCGGGCGTGACGTCGAACGCGTCGACGGCGAACCACTCGCCGATGCGGCCGAAGCCGACCATGACCTCGTCGGCGATGTAGACGATGCC